>JAPTTX010000002.1:0-277933 GCA_028068195.1 Gammaproteobacteria bacterium
GCCGGTCTGGTGGCGCCACGTCGTGGGCAGGGCGCTCGAGCACGGCATGTTCGACTACTGGACCGTGCTCGCGGAGCCGCGCTCCGACATAGAAGCTGTTTGTGGCGATTGGTTGCGGCACCATCTGCGCGGATATACGGGCTGTGTGAATTTGGAAATGATCGGCGGCACGATCATTGAGGTGCATCTGCGCTTCGCCGACCAGTGGCCTGACCTTTACGGGAGCGGATGGTTGCAGTCCGTGGTCGGACTGTACGCGCACCGTGTCTGGAAATTTCCGGACAGCTGCCGCCGCACCGGCTACAGCGTCGTGCTTTTCGGAAAGCCCGGATCATTGCTTCCGCAGTTCGACCGATACCGGATCTCTGCCCTGCTTGCGCAGGCGGGGATCTCGAGCGTCCAGATCACGTTTGATGCAGAGCGGCCCGCGCGCAGTCACGCCATGCCGCCGGGCGGGCCCCGTCTCGCGGTTGTGAATTGCTGGGATCTCGTGGCAGGGCTCACGGGGCGGGAGTATCTCGCTGAGCTCATGGAGCTATCAGCCGAGGCCTGTCCCTGACGAGCTGATTGCCCGGATCTGTCCTAGAATCAGGATTGGGGCCGGAAGTGCCGCCGGACCCCTGATCCGATGTCGATGGCTCGAACCGCCACGAGCCATTTGGTGCTGGTGGCGCAGTCGTATTATTGAAGAACAAGCAAAACAAACAAGCAGAGACCACATGCGAAGCTACATCCGTTATCCTTCCGGCCTGCCCGTATCCGTATCGCTCGAGGAGGTGGTGGCCAGCGAAACCCTGTATCTCAACAATATCAGTCGCGGGGGGCTATCGTTCAACTCGATGGTTGAACTGCGGCCAGGTACGGTAATCCGGCTGCGCATACCGCCGAGCCGTCCCGTATTCGAAGTTCTGGGCAGAGTGGCGTGGTGCAAGAAAATGACCCTGCAGTTTGTCGTCGGCGCCGAATTCATCAATGCGGATGAAAAGGCGCGCGCGCAGATCATCGAGATGGTATTTCACATCGATGAATACAGGCGCAGAGTCCTGGAGCAGGAAGGCCGTGGCCTCACCCAACAGCAGGCCGCCCTGGAGTGGATCGAGAAGCACTGGACCGATTTCGCTGCCGGCGCGGGATCCGGCTGACCCTGCGTCGCCTGACAGGAGCCTAGGTGTGTACGTCACGGCGGCATCGTAAGGAGATGATCGTGGATAGATTGAAGCTCCCGGCCACCATGCGTGCTGTTGCGATTACTGCGTCCGGCGGACCAGAAGTCCTTGCCATGGTCAGCCGTCCGACGCCGACCCCGGGCGCCGGAGAGGTTCTGGTCAAAGTCGCGGCTGCTGGCATCAACCGTCCCGATATCCTGCAGCGCAAGGGACTATATCCGCCTCCGGACGGGGTGACCGAGATACCCGGACTCGAAATTGCGGGCACCATCGTCGATGCTGGTCCGGGCACCCCTATGTGGCGGGTGGGTGACCGCGTGTGTGCGCTCGTGTCCGGAGGGGGTTATGCCGAATATTGCGTTGTCCCGAACGGGCAATGTTTGCCCGTTCCGCGCGGAATGGACTGGGCCCAGGCTGCGTCTTTGCCGGAGACCTTCTTTACGGTCTGGAGCAATGTGTTTGACCGGGCGGCCATCCGTCCGGGAGAGAGCCTGCTGGTCCAGGGCGGTGCCAGCGGAATCGGGGTGTGTGCGATCCAGTTGGCACGCGCCCTCGGTCACCGGGTGTTTGCAACCGCCGGGAGCGTGGAGAAATGCCTCGCTTGCGAGCGCCTGGGCGCGGAGCGCGCAATCAATTACAAATCGGAAGATTTTGTTGCGGTCACGAAGGCCCTCACGGAAGATCGCGGCGTCGATGTAATTCTGGACATGGTGGGTGGTGATTATGTTGCCAGAGAACTGCGGGCGCTGGCGGATGATGGTCGTCTTGTATTCATAGCCTATCTTGGCGGACGCGAGGCGATGGTGGACATAGATCAGGTGTTGCGCCGCCGTTTGGTGCTTACCGGATCTGCGCTGCGGCCGCGTCCCGTTGAGTTCAAGGCGGCGATCGCACGCTCGCTGCGTGCGAGAGTCTGGCCGCTGCTGGAAGCCGGCCAGATCCGCGCCGTCGTGCATGCCACATTCCCCTTGGAGCAGGCGGCGCAATCTCACGCTATGATGGAGGGCGGTATGCACATCGGCAAGATCGTGCTGCAGGTCGCCCGGGATTGAGGTGGGTTCACCCTGTCAAAGGGGGACGCGGTGTGCCAGGAGGGTAACCATGACAACTTCGACCGAGTCAGGGAATGTGGGACAAGGCGACACGAAACAGCCAGGCGCGCGGCCAGCGTGGATTGCCCTGGCGCTCGCGCTCCTGGCTGCAGTGCTCGCAGCCATGTCGGGCTTTGGACATAGGCTGGGGTGGTGGCCTTTTACCGCGGGGTTCGCGATCCTGGCTGTGGCGGCCGGCCTTGCCGTCGTCGCCAGCGTGTTGGCGCTCGCAACCCTGATTTGGTCCGGCAGGAGTGCGGGACAGCGCGTGGTGGTAACAGCGGTTCTAGCTCTAGCGGTAAGCCTGCCAGTCTTCGCGGTCCCGCTTCACTGGCTCTACCTGGCGGACACGCTTCCACCAATCCACGATATAACGACTGATACGCGCGATCCGCCGGTCTTTGTCGCGATCTTGCCGTTGCGGCGTTCTGCACCGGATTCCAGCACTTACGGAGGTCCGCGGGTCGCACTGCTCCAGAAACGCGCTTATCCATATATCAGGCCGGCGATACTTCCGGTTTCCCCGGCCCAGGCTTTCCGGGATGCCCTTCGTGCTGCGCGTTCCCTGGGCTGGCACATTGTTGCGGCCGTTCCGGATGCAGGCCGCATCGAGGCGACCGACACGACTTTCTGGTTCGGATTTACCGACGATATTGTTGTGCGCATCCGGCCCGTAGCATCCGGCGCGCGCGTAGACCTGCGCTCGACATCGCGTGTCGGCGTAAGCGATCTCGGAACCAACGCGCACCGCATCCGGACTTTTCTGAGGGTGCTTCGCAAACAGCTCCGCCGTACGGAACCGGGATAGGCAAGCGGGCATGCGGCCGATCATGGCTGCAAGCCGGGCTTGACGCCGCTGGCCGCACCGTGGCGCATTGCCGGGCGCGTTCTGCGCCCGGTCCGCAACCGCTGGCCGAGAATCTGCGAGCGTAATGCACGGAAAAAGCAGCAATTCCGGTATTTCGGCGGCAGCAGTCCGGATTCGGAGGTCTGGCATATTTTCTGCATGACCCTACGGTGGGCTGCAAGTGCGCCCAAAAGAGGGTTCATGCCGAATACAAACTCGGATCTAAACGACGTCGGAGGCCCTTTATGCCTCGACTCAGTCACGATTCCCTGCGGTGACTATCTGCGAGAAATCGGACCTGCCGGGCTGGTGTTTGTTTCGCGCCTGGCCTTGAATCCGGGCGCGGTCATTCAGCTGCGCATTCCGCTGGTACAGCCGCTTCTGGAATGCGAGGGCCGGATCATGTGGTGTGAGTCCGACAATGACCATTTCGTTGCGGGCGTGAAATTCTCGATCCGGATTGATCGCTTCCGCGCGCGTATGATCTGGCAGGTTTACTGCATCGAGCAGTACCGGCAGAGGGTAAGCGAACGAGAAGGACGCGAATTGACCCGGCAAGAAGCGGCAATTGAGTGGATCGATCGGTTTGCCACTGATTTTCCGAAGCTGGACGAATTTCCCGAGCCTTAGCCAGGGGCTTCCGGTGCCAGCTTCTCCGCTCGGACCCCGGTCATTTGTGCCTTAAGCCTTTATGATTGCCCTGCCCCCCGATTGCTCTGAAGTCCTTTCCGTCGGGAAGCGGTACTTGCAGACGGTGGTGGGGACTTTTCGGCCAGCTGCGGATTGCCAGAATTCCCGCCAAGGAAACGGGGTATGCGGACCCATCGCGTGTGCAGTATGGATTCTGATTGCCTGTTTTGCCCTGGATCAATACTAAATTTATACTGCTGGACATGTCGCCCGCTATCGGGCGCAGCAATTCGGAGAAGTTATGCGTCCCTTGCATCTGCTTTCGATTCTTGACCGGGAATTCACCAGCACCCGGGATGGCCACCATACGCCGGTCATGTTGTGGGGGCCCCCAGGGGTGGGGAAATCCCAGATGGTCGTGCAGGTCGGTCTGCGGCACGCCGTTCCCGTCATCGACATCCGTCTGTCACAGATGGAGCCGACCGATTTGCGCGGCATACCGTTCCGGGTCAATGACCTGGTGGAATGGGCAATTCCCGCGATGCTGCCCGACGCCGCACGCCATGGAGAAGCCGGTATCCTGTTTCTGGACGAGATCACCTCGGCTGCGCCGACGGTTTCGGCCGCTGCCTACCAGCTTATTCTAGACCGGCGCCTCGGTGCTTACCGGATTCCAGATGGATGGGCGATATTTGCGGCTGGCAATCGCCAGGGAGACCGCGGCGTCACCTACAGCATGCCGGCGCCGCTTGCCAATCGGTTCTCCCATTTCGAGGTGGAAACCCACCTCGACGATTGGGTCAGCTGGGCCTATGCGAACGGCATTGACGAGCGCATCATCGCGTTTTTGAGATTCAGGCCGGAACTGTTGTTCGACTTCGATACGGCACACAATCCGGTTGCATTTCCGAGTCCCCGCTCCTGGGAATTTGCGCACCGTGCGTTGCGCAAATTCGGTGATCAGCCGGAACTGCTGCGTGGCGCGTTGCAGGCCTGCGTCGGGCCGGCGGCGGCGATAGAGCTGGGGGCTTTCATTGACAATCTCGACCATCTCCCGGACATTGATGCAATAATAGACGGAGATGCCGTAGCGGTGCCGCGCGAGACCGACCTCCAGTATGCGGTGGCAAGCGCGCTTGTCGGACGCGCAGTGCGTGCACGAGACAGCGCTGATGAAAGCCGTGTCTATGGGCATATTCTCGATTACGCGCTTAAATTCCCGCAGCGGGAAATGGGTGTGATGCTGGTTTCGGACATGCAGCGCGCTGTGGGTCGCAAGCTGTTTGCGCTTCCGCAGTTCGGAAACTGGGCGAAGCACATTGCGGATGTGATGCTTTTTGAAATGTAGGGGCCATGGCCGCAAAGGATGATGTCGAAACCAAGCTCGCGGCGGCACGAACGCGGCTGATTCTCGACAAGCCGTTTCTCGGGTCGCTGGTGCTGCGGCTACCGCTGGTTGCCGCTGATCCGGCATGGTGTGATACCACGGCAACCGATGCCCGCGCGTTTTACTACAACCGTGACTATATCGGCGTCCTCAGTCTGGAGCAGACCCAGTTCGTGCTCGCCCATGAAGCGCTGCACTGCGCGCTGTCCCATTTTGTGCGGCGCCAGCACCGCGTAAGGCGACGATGGGACCTTGCCTGCGATTACGCCGTGAATCCGATGCTCGTGGCCGATGGCCTGACTCCGCCGCCAGGAGTATTGCTGCTCGACAGTTTTGAAGGGATGACCGCCGAAGAGATCTATCCCTGCATACAGGAAAACGACAACCAGGAGCCGCTCGACCAGCACCTCTACGATGAATCCGATAGCCGCGACGACGGGTCTGGAGGGAGTCAGCACGATCAGGATCGCGGCGAGCGGCAGCCGGAGGGGTCGCAGCCCGGGAATCGGGACAGCGGTGCGGCATCCGAAGGGCGCCATGCAGGCGCGGCGATGCCAGCCCCGCTGACCGAAGGCGAGCGCGAAGCGATGAGCGTCCAGTGGCGCCAGCGTTTGGCCGGTGCGGCCCAGCAGGCGATGCAGGCCGGGAAACTCACCGCTTCGATGGCCCGCATGGTTGACCAACTGCTTCAGCCCCGGCTTCCCTGGCGAATGATGTTGGCGCGGTACATGAGTGCGAGTGCCCGAGATGATTACAGTTTCATGCGACCGTCGCGCCGCGAGGGCGCGGCAATATTGCCGAGCCTGCGCAGCACCCAGGTGGAGCTCGCAATAGTGCTCGACACGAGCGGTTCCATCGGTGACAAGGAAATGCACGAGTTCCTGGCGGAGGTTAACGCGCTTAAGGGGCAGTTGCGGGCCCGCGTCACGCTGCTTGGTTGCGACGACAAGCTCAGTGAAGACGGCCCGTGGCGGTACGAGCCATGGGAGGAGCTGACATTGCCGGAATCGCTTTCGGGTGGGGGTGGTACCAGTTTTATACCGCCGTTTGCATGGCTGAAGGCGCAGGATCGACAGCCGGATCTCGTGCTGTATTTCACCGACGCCGAGGGCGAATTTCCGCGGGATGTACCGGTGTTTCCAGTGATCTGGCTGGTAAAGGGAAAGGCCCCGGTACCCTGGGGCCAGCGGGTCCAGCTCAATTAGGAGGCAGGCGGCGGCATGCATGCCGCCCGGTGAATCATGCAACTGAGCGATGAAGACCTGCTGCGTCTGAATGTCCTGCTTGCCAACCCGATCGAAGCGATCCGCGTGGACGACCAGAACATGACGGTATACGGCTTGTTGTGCGGGGAACAGGAAGCCGTTGTCCGCCTGAAGCCCACGGGTCATCCGGACCAGTACCTGCGCCGTGTGCGTGAACTGCTCTCCGGGCACGTGCTCGGCTCGCCTGGCGGGTATCCGGCGTTTCTGCAGCGCTGGACCCGCATGGGCCAAGCCCGCGACGCCCGTTTGGCCGAGCTGCTGCTGCTGGGGGAGCCGGAAGCGGTGGTGGCTGTTGCTGGGGCTGCCGGCCTGACCGACGAGCTTGCACGCCGCGCCTGGTGGGCGCTTCCGACCCCCGAGATTGCGCGCTGCATGCTGGCCCGCGAGCAAGTCGTCAATGGACGCATTGGCAAAGTGCTGGCTGCATACCTGGTCGATTATCTGCCGTTCGAGACGGAGCCGCTCTCGATCATTGCAACGGTCCGGTTGGTGCTGCAGCCCGGACTTGTCGATGAAAACACGCGCAGGCGGATCTGGGAAAGAGGCCGCAGCAAGAACATCTATCATCTGGGGTTTCTCGAGTCTACTCCGGACGCACTGCCCGAGGAGGTTGCCGCGCGCGGCGACCTTGAGCAGCAACGCGTAGTTCTTGACCCGCTGGTGCGTGCCGGCAACGAGTATGCGGCGCTGCTGCTGCGCATGCTCGGCTGCCAGGGCCAGAGTTTCCTGGCTGTATCTGAGCGCATACTGCGTAAGCCGGCCAGCCAGGAGGCGGCAGTCGGTATCATGAACGTCATCGGCAGTTACTTTCGTGGTTCCGCTCCGCTTGCAGATGCGCCACGGGACATGAATGCGGTCATAGAGCGGGCCCGGGCCCGATATGAGGATGCGGCCCAAGGGCCGGCTGATGCCGGACCGCTCGCGCAGCTGGTGGGAGTGGTCCCTGATCTCGAGCGCGAGATTGTTGCGGTGCTGGCACTGTCATATGTGAGCGAAACCCTACTTAATCCAATTTTTTCACACACCACTGCAGTCGGGACGGTCATGGCAAGGAAGATGCAGCCGCTGGTCGGTCCGATCCTGGAACTCTATGCTGTGCTGCGCATGGCTGCTGCCGGTTAGAGGTGATGGCTGGAGCATTAGCAGCTGGGTGATCCGAAAGCAAACATGAATTCGAGGATCAGCGCCTGTTCATGATGCCGAATAAGCTCGGCATTTCCGGTGTTCTGAGCATTGGCCATGCCGAAGCAGATTCTGCTGGCGCGTTCTCCGGCGCAACTGAGCGTCAAGGGGTTTGAATCGGATGCGCAAGCATGCAAGCCAAGCGCGGATAAATGCCATGTGCAGGTGTGCGCAGGCATTTAGGAACAGAATCGCAGCCGAGTATCATGGATGCACCCTTTAAGACGCCCTATTGCATAGGGTGCTGGTTGTAGTGTTGTCGCAGCCGGGTCCAGAGGGCTGCTGCCAAAGTTTCAGGCTGGCTCAATGCTCAAGCTGGCCGCTGCCAATGTCTTGGCAACGCCGATCCGGACATGGCGCGGGGACGACCCGGAGCTGGAATGTAACCAGGGTGTGGCTCCCCGTGCCCGCGCTATCTTCCACGGGGAATCATTGTCTTGCACCATGTCTCAAGGTCGGGATAAAGAAGCGCGACGCCGAGATCCTCGCGCATTCGCCGGTTGTCGATGCGCCGCGACTCGTCGATGTATGAGAGCAACTCCGGGCTCAGGACTTGCCCTGCCTCGGCACGGCTCACCACTGGTGGCCGCGGCAGATCGAGAAGGTCTGCAACTCGGTTAAAGTACTCCGTCATGGTTCCGGGTCGTCCATCGCTCACATTGTATATAGTATCCGCACGGCCCCGCTCTGCGGCTGCCACGCAGACGCGGGCCAGATCGTCAGCATGAATGCGATTGGAAAAGCCGCATTCGCCTTCATTTACTACCGGCCGTCGCGAACGGATTGCCTCCACCGGCAGGCGGCCTGGTCCGTATATTCCAGGTACGCGCAGAATGACTACCGTAACATTCCGCCTGCGCCCCCAATCACGCACGGCGCTTTCCGCATCAAGACGCCGTTGGGCGCGCGGAGTTTGAGGGTTTACAGGCGCATCTTCAGTAACCCATGTGCCACGGCTGTTACCGTACACGCCAGTGGTGCTGATGTACACCACCTTTCCCGGGTTCGTTTGGCTCGACAGAGAGTCCAGCATTGCCCGCATGCGCGGGTCGGTCTGACCTGTCCGTGGAGGTGGGGCGAAGTAGTAAAGCAGGTGGCCCGATACTTCCAGGCTCGAGAGCGAATCGGGTTCGTCCAGATCCCCGGGCAGTGGCCTGATCCCGAGGGCGCTCAGACGCTGCGTGCTCGCGGCGCTGCGGGATAGGGCGGCCACCGTTGCGCCACGCGTCTGCCACAGAGCCGCCACCCGCGTGCCGATATCTCCGCATCCGACGATCGTCACTCCAGTCACATCCATGAAAATTTGCGTCCGCATCCGCCCAATTACCGGAAAGCATACCACCGGAGGGCAGACAAGCCGAACGACGCACGGCAGGCACAGTCAGCAGTGGGCCTGCCTGTGATGATCGCGGGTTATCGGCGGCATTTGCGTCGGAAAACGCATTTCCGGGATCTTGCGATTGAAAGCTGACCCCGTGTCGCCGCGTTGACGCCAGCCAGTCCGGTGTCCGTTTGCGCCGATCGTGTCGCTCCGACCGTTGCGCGGGTGACCTGTCTTCCGTTTCCGTGCGGCGCGCAGTTGCCCGGACCAGTTAAATAGAATTCGGACCCGAAGATGCCGATGGCGACCCGCCCTGGTGGAGACACCTTCGTCCAGCAGCCGTCAGTTCCCGGTTCGCAGACCGACGATGAACGTGGTCACGGGATGCGGGGCCATGCCGCAGAGCCATGAACGCAACTGCTCCGTAAACGCAGTCGGATGCCGAGGTGACGTTCCATCAATTTTCTGCGAGACGGCGGCTCAGATTCCGGTGTTGTTCCAGGTGGACCGCGCTTTAGCCATACACTAGTATAATGGCGCACTGTGTGCGATGTCCTGCGCCTTAGGTTTCCTTGTCCCGCGGCAGCACGCCATGGCTTACATAGAAAGCTGGAACGAAGAAAAGCAGTCGTCGTATCTGTACCGGATCATGGCCCTTGCCGAATCCGATCCGGTCAAGTCGACTCTTTTTGAGAATCTTGCACGCGCGGCAGAGGCACAGGCCGGAATCTGGGAGGACCGGATACGCCGCAGCGGCGCGGTTCTGCCCTTGGCTTATTCGCCCTCGCTGCGAGTTCGGCTGGTTGCGGTGTTGATCCGGTATCTCGGTCCCCGGCGGCTTCGCCCGATTCTGGCGGCGCTCAAGGTCCGCGGCATGGCGGTCTATAGCGCAGCAACGCTGGCTCATGGCCATCCCATGCCCGTATCGGTCGAGGATATCGGTCACCGGCACGTCGGCATCGGTGGTGGCGGCAAGCTGCGGGCAGCGGTATTCGGAGTCAATGATGGCCTGGTGTCGAACACGAGTCTGATTATGGGTGTCGCAGGCGCGGGTACCGGTGTGAAGTTTATCCTGCTTTCTGGTGTGGCCGGACTCCTTGCTGGCGCATTCTCGATGGCGGCAGGAGAGTACATTTCGATGCGCTCCCAGCGCGAAATGTATGAATATCAGATCGGTCTGGAACGCGAGGAGCTGGACGAATACCCCCAGGAAGAGGCGGAAGAACTTGCCTTGATCTACAACGCACGCGGGTTGGCGCTGGAGGAAGCGCGGCACGTGGCACAGGAAATGATCCGGGATCACGACCACGCAATTGATGCCCTTGCGCGGGAAGAGCTCGGCCTTAACCCGGATGATCTGGGTTCGGCCTGTGGTGCGGCAGCATCGTCCTTTGCGGCCTTCGCCCTGGGCAGCGTGATTCCATTGGTACCGTTCATGCTGAAGCTCGGGAGTCGTGCCCTGCCAGTGGCCGCGGTGTTGGTGGCTGTAGCGCTGTTTTCCGTGGGCGCGCTGCTCAGCCTGTTCACCGGAAGGCGCGCCTGGCGCAGCGGGCTGCGCATGGTGCTCATTGGTGGCACAGCCGCTGCTGCCACCTTCCTGATCGGAAAATTGCTGGGGGTGTCCCTGTCCTGATGACTGTCAGTGTGGTGCGTAGGCGTGGAATAGTCGCTGCGGACTGAGGTTCCACTGGTGTCATGCGTGCATAGGGGGGCGCCGGGATGCAAATGGAGGGCAGGGGATGCGGATCTGCCGACTGCGCAGGCCAACCAAATCCGGGGGTTGCTTCCCGAATTCGGCATCGTGATTCCGCAAGGCATCTGCCACATCGCCAAACGGATTCCCCGGATCCTGCAAGACATTGAGAACGGTCTGCCGGACACCGTGCGCTCGCTGATGGCACGGCTGGCAGCGCGCCTGACGGTGCTGGACCGTGAGGCTGATGAACTCGAAGCGCAAATTCAAGCCTGGCATCGGCAGAGCGAAAAGAGCCGCAGACTTGCCCGGATACGGGGCATCGGTCCGATCACGGCCAGCGCCTTGGTGGCCTCAATCGGGAATGGGAAGACCTTCGCCAACGGCCGGCAACTGGCGGCCCTTCTCGGACTTGTGCCCCGGCAACACTCAAGCGGCGGCAAACCCACCCTGCTTGGCGTCGGCAATCGCGGGGACAGCTGCCTCCGCACGCTCCTAATCCACGGTGCCCGGGCGCTGGTCCAAGTGTCCGGGCGCAAGACCGACACAGACACTTGGTTCCGGCGCTTGCTCGCGCGCCACCACAAGAACGTGGCGGCGGTGGCGCTGGCCAGCAAGAATGCGCGCACCGTCTGGGCGCTCCCGGCCCACGGAAGAGGCTACCAGCCGCACTACACGCCGGTTGCAGCATCGCCGAACCGGCCGGATTGAGGCCAAGACAGATTTAACGAAGGAGGTATTCCACCGATTGCTCAGGCAATCTTGACATGACGGCAAGGCAGGTAGGACCGTGAATGGCTTGATCTGATTGACCCATTGCGCCGCGAGTGCTTTCGTGTGATGGGAGACCGTTCAGCAAATTCCATCAGGGACCGAGGCGCAAACCCCACCGAAAGTCCGGATGTATGGCCGCAATCGTTACCTTCTTGACGTCGTGAAGCGAGTGCTTGGCAAACTGGGGGCGATATATGGGCCGAAGCCCGACGAGACTGGACGCCGGCAAGACCCAGCTTCCGGGCCAGATTTTGACGAAGCCGGACATTGCAGGATAATGGCTAGGGATGCAGCTGCGAAGGAATGGCGCACATGATCAGAAGATTAAGCGTTGCAACCGGCGGGCAGGGGCTGCACGAAATAACGGCCGCGGTGCAAAGCGTGGTGCGTGACGAAGGCGTGAATGAGGGCCTGTGCACGATTTTTGTCCAGCACACCTCAGCGAGCCTCATGGTGCAGGAGAATGCGGATCCGGCCGTCCGCCAGGATCTCGAACAATGGCTGAAGCGCTTGGTGCCCGAGCGCGATGCAATCTATACCCACAACTCTGAAGGCGATGACGACATGCCGGCGCATATCAAGTCCGCGCTTACCGCAAGCAGCATTTCCATACCGATTATGGATGGCAGCCTGGGTCTTGGAGCCTGGCAGGGCATTTATCTCTGGGAGCACCGCCGTGGCCGGCGTTCACGGCAGGTATTAGTGCATGTCCAAGACTAGGACTGGTTGTTACCAACCGCAACGAAAATTTGTCAGTCGCAGGATGGGTGATTAGGATATCAGGATACCCGATATGAGCTCTGATGGAAGCGCAGCGGTCCGGCGTACCGATCGAAGGTGGGAATATGAACAAGAAGAAAGCGGAATTTTGCAATATACCATCGTATCCAGACGGCGTTCAAGCAACTGACACAGGGGTTCGGCCTGGCCCGGCCGGCCAGTTTGATCTTTCGATGCGTTCGGTTTTTGAGGCGGACCGGCGCTTACTGAAGTGGTTGTTAAAGGCCATGGGAAATCCACCGGTGCGCTTCCTGCTCTGGAATGGTGAAGAAGTCGCCGGCAGCACGAATCCGCATATAGCCCGGGTTTTCATCGCCGATCGCGGAGCGCTGTTGCGTCTGATTGTCAATCCGGACCTTCATTTCGGGGACTGTTACAGCTCCGGCCGCATCAATGTCGATGGCGACCTGGTTGAGTTTCTTGAGACTGTTTACCGTGCACTGGCCGCCGTGCCGGCCGGCAGCCTGACTCAGCGCGTCCTTTCGCACACGCGCCGTGCGCGGCCCAATTCGCTTGCGGGATCTCGTGACAATATCCACAGGCACTATGACATCGGCAACGATTTCTACCGGCTCTGGCTGGATGAGAGGATGGTTTACACCTGCGCGTATTTTGCCAAACCCAGCGCGACGCTCGAGCAGGCGCAGGTCGCGAAAATGGATCACGTTTGCCGGAAGCTTCAGCTACGTGCAGGGGAGTCGGTGGTGGAGGCCGGCTGCGGGTGGGGGTCGCTCGCGCGCCACATGGCTCGGCATTACGGGGTGAAGGTCAGGGCTTACAACATCTCGCACGAGCAGGTCGTATATGCTCGAGAGCGGGCCAAGGCTGAGGGTCTTGAGGGACTCGTGGAATATGTTGAGGACGACTACCGCAACATTTCGGGGGATTTCGATGCCTTTGTATCGGTCGGGATGCTGGAACATGTCGGAGTCGGACATTACCGCGAATTAGGCGACGTCATTCACCGCTGTCTCAAGGACAGCGGTCGCGGCCTCATTCATTCGATCGGGCGCAATCGGGCGAAGCCGATGAACGCCTGGATTGAAAAGCGTATTTTCCCGGGCGCCTACCCTGCGACCCTGGCCGAAATTATGCAGATATTCGAGCCTTGGGAGTTTTCCGTGCTGGACGTTGAAAATCTCCGCCTTCATTACGCCCGCACCCTGGAGCACTGGCTGTGGAGATTCGAGAAGGCCTCTGACCGCGTGGCGGCAATGTTCGACGAACCATTCGTGCGGGCATGGCGGCTCTATCTTGCTGGGTCCATAGCGGCTTTCCGAGTCAGCGACATGCAGCTGTTCCAGGTGGTCTTTGCTCCACGCAACAACAACAACGTGCCTTGGACGCGCAACCATATCTATGCGCCGACAGATCAACCAGAGAGCTGAGTCTTGGAATCGAGCGAGGTTCTGATCGTCGGTGGCGGCCCCGCGGGGTCGAGCTGCGCTTGGAAGCTGGCGCGTCACGGGGTGGACTGCCGGATCTTGGATGCCCAGAGCTTCCCGCGCACGAAGCTATGTGCCGGATGGATTACGCCGGAAGTTGTGGGTGATCTGGAGATCGATGTGCGCAGCTACCCGCACCGCTTTCTCTCCTTCGATCGTCTTTATTTCCACCTTTTTGGCATCGGCCTGCGGGTGAACAGCTTACAACATTCGATTCGGCGCTTTGAGTTCGATGATTGGCTGCTTAAACGCTCCGGGGTGCCAGTGGAAACCCATAATGTGCGCGATATCCGCCGGGAAGGGGAGTACTACGTGATCGACGACCGGTATCGGGCGCGGTATCTGATCGGGGCTGGCGGCACAAAATGTCCCGTATACCGCAGCTTGTTTCGTGCCGCCAATCCACGAGCCAAGGAGCTGCAGACCGTGACGCTCGAGCAGGAGTTCCCGTACGAATATCAGGACGGCGGGTGCCACCTCTGGTTTTTCGAGCGGGGATTCCCGGGATATTCCTGGTATGTGCCGAAAGCAGACGGGTATCTCAATGTCGGCATCGGCGGAATGGCAAGCCAGCTCAAACATCGCGGCGAGGATATTTGGAGTCACTGGGAAGTGCTCACGCGTCGCCTCATGCGCTCAGGCATGGTTCGCGCTGGCGACTTCGATCCCAAGGGCTACAGCTATTACCTCCGGTCGGAAGTGCGCGTTGGCCGCATTGACAATGCATTCATAGTGGGCGATTCGGCCGGACTCGCAACCCGCGATCTTTGTGAGGGTATCGGGCCGGCAGTACGCAGCGGCCTGATGGCGGCGGATGCGATTCTGACCGGTGCCGACTATTCTCTGGCCGCCATCCGGCGATACACCAGCGACAGGGGCATCGTGCACCGCTCGCTGGAGTTCATGTTTATCGAACGCGAACGCAGGCGGCTTGCCCGCTTCGGGGCTGCCGCAGCGCTCTGATACCAGGCTGTTTTTCCCGTCTTGCCGCATCCGCCATCCGGCCGCTTGCGGCCAAGTCGCAGACGCGGACAACGCAATGGGGCTATAATTCCCCAATCTAACCGCTATTGCTGGATTCCATGGTCTCCGCTCCTGATTTGTTCTCATACCGCAAGTATTGGGCGGCACGCTTTGGCGTAGCTCCGCTGCTTCCAATGTCGCGTGCCGAGATGGAGGCGCTCGGCTGGGACAGTTGTGACATCATCATTGTGACCGGGGACGCCTATGTGGATCATCCAAGCTTCGGCATGGCAATCATCGGCCGTCTGCTGGAAACTCAGGGGTTTCGCGTCGGCATCATAGCGCAGCCGGATTGGCGGAGCGGAGAAGCTTTTGCTGCGTTGGGCCGGCCGAATCTGTTTTTCGGCATTACCGCGGGCAATATGGATTCCATGGTGAACCGCTACACGGCCGATCGACGGATCCGGTCGGATGACGCCTACTCGCCAGGCGGCAACGGCGGCAAGCGTCCGGATCGCGCGGTCATCGTGTACACCCAGCGCGTACGCGAGGTTTACGCCGATGTGCCGGTCATTATTGGCGGCATCGAGGCCAGCCTGCGACGGATTGCGCATTACGACTACTGGTCCGACAAGGTGCGCCGCTCAATATTGGTGGACTCAAAGGCGGATATGCTGGTGTACGGTAATGGGGAGCGGCAAATTGTGGAGATCGCGCATCGGCTTGCGGGCAAGGAGCGCATTACCTCGATTACCGATGTTCGCGGCACCGCTTTCCTTCGCAAGCACGTTCCGGAAGGCTGGCTTGAGATCGATTCGGCCCGAATCGATGTTCCCGGACAGCCCGCTACCCCCGAGGATCCGTATGCATCGCCGATTGTCCCCGATCGGGCGCGGCTTGGGCCGGCAGCGCCCGCTGCTCTGCGTTTCGAGCGCCGGGCAGGGGCAGGAGCAGGCGACAGAAGTCGCAGCGTGGTCCGGTTGCCGCCGTTCGATCAGGTTGCCGGTGATTCGATCCTTTATGCCCATGCATCGCGGATTCTGCATGCCGAGTCGAACCCCGGCAATGCGCGTGCCCTGGTTCAGCGCCATGGCGACCGTGATTTGTGGCTTAACCCGCCGGCTCTGCCGTTGGCGTCGCGCGAAATGGACCGCGTCTATGAACTGCCCTATGCGCGGCGACCGCACTTGTTCTATGCCGATCAACCCATTCCCGCTTACGAGATGATCCGGTTTTCCATCACCATCCAGCGGGGCTGTTTCGGGGGCTGTACATTCTGTTCCATCACGGAGCACGAAGGGAGGGTGATTCAGAGCCGCTCAGAAGAGTCGGTAATCCGGGAGATAGAAGCGGTGCGCGATACGGTGCCCGGCTTCACCGGCGTTATTTCGGACTTGGGCGGACCGACCGCCAACATGTACCGGCTGCATTGCCGTAGTCAAGAGATCGAGGCGGCCTGCCGTCGGCCGTCATGTGTTTATCCGGCCATCTGCAAGAACCTAGATACAGATCATGCGCCCCTCGTCAGGCTGTACCGCCGTGCCCGCGCCGTGCCAGGGATCAAAAAGGTGCTTATTGCGTCAGGCGTACGCTACGATCTGGCGATCGAATCCCCCGAGTATGTTAAGGAGCTGGTCAGCCATCACGTCGGCGGTTACCTCAAAATCGCGCCGGAGCACCTGTGCGAGGGGCCCTTGAGCAAGATGATGAAGCCGGGAATGGGTACCTATGACCGATTCAAGGAGATGTTCGACCGGTTCTCGCGAGAAGCGGGAAAAGAACAGTATCTCATCCCATATTTCATCGCTGCCCACCCCGGCACAACCGACCAGGACATGCTGGAGCTGGCATTATGGCTCAAACGCAACGGCTTTCGTGCGGACCAGGTTCAGGCCTTTCTTCCGGCGCCCATGGCTACGGCTACAGCTATGTACCATTCTGGGAAGAATCCCCTCCGTAAGGTCACGCGCACCAGCGAGACCGTCACGGTTCCCAAAGGACTCAAGGCACGCCGCCTGCACAAGGCGTTTCTTCGATACCATGATCCGGACAACTGGCCGCTGCTGCGCGAGGCGTTGCGACGCATGGGTAGGGCAGAACTCATCGGTAGCGGCAAACAGCAGCTGGTGCCGGCTTATCAACCGAGGGCATCCCGTACCGGCCAAGTACAGGCGCGCCGCGAGAGTGGGGCGCGGCACAAATCCGGACCTAGAGTGGGGAGTCCAGCCTATAGAGGTGCGTCCGGGACCGGTCCGGCGAGAGCCAGCAGCGCCGACGTACGCTTCCACACCCAGCACACGAGATCGATACGTCGAGCCGCGCCAGGCACAGCGGCAACAACTCCGGCCGGCCTCAATCCTGGTAGTCCTGTCGGTCGCGGCAAGCGCCGACGCTGATTCGGATTATCTGGCCGCAATGATGTTCCGGAACGCGGCCCCGGCATGATATTGCCTCTGCCAGGGTGCAATCCGTTCCATATGATGTGTCGACGGACTCGCTTGTTCCCCATACATTTGTCTACATGGAAGGAAGGACCAGGAAGATGCTGGCGAAGCGAGTCCGCCTGTTGCGTGTTGGGCGCGGATGGTCCCAGGAGGCTTTGGCCGCAGCGAGCGGTCTCCACCGCAATTATATTGGCCATGTCGAACGTGCCGAACTGAACGTCGGTCTGGACAATCTGGAGAAAATTGCCTCAGCGCTCGGCGTTTCCCTGTGTACGCTTCTGGAACCCGATGCCACGAGTCTCGGAGATTTCATGGCCGGCACCAGCGGCGAAGGCACGAGCTGATGGGGAAAGTGGAATGCTGATTCTGTCGCGTCGACCCGGCCAGTCGTTTCATATTTTCCCCAGTCCACAGCTGACGCCGGATACGCCTGTCGAGATGGTGTTCGGGTCGGCGCCCATAGAGATCACGGTGACCCGGGTGCTGGGGATGCAAGTGCGGCTCGGGATCAGCACCCACCCGCAGCTGATCGTTTTGCGCCGTGAGCTGGTGCGGTGAGGCGCATGAGTCCGGGCGTCATACCGACGCGGCAAACGGTGTTTCGCCACTCGCGCCTGGCCAAAGCCCCATGATCCCACGAGTCGGCATTGAATCCGCATGATTCTGCGGCAGCCTGGGGGGCCGCCGTAAAGACAATCCGGGTAATCCGGGTTTCGGGAACGCCCGGCCTGGTATTCGACTGCGGTTTGGGCATTGCACTGCATTGCAGACACCGGAGTGGTCATC
The DNA here is from genome assembly GCA_028068195.1 of Gammaproteobacteria bacterium. Lineage (GTDB taxonomy): Bacteria > Pseudomonadota > Gammaproteobacteria > Acidiferrobacterales > UBA6901 > JAJYCY01. The sequence goes on from JAPTTX010000002.1 coordinate 17,775, forward strand.
GGGGCTCTCGGCAAAAAAGGTGCGGCACCCGCCGCGCTTGTATCGGCATCGCGACGGGCGCCGCTCTTTGGGGAACTTTGCCGGCGGCACGCTGACTCTGCCGTCCCCGGGGACGCGGCCTGTACTCGGTCGGCAGCAGCGCCTCTTGGACCGTGAGTCCGGTGGTTACTGAAGAATCCTGCCTGTCGCCGGCTGAACTTCTTCCAGCGTCATCTTGGCAAGCTGCTCCAGGGTGGCCGTATCCGGGATCTCCTGGATGTTGGTGAACCACACGTTCTCCACATGGCAGTCATCATCGTCCGATTCAGCGATGACCAAAGGCCGGCCGATGAACACGCCCCGTTGACCGTTCTCCAAGTCAATAATGACCATTTGTAGCGGCAACATTTTCATGGCACATCCTCCGGTGCGGATGCTCGTTGTGAATCCGACTGGCGCCGCCCGATATGGACGATCAGCTATGGGCCTGCGCGAATATGCAGCCCTGTTTCAAATTAAAGCACAATTTGTGCCACACACCAGTGCAAGCTTTGGCAGCTTTGTATGGCGGAAGTGGCGCGCTATGCTCTGGGCATGGGCATCGATACTTCATGGGCGCCAGCTACTGCGAACCCTACCGAGGAGCCCGTAGGCATTGTCGTGGGGTGGTGTAGGTATGCGCGGGCGGACTGATCGCGGATTCATGGTGCGCGGCATGACTTTCCCAGGCTTTCGGGCCCGGCTTCCGGCGATCCAGGTGCATGGCGGCGCGGGCTGGCGCCGAAAGCGCGGTGAGCGCGCCATGGCGGGCTGCCAGGCAGCAGCGATGGCTGCATGGGACATTCTGAAGCGTGGTGGCGCGGCGGTGGATGCAGTGGAGGCGGCGGTGGTCGTGCTTGAGGATGATCCCCTGTTTAATGCCGGGACTGGTTCGGTGCTCAATGCCGACGGCCGGGTGGAGATGGATGCGGCGATCATGGATGGAGCCCGCATGCGTGCCGGTGCGGTGGCCGCGGTAAGGCGTATACGCAATCCCGTGACGCTGGCCCGCCGTATCCTCGAGGACGGGCGGCATCTGCTGATGGTCGGGGAAGGCGCAGCGCGCTACGCCAAACTGCTGGGTGTGCCGCGCTGCAGCGAGGCGTCACTGATTGTGGCGCAGCAACTGCATCGCTGGCGCGCAGCCGTGGGTACAGTGGGTGCAGTGGCCGTGGATTTCCACGGGCGGGTCGCAGCGGCGACGTCAACGGGAGGGACATTCGGCAAAATGCCGGGACGGGTAGGCGACACGCCGCTGATCGGTTGCGGAACCTATGCTGATTCCGCCGGCGCCGCCTCCTGTACCGGTGCGGGCGAGGCGATCATTCGCGTCGTCATGGCCAAGGCGGCAGTGGATATGCTTCATGGCCGCACCGGCTCCCGGTCCGCTGCACGGCGGGCCGTTGCGCTACTGCAGCGTGTCCCCGGAGGTCGGGGCGGGGTGATCGTCGCGGACAGCCATGGACGGTTGGGGTTTGCGCACAACACCGAATCAATGCCGGTCTGTCTTGTCAGCGGTATGCGTGGCCGGCCGGTGAGCGCCAGCTGAATGTCCCAAACTCAGCCTTTGGGTTTCTTGCGCAGCAACTCGCGCTCCAAGGCTGCCACGAAATGCTCGACGATTTTCTCCTGGCTGCGATCGAGATCGACATAGCGGCCTCCGATCCGCAGCGCATGGCGGCGTTCGTCGTGGCTGACGTATCGGATTTCCAGCGCGCAACTGATTTCGCGTCCTATTGGCAATCTGATGCTGCAGTGATCGAAAACCACGCCCTCGTGCAGATCGGTTGTGCGGCCGGATCGGAGCACGGCACCGATGCCGCCGGTTGAGATGTCGCACAAGGTTCCGTCGAGTTCCGCGGCATGCTGACCACCCAGCGCCACCGGTACCGGGATGCCCATCCCCACATGTGCCCGAAAATTGGCCCGCCGTTGCCGATAGTTGACCAGGGACGGCAGCGGCAGCCTGTAGAAAGCGATTCCGTCCCGTACACCCGCTTCCTGGAGGGTTCCGGCAAAGCTGATGTCGATGCCGCGCAGGCGCGCATGCGCGTGCAGCGAACGGCTGCGCAGCAGGCGCTCATGACCGTCGGAAGGCGTCAGCTCGTCGAGAAGCACGTAGTCGAGTCCGGAGTCGACCTCCACAACCGCGCTGTTGTACAGCTCGTCTGATCCTGAAACGGTGACGCTCAGGAGAGAACGGGATTCCTGGAGGCGGCGCAGAAGGCTTGCGATCTGGGGTGCAAAGGAGATCCGCTCGATCTCGGGCGAGTATTCGTGGAGTGTGTCTGGCTGTTCGTCGCTCACGGAACTCCCAGATAGATGATCAGCGCGCACCCGCCGGCCAGAAGTGAAGCCTGCGAGACGCACCGCATGAGGCCATGCCGTTCTTAACGTTGCCCTGCATTCATGCAGTGGTAAGGGGGCGCGACGCAACGGCAGCCTGGGTTGACCCGCGCAGATCATAGATACCCGGATCCGGTTCCGTGCCGCGAAGAATGCATAGGGCATCGTGAACGCGGCGCCGGCCGAGGTCGATGACGCGGCCATTGATCTGATTCTGCTGCTGGCATCTGCGCAACAGGGCTGTGAATTCCTGCCAAAGCCGCTCAAGTTGGCGGTCAGCGGAGTTGTCGGAGCGGCGCAACCATTCCTGCATTCCGGTAGCGTCTTCGCCGCAGCCCGCCGCGCGCAGCATTGCCGCGCGCCGCGCCGACTCCTTTTCGAGGCTTGCGATCAGCTCGCGCTTGCGCGAGACAACATGCTCGATCATGGCCGCATCGGCCTTGGAGAGTGCGTTAAATTCCTCCTGCAGCGTAGCGAGCAGCTCCGCCGTATCGCGGACCGCGGCCTCAAACAGGTCGGACAGGGCAGCTTGCATCATGAAATTCAGGGCTTGGCCTTAGGCATTTGCTTCTCAAAGGATATGAATTTATTGGCAACCCGCTGCGCGTCAACGCGATATGAGCCGTTGGAGACAGACTGGCGCAGTTGCTCCACGCGCTGACTGTCCACAACCGGCAATGATGCCATCGCCTGTTCCAGGGTCTTCAGGTGTGCTGCCGTGCCGGTGAGGCTTACGGTGTCGGTACCGGCCGGTGTGCGGCCCGGCCCCTGGGGCAATACGCCTGATTCCTGTTGCCCGGATCGGGTCTGCGAACCCTCGGCCGTGTTTTTGACCTGGGACGATGGTAAGCCGTTGATTTCAATAGCCATGGCTATTTCTCCTGAGTCTTGGCTTCGTTAACGGCCGCATTCTTCCAAACTTTAGGCAAAAACCGCCGGAGATGCCATTCACATCGGTACCCGTACCTGGCCGTCTCGCGTCACGACCCCCTCAATTATCTTCTGAGACATGGAGTTACGAACCCGCACCCACTGCCCTGCTGCTCCGCCGCTCAGGGCGCGACCCGCTACGCGCACCACCAAGCTGCCGACCTGAGCGATAATCGTCACCGGCATGCCGCGGTGTATCAGGCGTCGGCCTTGCATCATGTCCGGGGCCAGCATCGTTCCGGCTGCGATGGGTTCCCGCAGCACCTGACCATTCACCCGCTGCGGATTGGACACATAGCCGGTGGTCAGGTTGCTCACGTCACGTCGCGAGACGATGAAGTCGGTCGGCATCAGCGGAACTCCGCGCCCAAGGGGGCGTGCCGCAATCAAGACCTTGCCAAAGACCTGTACCATTGCCGGTACATACAGTGACCAGGGATGGACGCCCCGGCAGCGTACGCCCACCGTCGTATCACCGATCGCACTCACTCCCGGGGGCAGGAAGGTATTCAGTGGCCGGTTGCAGGCCGCCAGCCGAAGACGGGGGTCCAGGCTGCTGACCTTGATCTTGATGCGGCGTAGCCCGGATGAATTTTGTCTTGCCAGAAAATCGTGGACCGCCGTACGTATTGAATTCAGGCTCTGGCATGGGCCGGCGCCGTCCTGGGCGCGGGCGGCAATGCATGCCGATCCCAGGAGGAGGAGCGAAAGCGCGACGATTCCGCGAATGGACATGACCGGCTAACCTTCCCGCACGTCGTGGGTGAGCTGGTCGATCGCCTCGAAAAACTTGCGACTGACCGCATCCGTTTCCTGAAGCGTTGCCAGCGCCTTCTTAAAATCTCCGGACGACGAGCGTTGCAGGATGTCCTTGCCCATGTCCTGAAGGCGTCCGAGCGGCTCGCTCAGGGCGCGGAAAGCCGGCAGCTGGCCGTAGCGTGCCTCGTTGTTCTGGCGCCAACGCTCCAGTCGGCCGGTACCAAGTTCCCCGGCTTCCTGTTCGGTCGTGGTGCTTTCGCTGAGCACCGTCCCATACAGACGTGCTTTGCAGAGCAGATGGTCTGCCTTGGCAGCCTGCAGCATAACTTCGTCCTGTCCGAATGCTGCCAGAAGATCAGCCTGCCGTCCGGCGACATCCGTGAGATCGCGGGCGTGCTGGCTCACCGCGGTGACTTGATGATTCTCGTTATTCAGCGCCGTAGTGACTGCAGCAAGGTTGTTGGCCATCTCACCTGATACCGCACTCTGTTCCTCGGCAGCTACTGCGATCTGATGCACCCTGTCACTCACGTCGCGCACGACATTGTTGCCATCAGCCAGCACCGATGCAACCGTGTCGAGAGCGCTGATGCTCTTGCCGAGACGGTCCAGGCTCGTGTTTACCGAGGTGGCAACCTGCTCCGACAACGCATTCATGGTATTGGTAACCGACTCGATTTCCGTCGTCGCCTGCGCCGTCTTGTCAGCGAGCTTCTTTACCTCATCGGCGACCACGGCGAAGCCGCGCCCTGCCTCTCCGGCGCGCGCCGCCTCGATCGCCGCATTAAGCGCCAGCAGGTTGGTCTGATGGGCAATGTCGCGCACGATCGCTGTAAGCTTGTTGATTTCCCGGCTGAACCCGACAAACTGGTGCATTCCGTCCGCCATGGATTTGATGGCTGCTTCCAGCTGATCCATGTCTCCTACCAGCGAGGAGATATTCTCGTTGCCGGTGGCAGCCTTGGCATTGCTTTCCTCGGCCCGCTTGGCGGCCTGTTGGGCTGTCCGGGAGATCTCCGTGGCCGTGGCTGCCATTTCCTCCACTGCCGTCGCCACGCTGGTCACGTTGTCCATGATGTGGCGGATTTCCCGGCTGAAGGCCTCGTTTTTGGAGAGTATCTGTACCGCCTGATTCAGGACTTCAGCGCTGTTGCGCCCGATTTCAACCAGTCTCCGGTTATTTGCGATCAGGGCGTCGGTGACCGGCGTCAAGGAATTGGCGGTGCCACGATGCTGACGCACCAGGCGGCTGAGCTGCCGGTGGTTGGAAGTCAGGGCCGATTCCAGCAAAGGCAAGGCCTGCTTCGTAAGGAGTAGCGGTTGCGCCATGAATAGCTCCGGTTGCCTGCGACTCAAGGGTTTGTCACGGCAGGGCATGGCTCGACGTTTATGGCCCTGCGCCTTCGCTTATGCAATTGGCATGCCCAGGGTGCGCCCGACGCGATTAAAGGATGCCGGTCGCCGGCCGATAATTCTCCAAACAGCTCCGGAGGAATCATGGCAGGTGTACTGGAAGCCGTCGATCGGCGCACGCGACTGGCAGGATGCAACCGTCTGGAATTGCTGCTATTCCGCATCGGCGGACGGCAACGCTACGGAATCAATGTCTTCAAGGTGCGCGAGGTGCTTGAGTGTCCGCCGCTGCGTACGGTTCCGTACGGCCATCACGGGGTACGTGGACTCGCCCATGTCCGGGGCCGAACCCTGTCGGTGATCGACATGGGACGCGTGGTCGGCCAGCCACTGCCAGATGATATCCATGGTCTATATGTGGTCATTACCGAGTTCAACCGCTCCACCCAGGGATTTTTGGTAACCGGCGTCGACCGCATTGTGAATATAAATTGGGAAAATATTCAGCCACCGCCGGCTACGGGTGCAGCGAGTTATATCACGGCGATAACCGAGGTCGACGGCAGCCTCATTGAAATCATCGACGTGGAGAAGGTTCTGTCGGAAATCTGCCCCGCGAATCTGACCGTCTCGAGCGATCTGACGGACCGTGGCGGGGACAGCGCGAAACGTCTGCCGGTGCTGGTCGTAGACGATTCGGGTGTTGCGCGCAACATGATCGCCCGCACCCTCGAGCAGCTCGGAATCCATTGTGTTCTGGCGAACAGCGGTCGTGAGGGCCTGGAGCTGCTGAAGCAGTGGGCTGGCGAGGGCACTCCGATCTGCGAGCGGCTGTCGCTGGTCGTTACCGATATCGAAATGCCGGAAATGGACGGCTATACGCTGACCAGCGAGATCAAGAAGGACGAGCGCCTCAAGGCCCTGCACGTGATCCTGCATTCATCCTTGAGCGGAAATTTCAACGACGCGCTGGCTAAACGTGTCGGGGCCGACCAGTTTCTGCCGAAGTTCCGCCCCGACGAACTGGCGCGCGCCGTGCTGGACCAGGTCGATATGGCCCGGCCACCCGCTTCCGGTGCGGCGTGACGGAGGCCGGCCGCCGTCACCTGCCAGCTTGCAGACCGCCCCGGTCCGGATTACCTTAGCCGGGATGACTCATTTCACCACGCCATTCATAGAGTATGTGACACTGGCGCTCGCCGGTATGACGAGTTCCGCCGGATTGCTGTGACCAATGCGGGCATGACTTCCGAGGATTACGATAGCTTCCGGATGTTTCTGGAGGAGGCTTGCGGCATTGTGCTCGGCGACAACAAGCACTATCTCGTCAGCAGCCGCCTGAGTCCGCTGCTGGCTGAAACCGGCCTGTCCTCGCTGCGCGCGCTGCTCGTGCGCCTTCAGAGCGGGGCCGACGCGAATCTGCGTGACCGCGTCATCGACGCAATGACTACCAATGAGACATCCTGGTTTCGCGACAGTACTGTTTTTGAGCTGCTCAAGGCGACAATTCTTCCCGATCTGGCAAGGGCGCATCCCGCGCGGCTTCGGGTATGGTCGGCGGGCTGTTCTACCGGCCAGGAACCGTATTCGATCAGCATGGCGGTGCAGGAGCTCGTACTGCTGAATCCAGGAAAGGTGGCCGCCGATGTCCAGGTAATCGCGACCGACATTTCTCCTTCGGTGCTCAGGCAGGCAGAGACCGGTATCTACGACCCGGCAGCGATGGCGCGTGGCCTCACACCCGAACGCCGTGGGCGTTTTTTCATCGCCCGCTCCGGTCGATGGGAAATCGGCAGAGAGGTGCGACAACGGGTAAGTTTCAGAGAACTCAACCTGCGCCAGAATTTCCAGGTCCTGGGGAAATTCGACCTAATTTTCTGTCGTAACGTGCTGATCTATTTTTCGTCCGCGCTGAAGCGCGATATCCTGGCGCGGATGGCATCGCAACTCCTGCCGGGCGGATATCTGATCCTTGGGTCGGCCGAGTCCCTCGCCAACTACTCTGACGCCTTCGATATGCTGCGGTTTCCTGACGGTATCGTCTATCGACTCAAGAACAGGCAGGCACATGTGCACCGTCATGGTGCCTGATTTCCGCCGCCAGCCATTTCCTTGACGTTAGGCCGGCGGTGTCGCCTAGCCGGTGCATCCACGTTTTCCCTGTATGAGCGGCAAACATTGCCGTCGCGGCGGCTGCTGCTTGCCGGATCCCAGCCCCTAACGGCGCGTGTTCCGTCCCCGGGATGCCGGTTATCGCGGCCGGCGCCGTCGTCGCCGATTCTGGCACGCGCATTGCTTAGCGCTTCAGGCAAGAGTCTCAAGTTGGAGCACAAGCATGCCGATAAGCATCGATCAATCTCTGGGAATACTGCCTCGGGCATTGCAGCTTGGCTCCCAGCGGGCAGAGATTCTGGCATCCAATCTCGCTAACGCGGATACGCCCGGCTACAAGGCGCGTGACATTGATTTCAGTGCGGCGCTCTCCAGGACCCAGGGTGGAACGCTGGCACTGGAAACCGCCAGTCCAGGACAAATGCAGCCGCCGGCCGCGCAGTCCGGTGCGTCGCTCATGTATCGCATTCCCATCCAGCCCACGGTCGACGGCAATACCGTCGATGCCCAGGGCCAGTATGCCGAATTCGGCAGGAACGGCCTGCAGTACGAAGCAAGCCTGACGTTTCTTACCGACCGGATCAAGACCCTAATTACCGCTATCACAGGAAACTGATCATGTCCCTGCTAAATGTCTTCAATATCGCCGGCACCGGCATGACCGCCGAATCGGTACGACTCAATCTCACCGCCAGCAACCTGGCGAATGCGGACAGTGCTGCGAGCAGCACTGGACAGACTTATCGGGCGCGCTATCCCGTGTTCGAAGCCATGACAAATCCGCTTGTGCCACAGGCCAGTGCCGAGGGCGTGCGCGTGCTGGGCGTTGTTCAGAGCCAGTCCCCGCTGCGGTCGGAGTATGCCCCCAACAATCCGCTTGCCGATAAGAACGGCTATATACACTTGCCGAATGTGAACGTCGTGGAACAGATGGCCGACATGATCTCCGCATCCCAGTCCTATCAGAGCAATGTTGACGTCATCAACACCAGTAAGCAGCTCCTGCTCAAGACTCTGACCCTGGGCCAGTAAGTTGCCGTACCGCGATGAGGGAATATTCCGATGAACACCGCTAATACCACGAACACCAGCCTTCTGGCGAACCTGGGTCTGACCCAGCCGACGAGCAACAGCAGCAGTAGCAGCAGCGCGGCGTCAGCCGGCCTCTCCGGTGCTCTCGGCGAGCAGCAGTTCCTGCAGCTGATGGTTGCCCAGCTGCAGAACCAGGATCCGACGCAGCCCATGCAAAGCGGCAATTTTCTGGGGCAGCTCGCCCAGTTTGGCACCGTCAGCGGCATCCAGGGTCTGCAGTCATCGTTCAGCCAGTTGGCCAGCTCGATGCAGTCGAATCAGGCGCTGATGGCCACCAGTCTCGTGGGGCACACGGTGCTGGCGCCCGGTTCCGCGGGCAGCCTTTCCGCCGGCGGCAGCATATCGGGGGCGGTCAACCTAAGTTCGGTCGCAGGAGACGTGGTCGTAGGGGTCTACAACAGCGCCGGACAGCTGGTCAACAGCATGGATCTCGGGCCGCAGGCAGCTGGCCAGGTGCCCTTTACCTGGAACGGGCAGGACAGCAACGGAGTCGCGATGCCGGCCGGGACCTATCAGATCAAGGCTGACGTCGTCAATGGCAGCTCGACGGTCGCAGCCAATACCCTGATTGCATCCAACGTGGACAGCGTCAGCCTCGGCGGAAGCCAGGGAATCATGCTGAACCTCGCGGGCATGGGGCCGGTGGCTCTCAGCTCCGTGACCCAGATTTCCTAATTCGCAAGCATCGAACAGGAGCACTTTCATGGCATTCGGCTCGGCAATCAGCGGCCTCAACGCCGCCACTTCGGATCTGAACACCATCGGCAATAATATTGCCAACGCCAGTACAACCGGTTTTAAGGCGTCACGTGCCGAGTTCGCCGACGTTTATCCGGCGTCGACATTCGGCACCGGGGGCACGACGATCGGCAGCGGTGTGCAGCTGACGACCGTGGCCCAGCAGTTCACTCAGGGGACTATCAGCACCACGAACAACAATATGGATCTGGCGATCAATGGCCAGGGCTTTTTTCGCATGAGCAACAACGGCAGCATCGACTATACGCGGGCCGGCGCATTTGGCGTGGACAGCCAGGGCTACATATCCAACAGCAGCGGCCAACACCTCACTGGTTATCTCGCGAATTCCACCGGCAGCATCACGGGTGCTCTCGGCGATCTTCAGATCAATACCGCCGATATCGCGCCGAACGCCACGCAGAACGTCACGGTCGGAGTCAACCTGAACGCAGCCGATACCGTGCCGACGCTGGCGTTTGATCCGACTAACTCGGCGACCTACAACAATGCCACGTCGACGACCGTATATGATTCGCTGGGCGCGACGCACATGGCGACGATGTACTACGTCAAAACCGGGTCCAACGCCTGGAATACCTACCTGTATGTGGATGGTGTCTCGCGCGGCGGTCCGGACGCCCTGGGGTTCACCGCGACCGGGGCGCTGGCCACGATCAATGGAACTGCGGTTCCGCCGTCAACCATCAACTACGCCTCGTTCAGCCCTGGGTCGGGCGCGGCCAACATGACGCTGAAGCTGGACTACGGCCAGACCACGCAGTTTGGCAGTTCGTTCGGGGTCAATTCACTTACTCAGGACGGGTACACGACCGGCCAGCTGACCGGTGTGACCATCGACAGCGGCGGCGTCGTGAATGCGAATTACAGCAACGGCCAGTCCCGGGCCGAAGGCCAGGTTGTGCTCACCAATTTTGCCAATCCGCAGGGACTGAATCCGCTCGGCAACACGACATGGGCCGAGACCACCGCTTCCGGCGTGCCTCTGACCGGTGCCCCCGGGACTGCGAGTCTGGGCGCCGTTCAGTCGGGGGCGCTGGAGCAGTCGAACGTCAACCTGACCGAGCAACTGGTGAACATGATCACCGCGCAGCGCAACTTCCAGGCGAACGCAAAGATGATCTCTACCCAGGAAACCATAGACCAGACCATCATCAACATGCGCTAGCGGTCACCGCCCGCAGGTAATTGACTATGGATCACATGCTGTATGTCGCGATGAACGGAGCAAGCCAGATCATGCTTGCCGAGGCAGCGAACGACAACAATCTGGCCAACGCCAATACGGTCGGCTTTATGTCCGACCTAGAGGCGTTCCGGGCGATGCCGGTATACGGGCCCGGATATCCCACCCGGGTCTATGCCATGGAGGAGCGTCCGGGAATCGATATGAAACCGGGGATCATCAGGTCCACCGGCCGGTCCCTGGACGTCGCCGTCGACGGCAACGGATTCATCGCTGTGCAGGCCCCGGACGGAAGCGAGGCGTACACGCGCGCGGGAAATCTGGAGATCTCTGCAAACGGATTGCTCATGACGGGCGCGGGCTATCCGGTGATCGGAAACAGCGGTCCGATTGCCATCCCTCCCTCGCAAAAGATCTCGATTGGCGCCGATGGCACCATTTCCGTGGTTCCGTTGGGGCAGACGCCCGACACCATGGCTGTGATCGACCGCATCAAGCTCGTCGATCCCCCGGCGGATACCCTGGTGAAGGGCAGCGATGGCCTGATCCACCTGGCAAGCGGAGGCAGCGCGCCGGCGGACGCAAGCGTGCATCTGGTGTCGGGAAGCATCGAGTCGAGCAATGTCAATGTCGTGGACGCCATGGTCAACATGATCGCCCTGGCGCGCCAGTTCGAGATGCAGGTAAAGATGATGCATACATCGCAGCAAAATGATCAGAGCGCCGCGCAGATCATGGCCCTGTGAGAACAGACGTGCCGACCAGGGCAGAGCTGCAAGGCATTTGGAGCGTACCGCCGGCGCCGCGCGCCGCGGGGTCCGACGGAACGCTGTGCATAAACTGTCAGAGAATCAAGACGAGGTAATACAATGGATCCGGCACTCTGGATAGCCAAGACCGGCCTGGATGCGCAGCAGATGCGCATGGCGGTAATTTCAAACAATCTTGCCAACGTCAACACTACCGGCTTCAAGCGTGACCGGGCGGTGTTCGAGGATTTGCTCTACCAGACCGTACGCCAGCCTGGCGCACAGTCGACGCAGAATACCCAGTTGCCATCGGGACTCATGCTCGGTACCGGCGTGCGTCCGGTTGCCACGGAAAAGCTCTTTACCCAGGGCAACCTGATCCAGACCGGTAATCCGCTCGATGTTGCGATCAATGGCAGCGGCTTCCTTCAGGTGCTGCAGCCCGACGGAACCCTGGCCTACACCCGCGACGGCACACTGCAGGTGAATTCCCAGGGACAGCTGGTCACCTCCAGCGGTTACGTGATACAGCCCTCCATAACCATACCGGCCAACACCCAGAGCATTACTATTGGCACTGACGGCACGGTGTCCGCGCAGATCGCGGGCACCGCCACACCCAACCAGCTGGGCTCGCTGCAGCTGGCGAATTTCATCAATCCGCCTGGACTCGAACCCGTGGGCGACAACCTGTACGTGCAGACTGCGGCCAGCGGCACCCCGCAGACCGGCACGCCCGGCTTGAACGGCCTGGGAACGTTGGTCCAGGGTTCGCTGGAGAGCTCCAACGTCAATGTGGTTCAGGAAATGGTCGACATGATCGAAACCCAGCGCGCCTACGAAATGAATTCCAAGGCGATCGCTACGAGCTCTCAGATGCTGCAGTTCCTGACGAGCAATCTCTGATGCGCAGGTAGGAGCGCAGGGCCGATGAGAACCATGAGAAAACGCGGGCTGATCCCGGCAGTCCTGGTGATGGCGACGCTTGCCGGCTGCGCCACGGCGCCGAGCAAAATGCCCGACTATGCCGCCACGGTGCCGGCGCAGCCTGTGGCCGATGCGAATCCGGGTGCAATCTACCAGCCCGGACAGGGCATGGATCTGTTCGCCGACACGCGCGCGCACCGTGTCGGCGATGTGCTAACCGTAGTGCTCCTGGAGAGCACCAGCGCAAGCAAGACCGCAGCCACCGATACCGCCAAGGACACCAGTGTCACGCTTCCGACACCGACGATACTGGGTGGCGGAGTCACACACAATGGGCAAGACATCCTGGGTACCAACATCGCGGACAGCCAGAAGTTCAGCGGCAAGGGCGACAGTAGTCAGGACAATACCCTGACCGGCAACATCGCCGTTACCGTAACCCAGGTCCTGCCGAACGGCAACCTCATCATCAACGGTGAGAAGTTGCTCACCCTCAACCAGGGTACGGAAAAGATCCGTATCAGCGGCATCGTGCGGCCCCAGGATATCCAGTATGACGATACTGTGTTATCGACCAAGGTAGCGGACGCGCGGATCGTCTATACGGGAAGCGGGGCGGTAGCCGATTCCAACTCCATGGGCTGGCTGGCGCGCTTCTTCAACAGCAGCTGGTGGCCATTTTGAGCACCGTGGCCGGCGACCGGGACAAACAGATGCACATACCAACGCGTAGAATCGTCGTAGAGATGCTGGTTGCGGTGCTGCTTGTGACAGCGGCCGCGGCCGCGCATGCCGACCGCATCAAGGACCTGACATCGATTGCGGGAGTGCGCAGCAATCATCTGGTCGGCTACGGTCTGGTCGTGGGTCTCGATGGCACCGGGGATCAGACCACCCAGACGCCCTTCACGACCCAGAGCCTGGAGAGCATGCTGGCGCGCTTCGGCGTGAACGTGCCCGCCAATGTCGATCCGCAGCTCAAGAATGTCGCTGCGGTAATGGTAGACGCCGAGCTGCCGCCCTTTGCAAAGCCGGGCCAGTCGATCGACATCACGGTATCGTCGATCGGCAACGCCACCAGCCTGCGTGGCGGCACCCTTCTGATGACTCCGCTGAAGGGTGCCGACGGCAGGGTCTATGCAATCGCCCAGGGCAACCTCGTAGTCGGAGGGTTCACGGCATCCGGCAAGGATGGATCGAAAATCATGGTCAACATTCCGAGTGCCGGTACGATTCCCGACGGAGCGACAGTGGAGCGGACGGTGCCGAACGGCTTCGGGCTGGGCGACAGCCTGACGCTCGACCTCAATACTGCCGACTACACCACGGCAGAGCGGGTTGCCCAGGCGATCAACAAATCGATCGGTCCCGGTACCGCCAGTCCGCTGGACGGAGGCTCGGTACGGGTACGGGCGCCTGTGAGCGATGCGCAGCGGGTTGCGTTTCTTTCGGTGGTCGAGAACCTGAAAGTGCACCCGGCGTCCCCGCCCGCACGGGTCATCATCAATGCCCGGACCGGCACGGTGGTCATCGGCCAGCATGTGCGGGTAACCGCAGCGGCCGTCGCGCACGGGGACCTGACAGTAACGATCACCGAGCGCCCCCAGGTGAGCCAGCCGGCGCCCCTGTCGGGAGGTACCACCACGGTGGTGCCGAGATCCCAAATCAAAGTGACGCAGTCAGGCAGGCGGATGTTCCTGTTCAAACCGGGCGTATCGCTGGCCTCGATTGTTCGTGCGGTCAACCAGGTTGGCGCGGCTCCCGGGGACATCGTGGCCATACTCGAGGCCCTGCACGCCGCCGGTGCCCTGCGTGCCCAGCTCATCGTCATATAGGGCGCGGGGCGCGCCAGATGTTGTCCCGGAACAGTTCAGGAAAATCGGCCGGAGATTGAAGCTAAATGGTTGACTTGATACCCGACATAAATGTCTATACCGATTTCCAGGGTCTGGACCAGCTGAGTGCTGCCATCAAGAAGGATGGAGACACCAAGCAGAACTTGCGCGAAGTGGCGGACCAGTTCGAGGCCCTGTTCACGCAGATGATGCTCAAGAGCATGCGCAAAGCCGATTTCGGCGATTCGCTTTTCGGCGGCAGGCAGGTGAATTTCTATCAGGACATGTACGACAACCAGCTGGCCATGATTCTGTCAGAGGGGCGCGGCCTGGGCCTCGCGGACATGCTCGTCAAGCAATTGAGCGGCGGCATGCAGGGGACGGGCAAGCCTGCGGATGCGGCAAAAGCGGATGCGCTCTCGGAGGTGCTGCCGCCCAAGCCAAACCCCAAGAAATTCGTACGGACATTATGGCCCCAGGCGGTCAACGCCGCCCGCGAAGTGGGCGTGTCGCCGGTGGTTCTGCTAGCCCAGGCCGCGCACGAAACCGGCTGGGGACAGTCGATTCCCCTGATGCCCGATGGCGGTTCCAGCTTCAATCTGTTTGGCATCAAGGCCGATGCTGGCTGGAGCGGGCCCAGCACGACCGTGCCGACGCTCGAGTATGTTGATGGCGTGGCGGAGCGCCGCACCGCCGCATTTCGGGCCTACGGTTCCTACGCCCAGAGTTTCAGCGACTATGTGCAGTTTCTGAAGGACAACCCGCGCTACGCCCAGGCGCTCAATAGTGCCGCTGACCCATCTGCGTTCGTCGATGCGCTCCAGAAGGCTGGCTATGCCACGGACCCAGGCTACGCGCGCGAGATCGAAGCAGTGCTGTCGAGCGGAACGCTGCGCAGCGCGATCGCGGATCTAAAGTTGTCGTCAAAGGTGCCGCTAAACATATGAGGAGCCACCAGATGCCCTGTTCCCTCATGCCCACCCGGGCGGTGGCATCGAACGATCCTGCCCTAGGAGACTGATCGATGGCAAGCGGAGACATGCTTGGCCCGGCGGTATCCGGGCTGCTCGCGTTTCAGACGGAAATGGCGACTATCGGCAACAACATCGCCAACGTCAATACGCCTGGCTACAGCCGTGAGCGCGTGCAGCTTACGCCGAGCCCTCCCCAGTACACGGGTGCCGGCTACATCGGTACCGGCGTGCAGGTGTCGAGTGTCCAGCGGATCTACGATCAGTACCTTGCCGGGCAGTTGAACAGCGCCACGTCGGCCAATAGCCAGCTGCAGAACTATTCCCAGCTTGCCACCCAGGTCGGCAATCTGCTCGCAGACCCGCAGGCAGGACTCTCGCCCAATCTGCAAAGTTTCTTCAATGCCGTCCAGGGCGTTGCCAGCGATCCCTCGTCTACCTCTGCGCGCCAGGTCATGCTCAGCCAGGGGCAGTCGCTCGTAAGCAACTTTCAGTACCTGGATAGCCAGCTCACGAGCCTCGGCAGCGGCGTCAATACCCAGATCACCAATAGCGTCAACCAGATCAACAGCCTGGCGACCTCCATCGCCAAGCTGAACGGACAAATCACGCAGCTCCAGGGCACGGCCGGCGGACAGCAGCCGAACACCTTGCTCGACCAGCGTGACGAGCTCATCAACCAGCTGTCGCAGCAGGTAGCCGTCACGACGGTACCGCAGACGGACGGCTCCGTGAATGTGTTCATCGGCAACGGCCAGTCGCTGGTGATGGGCTCGACTGCGATTCCCCTTAGTGTCGTTCCCAATACCTACGACGCGACGCGCTCCGAGGTCGGTTATACCGTCGGCGGCGTAACCACCGACATATCGAACCAAATTACCGGCGGCACGCTGGGTGGAGCGCTGGCTTTCCGGGACCAGGTTCTCAATCCGTCCGAGAATGCCTTGGGCCAGGTTGCGATCGGGCTGGCCGCAACATTCAATGCGCAGAGCCGCCTGGGCATGGATCAGAACGGAAACATCAACCAGAATTTTTTCAACACCATAGACCAATCGAGTCCGCAGGTGCTGCCGAGCAGCACCAATACCGGATCGCCGCCGGCGACCATCGGCGCCACCGTCACCGACGTATCCGCGCTGACCACCAGCGACTACCGTCTGGATCGCACCGCCACCGGGTACACGCTTACCCGGCTCTCCGACAATACCGTTACGAATCTAACGAACTTCCCGGGGGCGCCTCAGACGGTCGATGGCGTCACGTTGAGCCTCGCTTCTGGAACCATCGCCGTGGGCGACAGCTTCATGATCGAGCCGACGCGCACGGCCGCGGCCAACATCGGCTTGGCAATTTCTAGCACCAGCCAGATCGCAGCGGCAGCGCCGATCAGCACTGCTGTCGCCACGAACGCGAGCGGGGTGCCGACCAACCAGGGTACGGGGGCGATCAGCGCCGGCAGCGTCAGCAATACCACGAATCTGCCGCTGTCCGGAGCCATCACGCTCACCTACGACGCCAGTACCCAGCAGTTCAATGTCACCGGCGGTCCCGGAGGTACGCTGGCCTACAATCCGGCTACCGACAGCGGCGGAAAGCAGTTTAGCTTCCCGACCTATGGGGGTGCGACCTTCACAATCTCCGGTGTTCCGGCCAACGGCGACAGCTTCGTCATATCCAATAACGCCAACGCCGTCAGCGACAACCGCAATGCGCTGGCACTTGCGGGCCTGGCCACGCAGTCCACGCTGGCGAACGGCACGGCCAGCTACAACGGCGCCTATAGCGATCTCATCGCCAACGTCGGGACCCAGACGCAGAATGCCAACACCAGCAGCACCGCCCAGCAGGCCGTGCTCAACCAGGTGACGCAGCAGGTCAATTCCGTGTCCGGCGTCAATCTCGACCAGGAAGCGGCCAGCCTGGTGCAGTACCAGCAGGCCTATCAGGCGGCGGCGCAAATGATATCCACTTCATCGTCACTGTTTCAGACCCTGATCGCGGCCGTGGGAGGGCATTGATCCATGCGCATCTCGACCAGCCAGATCTATAACCAGAGCGTCAACGCGATGCTCACCGAACAGAACCAACTGAACCAGACGGAACTGCAGCTATCCAGCGGCAAAAGTATTTTGACTCCGTCAGACAACCCGGCCGGGTCGGCCCAGATCGTCAATCTCAACCAGTCGATATCCACGACCAACCAGTATCAGACCAATGCCAGTGCCGCAAATTCGCGCCTCAGTCTCGAAGGCAGTACGCTCACCAGTGTCACCAATCTGCTGCAGAGCCTGCGATCGCTGGCGGTGGAGGCCAACAACTCCACCCAGTCGAGCAGTTCGCGTGCCGATATCGCGCAGCAGGTGAGCCAGGGGCTGCAGCAACTGGTCGCGCTGGCGAATACCCAGGATGCCAACGGCGAATACATCTTTGCAGGCTACCAAGGGAAGAGCCAGCCGTTTATCACGGATCCGTCGGGAAACGTGATCTACAATGGCGGTCAGAACAGCCGCTATCTGCAGATCGGTCCTACAACCCAGGTTGCCTTCGGTGACCCCGGCACCGCAGTATTCGAGGCGGTGCCCAACGGAAACGGAACCTTCGCCACGGCAGCGAGCGCATCGAACACAGGCTCCGGGGTTATTGATACCGGCAGCACCACAGGCACGTTTGTGCCCGACACCTATACCATCGCATTCAGCCAGGCAACGTCGACCAGCCCGATCACCTACTCCGTCACCGGGGCCGCAAGTGGCGTCGTGGCGAGCGGTACCTATACCAGCGGGAACAACATAAGCTTCAATGGCGCGCAAGTGAGCATCAGCGGCACGCCAGCCAACGGAGACACCTTCACGGTGGCTCCGAGCCAGGACCAGAGCGTGTTCGCCACGCTGCAGAACCTGGTCAATTCGCTGAACAGCAATGCTGCCACCCCGTCTGACCAGGCGCAGATCAATACGGGCATCACCCGCTCGATTTCCGAGATCGATCAGGCGCTGAACACCATCAATCAGACCAGCGCCAAGGTCGGGGCGAGGCTCAATACGGTCACCGACCAGCAGAATACCAACCAGAGCTACAGCAACGGCCTGCAGCAGACGCTGTCCGGAGTCCAGGACCTGAATTACGCCTCGGCCATCAGCCAGCTGAGCCAGGAGCAGCTGGCGCTGCAGGCGGCGCAGGAGGCATTTGCCAAGGTGCAGGGAATGTCGCTGTTCAATTACCTGCGCTGATTGGCTGTCGAACCGTTTCCCGCCGCCGTCAAGGCGGCGCGGGCCGTGCTTTGCCCAAGCCGCTGATTTTGGGCGTAGAAACTCCCGCTTTTCCTTCCCTGTTCCCGGGCTAAAGTTTTCCAACCAGCCTCCGATAACTTGAGCGGAAGCGGCGGTATTCCGGCCCTGCCGAAAACAGGAGCCGGACCTACCCCGCCAGAACCCAAACCGCTCCGGGAGGTACCCGGGGCCAAAGGAGAAGCCCCATGGCCTTAGTCATCAACACCAACATGCTGTCGCTTAATGCCCAGACCAATCTGGGCAAAACCCAGAACTCATTGGCGACGGCGATGCAGCGCCTGTCTTCGGGCCTGCGCATCAACAGCGCCGCTGACGATCCGGCGGGTCTCGCGATTGCCAATCTGCTGACGACCCAGGTCAATGGTCTGAACCAGGCGTTACAGAACGTCAGCAATGCCACCTCGCTCTCCCAGACGGCTGATGGCGCCCTGACCCAGATCACGAACGCGCTGCAGACGGTCCGCCAGCTTGCGGTGCAGGCGGCCGACGCCTCCAACTCCCCGAGTGACCGCGCGGCACTCAACCAGGAAGTGCAGCAGCAGATCGCGGAAATCAACCAGATCGCGACCCAGACATCGTTCAACGGCCAGAACCTCCTCGACGGAAGCTTCGGCAACGCCCAGTTCCAGGTGGGCGCCAACGCCGGACAGACCATCAACCTCAACCTGAGCACCGGCGTGCGCACCGACCAGATCGGCCAGATCGCCGACGCGACGGGTTCGGCGGTATCGACCACAGCACTGGGCGGGACCGAAACGATACAGGTTGGCAGCAATCCGGCCGTAACGATTGCCGCGTCGCTTGCCGGTCCCGCGGGTGCGGCCGCCGGCGAGACGGCCTACAGCGCCTTCGCCAAGGCCACGGCGATCAACAATTCCGGCGTCAGCGGGTTGACCGCAACGGCCAGCACCAGCGAGACGACCGCCTTCACGACCACCTCGGGGAACTCGGGCAACACCTACTCGCTGACCATCAATGGCCAGACGGTCTACTCGAATTACGATCTGTACGGGAACGGACCGCTGACCGGAAGCGATGTCGCCAACCAGATCAACACCTACTCGAACTCCACCGGGGTCACCGCATCGTTCAACTCTGCGACCGGCCAGATGACGCTGTCCGCGGCTGATGGGCGTGACATCATCGCCAGCCAGACGCTCGGCGGTGGCGCCAGCGGCGGAGCCGCGAACCTGGCAAGCCTGGCGGGCGGCACCAGCGCACCCAACAACTGGGCATCGGCCTTTACGCAAGTCACCGGTCTCGGTACCAACGATTATTATGTGACCGTCAACGGGACGAACGTCGCCGTTACCCCCACCAGCGGGTCGGTCAGCGGTTCGGCAGTGGCCGCGGCAATCAATGCCAATGCCACGCTGTCAGCTGCCGGGGTCACGGCCAGCTACAGTGCCACGACCGGCGACCTCACGCTGAGCTCGAAGAGCGGCGCGGCGATCACGGCGGCTCAGGGGATGCCGAGCGCGGCCTCCGGCGGAGACTCCAGCTTCAGCCCGATCGTGCAGTCGTCACCGTTCACGACCGTGACCGGCCTCACCGCGACGGATTCCTACACGGTGGGTAAGGTCAATGGCCAGGCCATCACGCTCGCGGCGGATGCGAGCGGCCAGATCACGGCATCCGAGCTTGTGACCGCGATCAACGGCACGACCGGCGTGAATGCAGTCGCGAGCGTCGATGCGAGCGGCAATGTCGTGCTGACTTCGACCAATGGTCAGGCCATCACCGCCAGCTTCGGGTCCTCCAGCGCCACCGGCACCTACGTTGCCAATGAAATCTACAACAACACCACGAGCGCTGTCACAACCACCACCGGCATGGGCGCCAGCGGCTGGGTCAACACAGCGGTGAATACGGGTGGGTCGACCGAGGTCGGCGGGGATGTGACTGGGACGCTGTCGCTGAGTGCCAGCAGCAACATCGTCATCACCGGGCAGGCAGCCGATCTGGGCTTTGGAGGCGCGTCAGGTACGGCGAGCAACTCCACCATCGCCCAGGATTCGACGACCCTGAGCAACGTCAATGTGCTGACGGTAGCCGGCGCCAATGACGCGATCAAGCGCGTGGATTCGGCGCTGCAGTCGGTCGACAGCCTGCAGGCAACGTTTGGCGCGATCCAGAACCGCTTCCAGCTGATCTCTGCCAATCTTCAGACGGCGGTGGATAACCAGACTGCGGCACGCAGCGCCGTTCAGGATGCGAACTTCGCGGCGGAAACTGCGAATCTCACCCGCGCGGAAGTGCTGCAGCAGGCCGGTATTGCAATGCTGGCCCAGGCCAACGCCCAGCCGCAGCAGATCCTGGCGCTGCTGAAGTAACGTGGAGTAACAGGAAGGAGCCTTCAGACGGGGATGTCGCTGCAAGCAGTAAGTCGCCAGCCCGGAGCATTCCAGTGCTCCGGGCTGGTGGCCGCAGTCCCTGAAGGAGCAAAGCCATGCCCGTAGATTCCGTTACGTCCGTGCCCAATGTCCCGCCGCTGCCGAACGCGGCGCCTGGAACGCAGCCGCGGCAAGAATTGCCGGGCAGCGGCCAGACACCTCCGCCGGCATTGCCGGGAAGCCAGCCCAGCACCGCCGACCTGGCTCAGGCGGTAGGGCACCTGAACGGCTACGTGCAGAACATGCAGCGCGAGCTCGAGTTCCGGGTGGACCGTCAAACGCACCGGGTGATCGTCACAGTCGTGGATTCCCGGACGCACGAGGTCATCCGCCAGATTCCCTCGGAAGAAGTCCTGGCCATTGCGCACGCCTTGGACGGAGTGCAGGGGTTGATCGTACGGACCAAGGCCTAGTTGGTCCTGATTTTGCAATGTGCCGGTAGGCCCGCGACACCGGGGCAAACGCAGAGTGAGGTAACGATACTATGTCTTCAGTGTTGCCTACGGGAACCACGTCCGGCCTCCTGTCGGGCGGATCAACGCCCTCATCCTCATCCTCGCCCTCGCCCGGGTCCACCGCACTTTCGCAGAGTGGTACCGGTGCCGCGATCCTGACGTCAACCGGTCTCGGGTCGGGTATCAACATCAGCAGCCTGGTTAGCGCGCTGGTCGCTGCGGACCAGATCCCGGTCCAGACGCTCCAGAATCAGGAATCCGGCTATCAGGCGCAGCTATCGGCCTACGGACAGCTGCAGAGCGCCGTGTCGGTGTTCCAGGCTTCGATGCAGGGTCTGAGCGGGCTTTCGGCATACCAGCAGATGAGCGCCACCCCATCGGACAGCACCCATTTCAGCGCCACCGCCGCGAGCAATGCCATTCCAGGAAACTATTCCATCCAGGTGAACCAGCTGGCCCAGGCGCAGTCATTGGTGTCGGGCGATTTTTCCAGCACCTCGGCCACGGTTGGCACGGGCACCCTGACTTTTCAGTTCGGCACTTACAGCAGCGGCAGCAACACGTTCACAGTCAACAGTTCGCAGCCCGCAGGTTCGGTGACGATCAACAGCTCGAACGATACCCTGAGCGGTATCGCCTCAGCGATCAACGCTGCCAATATCGGTGTGAGTGCCTCCATTCTCAATGACGGTACCGGCAACAGACTGGTACTGACTTCCAACAATTCCGGTGCCGCCAACAGCCTGCGGGTCACGGTTAATGACGGTGACGGAAGCAACACCAACATGAGCGGCCTGTCGCAGCTCGCCTATGACCCGACCGCAGCGGTCGGCAGCGGTCAAAACCTGACCCAGACGGTAGCCGCCCAGGACGCTACGCTGTCCGTGGATGGGGTCAATGTCACGAGCCCGAGCAATACGGTCTCTTCTGCCATCCAGGGCGTCACCCTCAACCTGCTGGCGGCCAATACGGCCGGTTCGCCCACTACGCTTTCGGTCGCGCAGAACACGACGGCAGTCACGACGGCAGTCACGAACTTTGTGAATGCCTATAACACTCTGTTCAATACCGTCAGCACCATGACGGCCTACAATGCGAGCACCAACACTGCGGGCCCGCTGCAGGGCATCCCGTCGGTGCAGTCGATCCTCACGCAGATGCAGGGCATGCTGGACCAGAACCTGCCTGCCGGGAGTGGCTTTTCCAATCTGTCCCAGATCGGTGTGACGGTTCAAGCGGATGGCACCCTGCAGCTCAATTCCGCGCAGCTGCAGTCGGCGCTCGCGAGCAACTTCAACGGTGTAGCCGGTGTGTTTGCGGCCCAGGGCACCCCCACCGACAGCCAGATCAGCTACGTTGGAAGCGGAACCAATACCCAGGCAGGCAGCTATGCGGTCAATATCACGCAGCTCGCGACGCAGGGCAGTCTCACGGGAGCTTCGACGTCGGCCCTCACCAGTACCAGCGGGACTTTCAACTCGCCGGTGGTCCTGAATTCCAGCAACAATACCTTCGGCATCACGGTCGATGGCGTGCAGAGCGGTACCATCACGCTCAATCCGGGAACCTACACCACGACCGCGAGCCTGGTCGGTGAAATACAGTCGGAGATCAATGGCGACAGCGCGCTCAAGGCTGCCGGCGCCGCGGTGACCGTTTCTTACAACAGCACGAACGCGCAGCTCACGATCACCTCGAACCAGTACGGATCGCCCTCAACCGTGAGCATCACTTCCGCGGGAACGGGTACCAGCAGCACCCTGGGGCTCGGGGTTGCCACAGGCACCGCCGGCGCCGATGTGTCCGGAACCATCGGGGGTTACGCCGCGATTGGGTCAGGACAGGACCTGACCGGCGCCAGCAATACGCCGGTGGCCGGGCTGGAGCTGCAGGTCTCCGGAGGGTCGACGGGCGCTCGGGGCACCGTGAGCTTTTCCGAGGGCTATGCATATCAGCTCAACAACTTTGCGACGCAGGTGCTTAGCAGCAGCGGCCCAATCGCTGCAAGCACTGCCGGGATCAACAATTCCATCACCGCCATCAACAATCAGATCACCCAGCTGAACCAGCAGATAGCCAATGAACAGGCGATGTATTACCAGCAATTCAACTCCATGGACACCCTGGTCGGTCAGCTGAACTCGACGAGCAATTATCTGACGGCCACGCTGGGAACCTTGCCCTGGTCCAATTCGGGCAGCCAGTCGGGTTCGTCGGGGGGCACCAAGCTCGGCTAGGGCGCCACAATCCGGGGCGACTGCCGCTTCGCCGCCCCAGTGCAACCGGGAAATATCTATGCATCCAGCAAACGCCTATAACCTCTTACGCCAGTACGGGGAATCCGGAGAGCTTGCCGAAGTCCTATATGCCAGCCCGCATCGGCTGATCCAGATGCTGCTCGACGGCGCGCTCGACCGCCTGGCGTCAGCCAAAGGGCACATGCTGCGCGGGGAGGTGGCAGCCAAGGGCAACCGTATCCGCGGCGCTTTGCTGCTTATTGGAGGATTGCGCTCCAGCCTCAACAAGGAAGCCGGCGGCAGTATCGCGCGCAATCTGGATATGCTGTATGACTACATGGAGCGGCGGCTCGTCCTTGCGAATGCCAACAATGATCCCGAAGTGCTCGGCGAAGTCGTGAGTTTGCTCATGGAGATCAAGACCGCCTGGGACGCCATACCGGACAGCATAAAGCTCTCTTCCGGTACACGCTGACCATGGTCGCGAGATCTGCATCCGATGTCGCACGCCAGGACGAGTTTGACGCAATCCTCACCACGACTGTGGCGATGCTGGAAAAAGCGCAGCTCGGTAGCTGGTCTGAAGTCCAGCGGCTCGCATCCGCCCGCCAGCACCTGCTGCAGGCCTTCTTTTCGGTCACGCCGGACCCCCGGGAGACGCCCTATCTTGCCGCTGGCATCAAGCGGCTCCTGGACCTCAATGCCTGCCTCACCGGACTCGGAGAAGCCGAACGCGACCGCATCGCCGGCCGGATAAGCGAGCTTCGTACGCGCCAGCGTGCCCAACGGGCCTATGGCGGTGGTCTTTAGCGGAACGCTTCGATGTGGCTGGCGGATCGGGTCATGATCCGGTAATCTGAGCCACTGGTGCCTCGGAATCCGTTACGATGACCGACTCCATACCGACATCGGCGCAGGGCGTGCTCGGCGCCGGTATCGCCTTTGAGGGAATGTTGCCGCTCAGCTGGCATGCTGCGGTCCCGGTTGACGGATTGCGCCAGCGCGCCGCGCAGGTTGCCAACGAGGAGCTTCTGCGCATCCTTTCAGTTCTGGAAGAGCGCCCGCAGGAACTTGCCGACGAACATCCCGCTGTAGCCCAGGAACTTCGGCGGCTCGACTCCAAACTTGATCTTGTCCTGGATCTGGTTGGGCGCGTCCTGGCCCACCAGGAACCGCCTCCGCCGGCCGTGGCCGTGCGCCTGCATGCACGGGACCTGGAGTGGATCGACGCCCGGGCGCCGGCTGCGGGTAGCCGCATTCATGTGTCCGTGTATCTTTGCCTGCGTGTGCCGCGCCCGCTCGAACTGTCCGGCCGGGTCCGCAGCGTGCAGCCTGCCACAAACGGCTTCCGCACGGTGGTGGATATCGACGATCCGGGCGATGCGGTTGCCGATCTCCTGGAGAAAATAATATTCGTTCACCATCGGCGTACTGTGGCCCAGTCCCGCCGCGGTGCCGGGCGCGACGAAGCACGTTGATTTTTCTCATGCCGTAGAACCGCTGGCAGGATCCCAAATCTGACGCGGCGCGTCAGCCGTGCGCTGTCGATGTGTCGGTGATCGCGGTCTCTTTCCGAGTCGCCTGTATCCAAAGCGGCTGCCGGGGTAAATGCACCGCAGGCGGTTCGGCGTGATGGGATTGATTTGATTAGGGAAAGCTTTACGGTCCGACAGATTATTGGCGCTGACGGCGACAGTGGCACATTCGTTGCTCCAATTACAGCCAGGTTATTGACGGTCCCTGCTAGAATTGGTGTGGAGTACGTCTGGGTTGAATGCCGGACGTCTCTTTAAAAATAACGCGAACCGGTGCCGGGTACCCGGAAAGAAGCAAGAAGAGCAACCCTGGCGCCCTCGCCCATGTGCGTATGGGGGACAAAAAAATGGTCGGACCAGCCGTACTGGTTATCGACGCCGATGCGGAGCGTCGAAGCCATCTCACGACACTGATCGAATTTATCGACCACCAAGCTGTCGCCATCGACGACTGGGCCCACTGGCGCGAGGCGGCGGGCGAGCACCCTTCGGTGCTGGCGGCGATTCTCGGCGGGTTTGCGTCCGAGGCCACTCAGCTGGACCTGTTCCATGCGCTTAGGAAATGGGATCCTGACCTGCCGTTACTGTTGGTGGCAGACAAGACCAAAAATGCACCGGTGAGTCCGGAAGTCGCGGCGGGTGCGTTGGGCAGTATCGACTTGCCGATCCGCTACCAGCAGCTTGCCTATGCCCTCCATCAGGCCGAAATCTACCGCGAGACCCGCAGCCAGCCCGCAACGCAACGTCCGCTGGAACTGTTCCGCAGCCTGATCGGGAACAGCCGCGCCATGATGCGCGTGCGCCGACTCATCGAGCAGGTGTCCAATTCCGACGCCAATGTGCTGATCCTGGGCGAGTCGGGTACCGGCAAGGAGGTAGTTGCCCGTAACCTGCATTATCGCTCTGCGCGCCGCGGCCGTGCGTTCGTGCCTATAAACTGTGGCGCGATTCCCGGCGATCTTCTGGAGAGCGAGCTGTTTGGGCACGAGAAAGGCGCCTTCACCGGCGCCATCAGCGCGCGCCAAGGACGGTTCGAGCTCGCCGAGGGTGGCACCCTGTTTCTCGATGAGATCGGCGACATGAGTCTTCCGATGCAGGTGAAACTGTTGCGCGTGCTGCAGGAACGCACCTTTGAGCGGGTCGGAAGCAACAAGAGCATACGCGCCGATGTCCGCATCATCGCTGCTACGCACCGTAATCTCGAAGAGGCGATCAAAGAAGGCAAATTCCGAGAGGATCTGTTCTACCGGCTGAATGTCTTCCCGATCGAAATGCCGCCGCTGCGGGATCGGGCCGATGATGTACCGCTGCTGATCAACGAGCTCATAGCGCGGATCGAGCACGAGCGGCGCGGGTCAGTGCGCCTGACGCCGGCTGCGGTCGTAGCGCTGATTCAGTACCTCTGGCCGGGCAATGTGCGGGAGCTCGCCAATCTGATCGAACGCCTGGCCATTCTGCATCCAGGGGGGACCGTGGATGTCGGTGATCTGCCCGAGAAATTCGTCGTGCCCGGGGCCGCAGGCGCCGCCGCCCCGCCGGTTGGCGACGGTGGCGCGCCGGTCTTCGCCGTGGCCGGGGGGCGGCTGCCGGCGGAAGGGCTCGATCTCAAAGAGCACCTGAACAATCTGGAGTACTGTCTGATCAAGCAGGCGCTAGACGAGGCCGGCGGTGTTGTGGCCCAGGCTGCCAAGCGCCTCCGGCTCGGTCGCACGACGCTGGTGGAAAAGCTGCGTAAATACGAGGTCGTGGCACGGGAATCCGACGACGGGATTTTGACGTGACCCGCTCGCTTCTTATGCAAGTATCTGTTAACAGTAGGGAATTTATCGGGCACAGTTCTTGCTGACAATGCTTCGAAGGGCCGCGATCCGTCCAGGGTTTGGCCCGAAGTCGGAGCAGGAACTGCATGAACCAACAACTCGTCAGCCGGAAACCAGGGCCGTGCGCCGACACCGCAGGCGAAGTTGCCGTGCGATCCGCCGCCGGTCTGGTTGATGCCTTTCATCTGTTCAATGAAGTTTCCTCTTGTCTCGCTGCGTCCTTTAGCGAACTCGAAGCCCGGGTGGAGTCGCTTACGGCGGAACTGGCCGCTGCGCAGACCGAGCGTCTCGAAGGACTTGCCGAGCAGGATCGGCTGAACAGTCGCCTGAAACGGCTGCTCGACGCCCTGCCTGGTGGTGTGGTGGTGTTGGATGGCGACGGGCTTGTGCAGGATTGCAATCCGGCGGCTCTCGATCTTCTCGGCGAACCTCTTCAGGGCAGTTTGTGGTGCGACGTCATCCGGCGCGCGTTCGCGCCCCGGATCGGGGATGGCCACGAAGTATCGCTGCGCGACGGCCGGCTCGTCAGCATCTCCACCAGCCCGCTTTCTGCCGAGCCCGGCCAGATCCTGCTGCTCAAGGATCTGACGGAGACGCGCCGTCTTCAGGAACGCGTCAATCATGACCAACGACTGGCTGCCATGGGCCGCATGGTTGCGGCGCTCGCGCACCAGATCCGCACTCCGCTGGCTTCAGTCCTTCTCTATGCTTCGCATCTCAACAGTCCGGAGCTTGAGGCTGGTGACCGCTATCGCGCGGCCGAACGCATTCAGTCGCGCATGCGCCATCTAGAACGGTTGGTCAGCGACATGCTGCTCTTTGCCCGCAATGGCAGCATTGCCAAGACCGTGTTTCCGGTATCCGAACTTATTATGGACCTGCAGCGGGCAGTGGAATCCGGTCTGCAGACGAATGGATGCCAGCTATCCGCGCTTGACGAGACCGGCGGCGCGCAACTTTGCGCCAACCGCGAAACGCTGCTTAGCGCCCTGCAGAATCTCGCGAGCAATGCCATGCAGGCATGTGGCGCCGGAGGGCGGCTGGTCTTCATCGCGCGGGCTGACGAAGCCTGGGTCAAGCTTATGATGTGCGACAACGGCCCCGGCATACCAGACGGACTGCAGGATCGCGTTTTCGAGCCGTTCTTCACCACCCGTTCTCAGGGTACCGGCCTGGGCCTAGCGGTGGTGCGGGCGGTTGCCGAGGCGCATGGAGGCAGTGCCTGGGTGAGCTCACAGCCTGGTGCGGGCAGCGTCTTCGGGCTGCGTCTGCCGCTCGGGACTGCAGAACCGCGGGCTGATCCGCTGCGAGGAGGAGACGGTACGGCATCCGACGATTTCCCGAGAAGGAGTGCGTAATGGAATCTTGCAACGGCATCCCAGGCAACCCTCATCGTTCCCGTTCCACGGTGCTTGTCGTGGAGGACGACGAGACCCTGTGCGAGGCGCTATGCGATACGTTGCGACTGGCTGGCTACGGCGTGGTGGCGGCAGCTCACGGGGATGCAGCTTTGGGCATTCTTGCTTCCGGCGGCATATCCATGGTGATTGCCGACGTTCAGATGCCGCACATGGACGGAAACACCCTGCTGCGCCGCATAAAATCCGAGGCATTGCAGACGCCGGTGTTGCTGATGACGGCCTATGGCACGGTGCAGGCTGCGGTTGCCGCGATGCACGAGGGTGCCGCTGATTATCTGGTGAAGCCTTTCGAGGCCGAGGTTCTGGTCAACATGGTCGCGCGCTATGCATTGCCGGAGACCGCCGCAGACGGGGAACTGATCGCCGCTGACGAGCGTACGCGCGAACTCGTAGATCTTGCCCGGCGCGTTGCGGGCAGTGACGCCACAGTCTTGATCAGTGGCGAAAGCGGCACCGGGAAGGAGGTGCTGGCGCGCTTTCTGCACCGGCACTCCCGCCGCTGCGGGATGCCTTTTGTCGCCATTAACTGCGCAGCGATCCCCGACAACATGCTCGAGGCCATCCTGTTTGGCTATGAGAAGGGGGCCTATACAGGCGCCCACCAAGCGAGCCCGGGCAAGTTCGAGCAGGCACAGGGAGGCACGCTGTTGCTCGATGAAATATCGGAAATGAATCTGGCGTTGCAAGCGAAACTGCTGCGCGTGTTGCAGGAGAAAGAGGTCGAACGCTTGGGCGGGCGCAAGCCCATAGCGCTCGACGTCCGGGTGCTGGCGACCTCCAACCGAAATATGCGCGGTGAGGTGGCAGCCCAGCGGTTCCGCGAAGACCTGTATTACAGGATAAATGTCTTTCCGCTTCAGATACCGCCGCTGCGCGAGCGCGTCCGGGACATTGTGCCGCTGGCGCGCTGTTTGCTTGCGCGCGCAGCGGTAGCCCAGAGGCGGCGGGCTCCGGATCTGTCGCAGCCAGCGATTGATCGTCTGCTGCAGCACGGCTGGCCCGGGAATGTGCGCGAACTCGACAACGTGATGCAGCGGGCACTGATTCTGCATGCCGGTGACCGTGTCGAGGCTCAAGATCTGCGCTTCGAGCCGGTTGCCGCCACCACGATGGGTGCCGCGACGGAGCAGGAATCGGCGCAGGGGGCGGGCCCGGATTCCCTGGGCGAGGATCTTCGCAGCCACGAGAGAAATCTCATTCTGGACGCCCTGAAGGCAGGGATGGGGAGCCGCAAAGAGGCGGCCGCCCGTCTCGGAATCAGCCCGCGCACGCTGCGTTACAAGCTGGCTCGGCTGCGCGAAGAGGGCGTTGTGATTCCCGGATAGGCCGGACCGCAGCAGACAGGAGTGGAATCAGATCATGAACAACATCGACATGAATCAGCTGATCTCGCAGCTTCGCTCAATGCGTGCCGTCGCGCAGGGTATTCCGCAACAGGCCGCAACCGCGACCGGAAAAGGGGAGTTCTCGTCGCTGCTGGAGGGGGCGCTAGGGGAGGTCAACAAAAGTGATCTGCATGCACGCGCAATGGAGCGTGCATTTGAGGCCAACACAGGCCAAGTAAGCCTCGCACAGGTGATGCTGGCCGTGCAAAAGGCGAACATTTCGTTTCAGGCTCTGACCCAGGTGCGCAACAAACTCGTATCGGCGTACCAGGACATCATGAGCATGCAGCTATGAGCAGTGCGTCAAGCCCGAGCATTCGGCGGGATCGGACTAACGGACATGCTAACTCCTGACTGACCTATGGCCAACGAAATTGCCAGGAATCCGGGTGCGCCCCTGCCGCTGCAGGGGCTGACACGTAATCCTGTTGTCCAGCAGCTCGGGCTGCTGCTAGGCATCGCCGCAGCCGTGGCGATCGGTGTAAGCGTTGTATTGTGGTCGCGGACGCCCAACTACGGCGAGCTCTATAATGGACTGTCCAGCAAGAATGCTGGTCAGGTGATCGGCGGTCTTCAGAAGCTGAACATCCCGTACGAGATCGAGCCAGGCGGCATGATCATGGTGCCTGCAGGGCAGGTGGCGGACGCACGCATGAAACTCGCCGCGCAGGGGTTGCCGCGCAGTACCGACGGAGGCCTCGCACTGCTCAACCAGTCGAACGGTTTCGGCGCGAGCAGGTTCATAGAGACCGCTCGTTATCAGTACATCTTAGAGCGCCAGCTGGCACGTTCGATCGGCGCGCTCGACAACGTGCGCCGCGCGCGCGTCAGCCTTGCCGTCCCCAAGCAGTCGGTCTTTGTCAGCGAGCGCGCCGAACCAACGGCCTCGGTGCTGGTTGATCTCTATTCGGATCGGGACCTGAGCGGCGGCGAGGTGGCGGCGATTCAGCACCTCGTGGCCTTCAGCGTACCGAACTTGAAAACCAGCAATGTGACGGTCGTCGACCAGCGTGGACGGCTGCTCAGCGGGCAAGCGTCGGGCCGGCTGGCAGCGCTCGACAACAGCGAGTTCCAGTATACGCGCCGCCTCGACCGATCCTACGTCAGGCGCATAGACGATATTTTGACGCCGATTGTTGGAATTGGAGGTGTCCGTGCCCAGGTCGCGACAGATCTCGACTTCACGATGACGGACGAGACACAGGAAAAGGTTAATCCGAAAGCCGAGGCGCTGCTGAGCGAGCAGGTGTCGCACCATCAAACCACCGGCGAGGCCGCTGGCGCGATGGGCGTTCCGGGCGCACTGTCAAATGAGCCGCCGGGCCCAACCACAGTTCCGCAGACCACTCCGGCCGCCGCCAAGCCGGCGAAAACTTCCGCCGCTGGCGCCGGCGGGAAAACGGCCAAGAAGGCGGCCGTTGCGTCTGCCCCCGAAGTTCCGACAGACAGCAGCAGCAGCGCCACGCGCAACTATGAGCTGGACAAGACCATCAGTCATACGCAGCTTCCGAGCGGACGCATCAAGCGCCTGTCGGTGGCCGTCGTGGTTGACGATATCCGGACGGTCAACAGCAGCGGGCAGGTTGTGCGGGCTGCGCTGAGTCCCCAGGAGCTGACGCACATCACGGCACTGGTAAAGTCCGCCGTGGGCTTTGATCCGGCGCGCGGAGACAGCATCAACGTCATCAATATCCCGTTCCATCGGCCGCGCCAGATCCAGCCGCCGCCCCCACTGCCAATCTGGGAGCGTCCCTGGGTATGGAGCATGGCCAAGCAGGGGCTTGCCGGACTGGTGGTGCTGTTCCTGATCTTCGGGGTTCTGCGGCCGGTAACCCGCGGCCTGCTTGCCAAACAGGCGGTCGCGGCGGCCGCTGCGCCGGCGGCCGAGCAAGCGGCTGCCAGACAGGCTCAGTCCCTGGGTGGACCCGGACCCATGGCGCAGCTGAGCGGCCCAGGAAATTATGATGCCCAGCTCAATGCCGCGCGCAGCATGAGCGCCCAGGATCCGAAGCGCGTTGCGCAGGTAGTCAAGACCTGGGTAGCCAGCGATGGCTGAGGTGGGCACCAAGATATCGGGAGTCGAGCGGGCCGCCATTCTCCTGCTCACGCTCGGCGAGCAGGATGCGGCCGAGATCCTCAAGCACATGGCGCCGAAGGAGGTCCAGAAGGTCGGATCAGCCATGGCAGCGTTGTCGAGTGTCTCACGTGCGCAGGTAAGTCTGGTACTGGAGGATTTCGTGCAATCCGTGGACAACCAGACCTCGCTCGGCATCGGCTCCGATGATTACGTGCGCAAGGTGCTGACAAAGGCGCTGGGTGAGGACAAGGCAGGCGGGTTCATCGACCGCATTCTTCTCGGCGGCAACACAAAGGGCCTTGAGGGGCTCAAGTGGATGGATGCGCGCGCGATCATGGAGCTCATTCGTCTCGAGCATCCCCAAATCATCGCGATCATCCTTGCCTATCTCGACAGCGACCAGTCAGCGGAGGTGCTCGCCCTGTTTCCGGAACGAAGCAGGGCCGACATACTGATGCGCATTGCCGCGCTCGATGGCATCCAGCCGTCTGCGCTGCAGGAGCTAAATGACATCATGGAGAAGAAATTCACCGGCAAGGCTGCCAGCAAACTCAAGTCCTCTAGCGTGGGCGGAATCAAGACCGCTGCCGGAATCATCAACAGCATGAACGGATCATCCGAGGCGGATATCCTGAAACATATCAAGGAGGCCGACAGCGAGATGGCCCAGAAAATCGAAGACCTGATGTTCGTCTTCGAAGACCTGTTGGGGATCGATGACCGCAGTATCCAGACCCTGCTGCGCGAGGTTTCGTCGGAATCTCTGCTGCTTGCGCTCAAGGGGTCGGACGACGCAATGAGGCAGAAGATCTTCAACAACATGTCCAAGCGTGCGGCCGAAATGCTTCGTGATGATCTGGAGGCCAAAGGTCCGGTCCGGCTGTCCGAAGTGGAAACTGCACAGAAGGAAATTCTCGGAATTGCGCGGCGCCTTTCCGAATCAGGTGAGATAGCGTTGGGCGCCAAGGGCGGGGAAGAGTATGTCTGAAGCCGACAACCCGCGACCCGCGGCAGGACAATCCCCGCAGCATGGCGCCGCCCGAAAGTCCCGGATCATTTCCGGCGACGAACTGAGCGCCTACCAGCGTTGGGAGCTGCCGGCAGTCGAGGGAACGCTCGGCAAGAATCCCAATGTACTCACTGCCAAACAGATCGAGCAGATACAGAAGCAGGCATACGAAGAGGGTTTCGCGCAGGGCCGCCAGGACGGCAAGGCGCAGGTAGTCGCGCAGGCCGGCCGTCTGGCGAAGCTGATCGGCCTGTTGAACGAGCCGCTGGCGGACCTCGACCAGCAGGTCGAGCATGAGCTCGTGCAGCTTGCGATGGTGATCGCTCGCGCGCTGGTGCGTCGCGAACTGCGCTCCGATCCCGGGGCGGTCGTGGCGGTGGTGCGCGAAGCTATGTCTGTCTTGCCGGTGGCGGCACGCCATGTGAGCGTCCATCTTCATCCTGAGGATGCCGCGCTCGTGCGTGGTGCGCTCGCCCTTCCGGAAGGGGAACGTGCCTGGCGCATTGTCGAGGATCCGGTGCTGGCGCGCGGTGACTGCAAGGTGCATACCGAAAATTCGCAGATTGATGCCAGCATCGAGTCGCGACTGACCAGCATCGTCACCGCAATTCTAGGCGGAGAGCGCCACGATGACCGCCCCACCAGCTGAAACATCACACATTGCGCGCTGGCGCGACAGCCTCGCGCGCGCCCGCGTGCTCGCAGAAGCACCGCCGAGTCTAGTGGTCGAAGGAAAGCTTACGCGCATGGTCGGTCTTACCTTGGAAGCAACCGGGTGCCAGGCGGCAATTGGGAGCCGCTGCCTGGTGGCAGGCCCCCAGGGCGTGACCGTCGAAGCAGAAGTAGTCGGCTTTGCCGGCGAGCGCCTGTTTCTGATGCCCACCGGAGACATACGCGGGCTCACACCAAATGCCCGGGTCATTCCGAGCGCGCGTGTGCGTGAGGCGCAGGTGGGTGATGCCTTGCTCGGGCGGGTCCTGGATGGAGCGGGAAATCCGCTCGACGGAAAAGGGAAGGTGCGGGCGACCGCACGTGCCCCACTCGCGGGGCGGCCGATCAATCCGCTGGCGCGCGCTCCAATACGGGAGCCGCTCGATGTCGGGGTGCGTGCAATCAATGCGCTGTTTACCGTAGGACGCGGACAGCGGCTGGGGCTTTTTGCCG
Organism: Gammaproteobacteria bacterium; assembly: GCA_028068195.1. Lineage (GTDB taxonomy): Bacteria > Pseudomonadota > Gammaproteobacteria > Acidiferrobacterales > UBA6901 > JAJYCY01. Next base: position 51,598 of record JAPTTX010000002.1, read on the forward strand.
GTAGCGGCGTCGGCAAGAGCGTTTTGCTTGGAATGATGACCCGGTTTACCACGGCCGACGTCATTGTGGTCGGCCTGATCGGGGAGCGCGGACGAGAAGTAAAGGAATTCATCCAGAACATTCTCGGACCGCAGGGCATGGTACGTGCTGTGGTGGTTGCGGTGCCGGCGGATTACCCGCCGCTGATGCGTCTGCACGGTGCCATGCTGGCCACCAGCATTGCCGAATACTTCCGGGATCAGGGCCGGCAGGTCCTGTTGCTGATGGATTCGCTCACGCGCTACGCGCAGGCTCAGCGCGAGATAGCGCTCGCCATTGGTGAGCCGCCGGCGACCCGGGGTTATCCTCCGTCGGTTTTTGCCAGGCTGCCTCAGCTCGTGGAACGCGCCGGCAACGGGGAGACCGGCAAAGGGTCGATCACGGCCTTCTACACAGTGCTCACCGAAGGTGATGACCAGAACGATCCGATCGGAGATGCAGCGCGCGCGATCCTGGACGGCCATATATTCCTCTCGCGGCAGCTTGCGGAAAGCGGACACTATCCCGCCATCGACATCGAGGCGTCGATCAGCCGTGCCATGAATGAGATTACCAAGGCGCCGCAGCAGCAAGCGGCCCGGCGCTTCAAGCAGCTCTATTCCGTGTACCAGCAGAACCGTGATCTCATCAGCGTCGGCGCCTATACCCGCGGCGCGGATCAGCGTCTGGACGAGGCCATAGATTACCATCCCCGTCTGCTGGGATTTTTGCGCCAGGATATGAACAAGGCCGTCGCCCTGTCCGCGAGTCTTTCGGAACTTGCCGCGCTGGTACCTGAGGTGCCAGTGAAGCAGTAAGGCCTGCTGCCGAACCGCAGCGATGCAGTCGAAGAACAATAAAGGTGCACCATGACGAAGTCGAAACGCATGAAACCGCTTGCGAAGGTCGTTGAGTCGCGCGAACGCACGGCAGCGCGTGTTCTGGGAGAGCAGAGACGAATGCTGAACGAAGCCGAGACCAGGCTCACCGAACTGCTGGGATACCGCGATGAGTATGCGAAAAAGGTCGAGTTTAGCGGCGGGGCATCGATCGATGCCAGACGCATGCAGGATTTCCGAGTATTCATTTCGCGCCTGAACGAGGCAATCATCCACCAGCAGCTCCGCGTTGAGCACAGCCGGAAGGAATACGAGGCAAGGCGGCACCAGTGGTACGCGACGCGTACCAAGACCCGCGCGGTGGACAAGATCATCGACCGGTACCGTGGCGACGAAGTTCGCGTTGCCGAACGGCGCGAGCAGGCGGAATCCGATGATCGCTCGACCCGCGTTCGGGTTGACATCGGCGGCGAAGACGACTAACCGTTTTAATACAAATTGTCGTCAGTCATGGAGATGGTCCGTCGGATCCCGGATGGGGCGTGTATTTTTCCGATTCCGGATTCGCCCAAGGCAGTTTTCCGGATCTGATTTGGAAATGGTGGCCGCTGACGACCCGATATCGGACGAAACCGGGCTCAAGTTTCCGCGTTCGATGTCGATATGACCGGAGATGGATTGCAGCAAGATGTGATGGTGTGACAGGCCTGCGTCAGTCCCAATCCCCGACTGCGCCGCAGCCTGCACCGCCAAACGGAAGAATTTTGCCCGATGTCGCCCTGTAGCTTGCGGCATCCGGCGTATGGACGGATACGCCAGCTGGCGGATCGGTCCGCACTCAAGGCCAAAACCCCGCCTTTTTCCAAGTCTGCCGACGGACCATCCGAATCCGCCGGCCGGTGACGCGTCTTAAAGCACGCGCGCTGACAGGCTTGGGTAAACGCTTGTAATTGATGATTGCGCATCGCGAGCGCCTGGACGCCGATGCTGCACCAGAAATGCGCATGGGCGAAGCGACCGGGGGTCTTAAATAAATGGCGGATTTCATTGTCGATTGCGGCGAGAGCCTGACGATATGCGAGGCAGGGGAGTTTCTTGACCGGGTGCGGTGCGTGCCGGCTGACGCGCTGAATGTGACATTGCGCACAGATACGCTGGTGCGGATTGATACCGCCGGGGCCCAGCTCCTGGTTGCGCTGTTCAAAGACGCCAGAGAGCGCGGCGCAACCGCCTCATGTACGCATCCGTCAGCGGCATTGATGGAAGCCTGTCGGCTGCTTGGGTTGTCCGATGAACTTGGCTTGTCGCACCACTGAGCGTTCAAATCCGGGCTTTGGTAGGGGCAACAACTGCGGAACTGGAGGAAAACTGGGATGGCAACGATCCTGGCGGTGGACGATTCGAACTCGATACGGCAAATGGTCTCTTTCACTCTGAAAGGGGCCGGTCATAACGTCATCGAGGCGGATAACGGCAGTGCGGGGCTGGCTGCAGCGAAGTCGAAAAAGGTCGATCTTGTGCTGACGGATGTAAACATGCCGCAGATGGATGGCGTGTCGCTGGTGCGCGCATTGCGGGCCTTGCCGGAATATAAATACACGCCGATTCTAGTACTGACAACCGAGGCTGGCGATGGGAAGAAGCAGGAAGGCAAGGCTGCCGGCGCCACCGGCTGGCTCGTCAAGCCATTCGATCCGAACCAGTTGCTGGCCACTGTAAAGAAGGTTTTAGGGTAAACGCCGATGCCGGTGGATATGGCACAGTTCCATCAGGTCTTCTTCGAAGAAAGCTTCGAGGGCCTGGACACAATGGAAGCGGGTCTGATTGCGCTCAACTGCGGGGCGCCGGATCTGGATGCAGTAAACGCGATATTCCGCGCCGCCCACTCCATCAAGGGCGGAAGTGCCACATTCGGATTCGCGGATGCAGCCGGCTTCACGCACAGCATTGAAGCGCTCCTTGACGAAATGCGCGCCGCGTCGCGGTCAGTAACACGCCAGCTGGTCGACCTCCTTCTAATCTCAGTAGACTGCCTGCGTGGCATGCTGACGGCAGCCCGGGAACACCGGGAATTTGATGCAGGTCATGTGGGCAAAATCCGGGACATGCTCGAGGAAGAGCTGCGCGGCACAGGCCCCGGCCGGGCACATTCGAACGCTACGGAGCACGTCGTAGAGGCGAATTCTGCCGTCCTAAGCGGCTGGGCCATTTCGTTTAAGCCGAAGCCCCACCTGCTGCGCAGCGGCAATGATCCGGTGAGGATGTTCCGGGAACTGTCTACCCTGGGCGAGCTTTCAGTAACTGCTGAAACCACGAATGTCCCCTCGCTATTCGAGCTGTGTGCTGATACAGCCTATCTGTCGTGGCGTCTGGAAGTGCGCGGCAAGGTGTCACGCCAGCAGATTGCGGACATTTTTGACTGGGTGGAGGGCGATTGCGAACTCACGATTGAGGCGCTTCCCATTGCGGCCGGTGAGACGGCCAAGGCGCAGCTGGACATGGTCGCCGCAGGTGCCGCCAAAAAGACTGGGAGTCAGGCGTCAGACATCGGATCGATACGTGTGTCCACGGACAAAATAGACGCCCTAGTCAACATGGTTGGGGAACTGGTGATAACCCAATCCATGCTAAGCCAGCTGGGGGCTGATTTCGAAATCAGCAGGCTGGGCAAGCTGGTCGACGGCCTGGCCCAGCTCGAACGCAATACGCGCGAACTTCAAGAAAGCATCATGCGAATCCGGATGGTGCCGATCAGCTTCGCATTTCAGCGCTTTCCTCGAATGGTGCGGGACATAAGCGAAAAGCTGGACAAGCAGGTCGACCTAAAATTTTCCGGAGAGCAGACCGAGCTGGACAAGACGCTGATGGAGAAGATCGGAGATCCGCTGGTGCATCTGGTGCGCAATGCGCTCGACCATGGCATCGAGCCGGCCGCAGTGCGTACCGCCGCCGGCAAGCCGGAACAGGGCCAAATCCGGCTCAATGCCTATCACAGAGGCGGATCGATCGTGATCGAGGTCAGCGATGACGGGGCCGGACTAAACACCCAAAAAATTCTGGCGAAGGCGCGTCAGCGCGGTTTGGTCGGCCGTGAGGAAAAACCATCGGATGAAGCGGTGCGTGATCTGATTTTTCTTCCCGGATTCTCGACAGCAGACGTGGTGAGTGATGTGTCCGGACGCGGCGTCGGCATGGATGTCGTGCGCAAGAACATCACAGATCTGGGCGGCAGAGTAGAGGTCTCATCTCAGGAAGGCACAGGGTCCACTTTTACCATACGTCTTCCGCTGACCCTGGCGATACTCGATGGGCAGCTGGTTCGGGTCGGGCGTGAAATTTACATCATTCCGCTTGTGTCAATCGTAGAGTCCGTTCAACTGCGCCGGGAAATGGTCAAATCTGTTGTTGGCCGCGGCACGGTGTGCATGCTTCGCGACGAATATATCCCCATCGTCCGGCTGTGTGACCTTTTTTCCTCAGGCGATGCAAAGCTCGATGTGGCGGAAGATCTTCTGGTGGTCATCGAGGCCGACGGCCGCAAGCTAGGTCTGCGGGTTGCCGAGCTGCTTGGCCAGCAGCAGGTGGTTATCAAGAGTCTCGAGAGCAACTTCCATCGCGTCGATGGCATCTTCGGTGCAACGATCCTGGGGGATGGTACCGTGGCGCTCATACTGGACGTGCCAGGGCTGATCACGCTTTCGCGCCGCGATTCGGACGCCGTTTCCGACTGCGCGGCGGCAGTTGGCAGCACTACCATGAACGCAGCATAAGGAGAGCCGATGAGCGGACAGGAAATCGTCGTCCGGCAGGAACCGGCAACAGCAAGCGCCGGCGGGAGTCAGTATCTCACCTTCACCCTGGCCGGCGAGGAGTATGGGGTCGACATCCTTAAGGTACAGGAGATTCGCGGATGGACCCCGGTTACGCGCATTCCCAATACCCCCGGCTATGTGCAGGGGGTATTGAACCTGCGTGGCACGATCGTGCCAATCGTCGACCTGCGGATGAGGTTCAACCTAGAAAAGGCCGATTACAGTCCCACGACCGTCGTGATCGTGCTGTCAATCGAAACGGATCGGTCAAGCCGCGTCGTCGGCCTGATCGTGGACAGCGTATCGGACGTGCTCAATCTGTCGCCCGGCGATGTCCGGCCTGCCGCCGAACTCGGCGGGATCTTCAGCGCCGAATCCATTAACGGGCTCGCAACGATAGGCACGCACATGGTGATTCTGCTGGACGTCGAGAGCCTGCTCGGTACGGCGATTCTTCCCGAGACCGATCCAATCAGTCACTGACAAGGATACCGATCATGAAAATAAACATGCCAGTTACGAACAACGAGGTAGTGGTGCCGGAGGGGGTCACGATCACCTCCAAGACCGATATGAAGGGCATCATCACCCACGCGAACCCGGCTTTCATCGAGATCAGCGGGTTCTCGGAGAAGGAGCTGGTCGGGAAAAACCACAATATCGTCCGTCATCCCGACATGCCGCCGATCGCTTTCGAAGGATTGTGGGACGACATGAAGGCCGGAAAGACCTGGACCGGCATTGTAAAGAACCGATGCAAGAACGGCGACTTCTACTGGGTCGAGGCCAATGTGACGCCGATCTACGAAAATGGCCATCTGACCGGGTACCTGTCGGTGCGTACCCGCCCCAGTCGCCAGCAGATCGAGCAGGCGGAGGCGCTGTACCGGAAAATCAACGAAGGCAAGGTAAAGCTGAATAAGGCTGCTGTCTGGAAGTGGCTAAACCCCTTCGGAAAAATGACCCTGAAGGTCCGGATGGTCCTGACGATCGGCTTCCTGTCGGCGCTGCTGATTGTGATGGGCGCGGTGGGGCTTGCCGGAATGAATCAGTCGAAAAACGATATAGCCGCCATCTATCGCCAGCATCTGGTGCCGACCGGGCAGATAGCCTTCATCCTCGATCGAATCGCCGAGAATCGCGCGCATATTCTAAAGGCGCTCATGAATCCGAAGCCGCGAGTCGTCCGCGCCGAAGCGGCGAAGATTCTGGCCAACCGCGCAAAGATCTCAAAGGCCTGGGAAAGCTATCAACGCACGATCACCTCGAAGCCGGAGAAAGCCTTCGCCAGGCAATGGGCGGCGGTGCGCGCCCGGTTTACGAAGAAAGGCGTCGATGCCACCATTTCGGCGCTGGCCGCCGGACAGGTGGGCAAGGCGAAGCAAATCGCGGGCCAGGTCATGAGCCCTGACTACCTGCTGGTAAGAGCCGGCGCCGAACGGCTCATGCAGCTTGATCTTGCGGCGGCGCGCGCATCCTACGAGGGCGCCGAGCACCGGTACGTGGTGACGCGCAATGCCGCGACGATCGGCATCGTCCTCGGTCTGCTGCTCTCTGGTCTGACCGGGTTTATTCTCATCCGGTCAATCACCGAGCGCGTGAAAAAGATCATAGAGCACTGCGGCCAGATCGCCCAGGGAAACTACAGCAGCCGAATCAATATCGGCCGCTACGATGAGATGGGGCGTGTTTTGGATGCCCTGAAAGCGATGCAGATAAAGCTCAGCTTTGACGTGACCGAAACAAAGCGGGTGGCGGACGAGTCGCTGCGCATCAAAAACGCGCTGGACAACACGTCGACCAACATCATGATCGCAGACAACGACCGCAACGTCATTTACATGAACAAGGCGATTGTCGACATGTTCAAGGACGCCGAAGCGGACATGAAGAAGATATTCCCGTCCTTCGACCCGGAGAAGCTGATCGGGAACAGCATCGACTCGTTCCACAAGAACCCCGCGCATCAGCGGGAGATGCTCAAGACGTTCGCGACCACCCATCGTACGACAATCAAGATCGGCGAACGCAGCTTCAATCTCGCGGCAAATCCGGTGATAAACAAAGCCGGTGAACGTCTCGGCAGCGCAGTAGAGTGGATCGACATCACGGCCGAGCTAAAGGTCCAGGATGAAATCAACCAGATCGTCACCGCCGCCCTGGTCGGAGATCTCAGCAAGAGAATCGTCGCGGAAAACACGGGCGGATTTACGCAACGTCTGAGCGAAGGCATTAACCGACTGCTGGATACTGTGTCGGAAGCCATGAACGACGTTGCGAATGTCCTGAACGCGATGGCCAATGGGGACCTGACGGAGAAAATCACGAAGGAGTACCAGGGAACCTTTCGGAAGGTAAAGGACGATTTCAACACCACCGTCGAAAAGCTGACAGCGGTGGTTTCCAAGATCAAGGAGTCTTCGGATCTTATCGGTACAGCGTCAATGGAAATCGCCGGCGGGAACAGCGACCTTTCGCAGCGTACCGAGGAACAGGCTTCCTCGCTTGAGGAGACCGCCTCCAGCATGGAAGAGCTGACAAGCACGGTACGCCAGAATGCCGACAATGCCCATCAGGCCAACCAGCTGGCAAATGCGGCCCGGGACCTGGCGGCGAAGGGAGGTTCTGTCGTGGGCAGTGCGATTTCTGCCATGGGCGAGATTAACAGCAGCAGCCGGAAGATCGCCGACATCATAGGCGTCATCGACGAAATTGCCTTCCAGACGAATCTGCTGGCGCTGAATGCCGCCGTGGAGGCAGCACGGGCCGGTGAGCAGGGGCGGGGGTTCGCGGTAGTTGCCGCAGAAGTAAGGAATCTTGCACAGCGCAGCGCGACCGCTGCAAAGGAAATCAAGGCGCTCATCAATGACAGTGTCGACAAGGTGAGCGACGGCTCGGCTCTGGTAAACGAATCCGGCAAGATGCTCGATGACATCGTCGCGAGCGTCAAGAAGGTGAGCGACATCATTTCCGAAATTGCCGCGGCCAGCCAGGAGCAGTCATCGGGCATAGAGCAGGTAAATAAGGCGGTGATGCAAATGGACGAGATGACGCAGCAGAATGCCGCGCTGGTGGAGGAGGCGGCCGCGGCCAGCCGTTCCATGGAGGAACAAGCGAAGGGTCTCGGAGAAATGGTCCAGTTTTTCAAGCTCGAGCGGCACCCCGAAGCGGCTGCCATCGACATCGACAGGCTCGAGCAGCAAATGCCCGAGAAGAAGCCATCGGTGCGGGTGCCCTCTTTTTCCGGCCGGCGCAAAGCGGTCGCCGCGCCCAGCGTGGCCCAAAAGGCGGCAGCAGGAAACGGCGAATGGGAGGAATTCTGATGGTGGTCGACGCGTCATCGAGGGCGGAGCCGCAGCAGGAAATGCCCGTACTCATGGCGCAGGTGATACCTCAGACCGTGTCCGTCTCAGGGCGCCTGGTCGCGCGCAGTCGCTGCAGCGGGGCCGGCGAAGCCGCGGATCGGTGTTCCTTCCAGTAGCTGCGAAAGGGGTCAGCCATGCCAACCGGTACGTCCGGCGCCGATGCGGTTTCGTCGTTCAGCAGCATGGGTCCGGCTGGGCAATCGATTGCGGACGAGGACTTCCGGTTTATCCAGCGTCTGGTGGAAGAGCGCACCGGCATCGTGCTGGGGGACTGCAAGCGCCATATGGTTACTGGCCGGCTGGCGCGCCGGCTGCGGCAGCTCGGTCTCGACGGCTTTGGAAAGTATTGTGCGATTCTGCGTGATGATGGGAAAGACGAGATTAGGGAGCTGATCAATGCGATAACGACCAATCTCACGGCGTTTTTCCGCGAACCTCATCACTTTGACTTTCTTGCGCAGACCCTTATTCCGGCGCTGGTGTCGACCGCCGGGCGCAGCGATATCCGAATCTGGTCTGCAGGATGCTCCACCGGAGAGGAGGCCTATTCCCTGGCTATTTCCGCAAGAGAAGCCCTGACCGATATCGCCCGGTTGCCGGTCAAGATTCTCGCCACCGACATCGACTCAAACGTGCTGGAACGTGCGGTTTCCGGCGTGTACGAGTCGGACCGGGTGGCCAATATCGCCCAGGAACGACGCAAGCGCTGGTTTTTGCGCGGGAAAGGGCGGCAGGAAGGAAGGGTCCAGATTGTGCCGGGGCTGCGGGACTTGGTTACTTTCCGACAGCTCAACCTGCTGGGTGACTGGCCGATGAGAAGGCGCTTTGACGCGATATTTTGCCGCAACGTCGTGATCTATTTCGACAAGAATACCCAGAGAAGGCTGTTTGACCGGTTCGCCGAGGCGCTGACTGACAACGGACATCTGTTCATCGGGCATTCGGAGTCCCTGTTCAATGTCAGCGACCGGTTTCAGCTCATAGGACGAACCGTGTACAGGAAGCGCTGACCGATGGTTACCGGAAAGGACAAGCGGATCAAATCGGCCGAAATGCCTCGGGCGCTGCCCGAATTCGAACATATAAAGCGCTACTGGGACAATTCGCGCGCGCAGTTTGCGGCCAAGATCCTGCCTGGCGAGTATTACGTAACGCGCACCGACGAGTTGATAGTTACGGTTTTGGGATCGTGCATATCGGCCTGCATCCGGGATCCGTCGGTGGGCGTAGGCGGCATGAATCACTTCATGCTGCCAATGAGCAGCAATACCGCTGGAAGCTGGGATGCGGACGGACTGGGAGCCTCGACCCGATACGGAAACTATGCCATGGAGCGGCTGATTAACGACATTCTCAAGAACGGAGGCAGTCGGCGCAATCTGGAGGTGAAGGCATTCGGGGGTGGACGCATGCTGGCGCACATGAGTGACATCGGAAAGCGGAACGCGGATTTCATCCGTGCGTACCTGGAGACAGAAGGAATACGCCTTAGGGCAGAGGATTTTGGCGATGTCTACCCACGCAAGGTCTGTTATTCGCCGGTCACCGGTCGCGTATTGATCAAGAAACTCCGTACGCTTCGCAACGACACGCTGTTGCAGCGGGAGCGTGCCTATCTGGACGAGATAGAGCATCGTCCGGTGCAAGGGGAAATCACGCTGTTCTAGGCGGGTATTATGGAACGAAAAATTCGCGTACTGATCGTCGATGATTCGGCGCTTGTCCGCCAAATGCTGAGCAGCATGCTTGGGGCAGACCCAGTTATAGATGTCGTTGGAACCGCCTCGGATCCCTATATTGCCCGTGACCGGATCAAACAGCTCAATCCCGACGTAATCACGCTTGATGTCGAGATGCCGCGCATGGACGGGCTGACGTTTCTAAAAAACCTGATGCGTCTCCGGCCTCTGCCCGTAGTGATGGTATCGTCGCTCACAACGCGCGGCGCAGACGTCACGCTGGAAGCATTGGAGATTGGTGCGGTCGACTTTGTGACGAAGCCCTCCAGCGGTCTCGCACAGGAGTTTCAGGACTATGCCGAGGAAATCGCCAACAAGGTCAAGATCGCGGCGAAATCGCAGGTGGTTGCAGCGTGGTCAAGCCGCAACGATGCCCTGGCAATTCCGCCGAAGCTGACAGCCGAAGCGGTCCTGCGGAAGTCCCTAGCCGGCCAATTCGGGACAAGCGAGCGCATCGTCGCCATCGGTGCGTCGACCGGCGGCACTGAGGCGATCAAAGAGGTGCTGATGGCGCTGCCGGCCGACGGACCGGGAATCGTGATCGCCCAGCATATACCGGAAGCGTTCAGCGGACCATTTGCGGAGCGCCTGAACCGAATGTCGGCGATGCACGTCTGTATCGCTCAGGACGGGGCACAGGTCTTGCCGGGGCATGCCTATGTCGCGCCGGGAAACCATCATTTGCTGCTGGTCCGTGATGGCGCCAGGTATTGCTGCGCGCTGAGCGATGGGCCGCCGGTGAACCGGCATCGTCCGTCGGTGGATGTCCTGTTCCGGTCCGTGGCCCAGAATGCGGGCGCCAACGCCGTGGGCGTGATTCTGACGGGAATGGGCGATGACGGCGCCCGCGGCCTGGCCGAAATGCGAGACGCCGGAGCCCAGACTGTGGCCCAAGACCAGAAGACCAGCGTGGTGTGGGGCATGCCCGGCGAAGCCGTGAAGCGCAACGCGGCCCAATTCGTGATGCCGCTCCCGGATATTGCCGACAAGGTGCTGACCCTCGTAACGCAAAGGGCGCCAGCTGCGAAGACGGAGCACGGCTGCGGTTCGCGGTTGCAAGGCGGATGACGGGGAAACGGGAATGATAGCGAGGTTCATTCGGGAAAACTGGCCGGCCCTTGCGGCAAGCTGCGGCGTCCTTGTACTGCACTACGCGCTGCGCGGCTACGACGCGGCGCTTTTTATGATGCTCATTACGGCGTGGATCGGGAATGCCCTGTATGTGGCATCGCGCTCCGACCGGCTTCGGACGTCGTTTGAGAACGGGAATGCGGCGATGAGAGAAGCGGATGCCGGCATACGGCAGCTGTTCGCTGAAATCAGGAGCGCAGCCCGTGTCGAAGCCAATGAGGTGGCCGGCGGCCTGCGTCAGGTGGACGGCCTCGTACGGGATGCATCGGGGAAGCTGACCGACAGTTTTCGCAGTCTCGATGGCCAGACGAAAGCCCAGCAGAAGCTGGTGATGTCGCTGATCGATGAGATGGGAGGGGCGGCGCGGGCGCAAGACGGCCGGGCTCTCAGATTCCGGGAGTTCGCCACAGAAACCGACAAACTGCTGAGCTATTTCATCGAAAACATCGTTTTCACCAGCAAGGAAAGCATGCGGGTCATGCACCGCATTGACGATACGGCGGCGAAGATGGAGCAGATAGCCTTGCTGCTCTCTGACGTCAAGGCCATTGCGGACCAGACGAATCTCCTGGCGCTGAACGCGGCGATTGAAGCGGCGCACGCTGGTGAGTACGGTCGCGGATTCGCCGTGGTGGCCGACGAAGTCCGCAAGCTTTCGCAGCATTCCAATCGGTTCAATGATCAGATTCGCCAGGTGGTGGGCAGCGCCATGGAAAACATCGAGATGGCGAGAAGCGCGGTGAAGTCTATGGCGTCCAAGGACATGAGTGTTGCCATACAGTCGAAGGCCCAGGTGGAAGAGATGCTTGCAAGCAACAGCGCCATCAGCGAGCGCGTGGCGCGAACGCTGTCGGAAATTTCCGACATCACCGCTGAGATCGATCGCAGCGCCGGGCTGGCAGTGCGTTCACTGCAGTTCAGCGATATCGCCACGCAGGTACTGGATCACGCGAACAAGCATCTGGACAGAGTGACCGATCTGTTTTCGGAGATCGGTCCGGCGCTGGAGGCAGTCGGGAGCAATGCGGGAGGAGTCCGTCCCGATCTCGGCCCGGTCATGCGGAGGCTCAGTGAGGGGATCGCGCGTATACGTACCCAGTGGGATGCTGACCGCCATCGCGCGGCAAACCAGCAGTCCCTTGCGGCTGGCGGCGTGGAGCTGTTTTGAAGCAGGAGCAATGATCATGCCGGTAATTGCACAGCCGTCCGCGGACGGTAGCGCCAGGACAATAGCCGTTATTGGACGGTTCGATTTTGGCTTGTACCGCGACTTCAGGGCGGCGTATCGGGATTTCTCGAAGAACCAGTGCCGCTATGTGGTCGATCTGAAGGATGCCGATTATATGGACAGCTCTGCCCTCGGCATGTTGCTGTTGTTGCGCGAGCACGTGGGTGAGGAAGGCGGGAAAGTGCGGATTGCCAATTGCCGGCCGGATATCAGCAGGATTCTGGCGATCGCCGCGTTCGACCGGCTGTTCGATATCGCATGAATTCCGCATCTAGTCAGGCACGACAGAGTGTCTCGGCATTGTGGCAGTGCGAAATGTCGTGTGACAGGAACAGGTGCTGTATTGGCTCGGGAGCGGTTCAGATCTGGCATTGCGCCGCGGATGCCCGCTTCGGCACCACTGTGTGCTCCTTGAACGAGATACTGGAAGGGTCGGAAATGTCGTTAGGACAGTCTGAGAGCCGCAGCCGGCAATGAGGTCAATCGGATCGGTCAGGCGTGGCTGCAGGAATCCCAGCGCGGCGCCTGGCCGGATGCTGCTGGTTCACAACGATGCCTGATTCCATTTTGCGGTTTCTTGACCTCAGAGCCGAGGACTTCGACTTTCTCGGACGCTATCTGCCGCTGGTCGGCCAGTGCGCCGACCGGTTTGCAGAGGAATTTTACGCCTTTCTCTCCCGCCAGCCAGAGACCAAGGCCTTCCTGGAAGATCTGGTCCCGGAGCAGTTCGACATGCTGCTCAACCAGCAGGCGCGGCATTTCCGGCGCCTCCTGACTGACCGCTTCGATGCTCGGTATCAGTCTGATCTCAAGCGCCTGGGCGATATTCACCATCGGGCGGGTATCGAGCCGGCGTGGGTCACCGGGGGCTATGCTCTGTACTGGCAGCGATTCGACGAACTCGGGGATTCGGCGGAAGTACCATCCCGCGATCGCCCGCGCCTGCGTCAGATACTGTCGAAACTAGTCCTCGCAGACCTATGTTTGCAGCTCCAGGGCTACGCCAGCGCCCAATCTCGGGATGACGGGGTGCGTGAGGCGCTGAGCCGCGTCCTGATCAGCACCATTCTGATGGAACAGCCCAACGGCACATGGGACAGCTTCATGCGCCGTATGTGCCGCGCGCTGGTCGGCGGCGACACCCATATCGTGGCGGCCTGGACCGCCACGATATCACCAGGAACCGGCGAGCTGGGATTGAACTTCATTGCCGGCTCGCAGGGCGACCGTGAACCCGACCCGGTTGTCCTGCTGCACCCTGATAATATCTGCCGTCGAGCACTGTACGCCAGGCGGCCGCTTGTGCTTCCGGCGCGCGGTATAGCCGGGCTTGAATGGATGCAGGCGCATCTGCCGGAGGCTGCGAAGGAAGTCGGTCTGTTCCCGTTCGGAGAATCCGAGAGCGGCCACACCGGGGTCGGCATTTTTGCCACCGACTCGGCAAATTATTTCAGCCGCATCGGCTTCGGCCATTTCCAGGCCTTTTCGCAATTCGGTGACCTGATGCTCAAATTGCGCAACCAGAGCCTGAAGGATCCGCTGACCGGCCTGCCAAACCGCACTCTGTTCTATGACCGCCTGAATCATATGCTGGCCGGTGCAGATCGCAGGACGCGGCTGCTCGCAATCGGGGTCATCGATCTGGATGGTTTCAAGCCCATTAACGACAGCTATGGCCACAAGGTGGGTGACGAGGTGCTGGCGGAAGTAGCCGCGCGCCTGCGGTCGGTCATGCGTCCGACAGACACCCTGGCGCGCCTGGGTGGGGACGAGTTCGGCTTGCTGGCCGACAATCTGGACAATGTCTATGCGGTCGAGGCAATACTGGATCGCATGCTTCAGGTTTTGAAGACCCCCATCACCGGGAATTCAGGCCGATACGGCGTCTCGGCAAGTATCGGATTCACGCTTTTCCCGCTGGACAAAGGGGACGCGGAGACCCTCCTGCGGCATGCGGATATGGCCATGTATTCATCCAAGCGTGGCGGAGGCGACCGTGCCACGCTTTATTCCGTGAATCCGTCCGATGAATCGGAATGGCAGTCTCATGTCAGTCATGAACTGCGTCAGGCCGTTTCCCAGGGAGACCTGGTTCTGCATTATCAGCCTCAGGTCGATATGGCTACCGGCAACGTTCTGGCTGCCGAAGCACTGTTGCGGTGGAATCATCCCGTTCGAGGACTTATTGCACCGGGGGAGTTTCTGGATGCGATCGAAGAAGGCCCCATGGCCAGACAGGTCGGACAATATGTCCTGGATCGGGCGCTCTCGGATGCGTCGGCATGGCAGGCGCGAGGGCTATCGCTGCGGCTGGCAGTAAACATCAGCACGCGTCACCTGCTGGCTCCCGAATTTCTGGAGGATTTGCAAAATGCGCTTGCCAGGCACGTCTTTCCTGCAGAAAGGCTGGAACTCGAGGTAACCGAAACCACTGCCATCACGGATCTGCAATTGGCGCAGACCGTACTGTCGGCTTGCAGGCGTCTGGGGGTAAGCGTGGCGCTTGATGATTTCGGTACCGGCAATGCACCGCTCAGCTATCTGCAAGTGCTTCCGGCCGACACGATCAAGATCGATCGGGGATTTGTGCGCGACATACTTGAAAATCCAAAGGATGCTGCCATCGTTGCCAGCGTGGTTACCGCAGGCCGGCTGATGGGGCTAGAGGTGGTGGGGGAGGGCGTGGAAAGCTCCGAACACGGCTCCATGCTGGTGCGATTCGGCTGCCGGCGGGCGCAGGGCTATGCGATTGCCAGACCTATGCCGCCGGATTCCCTTCCCGGCTGGGCGCAGGGCTATGAAGGCGACCCCACCTGGGCCGCATGGCTAGACCTGCCATGGCGTCCCGAGGATTATGGCATGATGATCGTTATGCTATCTCATGTGCAAGGCGCGCGACGGATCTCCGTGGCGTTGACCGATCCGAATGTTGCATTTCCGGAACATCTGCTGGATGCGAATGCCGAACGTCTATGTGATCTCGGGCGATGGCTCGATGGTGAGGGCGCAAGCCGGTTTCCGGATCATCCGCGCATCAATTCGATTCGCAGGCTCCACGACCGACTGCACAAGACGGTGCGGACCGCGGGGCGCATCAAGCTGTCTGGCAAATCAGATGCGGGCGAGCTAAAGGTAAAGGCCGACCAGATCCACACGTTTTCCGACGCCATCCAGGCCCAGTTCCTCGAGTGGATGAAGTCGAGCAGGGTGCGGACCCAGCGCCGGAGAAGCCTGCGCACGGCTTCCTAATTTAAGGATTGCGTATGCGAAATCGAAGCACCGTCCCAGACGAAGACCGCAGGAAATCGCCGTGCCTATTCCCTTGAATGTCCTGCTGGTGTCTGTCCGTTCTCACGTAGGAGGCCCGGTTTGCGAGGCGCTCGCCACCGACGGATTCGCGCCGCGCTGCCTGCAAATTTCATCTCCCGACGCGGTCGGCGTGATCCGTTCGGACAGAGAATGGGACGTCGCGCTGATCGATCTGATGGCCAGCGCCCCCGGCGCTAAAGATGTGCTCCGGGCAGTCCGTTCGGCCGGTTTCCGGCGGCCGGTGATAGCGCTCGTCTGCGATATGTCGGACGCGAGCCGCCTCCTGGGCGAATTCATCGATGATGTGGACGCCAGTGTCCCTATGAATGATTTGGGAAGGCTCGGCGCGGCAATACGCCGGTATCTGCCGTACCCGGCTTCGCCACTCGAATCGGCGGGAAGTCTGGAATCGGCGGCTGACGCGGCCGGCTGGGGCACAGGGAACCCTGTTGTCCGCGAGGTCAACAAGCTCATTTTTATGGAGGAGGCTCTCCGCCAGAGCGAAGAGCTGTTCCGCGAGATTGCGGAAAACATACATGAGGTATTTTTTGTACGCGACCTGCAGCGTGACCGCATGATTTACGTCAGCCCGTCCTATGAACGCATGTGGGGGCGTCCGCGGAACCTGCTATACAAGGATCCGGCAGACTTTCTCCGCTATGTGCATCCCGATGACGGCGAACGGGTCGCAACGGAGCACGGCAGACAGGATGAGCGGCACCCCTTCAATCTCGAATTCCGCATTCTGCTGCCAGACGATACGGTGCGGTGGATGTGGGCCCGGACATTTCCGGTCCGTGATCAGATAGGCAAGGCCTATCGTCTTGCCTATCTGGTCGAGGACATCACCAGCCGCAAGTTTGCCGAGCACAGCCGGCTGGAGGCCGAGAAATTCCAGCGGGATACCCTGATCCGTGAAGTGCATCACCGCATCAAGAACAATCTGCAGGGTGTCGTGGGGCTGCTGCGCCAGCACGCCATTGAGCATCCGGAAGTCACGGCGCCGCTCGAAGGGGCGATATCCCGGGTCAACGCCATCGCGATGGTGCACGGGCTTCAGGGTCGGGAGGCCGGTGACGGCGTGCGGCTATGTGACATGGTGGAGGCCATTTGCCGCGCCGCGGCCGATCTGACCGGAGTTTCGGTAAAGCCCGAACTTGAAAGGGTGCTCGCCCGTCCGGTGCTGCTGTCGCAAAAGGAGGCCGTTCCGATTGCCCTGACCGTGAACGAGCTGGTGTTCAATGCAGTCAAGCACAGCGGGCACGGTGCGGCGAGGGCAATGTTGCGCGTGATGGTGGATCACGATGGTGCCTGCGCCTGGGTGCGGATCGCCAATCTCGGTGCCCGGCTCCCGAGCGGATTCGATTTTGCAGCCGGTGATGGCCTTGGCACCGGCCTGACGTTGGTGAAGTCGCTGCTTCCGCGCGCGGCCGCGAGTCTTTCGATTCACGAAGATGTCAGGGGAGTTGTGGCGCTGTTGGAGTTGCAGCCACCCAACGTCACGCTGATGTAGAATGTTCCGCGCGGTTCCGCAGATGGGTTCTCGTGCGCCGCGCTCGCTCATGTCCGGTCGCTGAACTGGCCGGCATGGTCCGGGCCGGCGCGGGCGTTCGGGCAACAGCGACTGGCGATTGACGGCGGTTGCATAAAGCTGCAAATATGTCGCCGAAGGGTTGTGGCAGCAAAAATTCCGACCCAAACCGTCAACAAAGATTTCCCAGGCGATGCCCAAGACCACCGTGCTTCTTGTCGATGATGATCGACTGATTCTGGCAATGCTTGGTTC
Source organism: Gammaproteobacteria bacterium (assembly GCA_028068195.1). Classification (GTDB taxonomy): domain Bacteria; phylum Pseudomonadota; class Gammaproteobacteria; order Acidiferrobacterales; family UBA6901; genus JAJYCY01. The sequence goes on from JAPTTX010000002.1 coordinate 68,825, forward strand.
CGGTCTCAGGCACGCCGACTACGATGTGCTGGAGGCGTCCTCGGGCGAGGAAGCGCTCCGGATCTGCGAAGCACGGCAGCCAGAGCTGGCGGTGCTCGACGTACGGATGCCCGGCTTGTCCGGCGTCGACACTGCCAGGGCGATGCGCGAACGCAGTGCAGTTCCATTTGTGTTTCTGTCGGCGTACGGGGATCTGGATACCGTGCGACAGGCAGCCGGTGAAGGAGCGCTCGGGTATCTCCTAAAGCCCGTGGACCTTCCTCAGATACTCCCTTCGATCGAGACGGCGCTCGTGCGTGCGGCAGAACTACGCAGGCTCCGGGCCGCCGAGTCTCATCTCAACGAAACACTGAATCGGAACAGGAGCGTAAGTCTGGCAATAGGTGTGATTATGGAACGACACCGTTTGTCGCAGGCCGAAGCGTTCGAGGTTCTGCGGTTTTTTGCGCGCTCGCATCGACGCAAGATTTCCGAGGTGGCCGCGGAAGTGGTACGGGCTGTCGATACCATCAATCTACCGCGCAGTGCGCAGTGATGCCAGTCTCCTGGCGAGTGGGACATTTCCCTTGCAAAGATAGCGATCGGGCAGGGTAAGTTCCGGGTTTCGAGGTGTGGTTGCTGCGGACACCAGCCGATAATAATCCATTTGCGGTGATCTTGCCGGTCCGGCACAGGGCGACCGAACAACCGAACGCTCGATCGTCGTTGTTCGTTCTGTCAGAAGCCATGCGGACGGCCCTTTTTGCAAAGCACGTCCGGCCTGGAATGCGGGTTGGCAGCCCTTGGCACGCATCTTGCTTTTCAGTGTTCCATCTGGTGTGCCGATCTGACAGGAGTGCCATGCCGCAGCCCAGCTTCCTTCCGCCGTCCCGGCCCGATGTCGCCCTGCCGGCAGCTCCGGCCTCGGTTCCTGCTTCCGGGGGCAGCAGCGATGCCGGAAGTTCATTTCCGGCTGTCCTGGCAGCGCATGGCCCGGTGCACGGAAGTCCCGCGCAAGCAAGCGGTTCCGAGTCTGCTGCGGGTGGCGGCACGCAGCCGGCTCCCTGTGCCAGTGATCCAGGCGCGGAACGGCCTGCGGCAAAGGAAGGCAAGGCGGTCAAGCGCGCAAGTTCGGTCACGGATGGCAAGACGGCAGTCAAGGGGGCAGGCGACGGCAAGAACTTGCCGCATTCGATGCCGCCGGACAGCACACTGGCCGTGGCAGTGCCTCGGCACACGCCGGGGCAGTCGCCCCAGGCAGCCCATGGCCCGTCTGCGCGGCAGGGTGTGCCGTCGGGGACTGTGGCAGCAGCCGGAATCAGCCCGTCGGTCGGCTTGCCGGCGGTGCAGACTGGGCAGAAGGCGGCCGCAGCGGCAACGGTTCGGCTGCCCGCGTCCCTATCCGCATCAATGGTCGGGAGCGGTGCTCTGGCGACGCGCACTGCGGGAAACTCCGCAAGCGGCCCAGTCCGACCGTCCGTTACGACCACGGGTGTGCTGCCGACGGATACAGCGCACGATGCAGTGGCGTCGCAGGGCGCGTCCATTTCCAAGGAACTCGAGGCGAAGGCAATTTCGGCGAACCCGGTGCCTGCGCCGGCTCACCCGGCCACGCAGCCGGCATCGACAAATGATCTGTTCCAACCGGTTTTGTCTGCTGTGGCCGCCGGGCCTCCGGTGGCCACAGCTGCACCCGGAAATCCGGCCGCGGCGCTTCAGATCAACCCTCCAATCACCCAGGCAGGTTGGGATCAGGCTTTGGGCAGCAGCATGGTCTGGATGGTCAACGGCCGGATTCAATCTGCCCAGCTCAACATCAATCCGCCGCACCTTGGACCGATTGAAGTGCATATTGCCATCCGCAATGACCAGACGAGCGTAGCGTTTGTCTCGACACATTCTGAGGTTCGCGATGCCCTGCAATCGGCCATTCCGGGTCTGCGCGAGGCATTTGCGAGCAATGGCCTCAACCTTGCCAATGTGGATATCTCCCAGCATTCCTTTTCGCAGAACTCCAGACAGGGCGACAGCCGGTCCTCGCACCGTGCCGTGGCGGCCTTGTCCGAGGACGACATCGTTGCCAAACCAACGGCGATGCATGTCGGCCTGATCGATTTCTACGCCTGAGGCATCGCCGCTTCGCTTAGCTGGTCCCGACTCGCGCGCAAGCGGCTTCCGGGGTGAGCCGGAATTACGCCGCCGGCTCCCAGCCCATTCCGTCAATTTCTTGTCGAACCGCGTTCAGCGGGTAGTTAACCCATTGAAAGTACGTTACTTCCGTACGAACTGTCTGTGGCATGCGTCTTGCTAACGATCGGTCATACAACGTACGAGGGCCGGATGCATGGCAAAGACCGACGAACGCGATCGGCGCGATCGCGACGACGATGAGGACGAAGACGACAAGAAGGCCAAAAAGCCAGCCAAGGGTGGCGGCACGCGGATCGTGCTGATCGCAGGAGGCGTGACCTTGCTGCTGGTCGCCTCGATTCTTGGCACTTTCCTCATTACCCGTCTGCTGGAAGGCGGCCGCCCCACCGCAAGCGCTGCAGTGGGTGCGGCGCCGGCCGCGGCGCAGCCGGTCCCGGCTCCGCAGCCGAAGCCGGTTGAACCGCCAAAGGCGACACAGGAGCTGTATTTGGCCCTGGATCCGCCGTTTGTCGTGAACTTTCAGGGTCAGACCGGGTTGCGCTTCCTCCAGGTCACCATCGAGGTGATGGCCCACAACGTGGCAGCCATCAAGGATGTCAAGAAATATATGCCTCATATCCGTAACAATCTGGTGATGCTGCTGAGCAGCCAGACTTTCGCTGACCTCGGTACCCTCGCCGGCAAGGAGAAGGTCCGCGCCGAGGCGCTCGCGGAGATCCAGAAGATCATGCAGGAGGAGACCGGCAGTCCGCAGATCTCGGCCGTTTATTTCACCAGTTTCGTGATGCAGTGACCGCCATGGCAGCCAACGATCTGCTCAGCCAGGACGAAATCGATGCGCTGCTGACCGGCGTGGAGAGCGGCAGCGTAAAAACCCAGGATGACCTCGCCTCGCATGACGGGGTCGCACGCTCGTTCGACATCGCCAGCCAGGACCGCATCGTGCGCGGCCGCCTGCCCACGTTGGAGATGGTCAATGACCGCTTTGCGCGGCTGCTACGCATCGGGCTGTTCAACATGCTGCGGCGCTCGCCGGAGATCAGTCCCGGCGAAGTGAAAATGTTCAAATTCTCCGAATACGTACACAGCCTGTTCGTGCCGACCAGTCTGAATATCGTGCGCGTTAAGCCGCTGCGGGGCACGGCGCTTGTGATTTTCGACCCCAAGCTTGTGTTTGCAGTGGTGAACACCTATTTCGGTGGCGTTACCCGGTTTCGGGCGAAGATCGAAGGCAGGGAGTTCACCGCCACAGAGCAGCGCATCATTCATATGCTGCTGGAACAGGTGTTCCACGATCTCAAAGAGGCCTGGAAGCCGGTGCTTCCCGTAATTTTCGAGTTCGTCGCCTCTGAGGTCAATCCCCAGTTTGCAAACATTGTCAGCCCGAGCGAAGTGGTGGTGGTGAGCACATTCCGCATCGAGATCGAGGGTGACGGGGGAGAGGTGCATGTCGCGATGCCGTACTCAATGGTCGAGCCGATCCGGGAACTGCTCAATACCGGCCTGCAAAGCGACCGGGACCAGGTCGATGAGCGCTGGCTCACGGCGCTGCGCGAAGAGGTCAAAGAGGCCGTTGTCGAGGTCAGCAGCACGCTTACTGAAACCGAAATATCGCTGCGCGAGCTGATGAACCTGAAGGCGGGCGATGTGATACCGATCGAGTTTCCTGCCCAGGTGGTGCTCAAGGCGGAGAGTGTGCCCACATTTCGCGGCAAATACGGGGTGTCGCGCGGTAATCGCTCGATCAAGGTGACGGAAGCTATCAAACGCTCGCCACAGTAGAAATATCAGGCAACCAACGGAGAACCTATGAGCGATTCGGCGACAAAAGACGGTGACTATGCGCGCGCCCCACTGCCTGACCTCAAGCCCGAAGGCGGTGCGGCGTCCGGGGATGCCAACCTCGAAGTGATACTTGATATTCCGGTGACGATCTCGATGGAGATCGGACGTACGCGCATAAGCATCCGGCATTTGATGCAGCTCAACCAGGGATCGGTCGTCGAGCTGGATAGACTTGCGGGCGAGCCTCTTGATGTTCTTGTCAACGGTACGCTGATCGCCCATGGCGAGGTTGTCGTTGTCAACGAGAAGTTCGGCATCCGGCTTACGGACGTAATCAGTGCCGCCGAGCGAGTACAGAAGCTCAAATGAGAATCCTGCAGTTGTGGCAGCCATTGAATCCATGCCTCTCGGCAGGTTCAGTGTTGAGACGCGCTATGCGAACGGCTTTAAGGATACTGGTGCTCGTGGCGGTTCCTGCTGTCGCCGCTGCTGCGCCCAAAGGATCCTCGCCGGTGTCGCGGACGGTCACGGACAGCCTGATACAGGTCGTGCTGGGACTGGTGCTGGTGCTGTTGGTGATTGTCGCGGCGGCCTGGATCATGCGGCGGTTCGGACATCTGCAGACAGCAGCCGGTGGGGGCCTGCGCATCGTGGGGGGGTTGTCGCTCGGGCCACGCGAGCGCGCAGTCCTGATCCAGGTCGGAGAACGCCAGATCCTGCTTGGCGTTGCGCCGGGACGCATCCAGACCCTTCACGTGCTCGACCAGATTCTCTCCGGTACGCCGCAGTCGGCGGCTCCGGCCCAGGGATTTGCAGCACGTTTGGCGTCGGTCCTAAAGCAGGGACAGCGGCCGTGATGCGGCGTTTATTGCTTGCCCTGAGCCTGCCGCTGCTTGTGCTGGCGCCGCACGTGGCGTTGGCGTCCCCGGCTGGCCTGCCGGCATTCACCGTAACTCGGGCTGCCGGAGGAGGGGAAACATATTCGGTCAGCCTGCAGATCCTCGCGGTTATGACCGCGCTGACGCTTCTGCCGGCTGCCATCATGATGATGACGTCGTTTACCCGCATCATTGTCGTCCTTGCCATCCTGCGCCAGGCGCTTGGTACCGGGCAGACACCGCCGAACCAGATTCTACTAGGGCTGGCGCTATTCCTGACATTTTTCGTCATGGCTCCGGTGTTCAACCAAATAAACAGCGAAGCGCTGCAGCCTTATCTGCACAAGTCCATGCCGCTGGATAAGGCGTTACTGCGCGCGGAAAAGCCGCTCAAGAAATTCATGCTTGCCCAGACCCGGGAAAGCGACATTGCCCTCTTCGCGCGCATCGCAGGGCGCCGCAGCATTGCATCGCCCGACAAGACCCCGATGTCCCTGCTGGCCCCGGCATTCGCGACAAGCGAACTCAAGACCGCCTTCGAAATAGGGTTCCTGATCTACATTCCGTTCGTGATCATAGATCTGGTGGTGGCGAGCGTGCTCATGGCGATGGGCATGGTCATGCTTTCACCCCAGACGATCTCCTTCCCTTTCAAGCTGATGCTGTTTGTGCTGGTCAACGGCTGGGGGCTGGTGGTGGGAACCCTCGCTGCGAGTTTTCACCCCTGAGATCAAGCCATGAGCCCCGAAACCGCAATGACGGTCGGACAGCAGGCACTCGAAGTGACGGTCATGCTTGCTGCACCGTTGCTGCTCGCGGCCCTGGCCGTAGGCTTGCTGGTAAGCATGTTTCAGGCCGCAACCCAAATAAACGAGACCACGCTGAGCTTCATACCGAAGCTCATGATACTCGTGGTCGCGCTGGTCGTCGCCGGCCCGTGGATGCTGCATCTGATCATCGGATATACCCGAGAGCTTTACGAGAGCATCCCTACGCTGGTGAGGTTTGGGGGTTGAGGATGCCGGAGCACCAAACATGAAATTTACCAGCGCTGAGCTTGCGTCATTCATTGGATCTTTCATGTGGCCCTTGATTCGCATCGGAGCCTTTGTCGGAACAGCTCCGATTGTCGGTAGCGCCATGGTTCCGAACCGCATACGCGTGGGCCTGGCGTTGCTGGTCACGCTGGTGGTCTTTCCGCTGCTACCTGCTGCCCCCAGGGTCGAGCCGCTGGGTGCCGACGCACTGTTTGTCACGGCGCAGCAACTGCTCATCGGAGTCGCGATGGGGCTTATCCTGCGTCTGACGTTCAATGCCCTTGAGCTCGCGGGACAGATGATCGGACAGCTTATGGGTCTGGGCTTTGCAGCCATGGTGGACCCCAACAGCGGTGTCCAGGTGCCGGTGCTGAGCCAGTTCTACGTCATCATGGCAACGTTACTGTTTCTGGCGTTCAACGGCCATCTGATCATGATCAAGATGCTCGCTGACAGCTTCAGATCGCTTCCGGTATCGACACATGGATTCGGACCAGATGCCATAAGCGCGGTGATCCAGTGGGGCGGACAGATGTTTGCCGGTGCGGTCATGGTGGCGTTGCCCGCGGCGGCAGCTCTGCTGCTTGTCAACATCGCGTTCGGAGTCATGACACGTGCCGCGCCGCAGCTCAATGTCTTCGCGGTCGGGTTTCCGGTAATGGTCCTGCTCGGGCTGCTGGTGCTCGTGATGTCGCTGCCCGACCTGTCGTCCCAGTTTACGCGCCTGATCGACGGGTCCTTCGGACTGATGCGGCAGGTGGCCGGGGAGACAAGAGTTCATGGAATCTGACCGCGACCAGGAGCGCACCGAAAGCGCCACTCCCAAACGCCAGAAAGAGGCGCGTGAGAAAGGCCAGGTAGCTCGGTCGCGCGAGCTCAACACCGCGGTGCTGATGCTGGCGACCGCAGCGGGCATGTTCTTTTCGGGCGCGAGCATGCTCCGGGGGCTCGGCAAACTCATGCGCGGCTCGCTGACACTGAGCCGTCCTGCAATATTCAATGCAGGCCACATGCCGCACGCATTCTTGCACGCGGTCGTATCCGTGCTCGCCAGATTCGCCCCACTGGCGCTGATCATGTTGGCAGCAGCATGGCTCGCGCCGCTTGCCCTGGGGGGCTGGTCGTTCAGTCCTGCAGCCATGGGGTTCAAATGGGACAGGCTGGACCCCGTCCGGGGAATCGGCCGGCTATTTTCCCTGCGCAGCCTGATGGAACTGGCCAAGTCACTGGCAAAGTTTGTGCTGCTGGCGGTAATCGCCAGCATGCTCTTGTGGCACAGATCTGCAGAGATTATCGGTCTTGGCGCTGAGCCGCTTGATGTGGCGCTATCGCATATGGTCGTCCTGCTGCTGCAGTCACTAGCGGTCCTGTGTCTTGGTCTAGTGGCAATCGCCGCAGTTGACGTGCCCTTTCAGCTCTGGGATCACGCACGCGAGCTGAAGATGACGCGCCAGGAAGTGCGCGATGAATTCAAGGAAACAGAAGGCCGGCCGGAGGTCAAGGCGCAGATACGGCGCATCCAACGGGAGATGGCCAAGCGCCGCATGATGACCGAAATCCCGAAGGCCGACGTCATCGTCACCAATCCGACGCATTACGCGATCGCGCTGCGATATGACCAGACGCGCATGCGGGCGCCGCGCGTGGTGGCAAAGGGAGCCGATCTGATCGCGGAACAGATCCGCAAGATCGGCGCCGAGCACAGGGTGGCCATTCTGAGTGCTCCGCCCCTGGCGCGCGCCCTCTATTTCAGCACCGAGCTCGGGCGCGAAATTCCGGCAGGACTCTATCTGGCGGTGGCCAAGGTACTTGCCTACGTCTACCAGCTGCGCAGCCGCGGCGCCGAGCCCGGCTCTGAGCCGATTCCAGACCTCGAAATCCCTGATGACTTGAGGCACGACTGAGCCATGGCCGAAATGACATCCAGCTTGGACCTGCGCACGTTCAGCCGTACCGCGCTGGGCGCCCCGCTGTTCTTGATCATGATACTCGCCATGGTGATCATTCCGCTGCCGCCGCGGGTTTTGGACATTCTATTCACTTTCAACATCGCGCTGTCATTGGTCGTGATCCTTGTGGTGGTGTACACGCTGCGTCCGCTCGATTTCGCAGCATTTCCGACGGTGCTTCTGGTGGCAACACTGCTGCGGCTGTCGCTCAACATCGCATCCACGCGGGTGGTGCTGCTGCATGGACAGAACGGTTCGGGGGCGGCGGGGCAGGTGATCAAGGCATTCGGCGATTTCGTCGTCGGCGGCAATTATGCGGTAGGTCTGGTGGTCTTCGCGATTCTTGTGATCATAAACTTCGTTGTGGTCACCAAGGGCGCAGGGCGCGTGTCAGAGGTGAGTGCCCGGTTTACTCTCGATGCCATGCCTGGAAAGCAGATGGCAATCGACGCCGACCTCAATGCCGGTCTGATCACTCAGGAAGAGGCGAAGCTGCGGCGTTCCGAAGTGGCCCGTGAGGCGGATTTTTACGGTTCGATGGATGGTGCCAGCAAATTCGTGCGTGGCGACGCAATTGCCGGCATATTGATCCTGTTCATCAACATCATCGGCGGGCTTGCGGTTGGCGTGATACAGCACGGCATGACGTTCAGCGATGCCTTGCATAACTACACGCTGCTGACCATTGGCGACGGCCTGGTTGCCCAGATTCCGTCGCTCATTTTGTCGACAGCGGCCGCCATCATTGTGACTCGCGTGTCGAGTGCCCAGGACATGGGCAAGCAGATATTGTCCCAGATGTTCGAAAATCCACGCGCCCTCGGTGTGACTGCAGGCGTAATCGGCGTGATCGGCGTTATACCAGGCATGCCGAACCTGGCTTTTCTGACGCTTGCGGCGGTGTGCGGAGCAGTGGCGTACATGATTGCCAGGCGCAAGCAGGTGCAGTCCCAGGCGCCAGCTCCGGTGGCGGTGCCGGTTGCCGCTGGCGGAGAGCCCCGCGAACTCAGTTGGGAAGACGTAGTCCCGCCCGATACGGTCGGCCTGGAAGTAGGATACCGGCTGATACCGCTGGTGGACAAGAACCAGGGCGGCCAGCTGATGGCGCGTATAAAAGGCGTGCGCAAGAAACTGTCCCAGGAACTCGGATTTCTGGTGCCGGCCGTGCACATCCGGGACAACCTGGAACTGGCCCCGAATGCCTATCGCATCAGCCTGCATGGGGTAGTGGTGGGCCAGGGCGATGTGCAGCTGGAGCGCGAGATGGCGATCAATCCGGGTCGCGTCTATGGGAACATCCCGGGTTCGGCCACCCGTGATCCAGCTTTCGGGCTTGAGGCTGTATGGATAGAGCGCCACCTGCGCGAGCAGGCTCTCACGCTGGGCTACACCGTGGTCGATCCGGCTACTGTCATCGCGACCCATCTCAGCCAGCTGCTGCAGGACCATGCGCATGAGCTTCTGGGGCGGGAGGATGTGCAGCAGATGCTCAACAACCTCGCCAAGATCGCTCCCAAGCTGGTCGAAGATCTCGTGCCCAAGACGCTTTCGTTGGGCGTGGTGCTCAAGGTGTTGCAGAACCTTCTGGAAGAGCGGGTTCCGGTACGGGACATCCGTACGATCGCCGAAACCTTGGCGGTACAGGGGGCGCAGAGTCAAGATGTCGCCGTCCTCACCGCTGCCGTTCGGTCCGCTCTTGGACGCTCCATTCTCCAGCATATCAACGGGATAGCCGCGGAACTGCCTGTAATCACTCTTGATCCTGCTCTGGAACAGATATTGCAACAGTCGCTGCAGGTTGCGGGTGAGGGGGGGATGGGGTTCGAGCCCGGTTTGGTCGACCGCATGCGCAAGGCGCTGACGGAAAGTGCACAGCGCCAGGAGGCCGCAGGGCAGCCGGTGGTGCTGCTGGTAGCGGCAACCCTGCGGCCCTGGCTCGCCCGCTTTACGCGCCACACGGTCCCGGGAATGCGCGTGTTGTCATACAACGAGATACCGGACAACAAGCAGATTCGGATTGTCGCGACAGTGGGCAAATAGGCAACGCGTAATGAACGGTTGATGGGGCGAGGAAGGGCAGAATGCGAATCCAGCGTTTTTTTGCGCCGAACATCCGCCAGGCCATTCGCATGGTACGCGAAGAAGTGGGGCCAGATGCGGTCATCCTCTCCAACACCAAAGTCGAGGGAGGTGTGGAAATTATTGCGGCGGTGGGCTATGACGAAGCATTGCTGCAGCGCGGAGAAGCCGGCAGCACCCCAAGTACCGCGCCTGCCGGACCTCCCAAGCCGGTTGCCGCTTCCGCCCAGATAGAGTGGTCGCAGGAGCCAGCGCTTTTGGAGATGCAGCGCGAGATGAGGTCGCTGCGCGGCCTGCTGGAACAGCAGCTCTCCAGTCTCGCCTGGGGCGATATGGCGCGGCGCAATCCGGTGCGCGCGCGCCTGCTCCATAGCCTTCGTGACACCGGGTTCAGTCCGTCCCTCGCCCGCCAGATTGCCAACGACGCCGCCCAGACCGCCGACTATGAGTCGGCTTGGCGTCAGGCCTTGGCCATACTTGCACACCGTATCGAGGTGACAAACGACGACATTCTCGATCGCGGCGGCGTGGTGGCGCTCATCGGTCCAACAGGTGTAGGCAAGACCACGACGATTGCCAAACTCGCTGCCCGATTTGTGCTGCGCCATGGAGCACGCCATGTGGCGCTGATTACCACTGACAGCTACCGCATAGGCGCGCACGAGCAGTTACGCACCTACGCGAGAATCCTCGGTATTCCCGTGCGGATGGCCGAAAACAGCGAGGAGCTGCGCGTCGCTCTGGAGACGTTCTCCGACAAGCGGCTTGTCCTGGTAGACAGCGCTGGAATGAGCCAGCGTGACTTGCGCCTGTCCGAGCAGCTTGCGCTGCTGGCTGATGGCGGTGAGCGGCTTGGCACCTACCTGGTGTTGTCGGCGGCTGGGCAGATGTCGGTAGCGCTGGAGGCCGCCAGAGCATTTCAGGGTGCCCGGCTTCGCGGCTGCATCATAACAAAGCTTGACGAAGCGACGAGCCTCGGCGGGTTACTGAGTGTGGTGATACAGCAGAAGCTGCCGGTCGCCTATGTCAGCGACGGCCAGCGGGTCCCCGAAGACCTGGCGGTGGCGCGGGCACACAGTCTTGTCAGTTCCGCTGTTTCCCTGGCCGCCCGCGCCACCCGCATGCTGCGCAGCAATAATCATGGTGAGAGCCCGAGGAGGGTTGCAAGCAATGTGTGCGTCTGAGAGTGCCGCCGATCAGGCTGCAGGGTTGCGGCGTATAGCCCGGCCGAGACCGGTACGAGTCATCGCGGTCACGAGTGGCAAAGGCGGCGTTGGCAAGACGAATGTATCGGTGAACCTCGCGTTGGGGCTCACGCTTAACGGGCGTGAAACCCTGCTGCTTGATGCCGACCTCGGTCTGGCGAACGTGGACGTCATTCTCGGTGTGCAACCGACCTACAACCTGTCACATGTCATGAGCGGCGAGCGTTCGCTGGAGGAGGTAATCATTCCGGGTCCGTCAGGGCTCAAGATCGTGCCCGCTTCCTCCGGGGTGCAGGCTATGGCTGATCTCGGTGTGGCCGGTCATGCCGGAATCATTCGTGCCTTCAGCGAGCTTGGGCAGAATCTCGACGTTCTCATCATCGATACCGCTGCAGGCATATCGGATAGCGTCATCAGTTTCTGTCGGGCTTCGCAAGAGGTGATCGTGGTGGTCTGTGACGAACCTGCATCAATCACCGATGCCTATGCCCTGATCAAGGTGCTAAACAGAGATTACGGTCTGAGCCGGTTCCGGGTCCTGGCAAACATGGCCAGGAGCATCCAAGAAGGCCGTGCGCTGTACGAGAAGATTGCACGCGTTACCGACCGCTTTCTGGATGTCGCGCTTGACTATCTCGGGATGGTTCCGTTCGATGAATACTTGCGCAAAGCGGTGCAGAAGCAGAGAGCAGTGGTTGACGCCTATCCGCGCAGTCGGGCTGGCACGGCATTCCGGAATCTGGCGCAGAAGGCGGATGCGTGGCCGATGCCGGAGAGTGCGCGCGGCCACCTCGAGTTCTTCGTAGAGCGTCTTCTTAACGCCGGCAGGACCGAACCGTGTGCGGTTGCATGAGCGGTGCAGCCAGATATGCCGCAAACCAGGCGAAGGGCATTGAAGATACCCTCGCCAGGAACGCCGGGCTGGTGAAACGCATTGCATACCATCTGATCAGCAGGCTTCCCGCCAGCGTTCAGGTGGATGACCTGATTCAGGCGGGCATGATCGGGCTGCTGGAGGCCGCGCGCCACTACGATGCGTCGCAAGGGGCGAGCTTCGAGACCTATGCCGGAATCCGGATACGTGGGGCCATGCTCGACGAAATGCGAAAGAACGATTGGGCACCCCGCTCGGTGCACCGCCGTGCGCGGGAGGCCGCGCAAGTGATTCACGAACTCGAAAATCGTTATGGCCGTGACGCACGCGACAGTGAGGTTGCCGACGGGCTCGGTATTTCGCTCGAAGAGTATCACCGCATCCTTCAGGATGCCTCGAGCTGCAGGTTGTTCAGTCTGGATGATGTCGGTGACGACGAGCCCGGGCTCGTCGAAGATCTGCCGTCGGACGTCCCAGATCCGCAGCAGGGGTTGCAGGCCGAGGATTTCCGGCGAAGTTTGGCGCAGGCGATTGATGCTCTTCCGGAACGTGAGCGACTGGTGCTGGCGTTGTACTACGATGATGAGCTCAACCTCAAAGAGATCGGTGCCGTCCTGGGCGTGAGTGAATCACGCGTGAGCCAGATTCACAGCCAGGCTGTGCTGCGGCTGAAGGCGCGCATGCATGATTGGAGTGGTGATTGACGCCCGGGCGCAGCGCATAAGCCCGTGGCAGATAGTTAGTTCAAGCGGAGGCGGTATGGACAAGAATACGAAGATCCTGATCGTGGATGATTTCGCCACGATGCGCGGAATCATAAAGAACCTGCTGCGGGATCTGGGCTACAACAATATTGTCGAGGCAGATGACGGGAATACGGCACTGCCAGTTCTGCGAGCGGGCGGAATTCAATTTCTGATTACCGACTGGAATATGCCGGGAATGTCAGGTCTGGAGCTGCTGCGTTCAATCCGTTCCGATGCAAATCTTGCCAAGCTCCCGGTACTGATGGTAACGGCTGAGGCGAAGCGCGACCAAATTGTGGAGGCGGCGCAGGCCGGTATCAACGGTTACATCGTCAAGCCGTTCACCGCCAATACGCTGAAGGAGAAGATCGACAAGATATACGAGCGCATTGCGGCAAGCGCATGAAGAAAGCACGTGCGTACTGAGAAGACCTGGGAACGGGAATGAACAAAAAATTGACCAAGCAGCAGTGTCTGGATGAGGTGCGCATGCTGGCCCGCCGCATTGAAGATTCCGACGATGATGACGCCAGCCGCATTCTGGACGAATTTCATAACGGCCGAGACGCCGATCTGTTCGGAGAGATTGGGCGCCTGACACGCGATCTGCATGACACGCTCAACAGCTTTCAGCTGGATGCGCGTGTAGCGGCAATCGCGGAGAAGGACATTCCGGACGCGCGCGACCGTCTGAACTATGTTGTCTCGATGACGGAACAGGCGGCCCGCCGCACGCTCAATGCCATAGAGGAAACCTTGCCGGTGAGCAACCGTCTCGGTGAAAGTGCCACCAGCCTGAAAGAGGAATGGTCGCGCTTTACACGGCGGGAGCTTACGCCGGAGGAGTTCCGTGCTCTGGCGCGACGCATCGAGGAGTTTCTGGCCGTGATCACCAAGGATGCCTCGCATATCCATGCCAACCTAATGGATATCCTTATGGCGCAGGAGTACCAGGACATCACTGGCCAAGTGATCCATAGGGTGATACGCCTGGTGCAAGAGGTCGAAGACAGTCTGGTCGGACTCATCCGAGTTTCGCGTCAGCGTATCCTGCCGGCGGATCCGGACAAAGGCAGCCAAACGACCCTGGAGGGACCCCAAATCAGGCCGGCCGGCCGGCTGGACGTGGTGGCAAACCAGGACGAGGTGGACAGCCTTCTGTCCAGCCTCGGATTCTGACGGAATGCGGCCATGGCGATAGACGCCGACGACAAGATCCTGCAGGACTTCCTGGTCGAGGCCGGCGAGATCGTCGAAAACCTGGGCAGCCAGCTCGTGGAGTTGGAGAGCCGCGCCGGCGACTTCGATCTTCTGAACGCAGTGTTTCGTGGGTTTCACACGATCAAGGGCGGCGCCGGCTTTCTTAATCTGAGCCCGATGGTGGAGCTATGCCATCACTCGGAAGACGTTTTCAATTCACTGCGCCAGGGCAAGCGCACAGTCGACGCGGACCTCATGGATGTTGTGCTTCAGGCCGTAGACGTCGTGAACGCCATGTTTCAGGCGTTGCGCGCCGGCCGGGATCCGGCGCCCGTCGACAAGCAACTCATCGAACGACTCGAGAGCCTGGCACAGCCGGCCCAGGCCCCAACGCAGCGCTCGGTTGCGTCGCAGCCGGCTGCAAACACCGATGACCTGACCGATCAGGAATTCGAAGCTCTGCTCGATGCATTGCCTGCAGGGGTGCCGGCCCCGGCAGTCGAGACCGCTAAGTCTGGTCAAAGCGGCGAGATCACTGACGCTGAGTTCGAAGCCCTGCTCGATGCATTGCAGGGCGCGCCGGCCGAAAAGACCGGGGCTGCCCGCATGCCGGCGGTGAAATCGGTTTCTGGCGAGATCGTGAACGATCCACCGTCCGCTCCTGCGGCTGCCCCGGTTGCGGCCGAAAACACGGTGCGTGTGGACACTAAGCGGCTGGACGACATCATGAACATGGTCGGCGAACTCGTGCTGGTACGAAACCGGTTGGTTACGCTCAAGGCGGCCACCGACGATGAGCAGATGGCGGCTGCGGTCGCCAATATTGATGTAGTCACCGAAAATCTGCAGGTCGCGGTCATGAAGACGCGCATGCAGCCAATAAAGAAGGTATTTGGGCGCTTTCCGCGCGTCGTGCGCGATCTTGCCCGCGGGCTCGGCAAGGAAGTGGTTCTGGAGCTCCAGGGCGAGGAAACCGATCTGGACAAGAATCTGGTTGAGGCGCTCGCCGATCCGCTAGTGCATCTCGTGCGCAATGCAGTTGACCACGGTATCGAGGGGCCCGAAATTCGGCGGGCCGCCGGAAAGCCGGACGCGGGGCGTGTGCTGCTCGCGGCAGCACAGGAAGGCGATCACATACGTCTAGTGATCGCCGATGACGGTGGTGGCATGGATCCTGAACTGCTGCGGCGCAAGGCGGTGGAAAAAGGCGTTCTCGATCCCGATGCGGCGGCGCGCCTCGGACGCGAAGACTGCTACGGCCTGATCTTCCTGCCAGGATTTTCCACCAAGAGCGAGATTACCGACGTGTCCGGGCGTGGCGTGGGCATGGACGTGGTCAAGACCCGAATAAGCCAGCTCAATGGCACGATTGACATAGAATCGGAGCCTGGCAAGGGCACCCGCATGATCATCCGGGTGCCCTTGACGCTCGCGATCATGCCTACGCTTATGGTGATGGTTGGGCCGCAAGTCTTTGCGCTTCCGCTGACGTGCGTGGCAGAGATCCTGCATCTTGATCTGAAGAAGCTCAACAACATTGACGGTCAGCGCGTGGTTATGGTGCGCGATCGGCCTCTACCTCTGTTCTATCTGCGCCAATGGCTGAACTGCGACGGTTCCGGCGAACCATGGCCGGATTCCGGACACGTAGTGATTGTGACTGCTGGGGCGCAGAGGGTTGGCTTCATCGTCGACAGCCTGATCGGTCAGGAGGAGGTGGTTATAAAGCCTCTGGGCGCGCTGCTCCAGGGCACTCCGGGGTTGGCTGGCGCTACGATCACTGGTAACGGCCGCATGGCGCTGATTCTCGATGTTCCGGGCCTGATGCACGCCTATGGGCGCAGTGCCCGCCAGAGCGAGGTCGCCTGATGGCCGTACGGGTGCTCATTGTTGATGATTCGGGCTTTTTTCGGCGCCGGATCGCGGAGATCCTTTCGGCTGATCCGCTCCTTGAGGTGGCCGGCGTCGCGGCAAATGGCATGGAGGCAATTGAGCAGACAGAGGCGCTGCGCCCGGACGTGATTACCATGGACATCGAAATGCCGGTGTTGGATGGCATCAATGCCGTGCGACGGATCATGGCAGACCGTCCGACACCCATTCTCATGTTTTCTTCCCTCACGCATGAAGGCGCAAAGGCGACACTTGATGCCCTAGATGCCGGAGCAATGGACTACCTTCCCAAGCGCCTGGAGGATATTTCGCAGGATAGGGAGGAAGCGAGGAGGCGGTTGTGTGCCCGGGTACGGGCCCTGGGTCTGCGCAGTCAGGCGCATCACCGCGGCGTGATTCCCGATGTCCGTGAGGGGCGTGCCGCGCACACGGCCGGCTTGCGGCCAATCGGTAACCATCGGCTGGTTCTCATTGGAGCTTCGACCGGGGGCCCGGTGGCGCTACGCCAGGTATTGAGCCAGCTACCCGGCAACTTCCCTCTGCCACTGCTGCTGGTGCAGCACATGCCAGCGAGCTTTACGCCAGCGTTTGCGCAGCGCCTCAACGATCTATGTGCAATTACGGTACGTGAAGCGCGCGACGGAGATGTACTGCAGCCTGGTAACGCGCTTCTGGCTCCCGGAGGGCGGCAGATGCTGCTCGAAGCAAGACGCGACGGAACCGTCGTGCGCGTCCGCGACAGCGAAGCAAGCCAGCATTACCACCCCAGCCTGGATGTGACCTTCGGCTCTGCCGCCACGGTGTATCCTGGCAAGGTGCTGGCGGTCGTCCTCACTGGAATGGGTGCCGACGGGCGCGAAGGTGCGCGCCAACTGAAAGGAAGTGGATCGACTGTCTGGGCACAGGACGAGGCGTCGTGCGCTATCTATGGAATGCCCATGGCAGTTACGGAGGCTGGGCTTGCCGACCAGGTGATCTCGCTCTCCGATATCGGTCCGGCGCTGGCACGGAGGGCCTAGGCCGTGGATATCCTGAGCCTATTCGGTCTGCTCCTAGGCATCGGGGCCATTCTCGGCGGAAACATGATCGACGGGGGTCAGACCCGGTCTCTGCTTCAAGTAACCGCGTTCGTCATTGTCTTCGGAGGAACGGTCGGGGCGATCTTGCTGCAGACCCCGCTCAAGGTATTTCTGCGCGCTCTGCGAATCGCAAAATGGGTCTTCATGCCGCCCAAGCTCGTACCAGTGGCAGTCATCGAAAAAATCGTCGGCTGGAGCCAGATAGCACGCAAAGAAGGGTTGCTCGGCCTGGAATCGATCGCCGAATCCGAACCCGACCCCTTTGCTAAGAAGGGACTGCAGCTGCTGGTGGACGGAACCGAACCGGACACGATACGCGCCATACTCGAGGTGGATCTCGAAGCTACGGAGCACCGTGAGACCCAGGCGGCCAAGGTATTCGAAGGCATGGGAGGATACAGTCCGACCATCGGTATCATCGGTGCGGTCATGGGCCTGATTCATGTGATGGCCCATCTGGCCGATCCGTCCAAGCTCGGTGCGGGAATCGCGACCGCCTTTGTGGCAACCATTTATGGCGTGGGGTCGGCCAATCTGATCTACCTCCCGTTTTCCAACAAAATAAAGAGCCAGATTCATGTCCAGACACAGTTTCGAGTCATGATCATCGAAGGCATCATTTCGATTGCCGGAGGCGAGAACCCGCGAAACATTGAAACAAAGTTGCAGGGCTATGCGCATTGAATACTTCCATCGGGTACAAAGACAGAGCACGCAGCCGCAGCGGTGCGCTGGAGTGGCTGTCCTGCCAACGGTGACCGCGCATGCGCTGGTGTTGCTTGCATGAGCGCTGGAGGCTGACGCCCCATGGCACGTAAAGCGAAACACGAGGAACACGAAAACCACGAGCGCTGGCTGGTGTCGTACGCGGATTTCATTACCCTTCTATTCGCGTTCTTCGTGGTGATGTACTCGGTTTCAGCAATCAACGAAGGAAAATTCCGTGTCTTGTCCGACGCGCTCATGGCGGCGTTCCGCGGACAACCGAAAACGGTGATGCCGATTCAGTTCGGCAAGCCCGCCCGAATCATGTACAAGCAGCCGAACGATCCAATAATGCGCCCGGGCGCGCCGGTAATGGGCGCGCAGCAACCGAATCCGGTGGCGATTGCACTTCCGATGCCAATGACGACGCCGATGACGACGCCGGCACCGTCTGACGTGCCGCAGCACCGAACACATTCCAAACACGGGCTGGAGGACAAACAGGCGGTCGCAATCAAGCAGATGAGCAGTCAGATTGAGCATGCCATGCACGCGCTCATCAAGGAGAAGCTTATCGTGGTGCGGCGCAGCAGCCTGTATCTGGCGGTGGAAATCAGGGCCAGCATTCTTTTTCCGAGCGGCAGTGCACGGCTTCAGCCTGATGCGGTTCCGATTCTTGCAAAAATTTCCAAGGTTCTGCGCAAGTTTCCGAACCCAATCCACGTCGAAGGTTTTACTGACAACAGACCCATCCATACGGTCGAGTATCCCTCGAACTGGGAACTGTCAGCGGCTCGGGCAGTAAGCGTTGTTCAGCTATTCATGCGTGCTGGTATTGATCCGCGGCGCATGGCAGCCATCGGACTGGGGAAGTACCGGCCAGTGGCCACCAACGCGACCAAGATCGGGCGCAACCAGAACCGTCGCGTGGTTTTGATGATTTTGGCGCATTCGGATTCCCCCGACATGATGGGTGTCATTCCTCAGCGTCTGTCATCCGGGGCAGCGCGTGCCGCGCCGCCGCATGCATTGCCTCAGGCCTTGCAGGCGTCCCGGAGACGACCGTGAATATTTGGGCAATTGCCAACCAGAAAGGCGGGGTCGGCAAGACAACTACCGCGGTGACGCTTGCCGGCCTGCTGGCGCAGCGTGGTCATGAGACGCTACTGGTGGATCTGGATCCACAGGGTTCGCTCACGGCCTATTTCGGGCATGATCCGGAATCGGTCGACTCGAGCGTCTACGATATTTTTGCCAATGCTGCCGCCGGAATAGAGGCGTGCTTCGACGGCATTCGCGCAACCAGCTGCGATCGACTTTCTCTGGTTCCAGCGTCGACTGCGTTGTCGACGCTTGATCGCCGGTTGGGTGCGCGCGACGGCATGGGGCTCGTTGTGGAGCGCTATCTGGCGCGACTGGTGGATCGGTACGAGTATGTGCTGGTGGACTGCCCGCCGGCTCTCGGACTGCTCATGGTCAATGCCCTCGCGGCATGCAAGCATTTGATCGTTCCGGTGCAGACAGAGTTTCTAGCGTTCAAGGGACTCGAGCGAATGCTGCACACTTTGGGAATGGTGAAGCGCTCACGCCGCCAGGAACTGCCTTATGTTATTGTCCCTACGCTGTTCGACCGGCGCACCCGCGCGTCGCTTGATACGTTGAAGTTGCTGCACGAACGATATCCGGACCACCTCTGGACCGGCACAGTCCCGGTTGACACTCAATTGCGAGAAGCTAGCCGGGTCGGGACGCCTGCCTCTTGCTTATTTCCGCAGGCACGGGCGGTTATCGCCTATTCTGCATTGCTCGACAGCCTGACAGCTGCTGCTAGGCAGACTGTGCTCGCCGGAGCATTGGGATGAGAAACGTGACCGTCGGCACAGATCGTTTGCCGCCGGCTTCTGCAGCACTGTCAGCATATCTAGACGACATGCTGCGTGATGTCGCTGCTGCGGCTGAGACTGCTGCGGCTGAGACTGCTGCGGCTGAGACTGCTGCGGCTGAGACTGCTGCGGCTGAGACTGCTGCGGCTGAGACTGCTGCGGCTGAGACTGCTGCATTGGCGACAGACGCGCCGCACGGGACCGCTGCCACACCAGCCGGCGACCAGTCAGTGGGCGGGTTGCAGGTGCAGGTTTTCGGACTGACCGGCCTCCGGTTGGCGCTGCCATTAGCAAGGATCGAGGGCGTCGTTGACTCGCCAAATCTCGCGGCGTTGTCGCTGAGTGCCGTGTCCTGGTTGATCGGCACAATTGAGTTTGCGGGGCGTGTTATCAATGTCGTAAATCCGTGCGGCTTCATTTTGCCGCCCGAGCGGCAACCTCTGGCCTGGCAGCCCAGTTCCGTGGTCGTTCTGCAAGACAGCCGATGGGGGCTGGGGTGCGACGGAAATCTCGCGGTTGCCGACCTGGAAGCCGGCGAAGTGTGCTGGCGCACGGCGCAAACTCGGCGGCTGTGGCTTGCCGGGACCGTTTCGAGGCTTGGCTATGCGCTGGTGGACGCCGATGCGTTGATTGCCCTATTTGACCGTGAGTCGAAGTCTTGACAACATGCTGGCACAGTTCCTGCAATCTAGTAACCTAAGTGTCAGAAATTTGGCGCTATCGTCCGATTCCAGTAAGCAATTGAGAGGAAGCGGGACGTCTCGCGGATGGCGCCAAGGCCAAGATATCCAGGAGTGCAGGCGATGAACCAGGCAGTGCAGGCTCTTCCGAACCCGGTTGCCCAGTGGGTGACATTCCGGCTCGACTGCGACACCTACGGCATTAACGTGATGCAGGTGCAGGAGGTGCTGCGCGTGAGTGAGATCACCCCGGTGCCTGGATCGCCGGATTTCGTGCTCGGTATTATCAACTTGCGTGGCCATGTTGTTACCGTGGTCGACGCACGGCGCCGCTTCAATCTTCCTGCGATTGCGACCAGCGATGATTCGCGCATTGTGATCACCGAAACCGGAGGGCAAGTGGTGGGCATGCTTGTCGACAGCGTTGCCGAGGTGTTGGAACTGCGTGCCGACCAAGTAGAAACAGCGCCCAATGTCGGCAACGACGAAAGCACACGATTTGTGCAGGGTGTCTGCAGTCATGGTGGCGAGCTCTTGATCCTCATCGACCTCAATCAGCTTCTCGGCGATGTGGTGGCCCCTGGTGGCGGTGTCTGAGATACATTTGTTGCCGGGACTTCGCGTTGCGGCGCAGACTGCAGCGACGTGGGTAATGCCGGATCTCGGCGATGTTCCGCCCACCTCCCCAACGCGGCCGATGCGTCCCATTGACCCTAAGGATCAGCGCCGCCGGCAGCAACGGCAACGGAAGCCAACTCAGGATAGGCCTGCCCCGTCTCCGGGCAAGGACGACGGACCCCCGGATCATATCGATGAATACGCAGGGTGGAGGTAGGCGCGATGACGAGCGAACTGATGATGGCCGCTGGTGTTGCCATATTGCTTGCGGGTGCGGTACTGCAGCTCGTACTCGCTGTTGCCGGACAGCTGGCGCAGCGCCGGGCGCGTGCGGGGCAGTATGCCATGCAGATGTTGCAGGCGGATCTGTCGGCCGTACGCAGTGAGGCTGCCGGGCTGACGGAGCGGTTGGGCCGCATGGAGCGCGCGCTGGCGCAAATCCCTGACCCGACGGAGCGGCCAGTTCACCATGAAATCTACGACCACTCTTACGCGGAAGCTGCAAGACTAGTACGTGCGGGCGCCGATGCCGCCGAGATTGTCTCGAGCTTAGGACTTGTTCGTGGAGAGGCGGAACTGTTGATGCGGCTTTACGGCGCTGGCGCTGCCCCGGAGGGTCCTTCGAAGGCGGCCGGCATCGAGAAGGCGGGTGTGCGACGTCCGGTTCAGCGGGACCGCAAGGCGGGTTGCGAGGCGGGCTGTTAACCGGCGGGACAGTGCGCTGATGCCGGTGTCATCGGAACGGCTGTTGCGCCCGATGCGGATCGGGCCTAGTTCCGGAAATCGAATCGAACGTTGGAAATGAGCTGAATTCGGGTACCTGACGGCTAACACGGACAAGAAGAAATGATAATGCAGGAACAACTGCAAGTCGTGGTGGAAGCCGGCTCGGTGGCGGCAAATCCCGTCGGGCTGGCTGGCGGCGATGACGTGCTGCGGGAGCGTGGGCTGGCGGACCTCCTCACCCGCCTGCAGACGACACTCGACGTCGGCCAGCTGATCCGGATTTTTGGCGCGTCGATCCAGCCGGCTATCCCGCACGCGAGCCTCGGTTACGGCAACCCGATCCAGAATCTGGAAGTTCAGACCGGCGTGCCCCAGCAGCATGTGTGCACCTATCGCTTGGTGCTTGGCGACGAGGCGCTGGGCCACCTTGTCCTTACCCGCGCCACGCCCTTTGTCCACGACGAAATTGTGCTGTTCGAAAATTTTCTGGTAACTCTAGCCTTTCCGCTGCGGAATGCGCTGATGTATCAGCGCGCACTGCAGTCGGCGCTCAGGGACCCGCTTACCGGACTGTACAACCGTTCGGCTATGGATACCGCTCTGCATCGGGAGATCCTGCTGGCCGGGCGCAACGGCACGCCATTGTCCTTGGTTATTCTGGACATCGATCATTTCAAGTCTATCAACGACAGCCATGGCCATGCGACCGGCGATTCAGTAATCAAGACGCTGTCCGATCGGCTGGTCGACTGTGTGCGCAAAAGCGATATCCTTTCACGCTTCGGCGGTGAGGAGTTTTCCGTCCTGATGAACAACACTGACCAGTATGGGGCACGACTGATGGCCGAGCGCATCTGCCTGGCAGTGCGCGCCACTCCTTGCCATATGCCGGGCGGTGATGTTGGATTTACCGTTAGCGCGGGAGTGGCTACATTGCGTGCGCGCGAAAGCGACCGGCTATTTTTTGAGCGGGCAGATGCCGCACTGTATGAAGCAAAGCGATCCGGGCGTGACCGCGTTTGTCTGGCGCCCTGAGCGGACAGCGACGGAAGTGTGCAGCTGACAACCCGGCGGCTGGCCGGCACGATTCAGCGTGGGCCCGCGGCGCCCAGATCAGGGCTTCTGCCGCTCAGGCGGTAGGCGAAGGCGATCACCTCTGCAACTGCCACATACAGGCTCGCGGGAATCTCTTCTCCAAGGTCGATCCGCGATAGCATGCGTGCGAGATCGGCGTCTTCATGGAGTGGTATGTTGTGTTCCCGGGCAATAGCCAGTATTCGCTCTGCCAGTTCTCCTTCGCCCTTGGCGGTGACGCGCGGCGCTCCTTTGCCGTCGTAGCGTAGCGCTACCGCGCGCGACGGGGGAGGGGGAGAGCCCGGTGTCGTGCAGTCGTCACCCTGGCCGCTACTCCGGCTCATACGCGGGTATCCACAAGCTTCTCAGGCATGCGGCCGGCGCCGATCTGCGGCGCTTTCCCGCAGTAGCATCCCATTGCAGCTATGGTCAAACCGGCCCGCGTCATTCCATCACGGAGTTCATCGAGATGTGTCGCGAACAGGGCGGCGGTTTGCGGCCGTTCGGCCCAGACGTTCGCAGAGATCTGTCTGTCGAGGAGAGTCAGTCGTGCCTGCACGGATCCGAGGCCATTCGGCTCAAGGTCAAGCGACACGGACCAGGCGAACGAGCCTTTCGGATGGCCACGCCGGTCCTCGCCCTCAACCCTGAGGCGCAGTACGTCTACCCGGTCCTCGAGGCGGATCGGTAGGTCAATTGCCCAGATGAGGGCCTCGCCGCTGCCCGTCGGCAGTGATGAGAGCTGGTTCATCTGCAGACGTGCCAGTGCCGCCTCTACCTGACGGATCGGATTTTGGGGAGACGGGTCGGAAGCGGAGGTTGCTCTTTGCAGGGATGATGCCACCATCGAGTCCCGTGCTGCGGAAGCGGCAGACGAGGAATAGTGTGTTGCCTGCCCTGGGCTGCCGATTGCTGGCGCTGGACCTCCGGCCTGAGCAGTAGGCCGTGTATCGGCTGGTACCTGCACTGTGGCGCCCGGGGGTTCTTGCGCGATGGCTTCTGCGGTCGGGATTGGCGCTGTGGGTGTTTCTTGCAGAGCGTTGGCCAGCCGCAAAAGCCCGGCCTTGAGATCGGTTATGGTGATCCCGGTTGTGTCCCCGCCCTTGGCAGCGGCCGACAGGCGGGCCTCCAGAAACAGTCCGGAGTCAAGAATTGCCTTCTTGAGCCCGGCAGGGCGCGCCACCGTCTGGACATCCGCAAGACCGCCGAGCACTTGGCGGGCAATTTTTGCAATGGCCGGTGCCGGGCTCACTGGCGGCTCGGCAGTCGATGCGCCTCCTGCGAGGGCCACAACCGCGTCCAGCAGCGGCGGCAGGGGCTCCTGGAGCGGAAGAGCGGTCCGCCAGGCCTGCAGTTGCGGGTCCGATTCGGCCGCCGGAGAAACGACCGCCAGCGTCGGCTGTTCGCCAGCGGCTACGACGCGCAAGGTGAGGGTTGTGCCGGGTTCGACCGCGAGTCGGGTCTGTGCTGTCAGGCTTTGGCCGGCGATGCGAAGTGATATCTGCCCAGGGCCTAGGTTCCCCAGCGCGGTGGCGGACAGGAGCTGTCCCACCTCCCAGGCCCGGGTCTGGGCGAGGACCGGCCCCGAAGTGCCTGTCGCCGGCTGAACGGTCAGATTGTCGCTAATCTGCATTGGGGCGTCTTGCTGGATTCCCGGCTCCGGACCAAAATGTCGGCCCGTGGTACGCTACGGTACACTAATTTACATTACATTTAGCCTCAACCTGGGCACTTGTAAACACGGCCCCGACGACCTGATTGATCCCCGTACAGAGGCCAATGCCCTCATGGTTGCTCGCCGAGGGCCGGCGTTCCCCTTGGCGGTAGGTTGGACGCTCCTGGCCGATCTGTCGTGTCGTCAGCCATCCGTTTGCGCTAAACTCGTGAATCCCGATCACAGACGCATGCTATGGGCCGCAAGCTTTATATAAAGACATTTGGCTGCCAAATGAATGACTACGATTCCGCGCGTATGGTCGATCTGCTGTGCGTGACCCATGGCATGGAGACTGTGGCAGAACCGGAACAGGCGGACGTCCTGTTGCTCAATACCTGTTCCATCCGCGAGAAGGCGCAGGAGAAGGTCTTTACCCAGCTCGGCTTCTGGAAAGCACTGAAGAAGCAACGGCCCGGGATCGTCATCGGCGTCGGCGGATGTGTCGCCAGCCAGGAGGGAGATGCGCTGCGCCGCCGTGCGCCCCAAGTTGACGTCGTGTTCGGTCCGCAAACCCTGCACCGTCTCCCGGAACTGATCGACGCCGCATTGCGCGGCGACATGCCGGCGGTGGATACGTCATTTCCGGAAATCGAGAAGTTTGACCGCCTCCCGGAACCGCGCGCCGACGGCGTACGCGCGTTCGTATCTGTTATGGAAGGTTGCAGCAAGTACTGCAGTTTCTGTGTAGTCCCCTACACCCGCGGCGAGGAATTCAGCCGGCCGTTCGATGACGTGATTGCGGAAGTAGCGGCGCTTGCAGAGCAGAACGTGCGGGAAGTCATACTGCTTGGCCAGAACGTCAACGCCTATCGTGGAGCGCGCTACGGTGGCGGGGTTGTCGATCTGGCGGATCTGATTCGCTACGTTGCGGAGGTGGACGGCATAGACCGCATTCGCTATACCACGTCCCACCCTGTGGAATTCGGTGACGCGCTAATTCGGGCCCACGTGGAAGTACCGCAGCTCGCATCACATGTGCATTTGCCGGTGCAAAGCGGATCCGACCGGATTCTCGCGCTTATGAAGCGCGGCCATACCGTGGACGACTACAGGTCGAAGATGCGGTGCCTGCTGGAGGCGCGACCGGACGTCAGCATTACGAGCGATTTCATCGTTGGGTTCCCGGGCGAGACCGACGCCGACTTCCGGGCTACCATGGACCTCTTGGAGGAGATCGGTTTCGACCAGTCCTTCAGCTTTCTCTACAGCCCGCGGCCCGGCACGCCAGCCGCGCTACTGGCGGACGACACGCCGTTGCAGGTCAGGGAGGAGCGGCTCGGCATCCTGCAGCGGCGCAACGAGGAAATGGCCGCACAGATCAGTCTTGGAATGGTCGGAACGGTGCAGCGTATCCTGGTGGAGGGTCCGGCACGCCGGAATCCGGAACAGCTCTGCGGCCGTACTGAGAACAACCGCATGGTGAATTTCGAGTGTGCGGACAAAGGCGTTGTCGGGCGCCTTCTGGACGTCCAGATCACCGAGGCGGCACACTTCACGTTGCGTGGACGGTTGGCTGGCGACGCAGCGGGCGGTTGGGCCGTATCACGCTAGCAGCGGACTGTACCGTTGACCGAAAAACCGAAGCAGATCGAATTCAGCCTGGTTCCGGCCGACAATGTACGGCTTGCCAACCTGTGTGGACGGTTCGACGAACATATCCGACAGATCGAGGGACATCTCGGCGTCGAGATTGCCAATCGCGGCAATGTGTTCCGGGTAATCGGCGATGCCGGCGCTGTGCGTCAAGCAGAGCGCCTGATCAAGGAACTGTACGACGCCACCGCAAAGAGCAGCCTCCTAACCCCGGCAGGGGTGCGTTCTGCGCTCCAGCAGATCGAAGTACGCGGATTGGATGGCGGTGGCGATGAAATCGTTCTGAGAACGCCGAAGTGCACAATCAGGGCGCGCACAGTGCATCAGCGCGAGTATATCCGCAGCATCGTGACGCACGACATCAATTTCGGTATCGGCCCGGCAGGCACCGGCAAGACGTTTCTGGCCGTTGCGTGTGCGGTCGATGCTTTGGAGCGTGATGAGGTTGGCCGCATCGTGCTGGTTCGTCCGGCGGTAGAGGCCGGCGAGCGACTCGGCTTCCTGCCTGGGGCTCTCGAGCAGAAGGTCGATCCCTACCTGCGTCCGCTGTACGATGCCCTGTACGAGATGCTTGGTTTCGAACGCGTTGCGCGGTTGCTTGAGAAGAACGTGATCGAGCTAGCCCCGCTTGCTTACATGCGCGGACGCACGCTCAATGAATCTTTCATAATCCTTGACGAGGCGCAGAACTCGACAACGGAACAGATGAAAATGTTTCTCACCCGCATCGGATTTGACGCGAAGGCTGTGATCACCGGCGACATTACACAGGTCGATCTTCCGCGCACCCAGAAGTCGGGCCTGAGGGAAGCTATGGAAGTCCTGGAAGGCGTGGGCGGGATCAGCTTCATGCACTTCACACCCCAAGATGTCGTTCGGAATCCGTTGGTCCAGAAAATCGTCGAAGCGTATGAATCGCGGCGCGATGGCGGATCGTAAGCGGCGGACACGATGACGTTGCGCGTGGATGTCCAGTACGCATGTGCCCGCACCGGAGTTCCAAAAAAGGCGGCCATATTGGAATGGGCACGGGCGGCGCTGGAAGACGTCGCCACAAATGACATCGAGCTTGTGGTGCGCATCGTGGGTGAAGACGAGAGCGCGGAACTCAACCGCCGCTACCGCCACAAGTCTGGGCCGACCAATGTGCTGTCGTTTTGCTATGCGGACCAGGCAAATATATCGGCCGCACCGGGGCTGCTCGGTGATATCGTGATCTGTGCGCCTGTGGTTGCGCGGGAAGCGCGGTTGGGCGGTGGGGATGCCGCGGCACATTGGGCGCACATGGTGGTTCACGGTATAATGCACCTGCGAGGCTATGACCATATTCACGAACGCGATGCGAAGATCATGGAACAGATGGAGTCCCGGGTTGTCAGGCGGCTGGGTTTTGCGGATCCGTACGCCTGAAGCCAGCTCGGTTGCGAGATGAGCCAGAACAGCGGAGACCACGGCGGTGACGGCCAACCGCGCTCGTTTCTGGATCGCCTGGGTATGGCCCTGTTGCGGGAGCCCGGAACGCGCCAGCAGTTGATCGAGGTTCTGCGCGAGGCGCAGGCACGCGATCTCATGGATCGGGATGCGCTCGATATGATCGAAGGGGTGCTGCAGGTCTCGGAGATGCAGGTGCGCGATATCATGGTGCCGCGCGCGCAGATATATGTCGTTGACAAGAATGCCGCACCCGAAGAATACCTCCCGCGGGTGATTGAGACCGGGCACTCGCGCTTTCCGGTAATCGACGGCGACAAGGACAAGGTTGTTGGAATCCTGCTGGCAAAAGATCTGCTGCGCTATTTTTATTCGGGAAAGCGCGAGAAATCGCGGTTTAGTCTAAACGACTACCTGCGTCCGGCCGTATTCGTGCCAGAGAGCAAGCGCCTGAATGTGTTGCTGCGCGACTTTCGCGCCAATCGAAACCATATGGCCATAGTTGTGGATGAATACGGCGGGGTGGGCGGCCTGGTGACGATAGAAGACGTACTCGAGCAGATCGTCGGAGAAATCAAAGATGAATACGACATTGACGCCGATGACGTCATGGTTGTGGAGCGGGGTTCGGGGGAATTTGTGGTAAAGGCGCTTGCAACGCTGGAAGAAGCCAATTCCCGGCTCGGCACATCGTTCTCCAGCGATGGCGTCGACACGATCGGCGGACTGGTGGTGTCGGCATTCGGGCATCTGCCTCGGCGTGGAGAACGGGTCGATATTGGCGGTTTGCGGTTCGAGGTGCTGCGCGCAGACAGTCGCCAGGTGCACCTGCTGAAAGCGACCCGGGTCGGCAACGCTCCGGGCGCTGACGCATCCGGTTCCTAGGGTTATCGGCCCGGACCGGATTAGCCGATGCCGCTGCAGGTCACGCTTACGCCCGCGCGCCGCGACCTGCTCGCGTTTGTCGCCGGCGGATTGCTGCCGTTGGCATTTTCGCCGGTGTCGCTGTATCCGCTGGCAATTTTCTCTCTGGCGTCGCTGTTCATGTTATGGCGCGACGCTACGCCCGGACGCAGCGCGTGGCGCGGCTTTCTGTTCGGCCTGGGGCAGTTTGGTGTCGGAGTCTCCTGGCTATACGTTGCCCTGCACACCTATGGACAGATGCCGGCCGCACTCGCAATCCTGGCGCTGTTTCTGTTTTTCTCTTTTTTGGCCTGTTACCCGGCACTGGTCGGCTGGCTTCAGGCGCGCCTGCTTTCCGATGCCGGCCCCTGGGCCCAGATCCTGGGCGTGTCCGCACTTTGGACGTTGGTGGAGTGGATACGGGGTTGGCTGCTGACCGGATTCCCGTGGCTCGCCGTAGGCTACAGCCAGATTGATGGTCCGCTGGCCGGACTGGCACCATGGTTGGGGGTGTACGGAGTGAGTTTGGCCGCGGCGCTGAGCGCCGGCGCGGTGGCCCAAGGGTGGCGCCTGCGGCGCCGGCCGGCCGTGTGGCGCTACATTGGGGCATTGGTTGGATTGTGGATCGTCGCGTGGCTGGCAGGACGTGTCGACTGGGTGCGGCCGGCGGGGGCGCCGCTGCGTGTTGCGCTGGTTCAAGGAGATGTGCCGCTGGCACAGAAATGGGCGCCCGCCTATCGCCGAGACATCCTGCAGCGCTACACAAGGCTGACCTTTGCCCAGCGCGGAATTGATCTGGCCATCTGGCCAGAGGCGGCGGTGCCGTACTTTTTTGACCAGATCGAACACAGTTTCCTCGCCCAGTTGCGGCAGGCGGCGGAAGCCCGTCACATGGACATCCTGCTGGGCATACTGGAGCGCAGACCTGTAGACGGGGTTTTGCGCTATTACAATAGCGTAATCAGCGTCGGTTCATTCCAGGGTGTTTACCGCAAGCATCACCTGGTTCCTTTCGGCGAGTATATTCCGTTTGCCGCGGAACTGGGGTGGCTTTTTGATGATCTGCACATTCCGATGTCCGATCTGAGTGCGGGGCCCGCACGCCAGCCGCCACTTCAGGTCGACGGTCAGGCGGTCGGCATGTCAATCTGTTACGAGGACGCATTCGGTTCCGAGGTAATGCGCGCACTTCCGCAGGCGACGTTGCTGGCGAACGTAACCGAAGACGCCTGGTACGGACATTCACTGGCATCGTATCAGCAGATGGAAATGGCGCGTATGCGTGCGTTGGAGGCCGGCCGCCAGATGATGCTTGCCACCAATACCGGCGTCACAGCCATTATCGATAGCCACGGGCGGGTTGTCGCCCGCGCCCCACAGTTTCATCGCTGGGTGCTTACTGGAACAGTGACGCCATTGAAAGGCATCACCCCGTACGTCAGGTATGGTAACCGGGTGATTGTGTGCCTGCTCGTGGCAATGGTAGCGGGCGCTGTGGCGGCGCGCTTCATGCGCCCCAAAAGGCGACGCCGGACCTAGCAGTCTTGTCTTCCTGCTGCCAAACCAGAATGGCGGTATGGCAGAGGGCGCTTCGGGCCCTGCAGTTCAGACGCGCGTTGGCCTGTATGGTTTTCGCTGTGCCCGGCCATCGGATTTCATGTCGTGGCGGCAGCAAGGGAGACGGCCTGCGACAGCGGGCCGGGGCACCGTTGGCTGCCGGAAACGGCCGTGAGCGCCCGTCTACCCCCGGGTTCCGGACGTGTCTGGTCGCGCCGGCCGGGGCACTCCTTGGCGGCGACTGCCGATCGGCGCCTGGCGGCAGTCCGATCCGGCCTTACGGGCTGGTGCCTGGGGCGGCGCAAGCTGCCCCTTACGCTTGCCGAACCGCTGTGGAATAATCTTGCTCCCATCGATGGCAGGGAACCGTGAGGCGGTCCCGCCGATTACAAGCGACCCAGGAGCGCATTCATGAATAGAAAGCTGTTAGCCACCGTTTTTCTGCTGGGAGGCATCATCGCGTGCGCCCCAGCGTACGCGGCAGGCAGTCTCAGGATCGGGTTTGTCGATATGCGGCAGGTGATCCTCGAGAGCAGGCCCGGAAAGGAACATCAAGCCGAGATGGAGCAATTCATCAAGGAACGGCAGGGGCCGCTTAACGAGGAGAAGAACAAGCTTCAGGCAATGCGGGACCGTTTTCTGAAAGAACGCCTTACGCTCACAGATGCCCAGAAGGCTGCCGAGAAGAAGCAGTTCGAATCCGAGCTGCAGAAATACCAGACTATGGCTGGCGAGGCGCAAACCGCCTTGCGCGCGAAGGACAACGAGTACATGCAGCAGTCGATCGGTGCGATCAAGGCCATTATCGCCAAGGTGGCGCACCGGGACCACCTCAATCTGGTGTTCGAGAAGACCCAGCTGATGGTGCTGTACTCCGACCCCGGCATGGATATCACGCAGCAAGTGATGCAGATGTACAATGCCGAATCTTCGCCGGTGGCGAAGTGAGGGAAACGGCCGTAGCCCGCCGCTCGCACCGTGGCGTCACAGCCCGTTGCAATGCGGCGTGCGACAGCCTCCTGAACGATCAGCTCCCTGCTCCGGCTGGCGCATGCGCCAGCCGGAGCAGGTCGGGAATTCGGTGTCCCCGGCGGGTCGTGGGGCAGCATACAGCGTGGAGCACGACGCGGCAGACGCCCTGACTTGTTCCCGGTTCCCGATTTTCCCGCGGCAGCTATTCCATGCACGAACGCTATAATCCTGAAAAAATAGAAAGAGAAGTCCAGTCTGGCTGGCAGGACCGTCAGAGTTTCCGGGCAATGCCGGATCCGGGGCGGCCGAAGTTTTATTGCCTTTCGATGTTCCCCTATCCGTCCGGCCGCCTGCATATGGGGCACGTTCGCAACTACACCATCGGAGACGTCATTGCGCGGTACCAGCGCATGCGTGGCAGAAATGTGCTCCAACCTATGGGTTGGGACGCTTTCGGACTTCCGGCCGAAAATGCGGCGATGGCCAACAGCGTGCCGCCGGCGCGCTGGACGTACGACAACATCGCCTACATGAAGAGGCAGCTGAAATCGCTTGGTTTTGCGATTGACTGGAGCCGTGAACTGGCAACCTGCCAGCCTGATTATTACCGCTGGAACCAGTGGCTGTTCCTGCGCATGCGCGAACGGGGTATCGCGTACAAAAAGACCGGCGTGGTCAACTGGGACCCGGTGGACCAGACGGTGCTCGCCAACGAACAGGTAATAGACGGCCGCGGATGGCGTACGGGCGCGCTGGTGGAAAAGCGCGAGATTCCGATGTATTACCTTGCGATCACGCGCTATGCCGAAGAGCTGCTGGCCGACCTCGACAAGCTGCCCGAGTGGCCGGAGCGGGTGCGCGCCATGCAGGCAAACTGGATCGGGAAGAGCGAGGGCGTGCGCTTCGCCTTTCCGTACCGGATCGATGGTGAGGAGGGCAGGCTTTGGGTCTTTACGACACGCGCCGACACGGTCATGGGGGTGACTTTTTGTGCGATTGCCGCGGAGCACCCCCTGGCTAGCCGCGCTGCGGCGCGCAATCCTGAGCTGGCCGCTTTCATCGATGAATGTCGCCACGGGACGGTTATGGAGGCGGATTTGGCAACCGCTGAGAAGAAGGGCATGGCGGCGGGAATATCCGTGACCCATCCCCTGACCGGCGAGGCGATTCCCGTCTGGGTCGGCAACTACGTGCTCATGGGCTACGGCGAGGGGGCCGTAATGGCCGTTCCGGCGCACGACGAGCGCGATTTCCATTTCGCCAGGGCGTATGGGCTGCCTATTCGGCAGGTTATCGGAATCGAGGGCGAACGCTTCTCGGCCGACGCCTGGCAGGAATGGTACGGCGACAAGACGCGTGGCCGGTGTGTCAATTCCGGTAAATACGACGGCCTTGCCTACACGGAGGCTGTGGAGCGTATTACCGCCGACCTCCGGTCCAAGGGGCTCGGCGACAGGCAGGTGGTTTGGCGGTTGCGTGACTGGGGCATCTCGCGCCAACGCTACTGGGGTTGCCCAATACCCATTATCCACTGCGAGCGTTGCGGCGAAGTGCCGGTGCCTGACGAGGATCTTCCGGTTGTGCTGCCTGAGGACTGCGTACCAGACGGTACCGGGAATCCGCTGAGCAGGAGGGAGGATTTTCTAGCCTGTCACTGTCCGAAATGCGGCGGGCGGGCGCGTCGCGAGACCGACACCATGGACACTTTCGTGGATTCGTCGTGGTACTACGCGCGTTATTGCTCGCTTCCGACCGAACCTGGTCGGGCGCAGGCAATGGTGGACGATGAAGTCAAGTACTGGATGCCGGTAGACCAATACATTGGCGGAATAGAACACGCGATCCTGCACCTGCTGTACTCACGGTTCTGGTGGAAGGTCATGCGCGACCTCGGGCTGGTCCAGGGAGACGAACCGTTTGCGCGGCTCCTGACCCAGGGCATGGTGCTGAATGAGATTTTCTACCGCAAGCCTGCAAGCGGGCGTATCGCCTATTTCAATCCGGCCGATGTCGAGCCGAAGTATGACGAAAAAGGTGTCCGCGTCGGCGTGATCTTGAAGAGCGACGGACAGCCGGTGGAGTCGGCGGGCATCGGCACGATGTCAAAATCTAAAGGTAACGGCGTTGATCCTCAGACACTCATAGAGCGCTATGGAGCCGACACCGCGCGCCTGTTCATGATGTTTGCGGCGCCGCCCGAGATGACGCTCGAATGGTCGGACTCGGCCGTGGAGGGTGCCTCGAGGTTTCTGCGGCGTCTTTGGAATTTCGCCTACGAACATCGCGCTATGGTCGCAGACTGTCCAGTGGACACGGTCCGGATCCCCGCGGCGGGTGGGTTGAGGGATTTGCGCTTCGAGCTGCACTCGGTGCTTAGGCAGGCGAACGTTGACTTTGACAGGCACCAGTTCAATACGGTTGTTTCGGCAGCAATGAAAATTCTGAACGTTCTGGAACGGTCGTCGGCTGTTGCAAGGGCTCCGGGGGCCGGGAGCGTTTTGCCAGAGTGCAGGGCAGTCGTGTCGGAGGGCCTCGCGATCCTGTTGCGACTGCTGTCTCCGATTACTCCGCATATCTGTCATCACCTCTGGCAGGAGCTGGCCTTTGGCGGCGATATTCTGGATGCAACCTGGCCGCAGACAGACGAGTCGGCGCTACGGCGCGACGTCGTCGATCTCGTGGTTCAGGTCAACGGCAAGCTGCGCGGGCGGATTTCGGTGCCGTCCGGGACGTCTGCCGATCAGCTGCGTGCGGCCGCACTCGCTGATACGGTCGTTGCCCGCCACATCGAGGGTAGGCCGGTGAAAAAAGTGGTCGTGGTGCCGGGAAAGCTGGTGAACATCGTTGTGGCGGAATAGACCGTTGGTGCGCGGCGCCATTGCAGCCAGGAGCCTAGGCACCCGGCATATTGTCGCGCTGTCGCTGGCGGTTGCGCTGTTGTTGCTCGGTGGTTGCGGCTTTCATCTTCGCGGAGTGCAGTCTGCGACGCTACCTGCGCGACTGTCGGTGCTCCGGGTGACTATGGCGGGCGGAGCCGCCTATCCACCGCTGCTTGTCCAGATGCGCGACGCCCTGCGCACCGAGACCGGCGCACGCCTTGTCGATACTCCGGCGCCCCGGGTACCTACCCTGACGTTGTGGGGCGAAAGCATCAGCAGTGAGGTGGCGGCGATCGATGTCACGGGCCGGGCTACCGAATATATGCTGGACTACCAGGTGAGCTTCAGTCTCGCTGATGCCGCCGGCCGCCAGATCATTCCGCCGCGCACGATCAAGATCCAGCGCGAGTACAGCTTCAACAAGCTGAACGTGCTGGCAACCGAGCGCGAAAACCAATTTCTGCAGAATGACATGCGGCGTGATGCTGTGCAGCAGATCATCCGCCAGCTCGCTGCAGTCGGTACCGGCCGGGACGCCAGGCATGCACATTGATTCAGAACGGCTGCCGGAGCTGTTGCGCAAGGGGCTTGCCCCGGTGTACCTCGTTTCCGGAGACGAACCGCTGCTGGTGGACGAGAGCTGCGAGGAGATTCGTGATGCGGCGCGCGGGGCTGGCTATTCCGAGCGCAGCGTGGCGAACGTGGCCAGCGGGTTCGACTGGAACGATCTGTTCGTATCGACACAATCCCTGTCGCTGTTTTCTAGCGCGCGATTGCTGGAAGTGCGCATGCCGAATGGAAAGCCGGGCGAGCGGGGTGCGCAGGTTCTGTCGCAGCTTGGCGCCCGCCCGCCCGCTGACAGCATTCTGCTGGTCGTTACGGGCAAGCTCGACCGGCAAACCCGTGAGAGCGGCTGGGTCAAGTCGCTGGAAGAGGCCGGTGTCGCGGTGACGGTCCGTCCGCTCGATGCAGAGCGGCTTCCCGGATGGGTCACACGGCGCATGCGGCTTCGGGGACTGCGCGCGGAGCCTGGCGTAGCGGATATCATTGCATACCGGATGGAAGGCAATCCGCTGGCTGCGGCGCAGGAAGTGGACAAACTGGCGCTGTTGTACGGTGACGGCGAAATACGGATCGCGGAAGTCGAGGGAATTCTCTCCAACAATGCGCGCTTTACGGTATACGGTCTGGCGGATGCCTGCCTTGCAGGCGACGGGCGATCGGCGATCCGTGTGCTGGAGAGCTTGCGGGCCGAGGGGCTCGAGCCGATACTCGTTCTGTGGGCGCTGGCCAGGGAGACCCGCAGCATGGCCCAGATTGCGGCGCAGATTGCCCAGGGGCACGCCGAATCCGGGGTCTTCCAGGCGCACCGTATCTGGGCAAGCCGCCGACCGGTGGTGTCGAAGGCGCTACGTCGCTTGCATCCGACGCAATGGCTGGGCATGCTGGTGCGTGCAGCGCACATAGACCATGTCATCAAGGGTCGGGCCGAGGGCGATGTGTGGCTGGAACTCGAATCGATGGTGCTGGCGCTGTGTGGCGTGCGGATCCATGCGGCCGCAGGGCTGGTGCCACGCGCGCCGTAGCAACGTAGGCGGGCGGCGCAGGATACTGGAGAGTCCATCATGAAGACGGCATCGCATGAGCCGGACGCGTTCGATGTCCGGGAGTATGTGCGGCACCTCGGCGAGCGTGCCCGCCAGGCATCGCGCGAGATGGCGCGAGCGGAGACCGCTGCCAAGAACAATGCACTTGAAGCCATTTCGCTGGCCATCGAGGGTTCGGCCGACAGGCTTGTGCAGGCGAACAGCAGGGATCTCGAAGCCGGCACCCAGTCGGGTCTTGATGCAGCGCTGCTAGACCGGCTGACGCTGGATCCACGACGCATCGCTGCCATGGCCCAGGGCCTGCGTCAGATTGCGGCATTGCCTGACCCGGTCGGCGAGATCACCGGACTCAATTACAGACCATCTGGCATTCAGGTCGGTCGCATGCGTGTGCCGCTTGGTGTGATCGGTATCATCTACGAGTCGCGGCCGAACGTGACGGCAGATGCGGCCGGCCTGTGCCTGAAGTCCGGAAATGCCGCTATTCTGCGCGGCGGCTCTGAGGCGCTGCACTCGAATCAGGCCATCGCCGCCTGCATCCATCGCGGCCTGGTCGATGCCGGCCTGCCGGCTGATGCGGTTCAGGTGCTGGAAACCCCGGACCGCGCCGCAGTCGGTGAACTGATCCGCCTAAAGGAGTACGTCGATGTCATCGTTCCGCGTGGCGGAAAGGGCCTCATCGAACGTATCAGCCAGGAAGCGACCATTCCGGTAATCAAGCATCTCCATGGTGTGTGCCACGTGTATGTTGACGACAAGGCCGACCTGGAAAAAGCCGTGCGGGTTGCTTTCAATGCCAAGACCCAGCGTTACGGCACCTGTAACACCATGGAGACCTTGCTGGTAGCCCAGAATATTTCCGACAGAGTGCTGCCGAAATTGGGTGCGATGTATCGCGATGAGGGCGTGGAACTGCGCGCTTGCGCTGCGACGCGCCATATTCTGCCCTGGGCCAAGGCGGCCACCGAGGATGACTGGTATGCCGAGTATCTGGCCCCCATTTTGGCCGTGCGGATTGTCCCTGGCTTGGATGATGCGCTTGAACACATCGCCAGGTACGGTTCGCAGCATACCGATGCCATTGTCACCGAAGACATCACACGCGCTCGCCGGTTCCTGCGTGAGGTCGATTCAAGCTCGGTGATGGTCAATGCTTCAACGCGGTTCGCAGACGGGTTCGAATACGGCCTGGGCGCTGAAATCGGTATTTCGACAGACAAGCTGCATGCGCGCGGGCCGGTTGGCCTCGAGGGGCTCACCTCCCAGAAGTTCATCGTTCTTGGAGACGGGCACATTCGAAAGTAGCGCGGCCATGTCCTGCGGGTCGCAGTTCGAGCCGGTATTCCACCAGAATTAGGGGTGGCGGTTTGCCAAGCATACGCCCCCAGGCTATGATGCTTGGGCGCAATCTAGCGCAAACGCTGAACATCAGAAACGGCGAGTGCAGCCCATCGGAATTTTTGGCGGTACGTTCGACCCCATTCATTTCGGTCATCTGCGCACCGCGCAGGAAATCATGCGCACGCTGGTTCTTGAGGAAGTGCGCTTTGTTCCCGCCGCATTTCCGCCCCACCGCCGCACGCCGGTCGCGAACGCCGAGGAGCGATTGCGCATGGTGGACCTGGCTGTTTCCGAATTTCCGGGTTTTCGGGCCGATGATCGGGAGCTGCGGCGTGCTGGCCCATCGTACACGGTGCCCACGCTGGAATCGTTTCGGGCTGAACTCGGGCAGCGTCCGATCTGTCTCATCGTAGGAGTGGACGCCTTTCATGGCATTGAATCTTGGCACAGGGCGAGCGATCTGCCGCAGCTGGCCCATCTCGTCGTTGTCCGGCGTCCAGGATGGGACTTCGCGCCAGACGAGAAGGCGCTTCCGCAATGGCTGCGCGGCCGGCGCTGCACCGATCCGATCCAGCTGGCGGGGGTGCCGTCCGGAAAGCTGGTATTTCAGTCTGTGAGTCCCCATGACATCTCCGGCTCGCGCATCCGCGCGATGCTTGCTTGCGGCGAATCAGTGCATGGAATGGTCCCTGCCGTGGTGGAGGCATTCATTGCAAGTCGCGGGCTCTACCGCAACCCAACCCAGAGGATGTGATGCCAGAAAACAAGATAGAGCAAGTGGTCTACGATGTGTTAGCCGACGCCAAGGGTCAGGATATTCAGGTTCTGGACGTTCGCAAGGTAACCGACATCACCGATTTTATGGTGATCGCGAGCGGGACATCCAGTCGCCATGTGGTGTCCATGGCGGAAAAAATTCAGGAGAAGCTGCGCGAATTGGGTCGTCGAGCACTGGGAACCGAAGGGGAAAAGATGGGGGACTGGGTTCTGGTAGACTTTGGTGATGTCGTGGTGCACATCATGCGGCCGCAGACTCGGGACTTCTACAACCTGGAAAAACTTTGGAGCGACGGGGAAAGGGCTGATGTCGCGGGCCAATAGCCCGGAAGCGGTCGGAACCTCCCGCTTGCCGGCGTGTCACACCGGCCGGCGGTCATGCGTCTGCATTTGATAGCAGTCGGCGCCCGCATGCCGGAGTGGGTGAACACCGCCTATGCCGGCTACGCAAAGCGGCTGCATTCGGGTTGCCGCCTGGAGTTGCGGGAAATTCCGGCCGGCCGGCGTTCCCGTTCGGCAGACATCGCGCGGATTCTGAGAATTGAGGGCGATCGCTGTCTCGATGCAGTACCGTCCGGCGCCCGAATCATCGCGCTGGAGAGGCAGGGGAGGGTCCTTCCGAGCGACCAGGTCGCTGAGGCCATGGGTAGGTGGCTGCAGGAGGGGCGGGATGTTGCCTTCCTGGTTGGCGGACCCGAGGGGCTTGCGCCGCAGTGCCTGCAGCGGGCCGATGAGCTTTGGTCGCTTTCGGCCCTGACGTTGCCGCACACGCTGGTGCGGGTGCTGCTGGCTGAGCAGCTGTACCGCGCATGGAGCATGCTCAACCACCTGCCTTATCATCGAGAATAGGCGCAACAACCAGCGGTCTGCGGGCCGCCGGCCATATCAAAGACGTGGGGGCGATAGCCTGAATTCTACATGTCCGAGCCGAGCATCTATCTTGCTTCGTCGAGTCCGCGTCGCCGCGAGTTGCTGCGCCAGCTCGGCATCCCGTTCGATGTGGTCGCGCCCAAAATCGTCGAGCAGCCGCTTGCTGGCGAGCTGGCGAATGACTACGTGCTGCGGATGGCGGCCGAGAAGGCCCACTGCGTGGCACGTCTGGTTAGGGTGCGCGGCGGACGCGCGCTCCCGGTTGTCGGCGCCGACACCGAGGTGGTTATCGGCGGGGAGATCCTTGGGAAGCCAACGAACCGGGATCATGGTTGCGGAATGCTGCGTCGGCTGGCCGGCAAGAGTCACCAGGTCCTAACCGCAATATGCATCGTGCACCAGGACCGGGAAGACTGTGTTCTCAGTGAGAGTCGCGTCACCTTCGGCCCGATGTCTGACGAGGAGATTGCGCGCTACTGGGAATCGGGCGAACCGATCGACAAGGCGGGCGCCTATGCGATTCAGGGCAGGGCAGCCGCCTATATCGCGCGACTGGAAGGAAGCTACTCGGGTGTCATGGGGTTGCCACTTTATGATCTCGCGACGCTGTTGCGGAAAACGGGGTTTTCGATTCCATGAGTGAAGAGATACTCATCAATGTAACCCCGCAGGAGTCGCGGGTGGCTGTGATCGAGAACGGAGTGCTTCAGGAAGTGCACATAGAGCGCACCCGCAACCGTGGGATAGTTGGGAACGTCTACATGGGAAGGGTATCCCGGATTCTACCGGGGATGCAGGCTGCGTTTATAGACATCGGCCTTGAGCGCGCCGCTTTCCTGCACGTCTCGGACGTCCGCAGCGTTGGCTCCGCAACCCAGACGCGCAATGTGCCGGCAGGTCCGGGCCAGGATTCCGAGCCGGTTGCCATAGGCGACCTGCTTCATGACGGACAGCCAATTGTGGTGCAGGTGGTGAAGGATCCGCTCGGTACCAAAGGTGCGCGGGTAACGACTCATATTACGCTTCCGGCGCGATACCTGGTGTACATGCCCTATACCAAGCACATAGGCATCTCCCAGAAGATCGGTGACGATGCGGAGCGTGAACGGTTGCGCGCTGCCGTGAAATCGGCCATGGACGAAGGTGACGAAGGCGGCTACATCCTACGGACTGTAGCCGAGGCGGTCAGTGATGAGGAATTGAGGACCGATATACGATACTTGCGGCGGGTATGGCAGGCGATCCAGGATCGCATCAAGGGCGCTACTCCCTGCAGTCTTCTGCACGAGGACCTTGTGCTCGCGCTGCGCGCTATGCGCGATCTTGTTCGCGAGAACGTTGAAAAAGTGCGGATAGACTCGCGCGAGACTTTTCAGCGGGCTCACGAATTCGCGCGCGAATTCATTCCCGAGGTGGAGAACCGCATCGAGTATTACCCCGGGGAGCGGCCGATTTTCGATCTGTATTCGGTCGAGGACGAGATCAAGAAGGCGCTGGAGCGCAAAGTTCCGCTCAAATCAGGCGGGTACCTGGTCATTGATCAGACCGAAGCCATGACCACGATTGACGTGAATACCGGAGCCTATGTCGGCCGCAAGAATCTCGAAGAAACACTGTTCAAGACCAATCTCGAGGCGACGCAGGTCATTGCCAGGCAGCTGCGGCTACGCAACCTGGGCGGGATGATTATCATCGATTTCATC
This sequence comes from Gammaproteobacteria bacterium, assembly GCA_028068195.1. Taxonomy (GTDB): domain Bacteria; phylum Pseudomonadota; class Gammaproteobacteria; order Acidiferrobacterales; family UBA6901; genus JAJYCY01. The sequence continues at coordinate 108,716 of JAPTTX010000002.1, forward strand.
GACATGGCCGATAACGACCACAAGCGCCAGGTGTTGCGGGCACTGGAAAAGGCCCTCGCGCGCGACCGCTCGAAGACTTTCATGACCGAGATGTCGCCGCTGGGGCTAGTCGAGATAACCCGCAAGCGCATCCGCGAGAGCCTGGAACACGTGCTGTGCGAGCCGTGTCCGGTCTGCAAGGGACGTAGCGTGCTCAAAACCCCCCAGACCGTCTGCTATGAAATCTTCCGGGAGATCCTGCGCGAGGCGCGCCAGTTCGGCGCCGACAAATACCTGGTTCTGGCTGCGCCCGTGGTCATCGATCTGCTGCTTGACGAGGAATCCACGAGCTTGATGCAGTTGCAGGAATTCATCGGCAAAACCGTGCAGCTGCAGGTAGAGGCGCTCTACAACCAGGAGCAATTCGACGTGGTGCTGCTTTAATGCCGCTCCGGCTCCGGCGCGTCCGCAACGTCCGCAATCTGCTCAGTGCCGCAGCGCGCCGGCCTGGCTGGCAGCGGTACCTGCACGGATCCGCGCCAATGCAGCATCAAGCTCCTTAGTGCGTCTCAGGGCGGCAACGATGCTGGCAATGATGGCATCGAGCGCCCGATGGCTCTGCTGTGTCATGTCTCCCCCCACCAGTGTTACTGATTTTTTTCGTTCCCGCAGCAGGATCTGCTGCTGCGTGGCCCGGATATGTGAGCCGACCGTGCGCCCAAGCGGGGCTGGCGGTCAAGACCCGTTCAGCCGTCCAGACAGCGGATCCCATTATAACGCGTGCCGGCGTCCAGTTCACGCTTTGACGGATCCGGAGGCAGATTTTCAGCTTGCTATCTCCGGGGCGGGTGATACGGCAAAATAGCGCAATGCGTCGGATATTGCGGAAAGGCGGGCGCCGATCGGCCGAGGTCAGGAAGGGCGCGAGACACCGGGTGACGCGGGGTTGGACCTGGTGGACCTGGCACCACCCAGTGCTGCGAGTCGGCCGCTGGACGGCCTACCTCGCTGTAGCGCTGCTGATACTGGGGGCGGTGTCGCTGGTAGTTGCCCGCGCCTGGTTGCCGACGTTGGCCAGTCGCAAGGATCAGATTGCCAGTTTCATCAGCCAGCGTTCGTCCTACCGTGTGCGAATCGACCGATCGGAGGCATATTGGCATGGGTTGAATCCCGGCCTGCGTGTCTATGGTCTGACGGTCTATTCCCCCGGCAGCCAGCAGATAGCGGTGAAGCTCAAGGAATTGCGCATTACGCTCGCGTGGCTGCCGCTACTCGCCGGTCAGATCCAGATCAACAACCTGGTCCTGGTTCATCCGGACCTGTCCTTCGAACGGCTTGCGGATGGCACATTCCGTATAACCGGGCTCGCGCCCGTCGGGCAGAGCATTCCGGGACAGGGCGCGGGCTTTCTGCCCTGGCTGTTCCAGCAGAACGATGTTGCAGTGCAGGACGGTCAGGTCGAATGGATAGACTACAAGTCAGCGGAGCCGCCTCTGCGCCTGACTCAAGTCAATCTGAGTTTGAAGAACAGCGGCAACCGCCATCAGCTGCAGATGACCGCCAAATTCCCGGCTGCCATGTGCCGGGCGTGTTCGTTTCTGGCCAATATTACCGGAGACCCCCTTGCTAATCCGCGTTGGCGTGGGGAAATCGATGTCCAGGCCGAGGGACTCAATACCTATGCGCTCCCGGAAATTATCCGCAGCAAGCTGCCCGCTGGTTTCGGAGGCCGATTCGATGTGAATGTGTCGAGCCAGTGGGCCGATGGCGTTGCAACCTCGCTATACGGCCGCGCAGGGGTTGTTGCACTGAAGCTCGCTGTGCCGGGAATCCCGGCGTTTGACGTGAAAACGGCAGCGGCCCAGGTGAACTGGACCGCAACCTCCGGAAGAAAAAGCTGGACGCTGCAGCTCGGCCACCTGCAGCTCGGGTTGACTTCGGCGCCGTGGTCGGCGGGCGAGCTGCGCATCGAGCACAATCCTTATGAAGACCATCTTTTCGTGCAGCACGTCAATGTCGACGATGTCAATGCATTCGTGGCCGGTCTGAATGGCCAGGATAAGCTGCTGGAGCTGCTGCGTGCGGTCCATCCCGGCGGGAAAGTCGATAATCTCAGGGTGCGGATCGACCGCAAGGACGGCAAGGTGTCCGGTTATGCCGTCGAGGCGGACATGAACGGGCTGAAATTCGCTCCGTACGAGAAGTTCCCGGGGATACACGGCCTAACGGGCCGCGTGTCGTTCGGCACCGAAGGCGGCAGTCTGGTGCTCGCCAGCAAGGATGTGGAGGTCGACCTGCCCCGTGTTTTCCGCCGCCCCATCGATATCCAGGGTGCCACGGGCCGCATCAGCTGGCAGCGTGACGATGGTTCGTGGCGCGTGCAGGGAGAGGAACTGAGCGTAATTGCGCGGGATGCCACGCTGTACGGGAAAATGGCGCTGAAATTGCCGGACAACAGTGATGCATCGCCGGTGCTGGATCTCAAGGTCAGTGTGAGCAACGCCAACCTGGCCCATGCTGCCCGCTATTATCCAGACGCGATGTCCCAGAGTCTGCGCGACTGGCTGGGCCAGGCGGTCGTTTCGGGTACCATTTCCTCTGGCCAGGTCACCATCCAGGGGCCGCTGCGCAATTTCCCGTTCCGTGACGGCAATGGCAGTTTCCAGGTCTCGGCCCACATCAGGAACGGAGTGTTTCGCTACCTCCAGGGTTGGCCCCGGATAGCCAATATTGACGCGGATTTGCTCGCCAGCGGCCCCAGCCTGTCCATCGCCGGCCGCAGCGGCAACATCCGCGGGTTGTCGGTGGGCCGGGTGGCGGTGACGGTTGATGATCTGACCGCCCCCGTTGGGCCGATAGTCCGGGCTGTGGGTCAGGTGACCGGTTCCGTGAATGAGGTGCTCGCTGTACTGTACGCTAGCCATATTAGTCCGCGCCCGACCCTGCTCTTTCCAGGCATGTCTGCAAGCGGCCAGGGCGTGCTAAATCTGGACTTCACAATCCCCACGAACAGTCCTTCGAAACTGAAATGGACCGGAGCTTACCAGTTTCGCGATGCAGCGCTGTATTCGCCGGTGCGGGGGGCCAGTATCCGATCCCTCAATGGAACCCTGCAGTTCAACCAGGACGGGCTGAGCGGGGGAAGCGTGCGTGGCAGCCTGCTCGGCGGCGCCGCGTCGCTTGCGGTGACGACAGTCTCCGGATCTGCTCACGAGGCCGCGGTTGTGGACATGCAGGCCTCGGGAATGATGACCCAGGCCGGACTGCAGCAGGCGCTCGGCAGCGCGCTCGGTGCAAGCCTGCACGGGAACATTCCATGGAAAGCCTCGTTGCGTCTTGCGAAGCCGGGAACCCGATTCGGGCTGATCATGAACCTTGGGCGCCTGGGCGTGAATTTGCCGCCGCCGCTGGGTAAACCGGCGGGAGACGCGGCGGAGCTGACACTTCAAACTAGGGTGGCTGGTCCCGGGCACCAAGTTCTGGATTTGCGCGTTGCTCACCGATTGAGCGGATTGTTCGTCTTGGACATGCCGCCCGGTGGTGACTGGAAGTTCACGCGTGGCACCGTCGAGATCGGTGGCAGGCCAGCAATGCTTGTCCCGGAGCCAGGGTTGCGGCTCAGCGTGGATACGCCTAGGCTCGACGGGGGCCGCTGGTGGACAGTCATCCGGGACCTTAGTCATGGCGGCTTGAATCAGGGCTTGGGCCGCTTGGTCACGACTATAAGCCTGAGTACCGGTCGATTTCATCTACTGGAGCGCTCTTTCGGAGCGGTTCATCTAAGCGCAGCGAAAGGCGCGAGCGGCTGGAGCGGCAAGCTCAATGGCGATGATGTGGACGGAACTTTCGATGTGAAACCGGTCGGCGCCGCGCTGGTTCCGACGCCCGTTGCGGTGCTGCCGGAGATGCCGGTCGATGAGGGGATGCTTGGACCTCCGCCGGTGGGCGGGCAGGCGGCACAGACCGCAGGCGTGTCCGGTGGGATGGGACTGCGCGATTATCGGGTGGGTCTCCTCCTGCAGCGCCTGACGATCCCCCCAAAAATACCTGCGGCGGGCGTTGCCGGGAAGGCTGAGGCCGACCCGCGCACGATGCCCGAGCTCCATCTCCAGGTTGCGCACTTCGAGCAGTGGGGGAAGGCGCTGGGGCGGCTGGAGGTGGATGCGCTGCCGTCAGCGCGGGGCTGGCATATTCAGTCGGTCCGCCTCGTCCAGAATGATCTCGATCTGCACGCAAGCGGCGACTGGAAGATCGTGCAGACGGGCGGGCAATCAACTACGTTCAATATGCAGCTGAGCAGCACCGATGTCGGAGGCGTTCTCGACCGCCTCGGCTATCCGGGAGAACTCGTGCACGGTCAGCTCCAGGCGACCGGCCAATGGAGCTGGGTTGGGAATCCGGCAAGCTTCGGCGCAGCCCGCCTCAATGGCAATTGCGTGCTGTCCGTGAAGAACGGGCGGCTGCCCAAAGTCAGTCCCGGCGGTGCCGGTCGGCTGCTCGGGCTGATCGATACACGGGCCCTGACGCGGTATCTTGCGCTGGATTTCAGCAATGTATTCGGCAAAGGCTTTACGTTTGATAGCATAGGGGCCAAGGTAACGGTGCAGAATGGAAATGCCTACACCGATGGTCTTAAGGTGAAAGGCCCTTCTGCCACAATCGACGTAAGCGGCCGGCTTGGGCTGGCAGTGCGGGATATGAACCTGAAAATCAAAGTTGTTCCACGGCTTGGCGACCAGCTTACCGTGACGAGCATGTTGCTGGGCGGCCCGGTAGTGGGCGCGGCCGTAGCGGTATTCCGGAACATTCTGAAGATACCGCTGGACCAGACCACGGAGACGCAGTACATGGTCACCGGTCCGTGGAGCAATCCGAAAGTGGTCAAAGAGGGGCTGTTCACGCCGTTTAGGCTGTCGCCGACAGGGAAATAGGTCAATCCGACGCCGTGTTCGTGTCCGTGCCATGAATCCAGAATTCAGGTTTTCCGTCCTGGTGACACCGCTGGTGCTGCTTGCAGTAGCCGCAGCTCCGATGCGGGTTCTGGGTGCGACCTCGGCAAATCCCGCATCTGCCCGCGCCGTGGCCCAGCTGGTGCCCAGAATGTGCAGCGGAACGCAAGACCCGGCAGGAAGCGCGGCGCTGAGCGCTGCCCAGCTGGCTAAGCTGCATTCCGGACAAGAGCTCGTCCGCATTGGCGGTCTGGGCAAGTTGGTCAGCAGTTTTCGGGAGTGCCGGGGGGAGCACCTGGTCTTGCGCTATCCGGCCGGCACTAAAGGCGCTTTATGGGCAGAGGAGCTGCGGGTGTGGCTGGTGTCGCTTGGTGTTCCGTCTGGCCGTATCGTGTTTAACCCGGAATTGCAGCGTAACGACAATTCAGTAACCATCGCAATCAAGCGACAGGGAGAACAGGCGCCTTGAGCAAGATCGCCGCTATACAGATGGCTTCGGGACCCCAGGTCAGCGCAAACCTCAATGAGGCGGCGCGGCTCATCGCCAATGCCGCTGCTGCTGGAGCATCCCTGATCGTTTTGCCGGAAAACTTCGCCATAATGCCGATGAAGGATGCCGATCGCCTGGCGGCGATGGAGACTGACGGCAAAGGTCCGATGCAGGAATTTCTCGCCAATCAGGCGCGCCATCACGGTGTATGGCTTGTGGGCGGAACGATTCCCATGAGGGCGACCCAGGCCGGACGGGTCCGCGCGGCATGCCTTCTGTTCAATGACCGTGGCGTGCGGGTTGCGCGCTATGACAAGGTGCACTTATTCGACGTGCGACTCGAAAGCGGAGAGCAATACAATGAGTCCGCGGCAATCGAGCCGGGCAGCGATGTGGTGGTGGCGGCCACGCCGTTCGGGAAGCTCGGTCTCGCAGTATGTTACGACCTGCGGTTTCCGGAGCTGTTCCGCCGCCTGCTCGAGGCGGGTGCGGAACTGTTCGCGGTGCCGTCGGCGTTTACCGTCCGCACCGGGCGCGCCCACTGGGAAGTGCTGGTGCGGGCGCGTGCCGTAGAAAACCTGGCCTATGTTATTGCCGCCGCCCAGGGCGGTTATCACCTGAATGGTCGTGAGACCTACGGCGACAGCATCATCGTGAACCCCTGGGGTGAGGTTGTCGACTGCCTGGCGCGTGGGTCCGGATTCGTGATTGCAGATCTCGATCGGACCATGCAGAGCCGGATTCGCAACAACTTTCCCAGCATTCAGCACCGGAGGCTTGGTTCATGAACAGTCTGCTAAACCAGGCGCGTGGTGTCCTGCTCGAACCCGCCGGTATCGGCGAGGGAGAGATCGGGCACTTGATGGCGCGAGTGCTCGACCATCAGGTGGATTATGCCGACCTCTACTTTCAGTACAGCCGGCACGAGAGCTGGGGGCTGGAAGAGGGGCAGGTCAAGACCGGCAGCCACAACATCGAGCAGGGGGTCGGTGTGCGTGCCGTGAGCGGAGAGAAGACGGGGTTTGCCTACTCCGATGAGATCATGCTACCCGCCCTGCTCGAGGCAGCTACCGCGGCGCGCGCGATCGCACGCCATGGCGGGGGCGTTGCAGCGCCATCGGCATGGCGTCCGAGTCCGGTCCGGGAGCTGTATCAACCGCTGGACCCGCTGGCCAGTCTCGAAGATGGGGCCAAGGTCAAGCTGCTGGAACAGGTGGAAGCCGAGGCACGGCGCCAGGACCCCCGCGTAAAGCAGGTGATGGCCAGCCTGTCCGGCGTGCAAGAGATCATTCTGGTGATGCGTAGCGATGGTGTGCAGGCGGCGGATGTCAGGCCGCTGGTCCGGCTGAGCGTTACGGTGATTGTGGAGCAGGACGGGCGACGGGAGCAGGGCAGTCATGGCGGCGGCGGACGATTCAGCTATCAAGATCTTATCGAAAAGGGCGCCGCTGTGACGTATGCGCGCGAGGCGGTGCGTCAGGCTCTGGTGAACCTCGATGCCGGTGCCGCTCCGGCTGGAACCATGAAAGTCGTGCTGGGACCGGGGTGGCCGGGGATACTACTGCATGAGGCGATTGGCCATGGGCTGGAGGGAGATTTTAACCGCAAGGGTACCTCGGCGTTCTCGGGGCGCATCGGAGAGCGCGTCGCGTCGGCCGAATGCACGGTCGTCGATGACGGCAGCGTGCCGCAGCGTCGCGGGTCGCTCAATGTGGACGATGAAGGGACCCCGACCCAGAAGACGGTGCTTATCGAAAAGGGAATCCTGAGGTGCTATCTCCAGGATCTGCTGAACGCCCGTCTGATGGGAATGGCGCCGACCGGTAACGGGCGACGCGAATCATATGCCCACATACCGATGCCGCGCATGACCAATACGTTCATGTTGGCCGGAGAACATGACCCGGGGGAGATCATCCAATCAGTCGACAAGGGACTATACGCCGTCAATTTTGGGGGCGGCCAAGTCGACATTACCTCGGGAAAGTTCGTATTTTCTACGAGCGAAGCCTATCTGATCGAGAACGGCAGGATCACCCGGCCGGTGAAGGGCGCAACGCTCATCGGAAACGGTCCGGATGTCCTCACGCGGGTAACGCGCGTCGGAACCGATGTCCAGCTCGATTCCGGTGTGGGTACTTGCGGCAAGGACGGTCAGAGCGTCCCCGTGGGCGTAGGCCAGCCGACGCTGCTTGTCGATGGCCTTACGGTGGGCGGAACACACGGAAGCTGATCGGGCGATAGGAGGTGGGCTGGGCGGGCGCAATTCGTCCCGGCCGAGAACGCAGGAGGAATGCGTTATGAATGACCAGTTTTTGAACGAAGAGCGACCCTTGCCTGAGGCCGGTCACGGGAACGTCGTGCAGTGGCATGTGTACCGGCATATCGGCGAGGCACGTGCCCATCTGACCCACATCGTCCTTGGCCAGGGGCAGCATGTTGTTGGCGGCCACAGCCACGACAGCATCGGCGACCTGTGGTGGGTCGGTGTCGAGGTTGACAACATTGGGCATTGGGGAAACCGCGGTGCCATCAACAAGCATTCGAGTTAAGGGTGGCGAATGATCAAGAAACCTGAGCTGGCGCCGGTCGCGATGCCTGAGGCGCTGAGCAGTCTAGTCAGTGAAGTTCTCGCGGAGGCGCGCAGACAGGGCGCGAGTGCGGCTGAGGCCAATGCCAGCGTCAGCCAGGGTCTGGCCGTGACCGTGCGGCTCGGTGCCGTTGAAACGGTCGAGCATACCCGCGACAAGGGACTCGGTGTTACCGTGTATTTCGGCAAGCAGAGCGGCTCCGCCAGCACCTCGGACCTGCGCCTGGAAGCCGTGCGTGACACGGTACGGGCAGCGGCAAGCATCGCCAAATTTACGGCTGCCGATGAGTGTTCAGGTCTTGCTGACCCCGCATACCTGGCGCGGACGATCCCCGACCTGGATCTGTACCATCCCTGGAATCCCGGCGCAGATCGTGCCATCGAGATTGCTGCCGCGTGTGAGCTGGCGGCGCGTGCTGCCGACGAGCGAATCCGAAACTCCGAGGGCGCGTCGCTCTCGTCCCACGAGGGTCTGGATGTCTACGGCAATACGGACGGCTTTCTTGGCGCGGTCGCTGCTACACGTCACGCGCTGAGCTGTGCAGTAGTGGCGCAGGATGAATCAGGCATGCAGCGGGATTACTGGTACTCGGTAGCGCGTGACGCGAACGATCTGGAGGCGTTCGAATCCATAGGACGTCAGGCTGCGTCGCGCGCGGTGCGTAGGCTCTCTGCGCGCAAACTGTCGACGCGCCAGACGCCGGTACTGTATGAGGCGCCGGTCGCATCCAGCCTTCTGTCCCATTTTGTCGGAGCCGTGCGCGGATCCAGTCTCTATCGCGAAGCTTCATTCTTGCTGGGCGAGCTGAACAAGGAGGTATTTGCGCCGTGGGTCCGCCTCTACGAGCAGCCGCACTTGAAAAAGGGCTTGGGAAGCGCGCCCTTTGACAATGAAGGTGTTGCCACGCACGACCGGGTTCTGGTGCAAGACGGAATCCTGCTGGGGTACGTACTGGATTCGTATTCGGCGCGCAAGCTCGGTATGGAGACGACTGGTAACGCCGGCGGCGTGCATAACCTCACCATTCAGTCCGGTAGCGATGATCTTCCTGGCCTGATAGCACGCATGCATACCGGGTTGCTCGTGACCGAACTGATCGGTTTCGGGGTCAATACCGTTACGGGAGACTATTCGCGTGGGGCCGCGGGATTTTGGGTGGAAGGCGGGCAAATCCAGTATCCTGTGGAAGAGATCACCATCGCCGGAAACCTGCGCGATATGTTCCGCCAGATGGTGGCCGTAGGCCGGGACGTCGATCTTCACGGAAACATACGTACCGGTTCGATTCTCATCGAAAATATGACGCTTGCCGGATCCTAGATGGAGAAGGTTCAGGATAGATCCTGCTGCGGCATTCGGACCTCGTTTTCCTCGGGCAGCAGGCCTCGTTCGCAGTGCAGGCGGCCACCCTCCAGGCGCAATGCCGCATGAAAGCGGTCTCCAATCTCGTCGAGCATCCAGGCAATTTCCGACGGGTGGCAGATCGTGCCGTCGCGGATCAAATGACGTACCAGGATTACCCCGGGCTCAACCTTGAGCATCAGAGGAAGCGGTAGTGCGAGTGCCAGCACCTCGCCTGCGATCACCTTTTCGAGAAGGCGCGGCGAGGAAGACGGGCGCTGGCGAACGTCGAAGCGCAGATGCCCGCCGCCGCCTCCGAGAGTGAGAAGTTCGGCCAGCCAGTCGATGCTTAGTCCGCAATGGACGATTACAGTCCGGCCCACAAACCGCCTGAAGAACCGCCCAAATGTATCCGCCGACTGACGCGCAGAGCGTTTGTGGCGTCCCAGTTTTGCAAGCAGTCTCGCTATCATGTGCCATAATGTCTCCGGATATCGCGGGGGCTGCAAGCAGCGTCTTCTGAGGAGGGGGTTCCGGCGGCGCCTGCCGGCCAGCTGTTGCCCGGACCCTGCGATATTGCGGTCAAGGCCGGTATGCCGGATGCACGGGCCTGCATTGGCCGGATTCCGGGACCCTGCGGCGGGAGCAAAAGTGCTGTGACACAGTCGTTTGATATCGCTGTCATCGGGTCTGGCCCGGGTGGATACCGCGCCGCGGTGCTCGGCGCCTTGCGCGAACGGCGTGTCGTGGTCGTGGAAAAACAAGATTGGGGTGGCTGCTGTCTCAACCGTGGGTGTGTACCGAAGAAGGACTGGTACCACAGCGCCCGACTGGTGGCTGCGTCCCGGGAGTTTTCGGGACGCGGAATCAGCGGCAGCTTGGCAGTCGACTTGGGGCGCGCCTGGGAACATCAGGAAGCCGTGGTGCGCAAAGTGCAGGACAGCTACCGGGATTATATGAAGCGTCTGGGCATAAGCATGCTCAGTGGAACTGCCAGCTTCGCTTCCGCGCACGAACTGGACATCCAGTCCGGGACCACGCGGAACCGCATTCAGGCCGCCAGCGTAATCATCGCCACCGGGTCTCAGCCGGCGCCGACACCCGGCCTTGCCCCACGGCCCAAGCGCATTCTTACCACGGACATGCTCTTTGACGAGCCGCCGCCGCCGGGACGCCGTGTCGCTGTGATCGGCGGCGGCCTGATCGGCGCCGAGTTTGCCTTCATACTTTCCATGCTCGGCCTGGAGGTGCATTGGGTTACGCGCCGTTCGCCCCTGGCGCGCACTCGTTTCAGTCCCCAGGCATTAACCCTCCTGAAGGAGGCCCTGCGCGCCTACGGCATTGAGCCGCTCGAAGGTGTGAGTGTGACTGGCAGCTCATTGCGCAACGACGAACTGGTGCTGGACCTCACCGAGGGACATGAGCTTGCCGTTGACTGGGCGCTGCTCGGAACCGGACGGGTTCCGTTCACGGACGGGCTCGCGCTCGATGCCGTCGGGGTTGCGCTGGATGAGCGCGGCTATGTGCGCGTAAATGAGCGTCTGCAGACCAATCTGCCGCATGTCTACGCGGTTGGCGATTGCGTATCCGAGCACATGACCGCCAATCAGGCGATCGCCGACGCAGCCGTTGCGGTGCAGAACATCATTGCCGGCGATTCGCCACTGATACAGCGCCGGCGCGATGTAGAGTGGGTACCCGAAGTGATTTACAGCGCCGTGGAGCTGGCGCGACTGGGTCTGAACGAGGATTTGGCGGAGGATGCCGGACTGGAGCCGGCCGTGGGTTTTGCAGCGTTCGAGAATTCCCCATGTGCGCTCGGCCAGGACGACACGCGCGGCTTCGTGCGCCTCATCGCAGATCTGGACAGCGGGGCACTCCTGGGGGCGGAGGTGGCCGGAGCCCAGGCAGGCGAACTGATCCACATGCTGGAGCTCGTGCCGGATCACGCCTCCGCGCTGGCTCATCTGGCCCACGTGTCGGTAAACCACCCGACCCGGGCCGAGGAGTTCGTGAATGCCGCTGAAACACTGGCAAGCAAATGGGGTCTTCGAAGCCGGATATTCAGTACTCCGGATCATGGGCAGTAACCGCACGGGGCCTGGAACCGACCACTTGTCCGGGCCGGTTGCCCGGCATCCGCCGAATATCGTAGTATTCTTATTCTAGAGTGGTGCCCTAACCGGGCGGGTAGGCGACGGTTCAATCCATGATTCCTAATGTCCTGCAGGTGCTAACGGCGGCGGTACGGGAAAAGCGCTGTGTTGCCATCCGTTACCACGACCAGACCCACATCCGGGTGATCGAGCCGCATGCCATCTATACCGCCGGCAATGGCGAGATCGTTGTCGACGGCTACCAGATCCGCGGTTATTCGTCGTCCGGCCGCCAGCCGCCGTTCTGGCGCCCCTACCGGCTCAAGAAGATCAGCGCTGTCTCGCTGCTCAAGGAGCCCTTTCAGACCCGAACGGAAGACGGGTTCGTTTCGGACAAGGAAAGATACCGGGACCGGCTGCTGGCCATTGTCGATGACCGGCGGCGGTCATTCATCCCGCCTTCATTTGGGGCGCCGGACGAAATGGGTCCGCACCTGCCGGGCAGCTTGCGTCGCCGCTAAGCGGGCACAGCGCGCCTATGCGGGGTGTCGCGGCCAACCTGCAGGGAAGAAACCGGAGCCGCGCTAGCGTTCGTTCATCTTGTCTACAATCGCGTGCAGTTCTGCAGTGTCGCGAGCGCCGAGCACCTTTTCCGCAAACCGCTCCAGTTCGACGAGGTTGCTGCTGCGCACGATTCTCTTTATCTCCAGCAAACCCGAAGGATGCATGCTGAATTCATCCAAGCCCAGGCCCAGAAGCAGGCGCGTATAGCGTGTGTCACCGGCCATTTCTCCGCACATCGCCACCGGGATGCCGGCCGACTTGCCAGCTCGAATCGTAGTCGAGATCAGCCTTAGCACTGACGGATGCAGCGGGTCATACAGATAGTTTACCGCCTCGTCAACGCGGTCGATCGCCAGCGTATACTGGATAAGATCGTTCGTCCCGATCGAAAAGAAATCGAGGTGCGGCGCAAACAGGTCGGCAGACACCGCCGCTGCCGGTACTTCAATCATGCCCCCAACCTGCACTGCCGGGTCGAACGGCTGTCCCTGACGAGTCAGTTCCGTCTTGGTTTCCTCGATAAGGTCCAGAACGCGAAACATCTCTCCCAGGCTCGACAACATAGGAATCATGATGCGAACCTGTCCGAGAGCCGAAGCACGCAGGATCGCCCGAAGCTGCGGACGGAACAGGGTTGTGTCGTGCAGGCACAGGCGCACGGCGCGCAGGCCCAAAGCCGGATTAACGGTGACGGTGTCTATGGGGCGGCTGCTTGCGTCTACGCGCTTGTCGGCGCCTAGATCAAGGGTGCGTATAGTAACCGGTCTTCCGGGGATGGCCTTCACGACTTTCGCGTAGGCTCGATATTGCTCCTCTTCGTCAGGCAGATCGGAGCGGTTCATGAACAGGAATTCCGTGCGGTATAGTCCGATTCCCTGGGCTGCAACCTTGGCCGCCGCCTTTACATCGTCCGGAAGCTCTATGTTTGCATAAAGCGTGATCATGCGGCCATCGAGCGTCCGCGAGCGGCTCGCCTTGATTGCCTCGAGTTCCCGCTTGAGGTGAACGATGTCCTTCTGTCGGCTCTGGTATTCCGCGACAATGGCGGGCTCCGGCAGTACCACCAGGACGCCGAGCTTCCCATCGACTATGAGCTCCTCGCCGCTGCGTATGGCGCGAGTGGCGTTGTGCACCGCGACAATGGCCGGGATTTCGAGGCTGCGGGCCAGGATTGCTGTATGGGAAATCGGGCCGCCCAGATTGGTCACGAATGCGGCGATGCGCGTGTGTTTGAGCAGCACAATATCTGCCGGTGCAAGGTCATTAGCGACTACGATCTGTCCGTCGAGCGCATCTGTGATTTGTTCATGTTCCTCGTCGGTCGACACAAGCAGATTGCGCAGGATCCGGTCCACAACCTGTCCGACATCGGTTTTCTTGCTGCGCAGATACGGGTCGTCCATCTGCTCGAACACCGCCGACAGCTCATCGCTCTGTGTCTTGAGCGCCCACTCGGCATTACGCCGCTTCTTGCGAATTGTCCCGACCGGCGCCTCGCAGATCATCTTGTCATGCAGGATCAGCAGATGCGTGTCGATGATGCTCGAAATTTCCGGAGGAGCGGACTTGGGGATCTGGTTGCGGATGCGTTCTAGCTGGCTTCGCGCAGAGTTGATCGCCGCGACGAAGCGCCCAACCTCGTCTTCGATCAGGCTTTCGGGTAGGACATATTCCGGAACCTCCGGCCGTTCGCGGTGCAGAACGTAAGCCTTGCCAATGGCAATGCCGCTGCTGACACCGGTCCCGTGCAGTACGAGCATGGCGTTTTATTCTTCCTCGCCAAAGCGATTTTCTATCAAGCCGCGCAGGGCTTGCATGGCCTCGTCCTCGTCCACGCCCTCAACGTTCAGGCTGAGACGGCTTCCCTTGCCGGCGGCGAGCATCATGATTCCCATTATGCTTTTTCCATTGGCCTGATGGCCGTTTCGTTCCAGTACGATGTCGCTCTTGAACTGTGATGCCAGATTTACAAACTTTGCCGACGCGCGCGCATGCATGCCAAGCTTGTTTATTACCATTATGTTTGCCTGCTTCATCGGTCTGGACCTGCCTTGCGCAAGGCGGCTGGTGCTGACACGATCCCTTCGGGTCCACCCGTAAGCGCCTTAGCGATCAGTCCCTCCATGTCTAAGTTGCGGTAGTTCAGAACCCGAATTAGCATCGGCAGATTGACGCCGCTGACCAGTTCGACGTGGCTTTTCCGAAGCAGGCGGCAGGCGGTGTTGGTGTGGGATGCACCGTAGATGTCGGCGAGAATCAGTACGCCCTTGCCGCGGTCGAGGTGCCCCAGACGCTGCCTGATGGCCTGTTCCAGCTGCTCTTGCGGTAATTCGTAGTCTATTGGCAGAGCCTCTATCCCAGAAGGCAGATTGCCGAGGACATGCTCCGCCGACCGCAGCAGGCCTATCCCGAAATCCGTCTGCGCCAGTATCAGAAGACCTATCATGCCAACTCCCGGTGTCGAACCTGCGCCTTTACGCCTTTGCGCAAAAAGTGTTCCGCCAGCTTTCCGACCAGATATACGGAGCGATGCTGTCCGCCGGTACAGCCCAGCGCGATGGTCATGTAGCTGCGATGCTCTGCTTCGAAGCTTGGCAGCCAGTTTTCGAGGAAGCCGCTCAGCTGCGTTAACATATCCTGCACCCGCCGGTCCCGTTCAAGAAACTCCACGACCGGCTGGTCGAGCCCCGTGAGCTTGCGCAGATCAGCCTCCCAGTATGGATTGGGAAGGCAGCGAACGTCGAATACAAAATCCGCGTCGAGTGGAGTACCGTTCTTGAACCCGAAGGATTCGAACATGAGCGTCATCCCCTCGGTATTATCGCTGCGCGCGAAGTTATGCACCAGATGGCGCAGTTCGTGGGGTGTGGTATGGGTTGTATCGACCCGCAGTGTTGCATTGGCTGACAGCGGTTCGAGTAGCGCCTTCTCCTGTCGGATTCCATCCAGCAACGGGGTGCCTCGCCCAGTAAGCGGGTGCTTGCGGCGCGTAGCTTTGAAGCGCCTGACCAATACGGATTCCTCAGCCTCCAGAAAAATGATCTGATAGCCCAGTCCGATGGACTTGAGCTGGGTCAGTCCTTCTGGCAGGGCGTCGAGGAATCGGTGATTGCGGGCGTCGATACCGACCGCCGCGTTGCGCAGCTCGTCGTGACCGGCTTCCGTGAGCTGGCGCGCGAAATGCGGCAGCAGTGCTGCCGGAAGGTTATCGATGCAGTAGAACCCCATGTCTTCCAGCGCCTGGAGTGCGATGCTTTTCCCGGAGCCGGATAGCCCGCTGACTATTAGGAAGGTCATATCTGGCGCCGCTCCGGCTTGCGGGCCAGTGGCGGGCCGGCTATTGGGTATTCCATCATTTTTCGGCCTCTTTCATTGCGGCCTCCTGCCGCTTGATCATATCCTCCAGCGGGTTAACCCCGCGCATGCGCAGTATATGGTTGCGGGTGGCAACTTCGACCAGTACCGCAAGATTTCTGCCGGGAGCCACGTACAGAACCACTTCCGGGATATCTACATCGAGGATGCGACGGGATTTCTGTTCCGCCTGCAGGCGGTCTATGCTGCTCAGGCGCCGACGCTTCAGCTGTTCGAGATGCACGATCAGCCGCAGCGTCTTCTCCGAGCGTACCGCGGTTTCTCCGAACATGGCCCGGACATTGAGAATTCCCAAACCCCGCACTTCCAGAAAGTCCCGCAGTATGCTCGGGCTGCGCCCGAGCAGTACGTCGGGACCGGTCCGATAGAACTCAACGGCGTCGTCGGCGATAAGCCGATGGTTCCGGCTCAGCAGTTCGAGTGCCAGTTCGCTCTTGCCCATGCCGCTTTCGCCGGTGAGCAGGACCCCGACACCCATCACCTCCAGATAAACCCCGTGCAGCGTGATGTGTGCAGCCAACACCGACGCAAGGTAATGCTGCAGGTGATCAATGAGCTTCGGACTGGGTAGCGGCGAAGAAAACAGCGGCAGGTTCAGCGAATCCGATGCCAACCGCAGGTCGGCGGGCACCTTTTCGCTGTTGGCCACCACCACCACAGCGGTCGTGGCGCAGCCGAACAGATCGCGCACAGCCTGGCTTCGTTTCGGTGGCTTGAGCCTGCGGAGGTAGGCGGTCTCGGCGCTTCCGAGAATCTGCACGCGGTTGGGGTGCACGAAATTGAGGTGGCCCACCAACGCCATACCCGGGAACTTGGCGGTGGCTGGCTCCAGCAAGCGGTTGCGGCCTGCATGGCCGGACAGCCACTTGAGCTTCAGGGGCTCCCGCTGTGCCTCAAACAGGCCATTGGCCGTGAGAATCGTGGTCATACGTGCTGTCGGATGGACGGTGTGCCGGGGTCATAAACGCTCATGAACCACGCGCAGCGGTTGCCGGCGATCCGCCGCTCATCCAGAGCCTGAGCTACTGTATGCCCTCGAAGAGGCTCCCGGGTTCCGGCCTGCTCTCCGCCGCGATCCGGCCAATGCGGGTCGAAGCCGGACGCTGCTGCAGAACGGTCACCCTGGCCCGGGCGGGAAACGGGAGCGAGCAGCCCCCCCAGTCCGGAAAGCAGGCCCGGTGGAAAAGACAGCCGGGGTTGCTGGCGCACGAACCCGGGGCCTGCCGGCAGGCCCGCAACGCCCGCCCAGCGACCGCTGTATGGTCTGGGCGCCGTGCCATGGATATGGGCGGTGCCGGGGCGCAGGTGGGTCCCGGCGTCTTCTCGCCGCACCCCCGGGCCTGGGCGTGCTGCCACCGGGCGGCTTGCGCTCCCGGGCTGGATCGTACGCAGCGGATGCAGTCTGTGGCGACGCCTGGCCTCAGACCGGAGGGTTTGGTCGTATCCCATACGTTTGCTGTGTCGATAGCAGTGTGATTTTATTCAAAGTTCCCTTGCAACGAGCGACACTGGCCGCTGGGGTAAAGGGTTCCCAGTCCCAGGCAGGTGCCGGGCGTCTTCGGGGCGGTCCGCAGAACCCCGCAGCGCAGTTCGCCTGGGGGTGGAGCCCGGAAAGGTCGCGGAAAGCGCGGCCGGTCCGGCGGACAGAGCAGGACGCCGCCTGCAGGTTGGACCCTAGCACAATGGTGCGGCAATTAGGAAATTTCCCCTATCCTTTGCGCGGACGACGATCGTCAACGTCAGCCAACAGCGCTCCCTGGGCCGGGCAGACCGGTGAGGGGCGCATCACGCACCGGACTCGAGAGTCAATTTTGCGGGAGGATGGCAACATATGGCGCCGGTCAGGCCAGGGCCGCAGCAGGGCGGCCCTGGCCCACCAACGGAATGTCGGCCATTAAGAACAGTTGCCGGACCTGCGGCACGGGGCCAGGCCGGGGGCGCACGCCTTGTCCGTCGCGAATGAGGGGATTCGCAGACCGAGGCGTTATTCCTCCTTTTGGTCTTTGAGCGCACCGCCATTGCGGTGATGGTCGGTCATTTTTTCCTTGTGCCTCAATACCTGCCGGTCCAGCTTGTCAGCCAGGTTATCGATGGCTGCATACATGTCATTGTGCTCGGAATCCGCGTGCAGCTTGGTGCCTTTGGCATTGATCGTGGCCTCGACGGTGTGACGGTTCTTGCGCTTCTCAAAGTGCAGTACCACGTTGGTGGTCGTCATGTGGTCGAAGTGCTTCTGGATCCGTCCGATCTTTTCCGAGACATAGTTGCGCAGAGGCTCGGTAACTTCCACCTGCTGTCCGGTCACTGTGATTTGCATAGCCGCTCTCCGAATAAAACGTTAGACCAGGGATTTTCTCTGGCTGGATGGACGAATATTAAGTGATTCCCGGTACTTGGCAACGGTACGCCGCGCTACATGGATTCCTTGCTCCTCCAGGATCTCGGCAATCTTGCTGTCGCTAATAGGTCGCGACGTGGTTTCCGATTCCACCAGCTTCTTTATCAGGCTGCGGATAGCGGTGGCCGAGCAGGTGCCGCCGTCTGCAGTATTGACGTGGCTCGAGAAGAAATATTTGAGCTCGAATATGCCGCGCGGCGTGAGCATGTACTTCTGTGTGGTCACGCGAGAAATGGTCGATTCGTGCATCTCGACCAGTTCGGCGATGTCGTGCAGAACCAGCGGCTTCATCGCTTCGGGCCCATGATCAAAAAACGCCCGCTGACGGTCGACGATCGCCCTTGCCACTTTCAGCAACGTGTCGTTCCGGCTCGCGAGGCTCTTGATGAACCAGCGCGCTTCCTGGAGGCGCTCCTGCAGGTACTTGTTGTCGGCGCTAACGCCTCCACGATGAATCATCCTCTCATAGTGTGCATTGATGCGCAGCCTGGGTGTCGTGCTGCCGTTCAGCTCCGCCCGCCACACCCCCCGCATCTTCTTCACAATGATGTCAGGCACGACATAGCTCGCTTGCGAAGCCTGGATGCTCCCGCCGGGCCTGGGATTTAGCTGCTGAATGAGTGCAATTGCCCCCTGCAGTTCATCCGGCCTCATCTTCAACGCCCGCCGCAGCTGCTTGAAGTCGCGCGCTGCAAGCAGGTCCAGGTTTTCGGGGCGCGCTAACAGTTGCGCGATTTCCAGAAGTGGCGTCTTCGGATCCATCCCCCGGAGCTGCAGCAGCAGGCATTCGCTTAGATTACGTGCGCCCACACCGACTGGATCAAAGTTCTGGATCTGGTGCAGGACCGCCTCGATCTCGTCCAGGTCGACGGTGGTCGCGTCGTCGTGCTGGTCCTCCTGGCCTGGATGGGCGGTAGCGCCGAGCGCCTGGCGGATTTCCTCCAGGCTGACGGTGACGTAGCCGTCTTCGTTGATGGCGTCGATCAGCGCCATCGCGATCTGGCGGTCGGAATCCGAGAATGGGGTCATCTGCGTTTGCCACAACAGATGATCCCTGAGCGTGAGCGGGATGCTGTTGCGGGCATCTATGTCGGGCAGACCGTCATCCTGTACAGGACGGTCGGCAGCGCCCGCCGAAGTGTCAAAGCTGTCTTCCCACGTGTCTGCGGTGTAATCCTCGGAATTTGCCTCGGCATCGTGGTCCGGACTGGCATCGGCTGCAAGCTCGTCGACCGGACCCGTTTCCTCGCCCGCGCCGGTGTCCTCGCCGTCTTCGCCGCCTGACTCGTGTTCGTCCCGCTTCTCCTGCTCCGCCTGCAGATCGCCCTCACCTTTGCCGGTGACACCCTCATCATCGACCTCTTCCAGCAGGGGGTTGTTTTCGATCGCCTCCTGGACCTCCTGCTGGAGCTCCAGAGACGACAGCTGCAGCAGCCGTATCGCCTGCTGTAGCTGCGGCGTGATGGTGAGGTGCTGGCCAAGCTTGAGATCTAGCGACTGCTTCATTTGGCGAAACGGTATCGTTCTTGGTGCCAGAACCGTGGCGGCGGTGCTGTAATGGTAAAGGGAGCCTTCAAACTTCTTCCTTTGCTGAAAAGTTTAGTCCATTTTTCCCGGTTGGGCGTCACCGGTGGGCCGATTGCGGGCGACAGCCCCGCCGAGCCTTATGGGACGGTTCTGCGCCAGGAACGCGTCCGGCCTCCGATGCCCCGGGGGCAGAACCCGGTTCCGCAGCCGGTCGGGTCGCCAGAATCTCGGTTTGCCCTGGCCCCGTTACAGCCGGAAATCTTCGCCCAGGTAGACCTTCTTTACTTCCTCATTATACAAAATTTCCGACGGCATGCCTGCCGCCAGCAGTTTGCCCTCGCTCAGAATGTAGGCTCGATCGCAGATTTTCAGGGTCTCGCGCACGTTGTGGTCGGTAATGAGGACGCCAATTCCCAGTTCTCGCAGATGCATGATGAGCTGCTGGATGTCGAGCACGGAAATGGGGTCGACACCGGCAAAAGGCTCATCCAGCAGGATGAACTGGGGCCGTGTTGCCAGTGCGCGGGCAATTTCCACGCGTCGCCTCTCGCCGCCGGAAAGGCTTACGCCGAGCGTGGTGCGGCGCTCCGTGATGTGAAGCTCTTGCAGCAGTTCTTCGAGCCGATGGGTACGTTCCTCCGGCGTCAGGCCAGACACAGTCTCGAGGATCGCCAGGATATTGTCTTGTACCGTAAGTTTGCGAAAAACTGACGGCTCCTGGGGCAGGTAGCCAACACCAAGGCGCGCACGCTTGTGCATGGGGAGGCGGCTGATATCCCGGCCATCGAGATGGATCGTGCCGTGATCGATGGGAATGAGTCCTACGATCATGTAAAAGCAGGTTGTTTTGCCGGCACCGTTCGGACCCAGCAGGCCAACAACCTCGCCGCTGCGGATCTCCAGCGACACTCCCTGTACGACCTGGCGTGCCTTGTAGCGCTTGCTCAGTTCTGTTGCGGCGAGAATTGCCAAGTCAGGGCCTTTTTCCAATCTTGGCCGGTCCGGTATTGGCTGGGCCGGATGGCGTGGTCCGAGGCCGGATGACAACGTGGACCTGGCTCCGCGGGGATGTGGATACCGCAGTCATGGTGCCCGTTGCCATGTCGTAATCCAAGGTGTCGCTGTGCAGCGAATCGCTGCCCTGGCGGAAGCGGACCATGCCGTACAGGTCCAGGCGCTGCTGGGATGCGAAGTACTTCAGGCGCAGCGCCTGGCCCTGGATGTCCTGGCCAGGCGGCGGGACCCTCTGGAAAAAGGTGATCGGGTTGCCCTCGGCGGATATTGTCTGAACAGTGTTGTTGCGGGTGCTTGCCTGGGCCTTGGCGGCAGTGATGGTCAAGCCCCCCTGCACGAACGTCACATGTCCCCGGTAATATGCCATGCCCGTCTTCTGGTCCAATTCGATGCGGTCCGCGCTGATGTGGATGGGCAATTCTCGCTCGACCCCGAATGTGCCGCGGCCGGCCGCGGCACCGGCGGCGCATGCCTGCCCGAGGGGCAGCGCGGAACCTAACAGGATCAGAGCCAACGTGACCGGCCGGAGGCGCATCAGTCCAGCACAATCCGCAGCTGGTGCGTCGTAATTTGGCCAGCTGGCGTCCTGTTGTTGCGTCCCCGATCCACTTTGACATCACCGGTCATGAGCAATTCCTTGCCGTCATTATAAACACGGCCGCGCTCTGCCGAGGTATAAACCGCAGGGGCTCCTGGCGTGTACTGGATCAGGCGCGGCTGCGTCAGTCTGGCGGATTTCCGGTTCGGGTAATGGATCAGCGTCCGGGCCGTGAGCACATACTTCGGTTGGCCAAGCTTGCTCATCGTTGTCACGGTGAAATTTCGGATAATGTAGTCGGGCTGATGCGGGCGTCCCGGCCTGAGGGAAATCACAGGGGTGACCAGCGCATTCGGCAGCCACACAGTCAGGATCAGCAGTGCCAGCAGTATCACCGTGATCATGAGTTTGTTAATGCTCCAGTTCATGCGTTCCTGCGGCATCAGGCCGTATCGCCTCGGCCTGAGAGGTAGCGCTGCATTTCGGCTGAATAGCTCCCCTGCGCTGCCATAACCAGCTCGCACAGTTCGCGTGCGGCGCCGCGGCCGCCCGCACTCGGTGTTACCCAATGGGCGT
The DNA here is from genome assembly GCA_028068195.1 of Gammaproteobacteria bacterium. Lineage (GTDB taxonomy): Bacteria > Pseudomonadota > Gammaproteobacteria > Acidiferrobacterales > UBA6901 > JAJYCY01. The sequence continues at coordinate 130,154 of JAPTTX010000002.1, forward strand.
GTTTTCTGACAAGCGGATGGGCGTCCCGGACCGCGATGGCCAAGCCGACGCGCAGCAAGACAGGCAGGTCGACCACGTCATCGCCCGCAAATGCGGCCTGCGCTGATTCCAGGCCGAGGCGGGAGATGAGCATTTCGAAGGCAGCCAGTTTGTCCGCACAACCCTGGCAGACGTGTCTGACTCCCAGTTCCGCGCAGCGATGCTCGACAACGCGAGACGTGCGCCCGGTAATGATCCCGACCTCCACGCCGCTGCGTTGCAGCATCTTGATCCCGTGGCCGTCCCGTGAATGGAAGGCCTTGTACTCCTCGCCGGCATTGTCCACGAACAAGCTGCCGTCGGTGAGCACTCCATCGACATCGAACAGGACCAGTCTGATATCCGCCGCCCGCTGGAGGGCTGAGCGCGGCGCATCGAATGGCAGTTCGTCAACCCTGCCCATCAGACCACGCCGGCTTTCAGCAGGTCGTGCATGTTGAGCGCACCGACCACACAGCCGCTGTCGTCGACCACGAACAGCCCGCTAATATTCATGGACCGCATGAGCTGTACTGTTTCCGCAGCGAGCATATCGGGGCGGGTAGTCTTCGGGTTGCGCGTCATCACTTCGCTGATCGCGACGCCATAGACGTCCACTCCCTTGTTCAGGGTCCGCCTGAGGTCGCCGTCGGTGTAGATGCCGATGAGCCTGCCGGCCGCATCGGCGATCCCGGTCATTCCAAGTCCCTTGCTCGTCATCTGCAGCAGCGCTTCGCGCAGGGAAGAGTCTTCACTTACGAGCGGTATGCTGGCTCCGGTATGCATGATGTCGCTCACATAGAGCAGCAGCCGCCGGCCGAGCTTTCCGCCCGGGTGTGAGCGAGCAAAGTCCTCCGGCGTGAAGCCGCGCGACTGGAACAGTGCCATCGCCAGCGCATCGCCCATCGCCAGGGTGGCGGTGGTGCTGGCTGTCGGCGCCAGGTTGAGGGGGCACGCCTCCTTCTCCACGCCCACGTGCAGGTTGACGTCAGCCTGCCGCGCAAGACTCGAATTTGGGTTGCCAGTCATGCTTATGAGCCTTGCGCCCATGCGCTTGATGATGGGCAGTATCGTCAGGATTTCGTCCGTTTCGCCGGAATTGGAAATCGCTATCACGACATCGATGGGAGTGATCATTCCGAGGTCGCCGTGACTCGCCTCGCCCGGATGCACGAAGAATGCCGGAGTGCCCGTACTCGCCAGGGTAGCGGCGATCTTGCCTCCAATATGGCCGGATTTACCCATGCCTACGACAACCACACGGCCTTCGCATGCCATGACGACTTCGCATGCCTGGACGAAGCGGTCGTCAATGCGGCCGGCCAGTGCGGATACCGCCGCTGCCTCGAGCTCGATGACTTCCCGTCCGAGCCGCGTCAGTGACGATGTTTCCGTATGATATTTCGCGAAGTTACGAGGCATAGGGTAACCTTGGTGAGTATATCGAAACGGAAAACAATATCCTAATGCACTCCCTGGCTCTCGGGCATATCCTGGTCCTGCTGGGTGTCGCCGTAGTGCTGGTGGCGGTGTTCCGCTATCTCCACCTTCCCCAGGTGCTCGCCTACCTCTGTGCCGGACTCCTGATCGGTCCATACGGCCTGGCGTGGATTCCGGACATCGACGGCATCCGTCAGCTGGCGGAATTCGGACTGGTATTCCTGATGTTCACGATCGGACTTGAGTTTTCTCTGCCCCAGCTGCTGGCGATGAAGCGGGTGGTGCTCGGTCTGGGCGGGGCCCAGGTGCTGCTGAGCGGGGTGGCAATAGGCGTGGCGGTAGGATTGCTGGGCGTGCCGATCCGGGCGGCAATCGTGGTCGGCGCGGTGCTCAGCCTGTCCTCCACAGCGATTTCGCTGAAGCTGTTGGTCGAGCAGGTGGAGCAGCATTCCCGCCACGGCTGGGCCGCGATCGGGGTGCTCTTGTTCCAGGATCTTGCGGTGGTGCCGTTCCTGATTGTGATTCCGATGCTGGCCGGGGGCAAACCCGAGTCAGCGCTGGTCACGCTCGCCTGGGCGCTGCTCAAGGGCGGTGCGGTGCTGCTGGCAATTCTGCTGGCGGGTCCGGCAATACTGCGTCCGGCGTTTCACCGGGTCGCGCTCGCGCGCTCGCGTGAGTTCTTCATGCTGACCGTACTGCTGGTTACCCTTGCCTCGGCGTGGCTGACGCGGATGGCCGGTCTGTCGCTTGCCCTTGGTGCGTTTGTTGCCGGGATCATGATCGGAGAGACGGAATACCGGCATCAGGTCGAGAGCGACATTCTTCCTTTTCGTGATGTGTTGCTCGGCCTGTTCTTCATCACCGTGGGCATGCTGCTCAATGTCGCGGTTCTCCGCTCGCTTTGGCCCTGGGTGCTCGGAGGCCTAATGGCCATGCTCGCGCTCAAGATCGGTCTCGTCACGGTACTTGGAAGGGCATTCGGTTTAGAAAGCGGCGTTGCTCTGCGTACCGGCTTGGTTTTAGCGGAGAGCGGTGAATTCGGGTTTGCGCTGCTGATTCAGGCGCAACGTGTCCATCTGTTGCCGGACCGATTAGTCGAGGGCGTGCTCGCGACTATGGTGCTGAGCATGCTGCTCGCCCCGCTGATCATCCGCTTCAACGGACGCATAGCCGTGCGCATGGTGCCGAACTACCGCGAGCGACGCCGCAGCAATCTGGATGCAATCCGTTCCGAGGCAAAGAGCAGCCAGGGGCATGTGATCGTCTGCGGTTACGGACGCAGTGGACAGAACCTGGCGTGGATGCTCAAGCAGGAGGACCTCCCCAGCATTGCGCTTGATCTCGATCCGGTACGTGTGCGTGATGCCCGTGATGCCGGTGAGCCCGTGATCTACGGGGACGCTGCCCGCGCCGACATACTGCAGGCAGCCGGCCTTATGCAGGCCCGGGCGCTCGCCATCAGCTTCGTCGGCGTGCCGGTTGCGCTGCGCATTTTGGGCATAGCGCGTCAGTTTCGTCCCGATATGCCCGTCATAGTGCGCACGATGGATGATCGCGATCTCGACCAACTCAAGGCGGCGGGAGCGGTGGAGGTTGTTCCCGAAAGCCTCGAGGGCAGCCTGATGATGGGTTCGCACCTGCTGCTGCTTCTGGGCGTGCCGGTCTCTCGGGTGTTGCGCCAGGTGCAGACCGTGCGGCGCGACCGCTACCGCATGCTGCACGGCTTCTTTCATGGTGCGGCCAGCGAAGACCAGGCTGAAGAGTCCTATCGGGAGCGGCTGCATTCCGTCATGCTTCCGTCCGGAGCCAATGCCGTGGCAAGGCGGCTGGCGGACCTGGATCTGGGAAAATACGGCGTGGTGGTCACTGCGGTGCGCCGAAGCGGCATCAGCGGGTCATCGCCGAGCGGGGATATCCGCCTGGCAGATGGCGATGTACTGGTGCTGTACGGGACGCCGGAGGCGCTGAATATTGCAGAAAAGATCCTGTTGCAGGGCTGACAGCGCCCGGGGCGGGGACGGCCCGGCCTGCCGGAGTCAGCGCGACGTCCCGGGCAGCTGTCCGCGGGGACGCAGCCATCCAAGCGGGTTCAACTGGCACGCGACTTCTGGTAAGTTTGTGCCATACCCTTGGCGTTGCTTGTGAGCCGGCGATGAACACCATGCAAGCTGTAATCATGAGCGCCCCCGGGGAGCCCGAGGTGCTGAAGTTGGTCGAGATGCCAATACCCGGGCTTCCCGGTCCTTCGCATCTGCGTGTGCGGCTGTGTGCTGCCGGGATCAATCCGGTCGATGCGAAGTTGCGCCGTAACGGCACTTACTACCCTGATCGGCCTTCACCCGTGCTTGGCTGCGATGGCGCAGGTGTCGTCGACGCTGTCGGTGCAGGAGTAGCGCGCTTCCGTCCCGGCGATGAGGTGTATTTTTTTCAGGGTGGGATTGGGGGCGAGGAGGGCAATTATGCGCAGTACATCACCGTTCGCGAGGAATATGTAGCGCTAAAGCCGGCAAGGCTCTCGTTCACCGAGGCGGCGGCATTGCCACTCGTGCTTATTACCGCCTGGGAGTCTCTGCACGATCGCGCGGGTCTTCATGCCGGGCAGCGCGTCCTAATCCATGCCGGAGCCGGCGGAGTGGGTCACGTGGCGGTGCAGCTTGCCCGAAATGCCGGCGCGCGCGTGGCGACTACGGTGAGCGGTGAGCAGAAGATCGCATTAGTGCGTGGCCTTGGCGTTGAGCAGGTGTTCGATTATAGGAGCCGGGATTTTGTCCAGGCAGCCCTTGACTGGAGCGATGGGGAAGGCGTGGATGTCAGCTTCGACACGGTAGGCGGCCCCACGTTTTGCCGGTCATTTGCGGCGACGCGTGTCTATGGCCGAATCGTGACCATCCTTCAGACCTCCTGCGATTCCGACGCGCTGAAAACGGCCAGGCTGCGTAACCAGTCAATCAGCTACGAGCTCATGCTTGCGCCCCAGCTTCTCGGCATGCATGAAGCCCGCTGCGCTCAATGCCGCATTTTGGAGCATGGGGCGGAACTGGTCGATCGCGGAGACCTGGCCGTCACGGTCGGTCGGGTCCTGCCTCTGGCACAGGCGGCCGAAGCGCACCGCCTGATCGAGGCGGGCCATACCGCCGGAAAGATTGTGCTGAGCATCGAATAGTCGGTCGCCGCATCTCTTCCGGGCGAAATCGCCGCTCATGGATACATTCATCGATTTGCTTATCGCTCGCAGTCGAGCGGCAGATCCCGGCGCTGATCGGGAACTGGACGATGCGCTGATCCGGCTTGACATGATGCTCCAGGCGCTCGCTGCCGATCTGCGGGTCGAATACTTCGGGCCAGAAGTGGGACTGGGGGCGGGCGCGCACGTCTACCGGCTGGTGGTCCGCGAGCACCTGTGCCAGGACGGAAAGCAGGCGTGGTCGGTGCGGGTGTGTACGGCGCTGTCCCACGCCGGCTGGCGCGCAGAGTGGACGCTTCAGGGGGCCAGCCGCCTGCGCAAGCGGATCATCGTCGCCCGTCTTCCGGCATTCTTCGCGGGATACGCCCAGGCAGTCCTGGCCGCAGGCAAGGAGCGCACCAATTCGGGAATGCGTGTCGTCAGCCTAGCACGGCGGTTCGCGCTCGATCAGCCGCCGCTGCCGGTTGACTGCATTGGGGGGCGCTAGAGGAGTTCGAGCCGCTCCTTGCCGCAGCGCGTGCAGCGGAGCACGGTGACCAGTTTGCCGAGCTTGACGTCGAAGCGTTTCTCCGTGACTACGCGCCAGCGGTGAAAATTGCTGGCACACAGGGTCTTTCCGCGGTTTCTGTCGCGAGCCGAAGGACGCTTCTTGAATGGGAGAATTTTCGCCACCGCCGTTGTGTGCACCCCGGTCAGCGTGCGTCGAGAACCGATTTCCAGGAGTCAAACTTGGGTTTCCAGCCGAGCTCCCGGCGCGCCCGGGTCGAATCCAGGGCGAGCGAGTATCCGAGCACGCCCAGCCATCCGGGATCAGTACCCCTGCCCAGCCAGTTCCAACCGGCCTTGGCAAGGGCCTCAACCAGTAGCCGCGGAACCGGCAGGGGCGCCAGGTGTGCGTGCCGTTGCATGGTGCGCAATGACGCGCTGTCGGCACACGCCAGATTGAAGGCTCCACGCACCTGGCCGGAGAGGGCCAGACACACCGCCTCAGCGACATCCTGTTCGTGCACGCATTGCACCACCGGTTGCGGATCCGGGAGGCCCGGGTAAAACGGATAGCGCAGAAGCGCACGCAGGAATGGCTGCGACTGCGGCCCGAGTATCATGTGTGGCCGCAATCGCACCAGCCTCAGATCCGGATGGTCCCGCTCGAAGCCATCCAGCCAGTCCTCTACGACGACTTTGTCCTCGGCATACGTGAAGCCGGGAAGCGCCGCCCTGGGGTGCGATTCCAGGGCGCGCTTGAAATGTGTCGGCAAGGCATAGACTGAGGCACTTGAAAGATGCACGAAATGTCTGACACCGCTTTGCGCAGCCAGCGTGAATACATTCTGGCTGCCGCGCACGTTGATATCCTGAATCAGGTTCCGGTCGCGCCGGCCCCTTCCCAGATCGGCTTGCATAACGACAAATGCTAGGTGCACGACGGCGTCAACGCCGGCCAGCGCCCGTGTCAGCTGCGGCGAGCGTATATCCAGCAACACCTCGGTGTAGCGTGGCAGGAAAAGACCGCTGTCGCGCCGATCCACGCCGATGATTTCGTCAACATCCCGCTCCTCCAGCAACCGCGGAATCAGTACCCGTGCGAGATGCGATGCGCTGCCAGTGACGAGTATTCTCATTTTTGAAAGTGCGGAATCAGGTATTTGGCGACCGTACGCATGGATTCCACCACCACCTCATGCGGGCTGCCACCGGCGCCGATGGCGCACAGGAGGTGGTCGACGCCACCCGCGCTGAATTCCTCCAGTTTCTCGATGCAGTGGTCGGGATCCCCCGCAACGACCATGCCGGCCGCCTCCAGTACGCCAAGATTGATCGCTTTCTCAAGCAGGAATCGAATCCCTCCCCTGAGACGGTAGTATTCATAGCTTGCGTGGAGCTTCTCCAGCACAGGCGCGGTGCGCCGGAGAAGTTCGCGGTAAAACCAAGTGATATTGGACTTTGCGATGGCACGTGCGCGCTCGCCGTCTTCGAGGCAAAACAGGCCAATGGTCATGCCGACGCGGCTATTGGTACCGTCCGCATCTATATCCTTGTCCGGCCGCTTTGACAGGCCTGCGCGATATCGCGCGATATCCGCCCGCACCATGAACCACGGCTTGAAGGGCCCGGCCAGTGCGCCGACCCCAAGCTGCGCCGCGAGGTCGAACGACTCCGGGCTCACTGCGGCCATCCATAGCGGCGGATGCGGGTGCTGTACCACCGCGGGCACGATGTCCAAAGCTTCTAGCCGGTAGTGTTTCCCAGTATACGACAGTGGTTGGCCGCGAAAATATCCGCGCAGAACCGCCAGGGATTCAGCAACGCGCTCCCGGCTTTCGCCCATGGCGACACCGAAGGCTTCGTACTCGTGCGGCGAGAATCCGCGTCCGAAACCGAAGTCGATGCGTCCGTTGGAGAGGATGTCGAGGGTCGCGAGACGCTCGGCGACATGAATCGGATGATGATAGGGCAGCGGTACGATCGCGTGACCCAGGCGCAGGCGGGCCGTCCTCTGCGACGCCGCAGCCAGGACGAGATCCGGTGCGCTCGAGTGCGAATAGCCGCGCATAAAGTGATGTTCCACGAACCAGGCGGTGCGAAATCCGCAGATTTCCGCCACGCAAAGCTCATCGAGGGTCTCGTGAAACATCCGTGCCTCGCTGCGAGCATGCGGGTCCGGAACCGCGAGCTCGTAAAACAGGTCGAATTCCATGCCGATAGGATACCGCAATCGCCGTGGTTCCCCACGGCGCCATATCTGGTGCTTGTCCCGGCGCTGTGGCAGCAGGGGCCGGGTGCCGTGGCCGAACGGTTTGCTCTGGCGGTGGTCTCACCGATATCCCGTAATCTCGCCTCGGCCCTGGTCGGGCGACGCCCGGTCCGGGCCGGCCATCGCGGCGCGGTCTCCATCCGTCCCGGCGCCGGGCCTGTTCGGGCTGACAAGATACGGGCTGCGCGACTAGAATGGGCGCGGCCATGAGTGGCGGGCATGTGCGGATATTTCTCCGGCGGCCAGCCCAGGGATCCCGAAATGCCCGATACAGCACCGGATGATGAAGATTGAGCGACACTCAGACCGAGCCAGGCGCCGGCGAAGCGCTGGTTGAGATCCGCAACGTACACTTTGCGCGCGGTAATCGAACCATCCTTAATGATCTATCGCTGACCATAGGCCGCGGCAAGGTTACGGCCATCATGGGAGGCAGCGGTTGTGGCAAGACCACGTTGCTCAATCTGATCGGCGGGCGGCTGCGGCCGGTCAGCGGGCGGGTGCTTGTCGACGGGCTGTCGGTACCCGATTTGAACACGCGCGACCTTTTCGAGCTGCGCAAGCGCATGGGCATGCTGTTCCAGAGCGGGGCTCTGCTCACCGACCTTGATGTTTTCGAGAACGTAGCTTTCCCGATCCGCGAGCACAAGCATCTGCCGGAGCCGATCCTGCGCAATGTGGTGCTGATGAAGCTGGAGGCCGTGGGCCTTCGGGGTGCCCGTGACCTCATGCCTTCAGAGCTGTCCGGCGGTATGGCGCGGCGCGTGGCACTGGCGCGGACGATATCCCTGGAGCCCATGATGGTAATGTATGATGAACCGTTTACAGGCCTCGATCCGATATCGAAGGGCGTCATTGCCAAGCTCATCCGTGAACTCAATACCGGACTCGGCATCACCTCCATTCTTGTTTCACATGATGTTGCTGATGCCTGTGCAATTTCCGATTACGCCTATCTGATCGGCAACGGCCGCATCATCGGGCAGGGCACACCGCGGGAGATGCAGCAGTCCGCAGTCGAGGAAGTACGTCAGTTCATGGAGGGTTTGCCGGACGGCCCGGTGCCGTACAGGTATCCGGCTCCGGACTACCTGGATGACCTGCTTCAGGGGGATAACGCGTGAACTCGCTGCGCCGGCTCGGGCAATTCGTGATCGACAGCGTTGAAGGGCTCGGCCGGGCAACCCTGTTCTTCCTCGAGGTATTGTCCGGCTCCCGGAAGCTGATCAGACGCTTCGAACTCGTGGTCCAACAGGTGTTCTCGGTGGGCGTGCTCACGCTCCTGATCATTCTTGTCGCAGGTCTTTTTGTCGGAATGGTGCTGGGGCTGCAGGGTTACAATACGCTCATCAAGTTCGGTGCCGCGGATTCGCTCGGTCTGCTGGTTGCCCTGTCGCTGGTGCGGGAGCTCGGTCCGGTGGTGACGGCGCTGCTGTTTGCGGGTCGTGCCGGCTCGGCGCTGACGGCAGAGATCGGCCTGATGAAGGCAACCGAGCAACTGGCGGGCATGGAGATGATGGCGGTCAATCCGATCGAGCGTGTGATCGCGCCACGTCTGGTTGCAGGGATCATCGCTATGCCGCTGCTCGCGGCGCTGTTCTCAGCGATAGGCGTGCTCGGTGGCCAGCTTATCGGCGTGGGGCTGCTGGGAGTCGACAGTGGCGTATTCTGGTCGCAGATGCAGAGTGGCGTCAGTTTTCACGAAGACATACTGAATGGCGTGATCAAGAGTATGGTTTTCGGTGTGGTCGTGAGCTGGATTGCCGTTTTTCAGGGCTATGAGTCAGTGCCGACATCCGAGGGCGTGAGTCGTGCCACCAACCGTACCGTCGTGTACTCGTCTCTGGCGGTGCTGGCACTGGATTTCATAATGACGGCTTTGATGTTCAAGTGAGGGGCGGCATGATACAAAAACGGCAGCTTGAGCTATGGGTCGGGGTATTTGTTGCGGCAGGATTGCTAGCGCTGGCAATGCTGGCATTCCGTGTCGGCAATCTTGCCGCCGGAGCGGTCATAAATCCCTACAGTGTTCAGGCTGAATTCAACGATATTGGCGGTCTCACGGTGCGGGCACCTGTTACCCTTGCAGGTGTACGCATCGGACGGGTTTCGGCCATCAGTCTGGATTCGTCCAATTTCGAGGCAAAAGTGACGATGGAGCTGGACGGGCGCTACAACAACATTCCTGTGGATACCAGCGCATCCATCCTGACGGCCGGTCTGTTGGGAGCGCAGTACGTGGCGCTCGACCCCGGGGGTGCAACACAGTACCTCAAGAATGGCAGCACGATACAGGTGACGCAGTCGGCGCTGGTGCTCGAGAAGATCATAAGCCAGTTCCTGTTCAATTTCGCATCCAAAACCGGGTCGCATAAGAAGTAACAAACTCCGGAACCGCAAGAATTTCGAGGAGGGCAGAATGAAGAAGATTGCCGTATTGCTTTTTGGCCTGTTGTTCGGCGTATCCGGGGCGCGTGCCGCCGTGACTCCGGACATGGCTCCGGAGCAGCTCGTCCATCAGACTACCAACGAGATTCTCGCAACCATCAAGCACAACCGGGCGGAGTACGCAAATGACCACGCCAAGCTGTACCAGCTGGCGCAAACCAAGGTACTGCCATACTTCGATTTCGAGCGCATGTCCCAGTGGGTGCTGGGGCGCAACTGGCGCACGGCTACTCCGGCGCAGCGTGCGCGTTTCGTTGCGCTGTTCCGCGATCTGCTAGTGCGCACCTATTCGACGGCGCTGCTGCAGTACACCGATCAGCGCATCATCTATCTGCCCGTGAATGCGGCACCCGGAGATACGCAGATGCTCGTCCGGACCGAGGTGCAGCAGTCCGGGGGCGCGCCCGACATTCCGATCTACTACAGCTTCTTCAAGAACCGGGAAGGGCAATGGAAGGTTTACGACGTCAGCATCGACGGCATCAGCCTGGTCACGAACTACCGTGCGGTCTATGCCAGCAAGATCCGGCAGGAGGGCATGGAAGCGCTGCTTAATTCAATGGCGACAACCGATGCGCAGTTGCAGAAGAAAAAATGAGCGCTGCGGCCAGCCGAACGGAGGAATTGCGACCTATTTCCGGCCCGCTGGTTTTCGATACTGTTACCGGCGTTTATGCGGCAAGCAAGGGCTGGTTTGCAGGCAACAGCGATTTGGCTTTCGACCTTGCTGGGGTTACGGATGTGGACAGCGCCGGGCTGGGGCTGGTCGTGGAGTGGCTGCGTCTGGCGCGCGCTTCCGGCCAGGTGCTCAGATTTGTCAACATTCCGGGCCAGATGAAGGTGCTGGCCAGCGTCAACGGTCTCCAGGGCATCCTCTTTCAGGCGGCTGGGACCTAACCATCCGCCTCCGCCAGGCAAGGCCTTTTATCGCGGGTCGGCGCGGCGTATTCTGTAGCACTTGAATCATTTCTAAGAGACCGGATATAGACCTGCTGTGGCACACCCCGAAGACATAAAGCGGCTGATCGAGGCGGGAATTCCCGGAGCGCAGGTGCGGGTGACGGGTGACGGGCGGCACTTCGAGGCCGTAGTCATCTGTGGCGCATTTGCCGGCCAGAGTATCGTCGCCCAGCACCAGATGGTCTACAAGGCTCTGGGCGAGAAAATGCGAGCGGAGATTCACGCGCTGTCGATACGCACCCTGACCCGGGATGCGCCAGAACAGGCGGCGCATTGAACCGAAAACAGCGAGGTGAATGAACGATGGACGTGCAGGACAGGATCAAACAGCAGATTTCGGACAACAAGATCATCCTTTACATGAAGGGGACCCCTCAGTTTCCGCAGTGCGGATTTTCCGGCAGGTCAGTACAGCTGCTGCAGGCGTGCGGAGCCAAGTTTTCGAGCGTCGATATATTGGTTGATCCCGAGATACGTGAGGGAATCAAGCAGTTCTCCAACTGGCCGACTATTCCCCAGCTTTACATAAAGGGCCAGTTTATCGGGGGTTGTGATATCATGACGGAGCTCTATCAGAAGGGTGAGCTGCAAAGGCTTGTGGCCGGCGCGCAGGATTAGCTGCTGCGACAAGCCGGCTGTTGCCGCGGCGAGAATCCGTGATCCGGGCCGCCCGCATGGCGGCCCGTTTTTTTTGTTGTTGAGTCGCCTGGATCGAGGCGGAGAATGGACAAACTCATTGTGACCGGCGGGTATCCGCTACGCGGCGAGATCCGCATCTCCGGCGCCAAGAATGCGGCGCTGCCCGTGCTGGTTGCGTCCATTCTGGCCGACAGCCCGATGGTCATCGGCAACGTTCCGCATCTGCAGGATATTACCACCACCATGGAGCTGCTCGGGCGCATGGGGGTCAACCTGATGGTCGGCGAAAAGATGACCATAGAGGCCGATACCAGCACAATTCGCGACCTGCGCGCCCCGTATGAGCTTGTAAAGACAATGCGGGCCTCGATTCTTGTACTGGGCCCGTTGCTCGCCCGCTTCGGCGAGGCCGAGGTCTCGATGCCCGGTGGCTGCGCGATCGGTTCCCGGCCGGTGAACCTGCATATCAAAGGATTGCAGGCCATGGGGGCGGAGATCGTCATCGACGAGGGTTACATTAAGGCACGCGCCCGGAGATTAAAGGGGGCGCGGATTTTCATGGACATGGTCTCGGTCACCGGCACCGAAAATCTCATGATGGCCGCGACCCTGGCGGATGGCACCACGGTGATTGAAAACGCTGCGCGTGAACCCGAGGTGGCTGATTTGGCGCGTTGCCTGGTCAGTATGGGGGCCCGGATCAGCGGTGCTGGTACCGGCGAGATTACCATCGAAGGCGTCCGGCGCCTCGGTGGCGGGCGCCATGACGTTATTCCCGACCGTATTGAAACCGGTACTTATCTGGTAGCGGCAGCAATGACCAGCGGTAATGTCAGGCTGCGTAATGCCCAGCCCGATCTGCTGGATGCCGTGCTCGACAAGTTGCGCGAGGCGGGTGCGTGCCTAGAAACCGGAAGCGATTGGATCAGCCTCGATATGCGCAAGCGCCGCCCCAAGGCGGTCAGCCTGAGGACTGCACCTTATCCGGCCTTCCCCACGGACATGCAGGCGCAGTTCGTGGCCATGAATGCCATTGCCGAGGGATCCGGAACTGTTACCGAAACAGTATTCGAGAACCGGTTCATGCATGTGCAGGAACTGCAGCGCATGGGCGCCGATATCGAAATGCAGGGCAACACTGCCATCGTCCGCGGGGTGGAGCGGTTGCAGGGCGCGCCTGTGATGGCGACCGATCTGCGTGCTTCGGCCAGTCTTGCGCTGGCAGCGCTCGTGGCGGAATCAGAAACCGTGGTGGACCGCATTTACCATATAGATCGCGGCTACGAGTGCATCGAGGAAAAGCTGGCCCAGCTGGGGGCGCGTATCCGCCGCGTACCGGAGTCTGCCCGCTTCCAGTCCGATGCCGAGATCCGGGTCGTACACGCTTCGGGAAAGCCGGAGCAGCTCGCCGACGTTGCCAAGACCACTGTTTGAAGCATGCTACCGCTTACGATTGCGCTGTCAAAGGGAAGGATCCTCGAGGAGGTGTTGCCGCTGCTCGCACGGGCCGGAATAGAACCGGTCGAGGACCCGCTGGAGAGCCGCAGACTGGTTATTGATACGAACCTGCCGGATGTGAAGCTAGTGATCATCCGCGCCGCCGACGTGCCGACGTACGTGCAGTACGGGGCGGCCGATCTGGGTGTAGCCGGCAAGGACGTGCTCATGGAGTACGGCGGGGACGGGCTCTACGAGCTGCTGGACCTGAAAATCGCATCCTGCCGCCTTATGGTGGCTGAGCCTGCGCGGCTCGCCGAGCGAGACGATCCGCGCCAGTGGACAAGGCTGCGCATCGCGACGAAATACCCCATGACTACGCGCAGGCATTTCGCAGACAAGGGTATCCAGACGGACATCATCAAGCTTTATGGGTCCATGGAGCTCGCGCCGCTGGTCGGACTGTGCGACCGGATCGTGGATCTGGTCGGCACCGGCAAGACCTTGCGGGCAAACGGGCTGGTGGAAGTCGAGCACATCGCCAATATCAGTGCATGGCTGGTGGCCAACAAAGCATCCATGAAGATGAAACATGCGCCGCTGAAGGGACTGGTGCAGCGTCTCGGCAACGCTGCAGGCGGCTGAGAATTTGCGATGATCAGAATCAGACAGCTCAGTACCACCAGTGGCGACTTCCCGCAGGCGCTGGACCGTCTGCTTAACCGCATAGAGGAGACAGACCCGGGAATAGAAGAGCGCGTGCGCGAGATCATCGCTGCTGTACGCGCGCGCGGGGACGAAGCATTGCTTGAATATACCGGCAGGTTCGACCGGTTCCAGCCGACCTCGGCTGCTATGCTCGAGGTCGCGGAGTTGCAGCTGCGCAAGGCGGCCGATGGTTTGCCGGCAGCGCAGCGCGCAGCCCTGGAGCTGTCGGCCGAGCGCATCTGGCGCTACCACGAGCGGCAGCGTCTGGAGTCATGGAGCTTCACCGAAGCCGACGGTACGCGCCTCGGTCAGCAGGTAACGGCGCTCGATCGCGTGGGCCTCTACGTGCCGGGAGGCAAAGCGGCGTATCCGTCGTCGGTTCTCATGAACGCCATACCGGCAAAGGTCGCCGGTGTGCGCGAACTGGTTATGGTGGTTCCGACGCCGGATGGCCGGATCAATGATTTGGTTTTTGCAGCCGCGCATGTTGCTGGGGTAAACCGGGTATTCCGCGTTGGTGGAGCTCAGGCCGTGGCTGCGCTCGCGTTCGGTACGCAGACGGTTCCACGCGTCGACAAGATCGTCGGGCCAGGCAACGTGTACGTGGCTGCGGCCAAGCGTATGGTCTTCGGACAGGTGGATATTGATATGATCGCCGGTCCATCGGAGATCGCGATAGTATGCGATGGTGCAACGGACCCTGCCTGGATCGCGATGGACCTGTTCTCGCAGGCCGAGCACGATGAGCATGCACAGGCGATCCTGATCAGCACGCAGGAGGATTTCCTGCACGCCGTGCTTGCGCAGGTTGAAAGCCTCCTGCCCGGCATGGAGCGTGCCGATATCATCCGGGCGTCACTCGAAGGGCGCGGCGCGCTGATCCTGGTGCGTGATCTGGACGAGGCCGTGGATGTCGTCAACCGCATAGCACCCGAGCATCTTGAGCTGTCGGTTGAAGATCCAGAACGCCTTGCGGCCCGGGTACGGCATGCCGGCGCCATTTTTCTCGGGCGCTATACTGCCGAAGCCCTCGGTGACTACTGTGCCGGGCCGAACCACGTGCTGCCGACTTCAGGAACCGCGCGGTTCAGTTCGCCGCTCGGGGTCTATGATTTCCAGAAGCGCAGCAGCCTGATCCACTGTTCGGCGGGCGGAGCGTCCTCGCTGGGCACAACCGCATCGGTGCTGGCGCGCGGCGAGGGCCTCGAAGCACACGCGCGCTCGGCCGAGTACCGCATCCGGGGCGGCGGCAAGTAAGTGCGCGATTTCGCAAGCCGGCAAGTCTCTTTGGTCTTGGAGCGACGTTGCTGCGACGGACACAGACTATGAGTTCCGTCGCCGACAGGATAGCCCGCCTGATCCGACCTGAAATCCGGGCGCTTGGCGCCTACCACGTTCCGGATGCCGCTGGGCTGGTCAAGCTTGATGCGATGGAAAATCCCTACGCCTGGCCAGAGCAGCTCAAGCGTCAATGGCTCGAGGGGCTGCATGAAGTCGCAATTAATCGCTATCCCGATCCTGCTGCGCATGCCTTGCGGCAGCGGCTCAGGGAATCGTTCGGACTGCCTGCCGGTGCTGATCTGTTGCTCGGCAACGGTTCGGATGAACTCATCCAGCTGATCCTCATGGGAGTCGCCCGAGCCGGAGCTTCGGTGGTGGCGCCGGCTCCGACCTTCGTGATGTACGAAATGATCTCGAAATTTCTCGGAATGGAATTTGTGGGAGTGCCGCTGGCGGAGGATTTCGCGCTTGACCTGCCAGCGATGCAGGCGGCCATCCGTACCCGCCGGCCGGAAGTGGTATTTCTCGCGTACCCAAACAATCCTACCGGCAACCTTTTCGATCCCTCTGCCGTGGATGCCATAGTCCGGGCCGCGCCCGGCCTGGTGGTCATCGATGAGGCCTATTACGCCTTCGCGCTGCACAGCTTCATGGATCGCCTCGGGCAGTACGATAATCTGCTGGTGCTGCGAACCCTTTCAAAGCAGGGCCTGGCAGGCCTGCGGCTGGGGGTGCTATTGGGTGATCCGGCATGGTTGCGGGAATTCGACAAGCTCCGCTTGCCGTACAATATCAACGTCCTCACCCAGGTGAGCGCTGAATTCGCGCTTGCGCATGGGCAGGTGCTGGACACCCAGATTGCCCAGATCCGTGCTGACCGTGAGCGGCTCTGCCAGCAGCTCGGCAGCCTGCCCGGGGTGCGTGTCTGGCCGAGCGCGGCAAACTTTCTGCTGTTTCGAACCAATAAGTCGGCGGGCGCGGTATTTGCCGGCCTGCAGCAGCGCGGCATCCTCATCAAGAATATGGCGGGGGTCGGGGGCGCCCTGGCTGGCTGCCTGCGGGTTACAGTCGGCACGCCCCGGGAAAACGAGCTGTTCCTGGATGCGCTGGCGCAGGTACTGGGATCATCCTGATCCTTCTGTCCTGCCCGGATTATTTGTTAACATGACGGTACCATGAATCCCTCAGGGAGCAAGGCTGTGGCCGAACGATTCGCACAGGTGGCGCGCGATACCATGGAAACGCAGATCACCGTGGGCGTGAATCTTGACGGCCGCGGTGCAGTTGAGCTCGACACCGGATTGCCGTTTCTCGAGCACATGCTCGACCAGGTAGCCCGTCACGGCCTCATTGACCTGACCGTTCGCGCCCGGGGTGACCTGCAGATTGACGCGCATCATACAGTGGAGGACATTGGCATCACTTTTGGTCAGGCCCTCGCCCGTGCTGTCGGCGACAAGAAGGGAATCCGGCGCTACGGACATGCCTATGTGCCCCTGGACGAGGCGCTCAGTCGCGTTGTTGTAGACTTGTCGGGCAGGCCGGGGCTTTCGTACCGGGTCCAATTTCCGCGGGCCCGCATCGACGTGTTTGATGTGGACCTGATCCGAGAGTTCTTTCAGGGTTTCTGCAATCACGCGATGGTGACCCTGCACGTCGATGCGCTCCACGGCGGAAATGCGCATCATATGGCCGAGACGATTTTCAAGGCTTTCGGACGCGCCCTGCGCATGGCGCTCGAGATCGATCCACGCACGGCTGGCTCCATTCCCTCGACCAAGGGACTGTTGTAGCCATGACGTCAGGTGTCGATTTCCTGTGCCGGCGGTCAGGCATCCACGGTCGGGACCCGGAAACAGGGCGACCTCGCTAGCCATGAGCACGATCGCCGTCATCGATTACGGCATGGGAAACCTGCGTTCAGTATGTAAGGCGCTTGAGCATGTGGCGCCCGACGCGCGCGTGTTTCTCACGTCCGACCCCGACGCGCTGGTGCGGGCTGACCGGGTGGTATTTCCGGGTCAGGGCGCAATCGGGGGTTGCATTGCCGAGATTGACCGGCTCGGGCTGCGTGCTGCGGTGCTGCAGGTCGTGGATACGAAGCCGTTTCTCGGGATCTGTCTCGGGCTGCAGGCCCTTTACGAATACAGCGAGGAGGGTGGCGGAACCGCAGGACTGGGGGTGCTTCCCGGACGCGTGGCCCTGTTCCCGCGCGAGCGTATGCGCGACCCCGGCAGCGGCCGGGTGCTGAAGGTTCCGCACATGGGATGGAATCAGGCGCAGCAAGTCACTGCCCACCCCCTGTGGCGTGGTATTGCCCAGGATGCGCGATTCTATTTCGTGCACAGTTATTACGCCGAGGCCGGAAACCGCGAGCAGGTCATGGCGGTGACTGAATACGGCTTGCGCTTTACCTCTGCGGCAGGCCGTGAGAATATTTTCGCAGTGCAGTTTCACCCGGAGAAGAGCCAGCAGTCGGGACTGCAACTGCTGGAGAATTTTGCATCTTGGGACGGAACTGCGTGATTATGCGGCAAGGTGGCCTCGATGACGCGGCAGGTTCGGGAAGCACTGCCGATTCTGGAGTAAACGGTTTCGTTTTGGCAGCGGACGCGTAGATGGTTCCAGTGAGTAACCTACCGATGCTGGTCATCCCTGCAATCGATTTAAAGGATGGAAAATGTGTGCGCCTCAGGCAGGGTCGCATGAGCGACGACACTGTCTTTTCCGACGACCCGGTGGCGGTCGCGGACCGCTGGGTCGCGGCGGGTGCAAGGCGGCTGCACGTGGTTGATCTCAATGGCGCTTTCGCGGGCAAGCCCGTCAATGCGGCGGTGATCGAAGCCATCGTGAAGGCGCACCCAGACCTGCCCGTCCAGGTGGGCGGCGGAATCCGGGACGAGGAGACAATCCAGGGCTACCTGGATGCCGGCGTGCGGTACGTAATTCTGGGTACCAAGGCAGTCAATGTACCGCATTTCGTCGGCGACATGTGTGCGGAATTCCCGGGACACATCATAATCGGTCTCGATGCCCGGGACGGGAAGGTGGCGATCGACGGATGGTCCAAACTGTCCGGACATGACGTGATCGATCTCGCCCAGCGCTATCAGGACGAAGGGGTAGACGCGATAATTTACACCGACATCGGCCGCGACGGCATGCTCAGTGGAGTCAATATCGATGCCACATTGAGGCTCGCGCGGTCGATATCCATTCCGGTGATTGCGTCCGGTGGGATCACCAATCTCGAGGATATCCGCCAGCTATGCGGGATTCAGGACCAGGGGATCGTCGGGGCAATTACCGGCCGCGCTATCTACGAAGGGACTCTGGATTTCGCCGAAGCCCAGAAGCTGGCGGATACGCTGGCTTCCTGAACGCCGGCTCCGGCCGCGGGCCGGCATTCTGGACGCGCATTCGCGCCATTCTACACTGGAAACCGACATGGGCCTTTCCAAACGAGTCATCCCCTGCCTTGATGTCGATAATGGACGGGTGGTCAAGGGAGTGCGTTTCGTCGATATCCGGGATGCCGGTGACCCGGTGGAGATCGCGCGCCGCTATGATGAACAGGGTGCGGACGAGATCACTTTTCTCGATATTACGGCAAGCTCGGACGACCGCCAGACCATGGTGCATGTTGTGGAGGCGATGGCCGAGCAGGTGTTCATTCCGCTGACGGTCGGAGGTGGCATAAGGCGGGTCGAGGACGTCAGGCGCATGCTGGTGGCAGGTGCCGACAAGGTCGCGATCAATACGGCAGCGGTGGCCAACCCGGAATTTGTCCGGGAGGCGGCCAGCCACTTTGGTTCCCAGTGCATCGTGGTTGCGATCGACGCCAAGCAGGTGACAGGGGGCGACACCCCGCGCTGGGAGGTGTATACCCACGGAGGACGTCGCGCTACAGGCATCGATGCGGTGTCTTGGGCGTTGAAAATGGCGGAATATGGTGCCGGAGAAATCCTGCTTACCAGTATGGATCGTGACGGTACGCGCGACGGTTTCGATCTGGCGCTGGTCCGGGCGGTGTGCGACGCTGTGACAGTTCCGGTAATTGCTTCGGGCGGAGTTGGCAACCTCGACCATCTGGCGGATGGCATTCTGCTGGGTCATGCCGATGCGGTGCTGGCGGCAAGCATTTTCCATTTCGGCGAATACACGGTGGGAGATGCCAAAAGAAGGATGGCCGAACGTGGAATAGAGGTGCGGCTGTGAGAGTCCTATACTTGCCGGCCAATAAAGCACGGCTGAGGCTCCCGCCCCGGGACGCGGAGAGCGCGCGTGAATGAATCGTGGCTGGATGCAGTCAAATGGGATGGACGCGGACTGGTCCCGGTCGTTACCCAGGAACACGGCAGTGGCCGTGTGCTTATGGTTGCCTGGATGAACCGGGATGCGCTGGCCGAGACAGCCCGCGGCGGGCAGGCGGTATACTGGTCGAGGTCACGGGGCCGGCTGTGGCACAAGGGCGAGGAGTCTGGACACTTCCAGATCGTCCGCGACATACGCCTGGATTGCGACAGCGACGTGGTCCTTATCAGTGTCGAACAGGTTGGCGGCATTGCCTGTCATACCGGACGGCACAGCTGCTTTTACCGACAACTGCAGGGGGATCGCTGGGTGGCAGTGGATCCGGCCATTAAGAGCGAGTCTGAGATCTACCACAAGGATGCAAAGTGAGGAAAACGCCGGAGCAGGACCGCGGGGCCGGTGACGGCAGGACCAAAAGACCCGGGGAGCGGACATGCGGACGGGATGAAAATTGCTGCCGCTGTACCTCAAGGATACGAGTATAATGTCAGAAATCCTTACAGAACTTGCTGCGGTGCTTGAGGCCCGCAAAACTGCGGATCCGGCGTCATCGTACGTCGCCGGGCTGTACAGCAGGGGGATAGACGCGATTCTGAAAAAGATCGGCGAGGAAGCGACGGAAGTGGTGATCGCGGCCAAGGGCGGCGACGGGCATCAGCTGGTCCATGAGACTGCGGATCTCTGGTTCCATACACTGGTGCTACTTGCACAATGCGGCCTGAAGCCGGATGATGTATTGCTTGAGCTAAAAAGCCGCTTCGGCCTTTCCGGGCTTGAAGAAAAGGCGCAGCGCGGCAAGACAGGACCATGACCGAGTGTCTTTTTTGCCGAATTGTGGCAGGCGAGGTGTCATCGACGCGGGTTCACGAGGATGATGATGTCATCGTCATCCGCGATATATACCCGAAAGCCCCTGTGCACCTGCTGGTGATTCCGCGCGTTCACTGCGAGAGCCTGAACGAACTCACGCCGGAGCACGACCGACTGATTGCGCATATGGTGCGGCTGTTGCCCGGCCTGGCGCGCAGCCAGGGGCTGGATAACGGATTCCGTACGGTGATCAACACCGGTCGCGGAGGAGGCCAGGAGATTTTTCACCTCCACATCCACCTATTAGGCGGTGCCGGACGCCTGCCGGGATTTTGAAAGACCAAGAGGAAAACTGACATGGGCGAATTCAGCATTTGGCACTGGCTGGTGATACTGGCCATCGTCCTGGTCATCTTCGGAACGAAGAAGTTGCGCAATGTGGGCAGCGACCTAGGCGGGGCAATCAAGAGCTTCAAGCAGGCAATGAAGGAAGAGGCCGGCAAGGCTGAGTCTGCGGATACGACGCCTCCGCCGGCGGCGGAAGTTCCGAAAATTGCACGGCAGCCGGCGAGAGCGCAGCGCGCAAAATCAGCGACTGCATCCAGGGCATCCAAGACGAAGAGCGGTTCCCGCTCGAACAAGACAGCCTGAGCCCCGGCTAGAGGCTGCTTGCGGCAGCCTGGATTTTCAGCGAACGCAGAACCGCGGCGGAATTTCTCCGGTCGTGGCCAGCGAACAGACGGAAAACAGACATGGGCGAATTCAGCATTTGGCACTGGCTGGTGATACTGGCCATCGTTGTGGTCATCTTCGGCACCAAGAAACTGCGCAATATCGGTAGCGACGTGGGCGGGGCAATCAAGAATTTCAAAGAATCGATGAAGGGAGAAGCGGATCAGTCCTCCGGGGATTCCAGCGGCGAGTCGGAAGGGCCGCCAGCAAATAACGGTCCTCACCGGATCATCGAGGGCAAGGTAACCTCCAAGCATACCGGCAGGGACAAGAAGAAGGTCTGACCCGGCCCTGACGCGGGCGCAATTCGTGTTCGATTTCAGCTTTTCAGAACTGGTCCTGATCGGCCTAATAGCCCTGATTGTCTTGGGGCCGCAGCGGCTGCCGGAAGTGGCGCGCGCGATGGGCCGCTGGATGGCTCGGCTGCGGCGCTTCGTTGAGGACGTGAAGCGCGATATCAATCATGAAGTGCAGGATGATGATCTTGCTGCGTTTCGCAAGATCCAGGAAGAGCTTGTCGAGACCCGCAGCGCATTCGAACGGTCTGCCCATGAGACTTTTTCGAGTTTGAGTGGGTCCACGGAAACTGCGGCGCCAGCGGCTTCGCCGGTGGCCGACGCGGATAAAGTCGCCAGCGACCGGTCTGCTGTCTTGGAAGTACCGTCCGGTGCCGCTGCGCGCAAAACGCCCGTGCGCAAACGTCCCGCTCGCAAAAGTTCGGCTCAACCCAAATCCGGTCCCCCGCGTTCTGCGGGCCCAAAGACCACCCGGAACAGCCATGGCGGCGCAAGAAAGACCCGACCCCGCTGAACCTCCCGAAAACGGGGCGGAAGGCAGTTTCATTTCCCATTTGCTGGAACTGCGCAACCGTCTGCTCTATTCGGTGATCGCAATCGGCATCTTTTTCATTGGATTGGTGCCGTTTGCGAACAAGGTGTATTCGCGCGTGGCGCAGCCGCTTATATCGGTGCTTCCCAAGGGCGCGAACATGATCGCCACCGATGTGACGTCTCCCTTCCTGACCCCGATCAAGCTTACGCTGGCGGTGGCGATTGTCGCTGCGATACCGTTTGTCCTGTACCAGCTCTGGGCATTCGTCGCTCCGGGCCTGTACCGGCACGAACGGCGCCTGATTCTGCCCCTGCTTGTGTCCAGTACCGTGCTGTTCTATGCCGGCATGGCATTCGCGTATTTCGTCATCTTCCCGATGGTCTTCCGGTTTTTCGTCCACTCCCTGCCGGCGGGAGTGACGATGATGACCGACATCCGGTCCTACCTGAATTTCGTATTCTCCATGTTTTTTGCATTCGGCATCGCCTTCGAGCTCCCGGTAGCGGTGGTGCTGTTGGCATGGATGGGGATACTGGATCCGGACGCGTTGGCGAAGAAGCGGCCGTACGTGATCCTGGTGGTATTCATCATCGCCGCTTTTCTCACGCCGCCAGACGTATTCTCCCAGACGTTTCTTGCTATTCCGATGCTGCTGCTGTTTGAGATCGGGCTATTTTTCGCGCGCCGCGTTGTTCGCGCCAAGAAGGCGCGCGCATCGGCCGCCGCTTCGGAAGGAGATGAGGCCGACGCTGCGGATCGCCAGACGGTCGCGCAGACGCAGGCCGGGGCCGTACGCCGCGGCCGGCGCACCACGGGGAAACCGAAACGTCGCCCGCGCTGATCTGTCCGCTCATTCGAGCTGTTCTACCCTTGCCGGCCGTTCGGCGGCGACTGCCGAAAGCGAAATGATCCGGCCATTGCGCAGGACCTTCATACCGATGACGTCTCCCGGACGGTGTCCGGAAATCGCAAGCAATGCTTGGCGCGCATCATCTAGAGGCTTACCGTCCAGAGACAGCATGATGTCTCCTGGTTCGATACCGGCTTTGGCGGCAGGTCCATCGCGTACCACGCCGATGACTACGATGCCGTGAACGTTCGGATTGACCCCTAACGCCTGGGCAATTTGCGGCGTGAGCGCATGGGCGTCTATACCCAGCCAGCCCCTCAGCGGCCTGCCGTACTGAATGATCTGCTCCATGACATTGATCGCGAGACTGGTCGGAATGGCAAATCCCAGACCCTGAGATCCGCCGCTCTGGCTGACAATAAACGTATTTATCCCAATCAAATTACCTTCGGAGTCAACCAGGGCGCCCCCCGAATTGCCGGGGTTGATGGGCGCATCGGTCTGGATGAAGTTGTCAAACTGGCTGACCCCGAGCCGGCTGCGCCCGGTCGCGCTCACGATGCCCATCGTGACGGTCTGGCCGACGCCGAAGGGGTTCCCGATCGCAAGGACGACGTCGCCAATGCGTATGTGGTCCGAGTGTCCAAGCGTGATAACGGGGAGGCGGGGCAGGTTGATCTTCAGGACCGCAATGTCCGTATCCGGGTCGCTTCCAACCACCGTGGCTGGGGCACTACGGCCGTCGCGCAGCACAACCTGAATGGCGTCGGCCTTGGCAATTACGTGCCGGTTAGTGAGGACGTAGCCCTGCTTGCTGATGATGACGCCGGAGCCGAGGCTGGTTTCCAGGCGTTTGCCCGGAGACTGGTTTGGCCCTGGGGCGCCAAAAAACTGCTGGAACAGGGGGCCGAAAAGCGGGTTTGGCGGCACTGTTACCACCCTGGCGGTGTTGACGTTGACGACCGCCGGCGCAGCGCGGTCAACGGCGTCTGCGTAGGATACCGGCCCGCTTACGCGAGCCGCGAGTGAGATCGGAGCAGTTTCGACGATCTGGATGGTGGCTGGCCGGCGCGGTGCCAGTCCAGGCCAGAGAAGGGTCACGATGAAAGCAGCAGCAAGACCCAGCGTGACTGCTTGGCCGATGAAAATCAGGACGCTTCGAAGACGCATGGTGGATTCCGCACGACGGCGCAAGCCGCAAAGCGCGCATTGTCTGGCAACGTGTACTGGTTTACAACCACCGGCATTACAACCATTTTGAATTTGATCTGGGTCGCCAATGGTGCAAAAACCCGATTTTTACTCTTGACTGTCCTAGAACGATGGACCATCCTATGCGCGCTTTGAGGGGTCCATCAGCATTTTCTGATATATAAACTGCTTAAACATCAATTAGTTCAGTTCAAAATCGGCGGATTTTTTCCAACAAAGGTGGAATATCCCCAAGGGGGGCCTAGATGAGTGAAGATGGCGTAGACCGCGGAAAGCGGCGGTTCTTGACAGCTTTGACAGCCGGCGTGGGCACGGTTGGCATCGTGTTCGCTGCCACCCCGTTTGTTCTGAGCATGACCCCCAGCGCGCGCGCACGTGCGGCTGGTGCTCCGGTCGATGTGGATATCAGCAAGCTGGAGCTCGGTCAGATGCTCGTGGTGGCTTGGCGCGGAAAGCCGGTTTATATCGTCAACCGCACCAAGGCCATGCTGGCGCAGCTGCCCAACAATACATCGCTTCTGGTCGACCCCTATTCCAAGGTCAAAAGCCAGCAGCCCCCTTATGCAGAAAACATCTACCGTTCTCGCAAGCCTGAAATTCTCGTAGTGCTGGGTGTTTGCACCCATCTGGGGTGTGCCCCCAGCAGGGCCTTTACGGTGGGCGTCCCTTCGGGTCTGGGCGCCAACTGGCCAGGCGGTTTCTTCTGTCATTGCCACGGATCCAAGTACGACATGTCGGGTCGTGTATTCAAGAACGTGCCGGCACCCATGAATCTGGACGTACCTCCCTACATGTATCTTACCGACACGCTGATCCGCGTCGGTAGCGACAAGAAGAAAGGAGCCGCCTGATGGAAAAGATAATTTCGTGGATCGACGACCGGTTCCCCCTGACCAAGGTGTGGAACGAGCATCTGGCGCAATACTATGCGCCGAAGAACTTCAACTTTTGGTACTACTTCGGCTCCCTCGCTCTGCTGGTGCTGGTGAATCAAATTGTCACCGGCATCTTTTTGACCATGAACTACAAGCCGGACGCGGCGCTGGCTTTCGGGTCGGTGCAGTACATCATGTACGACGTGTCCTGGGGTTGGCTGATCCGGTATATGCATTCAGTCGGCGCCTCAATGTTCTTCGTCATCGTCTACCTGCATATGTTCCGTGGCCTGATCTACGGGTCGCACAAGCAGCCGCGCGAGCTGATCTGGATCTTTGGAGCCCTTATCTTCGTTGCGCTGATGGCTGAAGCTTTCATGGGCTACCTGCTGCCCTGGGGCAACATGTCCTACTGGGGCGCCCAGGTGATCATCTCGCTGTTCACCGCCATTCCGGTAATCGGTAGCGGGCTGGCGCAGTGGGTTCGCGGAGATTTCGTGGTGTCCGACGCTACGCTCAACCGCTTCTTTGCATTCCATGTCATTGCCTTGCCGCTGGTGCTGGTTGCCCTGGTGTTTGTGCACCTGGTTGCTTTGCACAAAGTGGGGTCGAACAATCCTGACGGCGTGGATATCAAAAAGAAGAAGAATGAGAAGGGGATCCCGCTCGACGGCATACCGTTCCATCCCTATTACACGGTCAAGGATATTGTTGGAGTGACTGTGTTCCTGATGGTATTTGCGGCCGTAATCTTTTTTGCGCCATCCATGGGCGGGAAATTCCTTGAGCACGACAACTTTATTCCGGCGAACATCCTTTCGACGCCGCTCGATATCGTGCCGCTGTGGTACTTCACGCCGTTCTACTCCATGCTGCGCGCTTCTACTACAGACTTTACGCATGGAATGCTGGCGGTTTCCACCGTGCTGGTTGCAGCCCTCGCATTCTTTACCAAGCGCGGTTTCAGGGCCAAGGTGTTGTCTGTCGTCATCGCCGCTGTGCTGCTCGCGGGGATGTACACCCTCGAAGCGAAGCTGTGGGGGGTGATTCTGATGGGATCCTCGATCGTGCTGATTTTCTTCCTGCCGTGGCTCGATCAGTCCCCCGTCAAATCGATCCGCTATCGCGGAACCCTCTACAAGAGCGCTATCACGATTTTTGTTGTGAGTTTCATCCTGCTGGGATATCTCGGCACCAAGCCGCCTGATGCCATAAGCCTGTTCTTGTTCAAAAATGTGCTGTGGGCACAGTGCTTTACGCTTCTGTATCTCGCCTTCTTCGTGCTGATGCCCTGGTACACGAAGATCGACAAGACCAAGCCGGTTCCAGAGAGGGTGACATTCAAATGAAAAGAATCATACTGAGTCTGTTGCTGCTGCTGCCGGTTATCTCGCATGCCGACGATGGCCCGAAACTCGACCACGTCAGGATTGACCTAAGCGACAAGGCATCGCTGCAGCGCGGAGCCCGCATCTTCGTCAACTACTGCCTGTCCTGCCATAGCGCGGCCTATCTGCGGTACAACCGCATGGGCCATGATCTTGGGATCAGCAACGAGCTCGTGAAGCAGGATCTGCTGTTTGCGGCAAACAAGGTGGGCGACCGCATGCAGGCGGTAATGCCGGCGGCCGAAGCCAAAAAGTGGTTCGGGGTGGCCCCGCCCGATCTGACCCTGGAAGCGCGGTATCGCGGGCCGGATTGGATCTACACGTACATGCGCAGTTTCTACCGCGATCCCAAGTCCTTCAGTGGCTGGAACAATACGGTGTTCCCGCATGTGGCCATGCCGTTCGTGCTGTACGGATGGCAGGGGGAGCAGCGGGCGGTGTTCCGCAACGTGAAGATCGTCAGCCATACGGTGGAGAATGGTAAGCCTGTGACCGAGGTGTCGGAGGAAAAGGTGTTTGACCATTTCGTTCTGGTCAAGCCGGGGACGATGACGCCGAAGCAGTATGACAGCGCCATCCGTGACCTGACCAACTTCATGGCGTATATGGGTGAACCGACCAAGCTGGAACGCATCCGTATTGGCGTTTATGTGTTAATATTCCTTGCGGTATTCTTGGTTCTTGCAATTCTGCTAAAGAAGGAATACTGGAAAGACGTACACTGAAGCGCGGTAGTGTTCCAGTCCAAAGGGGCCCCTATCGTGATAGGGGCCCCTTTTGCTGTTTGACCGCACGCCATATTCCAAGCTGGAGAATCTGTAAATGGCATCCCTGGCCACCCGCAAGCATGTCATGACCCTTTACTCGGGCACGACCGATCCCTACAGCCACCGTACGCGTATTGTGCTGTATGAAAAGGATGTCGAATGCCAGGTGATTGAGGTGGATATCAAAAAGAAGCCCCGGGAACTCGCGGATCTGAATCCCTACAACTGCGTCCCGACAATGGTTGACCGCGACCTGGTGCTCTACGAATCACTGATTATTAATGAGTACCTTGACGAACGGCTTCCGCACCCGCCGCTTATGCCGGTGGATCCGGTTTCACGGGGGCGTGCCCGGCTCCTACTCATGCGTTTTGACCGTGACTGGTACAGCCTGCTGCCCGAGCTTGAGGGCACTGATCGCAAGCTTGTCCAGCGTGCCCGCAACATCGTCCGTGACGGACTCACAGTCATATCTCCGGTCTTCAAGGAGAAACAGTACGTGCTGGGCGAGGAATTTTCGCTCGTCGACTGCTCGTTGGCGCCCTTGTTGTGGCGCCTGCCCGTTTGGGGCATTGAACTGCCGCGACAGGCACGTCCGATACTGGACTATGCCGAACGGGTGTTCGAGCGAAAGTCCTTCAAGCTAAGCCTGACCGATGCGGAGCGCGACATGCGCGCTCAGATACGGTAACGCGGCTTGAGCAGTCAGATCTCACAGGCGGGTTCCACGCGGCCCTACCTCATACGGGCCATTTACGAATGGGCGGTGGATAACGGATTGACTCCCCACGTGCTGGTGGATGCCCAGATCCCCGGGGTACAGGTTCCCGCCGCCTACGTTCAGGAGGGCCGCATCGCCCTAAACATCCATCCTCGCGCCGTCGAAGGATTGCAGCTGGGCCGGGACAGTATAATGTTCTCGGCGCGCTTCAGCGGACGCACCTTTGAAGTGACGGTGCCGGTCAGTGCTGTGTTGGCTATCTATGCACGAGAAAACGGCCGCGGCTTCTTCTTTCAGAAGGAGCCCGACGGTGAGGGCCCCATGCCGGGCGCTGGCGGCGATTCTCCGTCCCCGCCCTCCGGGGGCAGGCCTCCCGGCAGGAAGGGCGTCTCCCTGAAGCGGGTCAAGTAGCGCCAGGATTCCTGGTATTCAATTTGTCGCGGGACCGGTGTGCAGGCGCAACTCATCGAGTTCCGTCCCGACCAGCACGACCTTGCCGGCGAAGCGGTGTCCTTCACTGTCTGCGAATTCGAAGCGATATCTCCGGCGGAGGTGGATCCGCCCGTGTCGACGTTCCAGAGCAATGCCGGCGAATGCCACGGTGCCATCCAGGAACTGCAGGCCTGCTTCGGTGCACCGTTCCCGCGCCAACCGTGTCGCCAGTTCCCGGACACCGAGGCTGGAATGCCAAAGCCATCCGGCGGCGCCCAAGCCCATCAGCGCAAGCAGATATTCCATGGGAATCGATTGAAGCACGGGGGTGACCGTTTGGCCAGCGCTGACTGCGGCGGCTTCCGCTGCCGGTCCCCGTGGCCGCGCGGTTGCGCATGAAGGCCCGGGAGCCGGCCGGTTTGGTCCATCCGCGTCCGACATGCGCCCAGCGCAATCGCAGCTCGTATTGCGGGCGTCGAGGCGCGCGAAGGAAGCCCTGCCGCCTGTCCGGCCCTTGCCCGGCGATTGCGCAGTACTAGCTGCTTCGGGAACAAAAGATGGGCACGGGGATAGGGAGCTTCGGGGCGGAGCGGTATGATCGGCCCATGATCGAGTCCGTGCTGGCTGACATTACCGACCTGGACGTAGATGCGATAGTCAACGCCGCCAATGAGTCCCTGCAGGGCGGCGGCGGAGTCGATGGCGCGATTCATCGGGCAGCAGGTCCAGAGCTTCTCGCTGCCTGTCGTCGTATCGGTGGCTGTCCGACCGGCGAGGCCCGTATTACTCCTGGTTTCCAGCTCCCAGCAAGATGGATCATACATACCGTGGGGCCGGTCTGGCGTGGGGGTGCGTGCCAGGAAGCGCGACTGCTTGAATATTGCTACCGCAATTCGTTCCGGCTGGCCCTGCTGCAGGGTGTCCGCACGATCGCCCTGCCGGCAATAAGCACGGGTGCCTACGGCTATCCCAAGGACCTGGCCGCCCGCATCGCACTTGCCGCAGCGCGTGCCCACGAAAGCCGTTTCGACCGCATCATTTTTTGCAGCTATAGCGAAGCTGACAAGACAATCTACGATGTCTTGCTGGCAGAAGCGGGCTGAAGCCGGCGCTCGCAAGCACGGTGGCGCTGAGGCCAATGACGTGCGCCAGTCCTTTAGAAACGCCAGCCCAGCTTAAGCCCGTAAGATGTATCGCTGCCGGTTCGGTCAGCCTCGACCGCCATGTCGAGAATGCCCAAATTGAGGTCGGTGCCGATAAAGTACTTGTTCAGCGAGAATCGCTCGGCCTGGAGGCCGGGGATCCCGGCTGGAGTGCTGTCTACCCACACCTCGCCGATGCCGGCGTATGGTGTGAGCACGGCGAAACCCTTAGAGATCGCAAGGTCAAGGCCGGTGGTATGGAAGCCGAGCTGGCTCACGCCTTGCAGCCTGGTGTAGCTTGCACTCAGGCCGATGGTCGGTTCCGTATATCCGCCCTGCAGCAGCGCGTAGCGCAGCTCCGCCCCCCAGAATTTTATATTGCTGTCGGGCACCTCCGAGTAAAAGGCGCCGACGTCGAATCCGAGCGGTAGGCCCTTGTAGAGGTGGATCTTGGGTACGACGAGCGAGCTGGACCCATTGCCGTTCGTTACGAGACGCCAGACTGACCCGTTCGCGATCTCCGTGTCGGTCGCCTCGACGCCGATGTCGAGCCCGGTGAGCCCCAATGGCGTGGTGGGTGTCAGCGGCTTGTCGCTTAGCGCAGCGCCAAGATCCTCAGACAGCAGGCGGAATTCCGGCTGACTGATGGCCCCGAGATTGCTGATATCAGTCGCTGCGCGGCCTGCCGGCGCGATGCAGAACAGGACCGCAGCAACTGCCGGAGCAAGAATGAGCGAAGCCATGCGCTGCTGCATTTCGAACCCCTTAATTATCTGTGGTGGTGGCACGTCCCCGTGGACGGTATCTTTAGGATCCGGTCCCGGCCGCATGCCGGAACCCGTGGGCCGGCGGCTGACGCGGACCCCGGTTACGCCCGTATCATCAGCAACGATATCGCAAATTTACAGTATATAAACTCCCAGTAGCAGCAGGCCATAGCCGCCGATCAACAGATCAACGGCAATGCGGTTGAATATCTGCAGGACTGGCCCGATGTAAGCAACATGGTCGAAAGGAATGAAGTGACCGGCAAGACCCAGAACAAAAAGCAGCAGACAGATAAGCGCCGTATTTTTCGATGGTGCACCTGCCTTCATGTGAAATCTCCCCTGGGAAGTCTCTGGCCTCAGCTGCCGATGCAATTGTGGCGAATTGAAGGGGTCGTGGCAAACCCCATGTGCCTGGCAATGTCAGATCGCGGGTTGAACGCAGCGTGCAGTGCCGGCCGTCTCCCACCGCCTTCACATGCCTATCGTCGGCGCAGGGTTCCTGCAGTTGAGCCCCCGTCTGTGTCGTGTCCGGCGTAGAGTACCGCGCCTGCGGAACACACAGCCGTTCGCCACGACAGACGTTACCCATCATTGTTGCGACGGAAACACTTTTTCGGGATTGAGGATTCCGTTTGGATCAAACAGAATCTTGATGCGGCGCATCAGATCCAGTGTGGCCGCATCTATGGCGCGATCAATGTAGTCACGCTTTTCCCTTCCGACGCCATGTTCCCCCGACAGGGTGCCCCCCAGCGCGAGCACCAGGTCGAACACCGCACTGACGGCCGGGCGTGCGTTCTGCTGTTGCTGCGGGTCCTGGGAATCATACAAAAGATTAACATGCAGATTGCCGTTGCCGGCATGTCCGAAATTGACAATCGGAATGCCGTAACGCCGGCTTAGCTCGCCGAGTCCTTCTATCAGATCGGCGATCCGGGAAACCGGCACCACGACATCTTCATTGAGCTTATTTGGGGCGATGGTCCGCAGTGCCGGCGACAGCGCCTTACGTGCCGCCCAGAGCTCCTTGATTTCATCGGCCGAGCGGGCCGCCCTTATTTCCACCAATCCGGTACCGCCGAGCGCCCGGGTAATCGACAGCAGCATGGAATCCATACCTGCCTCTGGTCCGTCGACTTCGATCATGAGCAGCGCCCCAGCACCTGGCGGCAGTTCGGCGCGTGATTGATTGCGGATGATATCGATAGCCGCGCTGTCCATCATCTCGAGCGCGCAAGGAGTCACCGGCTGGGCCATGACGCGCGCCACAGCGGCCGCCGCATCTTGGACTCGACCGTAGGCGGCCTGCAGTGTGCGCCGACTTTCGGGGAGCGGCGTGAGCCGGAGCACTGCCTCGGTGATTATGGCGAGCGTGCCTTCTGAACCGATAAGCAGCCTTGTCAGATCGTATCCGACGGCGCCCTTGGTGGTGTAGGTTCCAGTGCGGATTTCCGCGCCGTCTCCAGTGACGGCACGCAGTCCCAGCACGTTCTCCCGCGTGGCACCGTATTTCACAGCGCGCGGACCGCCGGCATTCAAGGCGATGTTTCCTCCGATGGTGCAGAAGGCTGCGCTGGTCGGGTCCGGAGCCCAGAAAAATCCGCTCGCGCGAGCCGCATCCTGAACCGCCTGGTTGGTTGCACCGGGTTCCGCGGTCAGCGCCCGATTGGCTGCGTCGACGCTTACGATCCGGTTCATGCGCTCGAGTGACAGTACCACGCCGGCGCGCAAGGGTATGGATCCGCCGCTGGTGCCGGTGCCCCGGCCGCGCGCGGTCAGAGGGACACCGTGTTCGCAACACAGCCGTACGATGGCGGCCACCTCGGCATGCGTAGTGGCGAACGCGACCGCGTCCGGAGCGGTGTGCTTGCGGGAATTGTCGTACCCGTACACCCAGGTATCCGCGGGATCAGAAAGCACGTTGGATTCGCCAACGAGCGAACGCAGCGCCTGCGTGAATTGAGGTGAAAGGCTGCTCATTGACCGGATTCGGATGCCCCGATCGCGGTAGGTGCTGCTCCGCGTTTCAGTTGATGTATTCGAACAACTCCACCACACGCGCAACGCCGCGGGCATTCGCAGCCGCATTGGCGGCAAGATCCGCTTCCTGCCGTGTTACGAGACCCATCAAGTACACCGACGCGTTGGCCGTGACGACCTTAATGCGTGTCGGATCGAGCCCCTTGGTCGCGACGAAATGGGCCTCGACCTCTGTGGTGATCCAGGTGTCCTTGGCGCGCTCGGCCAACGTGCTTATAGGAGCTACCTCGATTTGGTCCACGAGGCGTCGAATGCTTGGAATGGTCCTGATCTTTGCCAATACCAGGTCCCGAAGGCGCCGAGTGGGGGCCTGTCCGGTCAGAAGTACGACGCCGTTGACGGAAGTCACGCTGACATGAACTTTGTCCCGCAGTTGCGGGTCGGTGTCGAGGATGCCGCTGGCCTTGAGCTCGACGGTCGTATCGTTGACGATGGATCCCAGGGTGCGCCGATCGTGCGCCACGTCGGCGCCAGCGGCTGCGCCGGCAATAATCACTGGCGCGCATCCCTGCAGGATGCCGGCAAGCAGGATCGTCGATAGGATGCACCGGGCGGTTGACGAAATCCGCCTGTCCGGAGATCGAGTGCGAATCATCGGGTCTACTCCTGTCCCAGAAGCTGATAGTCTATCAGTTCACTCAGACAGTGAACTGCGAGAATGTGCACCTCCCGGATCCTGGCAGTCGATTCGCCGGCGACAATAATGTTGATGTCATCGCGGGCCAGCACGGCCGACAGTTCGCCGCCGTCCCGCCCATTCAGGGCAATGCAATGCATGTCGCGGGAATGCGCCGCCTCGACGGCGCGAGTGAGGTTCGGCGAGTTTCCGGTGGTCGAAAACGCAACCAGGACATCTCCGCCATGACCCAGGGCCATGACTTGGCGTGCGAACACATCGGCAAAGTGATGATCGTTAGCGATCGCCGTCACTGCGGCGCTATCCGCGGATAGCGCAATGGCGGGCAGGCCCGGCCGCTCGTGCGTGTAGCGGTTCAGCAGGTGCGATGAAAAAAGCTGTGCGCAGGTTGCGGAACCCCCGTTGCCGCACAGGAGAATTTTGGATCCCGACACTAGGGCCCGGACCATCAATTCGGCGGCCGAGACAATCAGCGGCGTCAGAGATTCGAGGCAGCGCTCCACGGTGTCCATATTGTGCGCGAACGCCGCCCGGACGCGACCTCCCAGATCATCATTAGCTCCCGGATCGCCAGTTGCCCGTCCAGCCGCGGCGGTTTTGCGAGGCTGCTTCATGAAGTGCCTCGTCCCGCAAGCGTTCGCATCGGCAGATGAGCGCAGACCCGTGGAGTGCTGGCCTCAACGGCGCGCCGATTGCGGACGGCTTCTGTCATGATGTCATCGGGCCGGGATGGATGGGGTGTCAATACCGGCTCCATCGTCAAGCGCGAATTGCCCCTGGTAGTTGAGGAACGTATCCAGGAGCTGGGGCACGCCCTTCTGGAACTGCGCCCAAAGAAGCTGCCGATGAAAGCGTCCGTGCGGTCCGATGCTCAGGCTGCTAGTCACGCCGTCGAAATGGACCCCAGGTTCGGTG
This sequence comes from Gammaproteobacteria bacterium, assembly GCA_028068195.1. Classification (GTDB taxonomy): domain Bacteria; phylum Pseudomonadota; class Gammaproteobacteria; order Acidiferrobacterales; family UBA6901; genus JAJYCY01. The sequence goes on from JAPTTX010000002.1 coordinate 163,460, forward strand.
CTGAGCCGATCGAGTTGTGGAATGACCGCATAGGTGTCGACTCCGAGCGCATAAAGTCTGTCGAGCGCAGTGTGTGCGTATTTCCAGTCGCCATTCTGGAGCTTGGCGCGCAGCGCCTTGATGCTGCCGCTATGGATGAGCATCCACGGCATATCCCCAAATATGATTCCGTCAAGATCAGTGTCGAGCGCGGGATCTATGTGTCCGGTGAATATGTGCGACGTGGCATACACCGGTATCTGCATCGCCCGGTAATAATTGAGCTGCGGCTTGATCAGCCGGCCATTCTGCGCATCGGCTTCGAGGAAAATCATATCGATGTCCTGACGCGGTCTGGGATCAAATTTCAGCTTAATCTTTAGAAGATCTTGCAGTCTTTGGTCGCGCTCCTCGCTTTGGGTGATGTTTAGCAGCTCCTTCACCGGCTGTGCGTAGTCGCCAAGACCTGGTTGATAGGCCACCGACGTCAGCACAATGCCGCCAAGACGCTGCCAGGTGCTGCTGAAGCCGTTGGCAATGCGCAGTCCCCAGTCAGTGTCAGGGTACAGAATTGCAGCGCGCCGGTGGCCGTCCAGGTAAGCGCGCTCCGCCACCTGCCGGGCCTCCTGTTCGAGCGGCAGGCCGAACTGAAATACCTGATGTGACAGGTCGGTCTTCTGGTGGGTGCGGCTGAGCAGTAGGGTCGGAACGCGCAGGTCTCCGGATTTCACCAGCTGCCTGACGGCGTCGTGCCCTAGCGGACCGACTATCAGTTGGGCGCCGTTCGCCACCGCCGTATTATAGTACCTCGTTATCTGGGTGGGATCCGGGCCAGTGTCGTAGACCGTTACAGTAGGCTTGTCGGGATCTGTATTTGCGGCGTTCATGGCCATGAAGCCGTCACGAACGGCATCTGCCTGCTTCGAAAACTGCGATGTCAGCGGCAGGAGCAGCGCAATCCGGTTCACCCGTCCGATAATGCCCGGTACCGGGTTCGCCAGCGACATGATGAAACTTCGGGTTGCGGGATGGTCGGGGTGGGTTTTTTGCCAGGCCTTGACCGCTACGGCGAGCTGGTTGGGATCTCCGGAGTTGTCGGCAACTGCGATCGCAAGCTGCAGCCACCCTATTAGCACAGGATTGCGTGCGCCACCGAGTGCCTGCTTCAGATTGGAGGGGCTGAGGGTCTGCAGAATGTGCCATAGCTGCAGCTGATTCGCGGTGATTGCCTTGTTGCTCACGATGAACCGTTCACGCGCGATAAGGTCATCAACCGCGTTGATCGGCCGGTTGACCTTGATATCCGCCCGCGCCCGGTCTTGGAGGATTTCGGCCTGCAGTGACGGATTGAGGTTGCGCATCCGCGCTGCCTGGTCGAGCAGGAAAATGGAGTGCTCGGGACGTCCTTCGAGGGAAGCGACACGTGCCGCCAGAATGCGTTTGCGTGCCAGGAAGGAAGGGGCAAGACCTGCAGTGTTTACGGCGCCGATCTGTCCTCGTGCCTCGCGTACCTGCCCCGCCTTGACGAGCGCGTCGACAGCGCGGAGCTGGAGGCGTTGCCGTTCAGGTGGTGTTGCGCGCTGTGCCAGATGCTCATAGTCATGTGCGGCAATGACATATTCGCCGGCCCGCTCGGCCCGTTCGGCATCTGCCGTCGTCACCCGAATTGCGGCCGGCTGCAATGGAATCTGGGTTACGCATCCTTGGAGCGCCATTAGGCCGGTAAGACCGAACACTGCTGCCCGGACACGGGCGGTGAAAATCGGATTCATTGGGGGATGTCGTATAAACTGTGACGACAGTATCTTAAAGTGGAGGCGCATGTGTCAAACAAGTCCGGAGCCCTGTACGTGGTGGCAACGCCGATCGGAAATCTTGAGGATATGTCGCAACGGGCGGTCCGGGTGCTGTCGCAGGTGGACCTGATCGCCGCCGAGGATACCCGCCACAGCGCCACGCTGCTGCACCACTTCAGCATTGATCGGCCGGCGGTGGCGGTCCACGAACACAATGAACGCAAGCAGGTGCATCAGCTGCTTCGCAAGCTGGGTGAAGGTCAAAACGTTGCCCTGGTCAGCGATGCCGGCACGCCCCTGGTGAGTGACCCCGGATTCAATGTGGTGCGCGCTGCGCGCGCCGCAGGAATTCCAGTGATCCCGGTCCCGGGACCCTGCGCTGCCATTGTGGCGTTGTCAGTCTCGGGTCTACCGTCAGACCGCTTCAGCTTCGAGGGGTTCCCGCCAGCCAAGGTCGCGGCAAGGCGCGCCAGGTTCGAGGATCTGCGTACCGACCCCCGTACTCTGATCTTTTACGAGTCCTCGCACCGCATTATGGATAGTCTTGGCGATATGGCTGACATTTTCGGTCGCGATCGTGCCGGAGTGCTTGCTCGGGAGCTTACCAAGCAGTTCGAGACTGTGCACAGTGCCACCCTCGGTGAACTGAGCGAACGGGTCCGGAGCGATGCAAACCAGCGACGCGGTGAAATGGTTGTCCTCATTCACGGCGCTCCGCGTGAGGCGGACCAGCAGATTGATGCCCTAACAGACCGGATGTTGCGGGTCCTGCTGTCAGCGTTGCCGCTCAAGCAGGCCGCGACGCTGACTGCCCAGATTACCGGGATAAAAAAGAACCGGCTCTACGCGCATGGACTGAGCTTGGTGGAATCCGCAGATCCCGGGAAGGCGAGCCGCAAATGAGGCCCGGCGAGCGCAGATTTATGGTCCCGATCAGAGTATAATCTGCGCCTGGAGTTGGCCAGACAGCCGCCGCACCCACTGCGGAGGAAAGTCCGGGCTCCACAGGACAAGGTGCCAGGTAACGCCTGGGGGGCGCAAGCCCACGGAAAGTGCCACAGAAAATATACCGCCTAAGCGTTGCCGGCTTGTCCGGCGATGCCGGTAAGGGTGAAATGGTGCGGTAAGAGCGCACCGCGCGGGTGGCAACACCCGTGGCACGGAAAACCCCGCCTGGAGCAAGACCAAATAGGGGAACAATGGTGTGGTCCGCACCGTTCCCGGGTAGGTTGCTTGAGACACGCGGCGACGCGTGCCCTAGAGGAATGGCTGTCCACGACAGAACCCGGCTTATCGGCCAACTCCAACCATTACTTTAAGTTCCTTTTCTAATTTTCTGTATTTTCGGTTTTTTATTTCTACCTCTTTCAGACCTCTTAGCGCCGCCTGGCGGTGGGAAATCACCGCTTTCCCTGACTTTGCCACCAATTGGAAGACCTCCCTTGCGTAACCTCCTGTCGGTAAACGAAGAAATCTATGCTTGCGTACGCATTTTTCTTGACAGAAGTTCTTGCGCTTATCTATAGTGGGTGTGAATTTGTGGGTAAATGTGGATAATTGTGGTGCCGATCGGATGATCACGGAAAAGGCGACAAATGCTGCGCGGCCTCAACGAACTTAGTCTCGATAGCAAGGGCAGGCTGGCGGTTCCTACCCGCTATCGCGAGACGCTGGAACGCCACTGCGATGGCCGAATGGTCGTGACCGTGGACCGTGATCGCTGCCTGTTGCTTTACCCGCTGCCCGATTGGGAAGAGATCGAACGCAAGCTGGTGAAGTTGCCGAGCTACAACGAGTCAGCGCGCCGGCTGCAGCGACTGTTGATCGGTCATGCGACCGAGTGCGAACTCGACGGAAGTGGCCGGATACTCCTGCCGCCGCCATTGCGGGAGTTTGCCAGTCTGGAAAAATCCGTCGTGTTGATCGGGCAGGGTAACAAGTTCGAGATCTGGGATGCGACGACCTGGAATACGCAGCGAACGGATTGGCTGGCAGCTGGAGCTGCGGATGGTGCCTTGCCGCCGGAACTTGAATCGCTGTCGCTTTAGGTGGGAGAGGTGGATGAGCGATCACATCGCCCGGTCTTGCTTCAAGAGGCGCTGGCGGCCCTCGGGCTGTATTCCGAGGGGATCTACGTCGACGGCACTTTTGGCCGGGGCGGTCACGCAAGCGGAATACTCGAGCGGCTGGGTCCGCTGGGTCACCTGCTTGCGCTAGATCGCGACCCGCAGGCGGTAGCGGCTGCGCGCATGTTGTTCGGCGGCGACGCGCGTTTTGAGGTGGTACGGGGGCAGTACTCGATGATGGGGCAAGCGATAGCCGATCGCCGCTGGACCGGGAGGGTCAATGGTGTCCTGCTGGATCTCGGGGTTTCCTCGCCACAGCTGGATGATCCGAGTCGCGGGTTCAGTTTCCGTCATGACGGCCCGCTCGACATGCGTATGGATCCGGACAGCGGAATTTCCGCGGCGCAATGGCTGGACAGCGCCCCGGAACCGGAGATATCGCGTGTGATCCGCGATTTCGGGGAAGAACGCTTCGCCCGGCGCATCGCTCGCGCGATATGCTCCGAACGTGTTCGCCAGCCGATCACCACCACCGGGCGTCTGGCGCAGATAGTCGCCGCCGCAGTGCCGACACGGGAACCCGGGCAGGATCCTGCCACACGAACCTTCCAGGCCATACGTCTGCAGGTCAACCACGAGCTGGATGAACTGCGCGCGGTGCTGCCCCAGGCCGTTCAGGCCCTCGCTCCGGGCGGCCGCTTGGTGGTAATCAGCTTCCATTCGCTTGAAGATCGTATCGTCAAGGCATTCGTGCGCACCGAAGCTCGCGGCGATCATTTCCCTCCGGACCTACCGGTGCCCGCGGCGATGCTCAGGCCACGGCTGAGAGCGGTGGGCAAGCCGCAGCGGCCAGATGCCGAAGAGCTGCGTGAAAATCCGCGTGCACGCAGCGCTGTCATGCGTGTAGCCGAGAAGCTTCATGGATAAGCGCCTCATGGTGCTGATCGCTGCGGTAATGGTGTCCGCTCTGGCGGTTGTTGATCTGCGGCAGCGCAACCGCATGGATTTCGTGAAGCTGCAGGCGCTGCGCCATACGCACGAGAATTTGGTTGTGGAGCGCGGCAAGCTGCTGCTCGAGGAAGGGGTGTGGTCCGAGCATCGGCGTGTCGAGGCGCTGGCCCGTACCCAGCTGGGAATGGCTATGCCGAGGCCCAATCAGGTCGTTATCGTCGACATTGAGGGGGGGCATCATTGAGTTCCGCATCCACAGGCAAAGTCGGAGCGCGGTACTGGCTGGTGCTGTCGGCGATGCTTGCCGGATTCGGACTGTTGGCGGTGCGGGCGTTTTACCTGCAGGTTGTGCAAGCAAGCTATCTGCAGAACCAGGCCGACGCCACCCATCTGCGTATCATCGAGGACGATTCCCATCGCGGGATGATTCTTGACCGCAACGGCGAGCCGCTTGCGATCAGCACGCCTGTCGATTCGGTGTGGGCCGTTCCGGTGGAGCTGGCGCAGGCCCGCAACATGTGGCCGGCACTCACCCGGATGCTGGGAATTCCGGAGGCGGAGCTGGCTCAGGCAGTCAGGCAGAATGCCGGTCGGCAATTCATGTACATCGAACGCGAGATTGCGCCGCAAACCGCCAGGCGTGTCATGGCGCTCCATATCCCGGGCGTTGCCCTGCAGCGCGAATACCGTCGCTACTATCCGGCCGGTCCGGTCACGGGCCAGCTGATCGGCTTCACCAACGTCGACGACGTGGGGCAAGAGGGAGTAGAGCTGGAATACAACAACTGGCTGCGCGCGATACCTGGAAAGGAGCGCGTATTGCAGGATCGGTACGGCAATATCGTACAGCCGGTTGAAAGCATTTCGCTGCCGGTGCCCGGCAGGAATCTCGTTCTCAGCATCGATCGGCGCATTCAATTTCTCACCTACCGGGCGCTCATGGCGACGATCAGAAAATATCACGCGCGAGCGGCCAGCGCAGTTGTGGTCAACGTCCGTACCGGCGAAGTGCTGGCGGTGGTCAACGTGCCGAGTTTCAATCCGAATAACCGCAGCGGCATTGTCAGCAGTCTGGTCCGAGATCGTGCTGTCACGGATGAGTATGAACCGGGGTCGGTTCTAAAGCCGTTCACAATTGGGGCAGCCCTGGACGCCCGAAAAATTCAGCCGACGACACTGATCGATACTTCACCCGGCAGTATTCGGGTTGGAGGCTATACGATACGCGATGACGAGGACTCTGGCACCATTTCAGTTGCCCAGGTCATAGAGAGATCTAGCAATGTGGGGGCCACAAAGATTGCGCTGTCGCTCAAACCCAGGACCATGTGGAATATGTTTCGTCTGGCCGGATTCGGCGAGCCCACCGGCGTCGGCCTGCCGGGAGAGGCGCCAGGCTTCGTCAGGCCTTACCAGCAGTGGGTGCCGTCGGAGCAGGCAACAATGTCTTTCGGTTACGGTATCTCGGTCACTGTGATGCAGCTGGCACAGGCCTTTGCCGGAATTGCCAACGACGGCATGATGATGCCGGTAACGATTCTGCGGCGGAACCAGCCGGTAGTCGGCAGGCGCATCATGTCCGAGACGACGGCGCGGGAAATGCGTGCAATGCTCGAGCTGGTTGTCAGCAACGGCGGCACCGCGCCTGGAGCTGCTGTGGCTAATTACCTGGTTGCGGGCAAGACCGGAACCGCGCACAAGCTCGGTCGTGATGGCTATAGGCCGGACTCCTACTATGCGTCGTTTGCCGGTTTCGTACCCGCCAGTGACCCACGTCTGGCGATGGTCATCATGGTGAATAACCCGCGCAGCAGCGAGTACTACGGGGGCGAGGTGGCGGCGCCGGTTTTCAGCAGAGTCATGACAGGGGCGCTGCGTCTGCTCAATATCCCGCCAGACAACCTGCCGCATCCGCAGAGATGGGTTGCTCAGGCGCCCGCGGCTGGAACGGGAGGTGGGTTCGTGCGCATTGTCGCGCAGGGTGCCGACATCCCAGCAGAGGGCAGGCCGTGAAGACAATGCGCCTCAGTCGGCTGATCGATGGTCTGACCGACCTGAGGTTGCTGTCCGATCCGGAAATTCTCGGGATTAGCAGCGACAGTCGCACGATCGAGCCCGGCTGGTTGTTTCTCGCCGCACCTGGAGTCCGCGGCGATGGACGCGAGTATGTTGGCGGCGCGATCGCCCGCGGGGCTGCGGCCGTCGTGTTCGAGAAGGATGCAATGCTGCCTTCCGGCGCGCAATTCATGCCGCCGGACTCTGCGGTCCCTGCAGTTGCGGTCTCGGGCCTCAGCCGCCTCATCGGAATCGTTGCCGACCGGTTTTTCGATTCACCCTCACGGAAGTTGTATGTGGTCGGGGTAACGGGCACCAACGGCAAGACTACCTGCACGCATCTGCTTGCGCAGGCGCTCGACGGGCCGCAGCGACGCTGCGGCCTGATCGGAACTCTGGGGGCCGGATTTCCCGACAGGCTCGATCCTGGCAGCCATACCACTCCCGATCCAATAAGCATCCACAGACTGCTTGCCGGTTTTGTTGAGGCAGGCGCCTCGTGCGCATGCATGGAGGTGTCGTCCCATGCCCTTGACCAAGGGAGAGTGGAAGGGGTTTCGTTCAATGTTGCCGTGTTCACCAACCTCACCCGTGACCATCTGGACTATCACGGCACGATGGAGGCCTACGCCACAAGCAAGGCGCGCCTGTTCGGCTTCCCGGGCCTGGAAGTTGCTGTCATCAATCACGATGACCCGACCGGGCGCGAGCTTGTGCGGACCGTAGGCCGAAGTGTACGGGTAATGACCTTCGGGCTGGCCGATGCAGACGTCACGGCGACGGCGGTCAGGCCAACACCCGACGGCCTGGACATGACGGTGACGACGCCCGCTGGAGTGGTGGCGCTGTGCAGCCCGTTGATCGGGCGCTTCAACGCCATGAATCTTCTGGCCGCGCTTGCTGTACTGCTGGCCGCTGGAATTTCGCCGGTGCACGCAGCGGAACGGCTGAGCCGTGTCCGCCCGGTAACGGGACGGATGGAACGATTTGGCGGCGCTGGCACGCCTTTGGTGGTGGTTGACTATGCACATACCCCTGACGCTCTGGAAAAAGCCCTGGCGGCGCTGCGCGAGCATACCGAGGGACGTCTGTTGTGCGTGTTCGGCTGCGGTGGCGACCGCGATCGCGGCAAACGGCCCCTGATGGGCAGACTGGCCGAAGATTTGGCTGATGTCGTGATCATTACCGACGATAACCCCCGCCATGAGATCCCGGAGCAGATCATTGCCGAAATCGCCGGCGGCATGCGCTCGATCCCAACTGTTGTGCGAGACCGTGCGCACGCCATCGGATTGGCCATCAGAAGCGCCAAGACGGGGGATGCCGTCTTGGTGGCTGGTAAAGGCCACGAGAGCTACCAGCAGATCGGAGACAGGCGTGTGCCGTTCAGCGATCGGGAAGTGGTGATGCAGATTCTGGGGATGGCGGCATGATGGCCCTGAGCGCTGCGGCGCGCGTGCTGCATGGCAGGCTGGCCGGTGCCGATGCTCAATTCACAGGTGTGGTAAGCGACAGCCGCAAGCTTGCGCCGGGCGATCTGTTCATCGCGTTGGTCGGACCCAGGTTTGACGGCCACAGCTTTCTGGACGAAGCGGCACGCGCGGGCGCCGCCGGCGCCCTGGTTAGCCGGACCGAGGACTGCGCGTTGCCCACAGTGTGGGTAGCCGACACGCGGCTTGGTCTGGGTGTCCTGGCTGCGCACTGGCGCGGAACCTTCGATCTGCCGCTGATTGCCGTAACCGGGAGCAACGGAAAAACCACGGTGAAGGGCATGCTGGCATCCATCATGTCCGAGACGGGCACCGGACTGGCAACCGAAGGCAACCTCAACAACGATATCGGCGTGCCTCTCACCCTGCTGAGGCTGCGGGCGCAGGATCGTTATGCGGTGATTGAGATGGGGATGAATCATCCCGGTGAAATCGATTATCTCTCGCGCCTCGCCCGGCCGACGATCGCGCTGATTACGAATGCCGCACAGGCGCACCTCGCAGGTTTAGGCAGCGTCGCTGCGGTGGCGCGTGCCAAGGGAGAGATCTTCGTGGGTCTGAACGAAAGCGGCTTCGCTGTGATCAACTCCGATGATCCGTATGCAGAGCTGTGGCGCAAACTGTCAGGTCAGCGGCACCAGATCAGTTTCGGACTGGATACCGCGGCGGACGTCAGCGCTGATTACGAGCTCGATGGGCTGGGAAGCACAGTCCGGATGAAGACCCCTGACGGTGGCGTGGACGTACGGCTGCCCGTGCTGGGCCGGCATAATGTCATGAACGCGCTTGCGGCTGCCGCCGCCTCCCTTCCCGCCGGAGCAGGATTGCGCGACATAAAGAACGGGCTTCAGAGGCTCCGACCCGCTCCCGGCAGACTCGAGATAAAGCGTGGGTATCGGGGCGCGCATGTGCTGGACGATACGTACAATGCCAATCCTGGATCCCTGGCAGCAGGCATTGATGTGCTCGGTCATGCCGGTGGCGAACGTGTGCTGGTCATGGGCGACATGGCCGAGCTCGGAGAAGCAGCAGCCGAAATCCACAGCCGGGCAGGCGAGCTGGCACGACAGGCAGGCATTCACCGCCTGTATGCCATCGGCACGCTGACCTGGCCGACCGTGCGGAGTTTCGGTCCGGGTGGTCAGCACTTCGATGAGCAAGAAGTGCTCGTGGACAGTCTGCGCAATGTGATGCATCCGGACATGACCATTCTTGTTAAGGGATCACGCGTCATGCGCATGGAGCGTATTGTGGACGGCCTTGTGGATCCGGATGGCGGTGTCCGGGACAAGGCCCCCATTCCGGGTCCGGACAAAGATCACGAGAGGAACGCCTAGTGCTGTTCTACCTGTTCAAGCGGCTGGCGCATGACATTTCCTTCTTCAATGTCTTTCACTACCTCACGCTGCGCGGCATCCTGGGCGTGCTTACCGCGCTGGGGATCTGTTTTATTGTCGGGCCGTTCATGATCCGCAAGCTCAGCCAGTACCAGATCGGACAGACCGTTCGCAGCGACGGGCCCCAGAGCCATCTGACGAAGGCAGGAACCCCGACGATGGGCGGAGCGCTCATACTGGTCGCCGTATTTGTTACGACGCTGCTGTGGGCCGATCTGACCAACCGATTCGTCTGGGTAGTCCTGTTTACCACTTTTGCCTTCGGCGCGATCGGCTGGGCGGACGATTACAAGAAGCTCGTGAACAAGAATCCGCGCGGGATAGGGGCCAAAGCCAAATACTTCTGGCAGTCCGTGGCCGGTCTAGCCGCCGCCTTGTTCCTTTACTATACCGCCCGTTCTCCGGTGGAAATCGAACTGATCGTCCCGTTTTTCAAGCATGTGGCGATTGGCATGGGCCCATGGTTCATCCTGCTGACCTACTTTGTCATCGTCGGTTCCAGCAATGCGGTAAATCTTACCGACGGGCTGGATGGCTTGGCAGTAATGCCAACGGTCATGGTGGCCGGTGCGCTCGGGATCTTCGCCTACGTGACCGGTCATTACCAGTTCTCCCAATACCTCGGCATACCGTACATCGCCGGTGCGGGCGAGGTGCTGGTGTTCTGCTCCGCCCTGGTCGGGGCCGGACTTGGTTTCCTGTGGTTCAACACCTATCCGGCAATGGTTTTCATGGGCGATGTCGGTGCGCTCGGTCTCGGCGCAGCTTTAGGGGTCATCGCCGTGGTGGTGCACCAGGAAATCGTACTTTTCATCATGGGCGGAGTGTTCGTGATGGAAACCGTATCGGTGATGCTGCAGGTGCTGTCATTCAAGTTGACCGGACGCCGCATATTCCGCATGGCGCCGCTGCACCATCACTTTGAGCTCAAGGGATGGCCGGAACCGCGCGTCATCGTGCGTTTCTGGATCGTTACCCTGATCCTGGTGCTGATCGGTCTGGCGACGTTGAAGATTCGCTGACTATGCAGGCGGCAAATATGGCAAGCAAAGTTCCGAAGACAGCGCTTGTGCTGGGCCTGGGTACCACAGGCCTTTCCTGTGCACGGTATCTGAGTGCGCACGGGCACAGCGTTCGGGTCGCGGACAGCAGGAAGTCACCACCGATGCTAGAGCCGCTGCGCGCCGAATTTCCTGACATGCCGGTGCATACCGGGCCGTGGACCGCGGATGTCTTCGAGGATGCGGAGCTGCTTGTCGTCAGCCCGGGTTTGTCGCTGCGGGAGCCGATGATTGCGGCCGCCTTGGCCGCAGGCGCCACCGCCGTCGGGGACATAGAACTGTTCGCCCGCGCCACCACTTCTCCCGTCATCGCGATCACAGGCGCCAACGGCAAGAGCACCGTGACAACCCTAGTAGGCGAGATGTGCCGGGCTGCCCGTCTCAACGTCGCGGTGGGCGGAAACATCGGGACGCCGGCGCTTGATCTTTTGCGGCAACCCGAGCCGGATGTCTATGTCCTGGAACTCTCCAGCTTCCAGCTCGAGACCACGTACAGCCTCAATGCCCGGTCCGCGACGGTGTTGAACATCACGCCTGACCACATGGACCGCTACGTCAGCCTAGAGGAATATGCAGCCGCCAAGGAGCGCATCTTCCGTGGCGATGGGGTGCTGGTCCTGAACCGCGATGATTCCATGGTAATGGCCATGGCCAGGGCAGATCGACGCATGCTTTATTTCGGGCTGTCGGCGCCGCGCGATGACCGTGACTACGGCCTAGTTCGCAAGGACAACAATGAGTGGTTGGCTCATGGTGCACGCCTTCTTATGCCGGTATCCCAGGTCCGGCTCGCCGGACGGCACAACCTGGCCAACGCGCTGGCGGCAGCGGCCCTGGCTGGCGTGATTGGCGTTCCGTTCGATGCCATGAAGCAGGTGCTTGGCAGCTTCCGCGGGCTGCGTCACCGCACGGAGGTGGTGGGCGAGCGCAATGGGGTGCTGTGGATAAACGATTCCAAAGGCACGAACGTCGGTGCGACGGTCGCGGCGTTGAACGGAATGGATCGGCCTGTCCTCCTGATCGCGGGCGGTGACGGTAAAGGTGCTGATTTTTCGCAAATGCGTGATGCAGTGAGAAGCCGCGTGCGCACCCTGATACTTATCGGGCGTGATGCCCCGTTGCTCGAGCGTGCGCTGGGCGACATCGTGCCGGTGACGCGGGCTGTGGATATGTCGGAGGCAGTTCAAAGGGCAGCCAGCATGGCGCGCAGTGGCGATGCTGTGCTGCTGTCTCCCGCGTGTGCCAGTTTCGACATGTTTCGCAACTACGAGCACCGCGGAGACGTGTTTCGCGATGCCGTCGCCGGGATAGTCGCATGAGGGAGACCGGACAGCCCATCAAGCGGTACAACTTGCGGGCCGTGTCTTGTCGCTGCGGCGGCAGGCCCCGCTTTGCGCCGGAGGTCGACGAATGAGCACACTGCTGGCCAATGGCCGCAACTCAAGGACTGCCGCGCGGGCACAGCCCTTGTATGACCGCTGGCTGGTGAGCAGTGTGGGTATTTTGATCGCGATAGGCATCGTTATGGTCTATTCGGCCTCGATTCCTACCGCCGAACGCTATACCGGCAGCAGCTTCTATTTTCTGCTGCGCCACCTCCTGAGCATCGCCATCGGCCTGGCTGCGGCGGCGCTCATCGTCCGGACCCGCACAAGGTTCTGGGAGCAGGCCGGACCATACCTGCTTCTTGGCGGCATCGGGTTGCTGATTATGGTGATGGTGCCTGGCCTAGGGGTGCACGTGAACGGCAGTTCGCGCTGGTTGCGGCTGGGGTTGTTCAAACTGCAGCCGTCCGAGCTCGTGAAAGACTTCATGATCGTCTATGTGGCGGGATATCTGGTCCGTAAACAGGAGGAATTGCGGCAATTTACCCAGGGTATTTTGATGGTCAGCATCGTGGTGGCCGTAATCGGGGCGTTGTTCCTGCAGGAGCCCGACCTGGGCGCTGCCGTCGTAATCAGCGTCACCGTTTTTCTCATGCTGTTTCTCGGCGGCGTGCGGTTCTGGCATTTCCTGGTTGTGGTTGCGGCCGGTCTGGGCGGAATGGTCGCCCTCACCATTTATTCCCCGTATCGCATGGCGCGCATCACCGGATTTCTGCATCCATGGGCTGATCCGCTCAACAAGGGGTTTCAGCTCACCCAGGCCCTGATCGCTTTCGGGCGCGGAGGGGTATTCGGGGTCGGGCTCGGAGGCAGCGTACAGAAGCTGTTTTATCTGCCGGCGGCGTATACCGATTTCTTGCTGGCTGTATTAGCAGAGGAGCTGGGCCTGATCGGTGTTCTCGTCATTATTTCGCTCTTTGCCATTATCGTCTGGCGTGCATTCGTGATCTCGCGTACCGCCGACAGGCTGGGCCAAACCTACGGAGCCCGCTTGGCCCAGGGTATCGGCATACTGATCGGTGGCGAAGCGATGATCAACATGGGGGTCAACATGGGTGCGCTGCCTACCAAGGGCCTCACGCTTCCGTTCGTGAGCTACGGTGGCAGCAGCATGGTCGCAAGCTGCATCGCGGTGGCGCTGCTTCTGGTGGTCGATCGCGAAACAAGGCAGCGCCGGGCGACAAAGACATGACGACCGTAATGATCATTGCCGGAGGAACGGGAGGACATGTATATCCGGCCCTCGCGGTTGCGCGGGAGCTGCGCGACCAGGGGGTGGCAGTCGTGTGGGTCGGAACGCGCCGCGGTATCGAGGCGCGCGTCGTGCCGGCCGCTGGGTTTGAACTGGAGTGGGTCGCCATACGCGGTTTGCGGCGCACTGGATGGTTGTCTTGGCTGCTGTTGCCGATTCGGCTCGGGGTCGCCATGTTTCAGGTGTGGCGAATCATGCGGCGCCGTCAGCCCGATGCGGTGCTGGCAATGGGAGGGTTCGTGGCCGCGCCCGGCGGTCTGGTGGCGCGCCTGCTGCGCCGGCCCTTGCTGATCCACGAACAGAACGCGGTAGCCGGGCTGACCAACCGTTGGCTTGCCTATATTGCCGATACTGTGATGTGCGGTTTCCCAGAGGCGTTTGGAACGCTCCCAGGCGTACGCCATGTCGGCAATCCGGTACGGGCGGAGATTTTGGCTCTGCTTCCTCCGACCGAACGACTGGCTGGTCGCGGGGGGCCGCTGCGGATACTTGTTGTGGGTGGGAGCCAGGGAGCGCTTGTGTTCAACAGGGTACTGCCGGAAGTGATTGCCAGCCTGGCGCACCGCTATTCCCTCCAGGTCTGGCATCAGACCGGACGCAGTGAGCGCGAACGTACCGAGCAGGCCTATCGAGTTTCGACCGCCGATGCGCGGGTTACTGCATTCATTGACGATATGGCGCAGGCGTACGGGTGGGCGGACGTGCTGATATGCCGGGCCGGGGCCATGACAATTTCCGAGCTAGCCGCGGCGGGTGTTGCCGCCATTCTGGTTCCCTATCCGCATGCTGTCGATGATCACCAGACGGCGAATGCCAGATTCCTGTCCGATAGGGATGCCGCGGTGTTGATCCCGCAGGCTGAATTCGATGTCCCGCGTGTTGCCGAATTGGTTGCCGGATTCGCCGCGAATCGCGAGCTGCTGCAGAAAATGGCCATCAATGCGCGGGCCTGTGCGGTGACAGACGCGACGGAAGCGGTGGCGCGCCTGTGTCTGGAGGCAGCCAATGCGTAACTGGGTGCGGCGCATTCATTTCGTAGGGATAGGCGGGGCCGGCATGAGCGGAATCGCCGAAGTGCTGCACAATCTGAAATTCGGAGTCTCGGGTTCGGATGCCCAGCAAAGTGCCAACACGCGGCGCTTGAGCGAGCTGGGGGTGGCAGTGCACATCGGGCATGATGCCGCGTTGATCCAGGGAGTCGATGTCGTGGTGGTTTCATCCGCGGTCGACCCGCAAAACCCGGAGGTTGTCGCCGCGCATGCAGCCAAGATCCCGGTTATTCCACGCGCCGAAATGCTCGGCGAACTGATGCGGCTGCAGCACGGAATCGCAGTCGCCGGTACTCACGGCAAGACCACGACCACCAGCCTGGTTGCGAGCGTTCTGGCGCACGGCGGTCTTGACCCCACTTTCGTGATCGGCGGACGCCTGAATAGTGCCGGAGCGAACGCAAGACTGGGAAGAGGCGAGTATCTCGTTGCTGAAGCCGACGAGAGCGACGCTTCGTTCCTGCATCTGCAGCCGTATCTGGCCATCGTGACGAATATTGACGCTGACCACATGGGAACCTACGGCGGGGATTTTTCCCGTCTGAAGCAGGCTTTCATAGACTTCCTGCACAACCTGCCTTTTTACGGCCTGGCGGTCCTGTGCATAGACGACCCGGTGGTGCGGGACATCCTGCCTAAAGTGCATAAGCCGACACGGACCTATGGTTTCAGTCCCGACGCGGATGTCCGGGCGCAGGACATAATGCAGCATGGCATGCAGATGCACTTCACTGTCACCATGCCGGGCATCCCTGGAAATATGCGGGTCGTTCTCAACCAGCCGGGCCGGCACAATGTGCTGAACGCACTTGCGGCGATCGTCGTAGCGCACGAACTGCATGTTTCCGACCATGCGATTCTGGAAGGACTTGCAGCGTTCGCCGGCATCGGCAGGCGATTTCAGATAAACGGCACGATCGCGCTGCGAGGTGGAGACGTGATGCTGGTGGACGATTACGGCCATCACCCTACGGAGCTGGCCGCCACCATTGCAGCTGCACGAGCCGGCTGGCCCCAACGCAGGCTGGTTGTGGCTTTTCAGCCCCATCGCTACACGCGTACGCGCGACTTGTTCGACGACTTTTGCGCGGTTCTCGGCCACCTCGAACCGGTGTTGATTACCGAAGTGTACGCTGCCGGCGAGCATCCCATCTCAGGCGCCGACGGGCGGGCGCTGTGCCGGGCCATCCGTGCCCGCGGAGGCAATCCGATTTTCCTGGAAAAGGTAGACGCGCTTCCCGAGGTTCTGCGCGAAGTGCTTGCCCCGGGAGACCTGCTGCTTACGCTGGGAGCGGGCAACATCGGGCAGGTAGCGGCCAATCTGCCCAAGACTCTGGTAGCCGAACCGTGATGCCGCGTGCCCGCACTAATACCGGTCTGCGCGGCACGCTGCGGCTGAATGAGCCTCTCTCGCGGCATACCAGTTGGCGGGTGGGTGGCCCGGCAGACCACTACTATGAGCCGGCTGACCTCGATGACCTAGCCCAATTTCTCAAGACCGTGCCGAATCATGAGCCGATTCATTGGATCGGACTGGGCAGCAATCTTCTGGTGCGCGATGGCGGAGTGCGTGGAACGGTGGTGTGCGTGACCGGGCGTCTGAGCGGTCTCGAGCTGTCGACAGGCCATCGGGTGCGGGCAGAGGCCGGCGTTCCCTGCGCAAAGCTCGCGCGGTTCTGCGTACGTCACGAACTGAGCGGCGCAGAGTTTCTGGCCGGCATCCCGGGTACCGTCGGCGGGGCCCTGGCGATGAATGCTGGTGCCTTCGGAGGCGAGACGTGGAGGATAGTCGTGGCGGTCGAGACGATAGACCGCCAGGGAAAGATCCGGACACGACCGCCGGTTGATTATCGGGTTTCTTACCGCAGTGTCGTCGGGCCGGACCAAGAATGGTTCGTCGCAGGAATCTTCGAGCTTGCCGCCGGAGTTGCAACAGAAGGAAAGTCGCTCATCAGGTCGCTGCTGGCGAAGCGCGGTGCGACCCAGCCGACGCAGCAGGCCAACGCCGGGTCCGTGTTTCGCAATCCTGTGGGCGACCATGCAGCGCGCTTGATCGAAGCGGCTGGCCTGAAAGGGGTGTGCGAAGGCGATGCCTGCGTGTCGGATATTCACGCGAACTTCATCATCAATCGTGGCACAGCCACTGCGGCCCAGATCGAGCGGCTGATAGCCATCGTGCACGAGCGTGTCCTGGCTGTGCACAACGTCAATCTCGAGCGGGAAGTCAGGATCATGGGGGTTGAGGCATGATCAGGATCCTGACCCGTCCGACCCTCGTGCAAAATTCGCGGCCATGGGGATGGCAGGAGGCAGTCAATGGTTCCTGCTGAGGACCGGACCGAAGGTTCGGAGGTGACTCTGCTGTCTCAGCGTCACATGCTCATTCTGCTGACAATTGTGGCAGTGTGCATTCCGGTGCTGTTTGGCATCAATCACCTGTTGAGTCCGGATACTTTGCCCGTGCGCAAGGTCAGTTTCGAGGGGCCGTTCAAGCACGTCAGCAAGGCGGCTCTGGCGCGCGCGGTTGCGCCGGCGGTCTCCGGCAACTTCCTGCTTCTCAATCTGAACGCAATCAAGGAGCGGGCCAAGATGGTTCCGTGGGTCTATCAGGTGTCGGTGCGCCGGCAATGGCCCGACGGCGTGCGTATCCGGTTTACCGAACAGACGCTTGCGGCGCAGTGGAATAGCACTCTGTGGCTCAACACGGAGGGCGACCTGGTAGACCTTCAGGGTCGTCGTGGACCCCAAGATCTTCCCCGGTTTAGTGGTCCGAATGGCACGCAGGCGAAGGTCTTTGGCGAGTACCAGCAGTTGAATGCGCTTCTGGCCCCGGCCGGTCTGCCAATAGCGAGCTTGGTCCTTACGGCACGCCACACCTGGAGGACGGTCGTGGACCGTAATCTGCTTCTGGTTCTCGGACACCATGCGTTGAAACAGAAGGTCGAACGTTTCGCGTTGGTATATACACATGCGCTGGCAAACCAGCGCAAACAGATGCGCAGGGTAGACCTGCGCTACTCGAACGGCTTCGCGGTGCAGTGGCTCGACAACGCGGGTCCTGAAACAGCTTCGGGCGCAGAGGGTTGAGACATGTCCAGGAAAGGCGACGAAAATCTAATCGTGGGCCTTGATATCGGCACCTCGAAGGTGCTGGCGATAGTCGGAGAAGTGTCCGCAAGCGGCGAAGTCGAGGTAATCGGCGTCGGCCATCATCCTTCCCGCGGCATGAAGAAGGGAGTGGTGGTTAATATCGAATCAACGGTGCAGTCCATACAGCGGGCTGTAGAAGAGGCGGAGCTTATGGCCGGCTGCCAGATCCATTCCGTCTATGCAGGAATCGCCGGCAGCCATATCAGCAGCTTCAATTCCCACGGCATTGTCGCGATAAAGGACAAGGAGGTGGAGCGTGGTGACGTGGATCGGGTGATCGAAGCAGCCCGTGCTCTGGCCATTCCTGCCGACCAGAAGATCCTGCACATCCTGCCTCAGGAATTCATCATCGACAAACAGGAAGGAGTTCGCGAGCCGATCGGCATGTGCGGCGTCCGTCTGGAGGCCAAGGTGCACATCGTGACCGGTGCAGTGAGCGCCGCCCAGAATATCATCAAGTGTGTGCGTCGCTGCGGACTGGAAGTGGATAACATCATTCTCGAACAGCTCGCATCCAGCCTTTCGGTTCTGACCGAGGACGAAAAGGAGCTCGGCGTTTGCCTGGTCGACATAGGGGGCGGCACCACAGATATTTCAGTCTTCACCGAGGGCGCCATCCGCCACACGGCCGTGATTCCCATCGCCGGGGATCAGGTCACCAATGACATAGCAGTGGCGTTGCGCACGCCTACGCAGCATGCCGAGGAAATCAAAAAGAAGTACGGGTGCGCTCTTACGCAGCTCGCCGGATCGGATGAGTCGATCGAGGTGCCGAGCGTTGGCGACCGGGCGCCGCGCAAGCTCGCGCGCCAGACTCTGGCCGAAGTGGTTGAACCGCGCGTGGAGGAACTTTACGGCCTGGTGCTTGCCGATCTGCGACGCAGCGGCTTCGAGGACGTGATCGGCTCGGGCATCGTCCTGACCGGCGGAAGCGCCAAGATGGAAGGCATGGTCGACCTGGCAGAGGAGGTCTTTCACATGCCGGTGCGGCTCGGTATACCGCAATATGTGGGCGGTCTGAGCGGCGCAGTACACAACCCGATTTTTGCGACCGGCGTGGGTCTGGTGCTCTTCGGGGCCAAGGACCGCGACGGCAAGCACTACGATCTGCACGCACGCCGGGAGCTTCCGAGTGTGAGCGGGATGTTTCGCAAGATGAAGGGGTGGTTTCAGGGGAATTTCTAGAAGCGGGGTTGCGAAGCGGACCAAGACTTGTTCGTTCAGTTTAGCCACAGGAGACAAAACATGTTTGAGCTCATGGATACCTACGGTCAACAAGCGGTTATCAAGGTGATAGGAGTCGGCGGCGGAGGCGGCAACGCGGTCGATCACATGGTCGCCGCCAATATCGAGGGAGTGGAATTCATCATCGCCAATACCGATGCGCAGGCCCTCAAGCGGTCCGGCGCGCGCACAATCCTTCAGCTCGGAGCCAACCTGACGAAGGGTCTCGGCGCCGGCGCCGACCCGACTGTGGGCCGCCAGGCCGCCGTGGAGGACCGGGAGCGCATCGCCGAGGCCCTCAGCGGGGCAGACATGGTGTTCATTACCGCCGGTATGGGGGGCGGGACCGGGACCGGCGCCGCTCCGGTAGTGGCGCAGGTGGCGCACGATCTGGATATATTGACGGTCGCCGTAATCACTAAGCCGTTTCCCTTTGAAGGAAAGAAGCGTATGGCGGTTGCCGAACAGGGGATTAAGGAGCTTAGCGAGTTTGTCGACTCTGTGATCACCATCCCCAACGAAAAGCTGCTGTCTGTGGTAGGAAAGGGGGCTAGCCTTCTCGATGCTTTTGGCAAGGCAAACGAGGTGCTGCAGGGAGCAGTCCAGGGAATCGCGGAGCTGATCACCCGGCCCGGCCTGGTAAACGTCGACTTTGCCGATGTGCGCACCATCATGTCGGAAATGGGGCAGGCCATGATGGGCTCTGCCAGTGCCCGCGGCGAACAGCGGGCGATTGATGCGGCGCGCGCCGCGGTATCGAGTCCGTTGCTCGAAGACGTTAATATTTCCGGTGCACGGGGCATTCTCGTCAATGTGACCGCTGGGCAGGACCTGTCAATCGGCGAATTCGAGGAGGTGGGTAATGCGGTCAAGGAATTCGCCGCCGAGGATGCTACCGTCATCGTCGGTACGGTGATCGACCCGGCGATGCAGGGCGAGCTGCGCGTTACCGTTGTGGCGACCGGACTGGGGCAGGGGCAAAAGAAGAGCACCCCTTACAAGGTCATAAAAACGGGCACCGGAACAACGGATTACGAGCATCTCGACACGCCTACCGTCATACGCAACCGGCGTGTCGTTGAGCCGAAGCCGCTGGCCGAGACGGGTATCGAATATCTCGATATCCCGGCATTTCTCAGGAAGCAGGCTGATTGAGGCCTGTCTGCTATATTTTTCAGGAGCCGACCGGGGCGCCGGCATGCGCCGCGGGCCTGTCCGTTCGTCGGGGGTGGGTTACCGAAGTGCCGACATTTTCTGGAAAATACTGGACATTGGTGTATGTTTAATTTTAAATCGCGGACCAAAGGCGTGGGAACCTGCCCGGGTCGATGGCAGGCACCAGATTGGTTGCTCGGCGGTCCACGATCATTCACCGTTAAATCACCAGCTTGCGGGAAACGCAGTGGGGTTCCCTGCATCCTCGGAAATGAAGAGGACAGGCGGTAAGTTAAGGAAATGATTAAACAACGTACTCTAAAAAACGTGATCCGGGCAACCGGCGTGGGGCTGCACACCGGGGACAAGGTCTACCTCACATTGAGGCCGGCACCGGTCGAAACCGGGATAGTGTTCCGGAGAACCGATCTGGACCAGCCGGTCGAAGTCAAAGCCCGCCCCGAAAATGTGACCGATACGCGCCTCTCGACCACGCTGGAAAGCCGGGGAGTCAAAATATCGACGGTGGAGCACCTGATGTCGGCTTTCGCCGGACTCGGGATCGACAATGCCTATGTCGATGTTACGGCCGCCGAGGTGCCGATCATGGACGGGAGCGCCGGTCCATTCGTGTTCCTGATCCAGTCTGCGGGTATCGAGGAGCAGCCCGCACCCAAGCGCTTCATGCGCATCAAGAAGAGCATTCGCATCGAGGACGACGACAAGTGGGTGTGTTTTGAGCCTTGGGACGGATTCAAGGTCTCGTTCTCCATTGACTTCGACCATCCGCTGTTTCGTAACTCCACCCAGGTTGCCAGCGTCGATTTCTCCACCACCTCATTCGTCAAGGAAGTCAGCCGTGCCCGCACATTCGGATTCATGCGCGACCTGGAAGCCTTGCGTCAGGCAGGGCTGGCGCGTGGTGGCGGGCTGGACAATGCCATCGTGATGGATAGCTTCCGGATCCTCAACGATGACGGGCTGCGATACGAGGACGAGTTCGTCAAGCACAAAGTCCTCGACGCCATTGGCGATCTGTATCTGCTCGGACATCCATTGATCGGCGCGTTCAGCGCCTATAAATCTGGTCATGCGCTAAACAACCGCTTGCTGCGTGCGCTCATGGCGGACCAGGATGCCTGGGAGCTCGTGTCCTACGCGGAAACGGACAAAGCGGCCATATCCTTCATGCGCACCGTTCCAGCCGTTTGATTGGCAGCGCCGCCGCCGGCGGGCGCGTTCATGGGATTGAATTGCAGAAGCATAACTAAAGATCGAGAACATAAATGAATGTAATTCTCGTTCCGACGAGCATTGGCAAGGGGCGACATATCAGCCTAAGCCGGCACCAGACCATTGCGCTGGCTTTCGTCGTGCTCGTCGTGCTGCCGGTTTTGGTCGGGGTTGCTGCATTTCATGTCGCTGCCATGGTGAGCGGCCCCGCCGATGGCAAGGTTGCGCGCGAGGCGCGCGAGCTTGCCAAGCAGAAGATCGAGATCGCGGATGCGCGCCGCAACGCGGAATTGCACCTTAACGCCCTTGCCCAGCGGCTCGGGATCATGCAAGCCCAGATCACCCGTCTCGACGCCCTGGGTGCACGGGTGACCAGTATGGCGGGGCTGGACAAGCGCGAATTCAATTTTTCGGTGGAACCGCCCATAGGCGGTCCCGAAGATGATCTGGCGCCGAGCGTCACGGTCCCGGATTTTATGCAGACCCTGGACAATCTGGAAAAGCAGATCGAAAAAAAAGGGCCGCGTCTGCACGCCTTGGAGAGCGTGCTGATGGACCGCAAGCTTCGGGCAGAAGTATTTCCAGGCGGCTGGCCGATGCACGGCGGCTGGATTTCCTCGGGGTTCGGCCCGCGTCTCGATCCGTTCACCGGCCGTCCGGAGTTTCATCCGGGCGTTGATATCGCGGCTCCGACCGGTACCCCAATCTATGCCATGGCCGCTGGCGTGGTCAGAATCGCCAGCGTCGACGGTGGTTTCGGCAAGTTGGTGGAGATCAACGATGGTGACGGCGTGTTCACGCTCTACGGCCACACCAGCAAGATCCTGGTCCGGGTCGGGGAACAGGTAAAAAAAGGGCAGGAAATTGCTCTGGTAGGGTCCACCGGCTATTCGACCGGTCCGCATCTGCATTTTGAGGTCATGGTGCATGACCGTCCGGTGAACCCCATGCCCTTTCTGCATTCCTCCTCGACTCCATCCTAGCTTCCCGGCCCGGCCTCGGGAGGGATTTCCGGGAGCGCCTTCTGCTCGTATTTAAGTTCGGGCGTTTTTCCTCCATAATTCCGCATTCTTTTATACTGCCCCGCGGGGCCTTCGGGACTTGATTCATGGTCGTAAGCCTACTCAATAAAGTATTCGGAAGCCGAAACAGCCGATTGATCAAACGAATGATGCGGGACGTTGTCCGCATCAACGGACTCGAATCCGGGATTGCCGCGCTCTCCGATGCTGGGCTGGGCGCCAAGACCACCGAATTCCGCAACCGCCTTGCTCAGGGCGAGAAGCTTGACGATCTGATGCCAGAAGCTTTCGCGGTCGTGCGGGAGGCGTCCAAGCGGGCCCTGGGCATGCGTCATTTCGATGTGCAGCTCATCGGAGGAATGGTGCTGCATCAGGGCAAGATTGCCGAGATGCGCACCGGCGAGGGTAAGACCCTCGTAGCCACCCTGGCGGTGTACCTGAATGCTCTACCCGGGAAGGGCGTACACGTCGTGACCGTGAACGACTATCTGGCGCGGCGCGATTCCGCTTGGATGGGCAAGGTCTATAACTTTCTCGGGCTGACCGTGGGTGTGGTCGTCTCCGGCCAGGACTCCGCGACCAAGCGGGCGGCCTATGCTGCGGATGTCACCTATGGTACCAATAATGAATACGGCTTTGACTACCTGCGGGACAACATGGCGTTTCGCGCCGAGGAGCGGACGCAGCGCGGCCTCGCCTTTGCCGTTGTCGATGAGGTGGACTCCATCCTGATCGACGAGGCACGCACGCCGCTCATCATTTCCGGTCCTACGGAGGATAACACCGACCTCTACTACAAGATCAACGCCATCATCCCCAAGCTTACCCGTCAGGACACCGAGGACGGCCCGGGCGACTACAGCGTCGACGAAAAGACCCGCCAGGCCTACCTCACGGAGGCAGGCCATGAAACCTGCGAAAAGCTGCTGGTGCGCGCCGGAATTCTGGACCAAAGCAGCAATCTCTATGACGTCCAGAATATTTCACTGATGCATCACCTCAATGCCGCGCTTCGGGCGCATGCGCTATACAAGAGGGAGGTGGATTACATCGTGAAGGACGGCGAGGTCGTCATCATCGACGAGTTCACCGGGCGCATGATGGCGGGGAGGCGCTGGTCCGACGGCCTTCATCAGGCGGTCGAGGCCAAGGAAGGGGTCAAGATCCAGAATGAGAACCAGACGCTCGCTTCGATCACCTTCCAGAACTATTTTCGCATGTACGGCAAGCTGTCCGGGATGACCGGCACTGCCGATACCGAGGCATTCGAGTTCCAGGAGATCTATGGCCTCGAGGTAGTGGTCATCCCCACCCACAGACCGATGATACGCAAGGACTATGGGGACCAGGTTTACCGCACCGGCCAGGAGAAGCACGACGCCATAATTGCCGACATACGTGATTGCAACAGCCGCGGCCAGCCGGTGCTTGTCGGCACTGTTTCGATCGAGAGTTCCGAACATCTGTCTCAACTGCTGAAAAAGCAGGGGATCAGCCATGAAGTCCTTAATGCCAAGCAGCACGAGCGCGAGGCGCATATCGTCACCCAGGCGGGCCGGCCGGGTGCCGTCACAATAGCGACCAACATGGCTGGCCGCGGAACGGACATCGTGCTCGGCGGCAACGTCGACACCGAGCTGTCGGAGGTGGCGGGCGACAAGGAAAAGGAACAAGGCATCAGGACGCAGTGGCAGCAGCGTCATGATGCGGTTCTCGCCGCTGGCGGGCTGCACGTGATCGGCACTGAACGGCATGAATCGCGGCGCATAGACAACCAGCTGCGCGGACGCTCGGGTCGCCAGGGAGACGCGGGTTCAAGCAGATTCTATCTCTCGCTCGAGGATAATCTACTGCGCATTTTCGGATCGGATCGCGTATCCGGTCTCATGCAGAAGCTCGGTATGCAGCCGGGGGAGGCGATCGAGCATCCATGGGTTTCGCGCGCGATCGAGAACGCACAGCGCAAAGTTGAAAGCAGGAACTTCGATATACGCAAGCAGTTGCTCGAGTATGACGATGTCGCCAACGATCAGCGCAAGGTCATCTACGAACAGCGCAACCGGCTGATGGAAGTCGACGACATTTCCGACAGCATCGCCGAGATCCGGCGCGACGTGGTGGACGAGCTCGTCAGAAACTCCATTCCACAGGAGAGTCTCGAGGAGCAGTGGAACATTCCCGAGCTCGAGGAAAACTTGGCGCGTGAGTTCGATCTGAGGCTGCCAATCGGGCAGTGGCTCAAAGACGACCCGTCACTCCACGAGGAAAGTCTGCGGGCACGCATTCTCGAGGAGCTTACGCGGGTTCACGCCGCGAAAAGCGAGGTAGTTGGCCCGGAGGTTATGCGGAACTTCGAAAAGGCCGTCATGCTGCAGGTTCTGGACGCCCAATGGAAGGATCACCTCGCTGCCATGGACCACCTCCGTGAGGGCATTCATTTGCGCGGTTATGCCCAGCAGGATCCGAAGCAGGAGTACAAGCGCGAGGCGTTCGAGCTGTTTTCCAGCATGTTGGACCGGATAAAGCGGGAAGTCATCGGCCTGGTGACGCGGGTCGAAATCCGCGAGCCCGAAGACGTGGCGCTGCTCGAGGCCCAGAGGCAGTCCCACGGGAACATGCACTTCGAACATCCGGCGGTGCAGAGCGGGGTCGATGAGCAGGAGGTGGCGGTCGCGCCGCAGCAGCCCATGGTGCGGGCGCACCCGAAGATCGGTCGCAATGATCCCTGTCCCTGCGGGTCGGGAAGGAAATATAAGCAGTGTCACGGCAAGCTAACCTAGTCCTGTCCGCCGGTTTCGGGGCGTTCCGGCTATTTCGCGAGGGGATTCTGATGCCCGCGCTGAACCTGAGATCCTGCTAACCGTGGCTGTCAATCTTCCGCCGCTTCCGGAACTGCAGCCTATTCCGGGAATCCGGACAGGCGCATCGGTAGCAGGTATCCGCAAGAAGGATCGGCGGGATCTGGTGATTGTGGAGTGTGCCACCGGCACCCGCGGAGCGGCAGTTTTCACGCAGAACCGGTTTTGCGCAGCTCCGGTGCTCGTGGCGCGCGAGCATCTGGCCGCGGCGCGACCGCGCGCACTGGTGATCAATACCGGCTTTGCCAATGCGGGGACCGGCGAGCCCGGCCGGCAAGACGCGGTCGCCATCTGTGAGGCGCTTGCACGTAAAATCGGCGTGGACACCGTGGAAGTTCTGCCGTTCTCCACGGGCGTGATCGGAGAACGGCTCCCGGTTGATCGCATTACGGCAGGTCTGCCAGGCTGTGTCGCTGCGCTTGATGAGCGCGGATGGGCCGATGCTGCCGCCGGAATCATGACGACCGACACCCGGCCGAAGGGCAGTTCGCGACGCGGCGAGATCGCCGGAATCGGGGTAGCGGTTACCGGGATCGCCAAAGGGGCCGGGATGATCTGCCCGAACATGGCCACGATGCTCAGTTTTGTGGCGACCGACGCGTCGGTCGGGCAGGCTGCGCTGGACGCGCTGGTACGAAGCGCAGCGGACGTATCTTTCAATCGCATCACGGTCGATGGTGATACTTCGACTAATGATGCCTGTGTCTTGCTCGCTACCGGGCGTGCCGGGAATCCCACGATTGAGCGCCCGGAAGGCGAGGCTTACGAGGTGCTGCGCGAGCTCGTGACGGGCGTATTTACCGAGCTTGCGCAGGCCATCATTCGCGATGCCGAGGGTGCGACAAAATTCATAACGATTGAAGTGTGTGGCGGACGCAACGAGGACGAATGCCTGGAAGTGGGGCGCACGATTGCACATTCCCCGCTGGTGAAGACTGCTTTCTTTGCAAGCGATCCGAACTGGGGACGTATTCTGGCTGCGGTAGGTCGTGCCCGGATCGAGTCGCTTGACGTCGGGTCCGTTGCCATTTTTATAAACGAGGTGTGCATAGCGCGTGGCGGCGCGCGTTCGCCGGAGTATACCGAAGCGCAGGGCAGGGCGGCGATGGCGCAACCCGAGATAACGCTGCGGGTGGAGCTCGGCGCCGGGACGGCGACCGCCCGGGTGTGGACGAGTGACCTGTCGCATGAATACGTGCAGATCAATGCCGAGTACCGGACATGACGGCGCAGTCGTAGGTGTCGTGGCCGGTGTCTTGATTGACGCAGCCGGCCGGGTCCTGATCGCCCGCCGCCGCGCCGGTACCGAGCAAGGCGGAAAGTGGGAGTTTCCTGGTGGCAAGAGGCGTCTAGGAGAAAGCGCGTTCGAGGCTTTGGCGCGGGAGCTGTCTGAAGAGCTGGGTATCGCCGTTGATTCGGCGCAGCCGCTGCTCAGCGTCCGGCACGTCTATCCCCGGATGACGGTGGATCTCGAGGTGTGGCGGGTCAAGCGGTATTATGGGACCGCTTACGGCCGCGAGGGCCAGCCCGTGCGCTGGGTTGCCATGGCAGACCTCGGCGCGTTCGAGTTTCCCGAGGCAGACCGCCCGGTGCTGCGGCTACTGCAGTTGCCTCCGCTATATCTAGTATCGGATTCGAGCCGATTCGGGATGGAAGGCTTTCTCCGTTGTCTCGAGCGGATTCTCGCCGCGGGAGCGAGACTGATCCAGCTGCGCGAGCCGCAGCTTTCGGAGCAGCAATTCCGGTCCCTGGCGAAGCAAGTGGTCAGACTCTGCCATCGGCACGGAGCCCAGGTGCTGCTGAATGCGCCGGCCGAGTTCGTGGTGGAATGCGGCGCCGATGGTGTGCACCTCAACAGCCGGAGGCTGGAGCAGTGCGCGACGCGCCCGCTGGACCGCAGTTACTGGGTGGCGGCATCCTGCCACGATACTGCCCAGATCGAGCGCGCACGCCAGATCGGCGCCGATTTCATCGTCCTCTCACCCGTGCTTCCTACCCGGACCCATCCGCACGCTATGCCTCTTGGCTGGGACCGATTCGCGGCATTATGCGCTGTTGCCGGACTGCCGGTCTATGCGCTGGGCGGAATGGGGGTGGAAAGTCTGGGTAGTGCCCGGCAGGCTGGTGCCCAGGGAATCGCCATCCTGAGCGGCGTTTGGGACGCTGCCGAACCCGAATCGGTAGTAGCTTCTTTGGTTGGTGCCCGGGGCGAGGGCAACACCTAGCGGCTGGCGGGCGCATGCGGATTGGTAGTGGATAGCGCTCGATAGCGGTCGTGCAGTCGGTCCACTTGGACCTCCAGATCGGCCAGATCGGAGTCGTTCACAATCACGTCATCGGCCCGATGCCTGCGTTCGGAAGGGCCGATCTGTGCTGCCATGATGGCCCGGATCTGGCCCTCGGCCAGACCATTGCGCGCCCGGACCCGTTCGATCTGCCGGTATTCGCTGCTGTCCACGACGAGTATCCGGTCTGCGAGGTCCTGCATGCCTGACTCGAAAAGCAGCGGTACCACGATGATGCAATAGGGCGCTTCCAGACCGACGATCCGGTCGGCAATCTCGCGCCGCACCCGGGGATGCACGATGGCCTCAAGGCGCCGGCGTTCGTTGTCAGCGGCGAACACGTACCTGCCCAGGCGTTGTCGGTCGATCTCTCCGGCCGCATCCAGGAAATCCGCACCGAATCCATCGACGATGTCCTGATAGGCCGGCTGACCGCGCCGCATGAGGCTATGGGCGATCTCATCAGCGTCGACAACCGGCACCCCGCGCTGCGCGAACATGCGGGCAACCGTGGTCTTTCCGCTTCCGATTCCGCCGGTCAGCGCAACGCGCAGCATGGTGTCCGGTATCAGCCCGTGAAATGCGCAAATTGAAGGTAATAGCCGGTGATGGTCCCGCCCCACAGCAGGCCTATCCAGCCTGCAACGCACAGAAAGGGTCCGAAGGGCATCGGCTGCATCCGGTCCCGACCTTGGAATAAAATGAGGCCAAGTCCGGTCAGAGCGCCAACCGCCGATGCCAGCAGTATGATCAACGGCAGCCCCTGCCAGCCGAGCCAAGCGCCGAGCGCAGCCAGCAGCTTGAAATCCCCATGCCCCATCCCGTCCTTTCCGGTCACCAGCCGGAAAGCGTGATAGACGAGCCAAAGCGAAAGGTAGCCGGCAACGGCACCCGCCAGGGCCGCGTGCAGTGAAACAAAGACATGGAAGCTGTTGACGATGAGCCCTGCCCACAGCAGCGGCAGGGTGATGGCATCGGGCAGCAGTTGGTGATCGAAGTCGATGAACGCGAGAGCAAGCAGTGCCCACGACAGCGCGCAAGCCGTGGCTGCAGCAGCCCCCGCGCCAAAATGATAGGCGACCGCCACTGCGAGAATCCCGGCGGCTAGCTCAACGGCGGGATAGCGAGGCGAGATACGCTGGCCGCAGGCCGAACAGCGGCCCCGTAGCCAGATGTAGCTGAGGACCGGTATGTTTTCCCAGACACGGATCGCGTGGTGACAGCGCGGACATCTCGATCCGGGAACCGCCAGATTATACGGCGAACCGTCCTCGCTGTCGTCCGCCGCGCCGAGGAGCTCTCGGCATTCGCGCCGCCAGCCGCGGGCCAGCATGGTTGGCAGTCGGTGTATCACCACGTTAAGGAAACTGCCAATTATAAGACCAAGCACGCCCGTGACCGCTATCCATGCTCCGGGGTAGGTATGGAGGAAAGGTTCCAGATGGATGTCCAGCATAGTGCCGCCTGGCCGGCCCGCAGGCGCGGTCCTAGACCACCGAGGCGAGCTTGAAAATCGGCAGGTACATGGCGATTACGAGCGTGCCGACGATAACGCCCAGTACCACCATGATCACGGGTTCCATGAGGCTGCTGAGGGAGTCGACGGCGTTGTCGACCTCCTCTTCGTAGAAATCAGCGACCTTTCCGAGCATCGCGTCGAGCTCCCCGGCCTCCTCGCCGATGGCCACCATCTGAATCACCATGTTGGGGAACAGGCCGGTTTTTTCCATGGACGACTGCAGCTGGCTGCCGGTACTGACCTCGGACTTGATATTCATGGCGCCTTCGTAGTACACGCGGTTGCCGGCGGCACCGGCCACGGCCTCCAAACATTCAACCAGCGGAACGCCGGCAGCAAACATGGTAGCAAGGGTGCGCGCAAAGCGAGCTATGGTCGCCTTCCTGACGATTGGTCCAACCACTGGGGCACGCAGGATCGTGCGGTCAAGAGTGTGCTGCATTTGGACCGAGCGCTTGTAGGAGTATGCGAAGAAAAATACCGCGGCACCGAGGCCGCCGAAAATCGCCCACCAGTAACGGCGGAAGGCATTGGAGACATGGATGACGGCCATAGTCAGGGCCGGTAGTTCGGCCCCGAAGCTCTTGAACAGGTTGCTGAACTCGGGAATCACGAAAATCATCAATATCGCCGTAATGACGAACGCCACGACGATTACCGCGGCCGGATAGAACAGGGCGGACTTGATCTTGCCCTTGATCGCCTCGACCTTTTCCTTGTAGGTTGCCACCTTCTCCAGAATCGTGTCGAGAATACCGGCCTGCTCGCCCGCCGCAACCAGATTGCAGTACAGGGGATCAAATTGGAGCGGATGCTTGCCGAGGGCGGTACTCAGGTTGGTGCCGGACTCGATGTCCTGCCTGATCGATGCCAGCATGTCCCGCATGGTCGGGTTGTCGTGGCCTTTCCCGACGATCTCGAACGACTGCACGATCGGGATGCCGGCCTGGATCATGGTTGCGAACTGGCGGGTGAACACGGCCACGTCCTTCGCGGTGATCCTGCGTTTGTGCTTGAAAAGTGATGTTGCCTGCTTGCGCACCTTGAGAGGGTTGATGCCCTGGCGGCGCAGGACTGCGTTCACATAGGCAACGCTGATAGCCTCGGTTTCGCCCTTGAGGCGCCGGCCTTTCTTGTCTACGCCCTCCCAGTTGAAGGTGCTGAGCTTTGCTTTGGCAGTTTGTGCCGCGGGTTGTGCCATGGTAGTTACTGGTTGGTCACGCGTTCGATTTCCGCGAGGCTGGTGATGCCGTCACGGACCTTGTTGAGGGCCGACATGCGCAGGTCCGGAATTCCGTCTTGCCGCGCCTGCGCCTCGATTTCATGCGTATTCCCGCCGCGCATGATGATTGCTCCCATGGCTTCGGATATTGGCATGACCTGATAAATGCCGATGCGGCCCTTGTAGCCGTCGGTGCACTGGTCGCAGCCTATCGGGCCATACGGCTTGAGGGCTGGAATCTCGTCCTCGGCGAATCCCGCCTTGAGCAGCGCCGGCTTGGGAATGTCCTGCGGCTTCTTGCATGCCGGACACAGCCGCCGAACGAGGCGTTGGGCTACGATCAGGTTAACCGCGGACGCGATGTTGAACGGCGCAACCCCCATGTTGGCCAGCCGGTTAAGGGTTGCCGGTGCATCGTTCGTATGCAGCGTGGATAGCACCATGTGACCCGTCTGCGCCGCCTTGATGGCAATCTCGGCGGTTTCAAGATCGCGGACTTCGCCGACCAGGATCACGTCCGGATCCTGGCGCAGGAAGGCGCGCAGGGCAGCCGAAAACGTCAGTCCGGATTTCTCGTTGACGTTGACCTGGTTGATCCCCGGAAGGTTTATTTCCACTGGGTCTTCCGCGGTCGATATGTTGCGGTCGGGCGTATTGAGCATGTTAACGGCGGTATACAGGCTCACCGTCTTGCCGCTTCCGGTGGGCCCCGTCACCAGCACCATGCCATAGGGCCGTTCTATGGCTTCGAGGAACAGGCGCTTCTGTTCCGGCTCGAAACCGAGTTTCTCGACCCCGATGGAGGCGGATGCCGCATCCAGGATGCGCATTACCAGCTTTTCTCCGAATAGCGTCGGCAATGTGCTGACACGGAAGTCGATGGCGCGATTTTTGGAAATGCGCAGCTTCATTCGACCGTCCTGAGGGATACGACGTTCGGCGATGTCAAGCCGGGACAGAATCTTGATGCGCGCGGCGATGCGGCCCGCCAGCGACAGAGGCGGGCTAGCCACCTCGCGCAGCATGCCGTCCTGGCGGAAACGCACGCGACAGGATTTCTCGTAGGGTTCGATGTGGATGTCCGAGGCGCCGTGATTGATCGCGTCCATCAGCACCTTGTTTACGAACTTGACGATCGGCGCATCATTGACTTCATTTTCCTCGCCCGCTGCCCCCTTCGCCTTGGTGTCGTCGTCGGAAGAAATCTCGAGCCCTTCGAAGTCATCGCTGCCAGCGAGGTCCATCAGGGTCGTGTCGGCCGCTTCGAGGCACTTGTCGATGGCCATTCCAAGCTTGGTTTCTTCCACCAGGATCGGTTCTGCCCCGAGGCCGGTGTGAAACTTGATTTCGTCCAGAGCCTGGAGATTGGTGGGATCGGCGATCGCGACGAACAGTTTGGTGCCGCGCTTGTAGATTGGCAGGGCACGGTGGCGGCGGATGATCTTTTCATCCACCAGCTTGATCGGCGCTAATTCCAGATCGAGCGCATTGATCTCGAACAGGGGGATGCCGAACTCTTCGGACGCGGCGCGTGCGATGACCGCACTGTTCAGTTTCTTGCTGTCAACGAGCTGGGAAACGAACGGGACCTTTTTTACGGCCGCTTCGTTCTGCAAGCGCTCCGCGTCGCCCGCGCTCAACAGGCCATCGCGCACCAGCCTTAACGCCAGACCACTCAAGCTGTTTGCTGGATTGGGGGTTGCCATATCCCTTTGATCAGTATTCGAAAAGCTATTATCGAGGGCAAACTATCAATGTCTTCTAATCAATATTAGTTGAGATAATTCGGTTCGCCAATCCTAAATTTTGGTCATCGTGATACCCGCGGCCTCCGCGGCGGCTAATACGGGTAATGATATTCCTCGCCGCCATCCAGGCGGACGCCGTCCGCCGGCTGTTACCCGACCCGCGTCGGATCGGATACGAATTGTCCATCCCTAAGCAGGGCTTCGTTCCTAAAACGTCGGTGGGAGCATTTCGGGGTCCAGGCTTGACCTGGATCATAGTCGAGGTTGCGCGCGGCCTGCATTATTCGGGTTGACTTGGGCGATGGAACCTAATTAGACTGATTCTAAAGTGGGGTAGAGCCCTGCTTTCCGGCAATCAGACAAAATGGAGACCTGCACATGAAGAACCTGAAGGGCAGCAAGACCCACGAGAATCTCAAATACGCCTTCGCTGGCGAATCCCAGGCCAATCGCCGCTATCTCTATTTCGCTTCAAAGGCGGATGTGGAGGGGTTCAATGACGTCTCGGCCGTATTCCGTTCCACGGCCGAAGGCGAAACCGGCCACGCACACGGGCATCTAGAGTACATGGAGACCGTCGGCGACCCTGCCACCGGACTTCCGATCGGAAGCACCAGCGACAACCTGAAATCCGCGATCGCCGGAGAAACCCACGAATACACTGATATGTATCCCGGTATGGCCAAAACCGCGCGGGAGGAGGGATTCGCCGAAATTGCCGATTGGTTCGAGACACTCGCGAAGGCCGAGCGGTCGCACGCCAATCGCTTTCAGAAGGCCCTGGACAGCCTCGGTAAGTGACCGCGGTCTGTGGCGCGGGGGCGGGCTGATGTGTCCCCGTCCCCGGGCCCGCACCGCGAGGGCCCGCACATTCCGGGCCGTCGATCATTGCAAGGAGGATTATGGCGGTAAGTTCACAGGGGGGTCGTGAAGGGAATCTCGAGGCGCCGGTGCGTCACCCGCTCGACTGGAAGAATCCTCAGTTCTACGAAGAGGGCGCGCTGATCAAGGAGATGGAGCGCGTCTTTGATATTTGCCACGGCTGCCGCCGTTGTTTCAGCCTGTGTCAGGCGTTCCCGACGCTGTTCGATGCCATCGATGCTTCCGAGACGATGGAGCTCGACGGCGTTCCGAAGTCGGTATTCTGGCAGGTTGCCGACCACTGCTATCTGTGCGACATGTGCTACATGACTAAGTGTCCCTACGTGCCGCCTCACCCGTGGAATCTGGATTTCCCTCATCTGATGTTACGTGCCAAGGCGGTGAAGTTTCGCAAGGGAGAAGTGAAGCTTCGCGACCGCATTTTGACGAGCACCGATGCGGTCGGATCCCTGGCCGGTATTCCCATAGTCGTGCAATTTGTCAACGCCGCGAATCGAAACAGCCTGTTCCGCAAGGTGCTCGACAGAACCCTGCATGTGCATCCGTATGCCCATGTGCCTGAATATCACCGCGACACTTTCCTGAAACGATGGAACGGCGATGATACCTCGGCGGCGCAGGCCGAGCCCGCCGGCGTGACGCGCGGGCGCGTTGCGCTGTTTGCGACCTGCTATGGCAATTACAATGAGCCGCAGCTGAACGATGATCTGGTGGTAGTGTTCCGTCATAACGGCATCGCAATTTCTGTCGCCGAGGGGGAGCGCTGCTGCGGCATGCCCAAGCTCGAGCTTGGGGATCTGGACGCCGTAGAACGCGCCAAGCGGGTGAACGTGCCGATGCTGGCGCGGCTAGTGGATGAGGGATGGGATATCGTCGCGCCGGTGCCATCTTGCGTGCTCATGTTCAAACAGGAACTACCGCTGATGTTTCCGGAAGATCCGGATGTGGCCAAGGTGCGCGCCGCGATTTTCGACCCGTTCGAGTACCTGATGCTGCGCCACAAGCACGGGAAGCTGCGTACTGATTTCAAGAAGTCCCTGGGCAGGATTTCCTACCATGTAGCCTGCCACCTGCGAGTGCAGAACATCGGGATGAAGACGCGCGACCTGCTGCAGCTCGTACCGCAGACGCAGGTCGAGGCGATTGAACGCTGCTCGGGTCACGATGGAACTTATGCGGTGAAGAGCGAGTTTCATGAAAGCTCGATGAAGATTGCCGGGCCGGTGGTCGATCGGGTGCGGCAGGCGGATGCTGATCATTACAGCAGCGACTGTCCCATGGCTGGGCATCAGATTGAAAACGGCCTCGACACCGGAAAGGCACCGGAGCATCCACTGGCCTTGCTGCGGGAAGCGTATGGAATCTGAGGGGACGAGGCGAGGAAGGTCGGCGCCGGGTTCCGGCCAGCATGATCCAATTGGTTGACTGAGGGGGCGCGAATGGCGAGCGAGGGGTATCACGAAACCGAACTACGGGAAGAGACGCGCGACATGCATCGTGCGATCGTATCGCTAATGGAGGAACTGGAGGCGGCAGACTGGTACAACCAGCGCGTGGACGCCTGCAAAGACAAGGAGCTGCGAGCGATCCTTGCGCATAACCGCGATGAGGAGAAGGAACATGCGGCCATGCTCATCGAGTGGATCCGTCGCCACGACCCGGCTTTTGACAAGGAACTGCATGACTATGTTTTCACGGACAAGCCGATCGTTGCCCTCGAAGGCAAGCACAAGGCCTGAGCGGAGACGGAGACCATGACCGAAGCCGGTGGCCCGGGCACCAGCAAGCTCACCCGCGAGAGCCTGATGTCCCTGGAGCAATACGACCGGGTGCGGCAGGAATTTCGTGCTTCGGTGATGGCGCACAAGGCCAATCGCAGGATTTCGATCGGACCGCATGCCACCATCTACTTCGAAGACGCGGTAACCATGCGTTACCAGGTGCAGGAAATGCTGCGGGCTGAGAGAATTTTTGACGCGCAGGGTATCGAGGATGAGATCGCTGCCTATAATCCGCTCATTCCCGATGGTCACAACTGGAAGGCCACGCTGATGATCGAGTATGCGCAGGAAGGAGACCGCCAATTGGCGCTGGCGCGCATGATCGGCATAGAGACCAAGGTCTGGGTGCGCGTGGCCGGGTTCGACCGGGTCTGGGCGATTGCCGATGAGGATTTGGACCGAACTACCGCAGAGAAGACCTCGTCAGTCCATTTCCTGCGCTTCGAGCTTGATTCCAGCATGATGCGTGCGGTGAAATCCGGCGCAGCGATTTCCGTGGGTATCGACCATCCCGCCTATTCCCATTCGGTCGGGGAACTTCCGGAAGCGGTACGCGCGGCACTCGCCAGCGACATTTCCGTCTGACGCCTTTCACGCAGCACGCGCAGCGCGCTATAATGCGCCGCCAATGACAGGATCCGGGCTGTTTTTGCGGTACCCCAAGCACGCGCACGGCAGTTGGCCGACCGGCCGCGCGTGCGTCAGCGCGACTCCGGTTGCCGCGGCGGCGCGGTGATCATGCCCTTTTTCCGTACGGCCTTTCCCAAGCTATGAGCCAGGATTACGACGCATCTGCCATCGAGGTGCTCACAGGCCTCGATCCGGTGCGCAAGCGTCCCGGTATGTACACCGATACGCAGCGCCCGAATCACCTTGCCCAGGAAGTTATCGACAACTCGGTGGACGAGGCGGTTGCCGGACATGCCAGGTGCATAGACGTCGTGCTGTACGTCGACGGTTCGCTTTCCGTTACCGACGACGGACGCGGGATGCCAGTGGACAGGCACAAGGGCGAGGGTGTCTCCGGAGTGGAGGTGATCCTCACGCGTCTGCATGCCGGCGGGAAGTTTTCGAACAAGAACTACAATTTTTCCGGCGGCCTTCACGGTGTTGGGGTGTCTGTGGTCAATGCCCTGTCCAGGAAGCTCGAAGTTCACGTGCGGCGCGGGGGCAGGGAGTACCGGATGACATTTGCCGACGGACGCAAGACCTCGGAGCTTAAGGCGGTCGGATCGGTCGGCGCCCGCACGACCGGCACCACCGTGCGGTTCTGGCCGGACGATAAGTATTTCGACAGCTCACGGTTCAATGTTCCGAAACTCAAACATGTATTGCGCGCCAAGGCGGTGCTGTGCCCGGGGCTGAAGATAACGTTTTCCGACGAGTCTGATCCCAAGAACGATGAGCAATGGTATTACGAAGACGGGCTTAAGGATTATCTGATGGGCGAGCTCTCCGGACAGGAGCTGATTCCGGCTGCGCCGTTTGTCGGTCACTTCAGGGACAACGACGCCGAACTCGATTGGGCAATCGCGTGGGCTCCTGAAAACGACCGGCCTGTCATGGACAGCTATGTGAACCTGATTCCCACCCCGCAGGATGGAACGCACGTGAACGGCTTCCGCCAGGGCCTGACGGATGCGCTGCGCGAATTCTGCGAATTCCGCAACCTGCTGCCGCGGGGAGTCCGGCTTGCACCTGAAGACGTATGGGGTCGGACTGGTTACGTGCTGTCGTGCAAGCTGCGCGACCCGCAGTTTTCGGGACAGACCAAGGAGCGCCTGACCTCACGTGAGGCGGCGGCTTTGGTCGGTACGGTCGTCAAGGACGCGTTTGCCCAATGGCTCATGCAGCATGTGGCGGATGCGGAGCGTATCGCGAACCTTGCGGTCGATTCGGCGCAGGAGCGGCAGCGTACTGCGAAGAAGGTCGAGCGTAAGAAGATCGGCAGCGGCCCGTGTCTGCCCGGAAAGCTCGCCGACTGCCTGTCCACGGATCTGTCCATGACTGAACTTTTTCTCGTGGAAGGCGATTCCGCGGGTGGCTCGGCGAAGCAGGCGCGTGACCGGAATTTCCAGGCGATCATGCCCTTGCGTGGCAAGATCCTAAACACCTGGGAGGTGGATTCGACCCAGGTGCTTGCCTCGCAGGAAGTCCACGATATCGCGGTCGCTCTCGGCGTCGATCCGGGGTCGGACGACCTCGGCGGGCTTCGCTATGGCAAGGTCTGTATTCTCGCGGATGCCGACAGCGACGGCGCCCATATCGCGACGCTGCTGTGCGCGCTGTTCGTGCGGCACTTCAAGCCGCTTGTGGTCGCCGGCCACGTTCATGTGGCCATGCCGCCGCTTTACCGTGTCGATGTCGGCCAGTCGGTATATTACGCGCTGGATGCCAGCGAACGCAGTCAGATACTCGAACGGATCGAGAGAGAAAATCCGCGTGCGCGCCCAACCATTACGCGTTTCAAGGGCCTCGGCGAGATGAATCCGCCGCAGTTGCGCGAAACTGTGATGGACCCGAACACGCGCCGGCTCGTGCAGCTGGAAATTAGGGCCGGTGACGACACGAACAGGGTTATGGACATGATGCTTGCCAAGAAACGTGCGGCCGACCGCAAGGAATGGCTGGAGAAAAACGGCAACATGGCGGAAATAACCTGAACATTTGGCGTTGCCCTGCATCGCGGTATCCGGCTGCCGCTGGCGGATGCCGGGCGCGCCGGAGCAGTGGATCCGCAGGCACGCATCAGTCTTTCAAAGCCACCCACACACGGCCAAGAGCGGAATGACGAGGAAAACATCCGGAAGGCCCGGCCCTGCCGAGAAGGGCACAGCCAGGCGTGCAAAGGCCGCCGCCGTCGAGGCGCGACCTAATGTTGCCACGGTGGAGCGTCTTCCGCTGGCCGCATTTACCGAAAAGTCGTATCTCGACTATTCGATGTACGTGGTGCTCGACCGGGCGTTGCCGAATATTGCCGACGGACTGAAGCCGGTTCAGCGGCGAATCGTGTATGCGATGTCCGAGCTTGGTCTTTCGGCGGCCGCAAAATACAAGAAGTCGGCACGCACCGTCGGGGATGTGCTGGGCAAGTATCACCCCCACGGTGACACCGCCTGCTATGAGGCGATGGTGCTAATGGCGCAGCCCTTCAGCTACCGCTATCCGCTCATCGATGGCCAGGGAAACTGGGGTTCGCCAGATGACCCTAAGTCGTTCGCCGCCATGCGCTATACGGAGTCGCGTCTTACCCCGTTCGCCCAAGTGCTGCTGTCGGAGCTGGAACAGGGCACCGTCGAGTGGCAGCCGAATTTCGACGGCACTCTGGAGGAGCCGAGGATCATGCCGGCACGCCTGCCAAACGTGCTGCTGAACGGCACAACCGGGATTGCCGTAGGTATGGCAACAGACATTCCGCCGCACAACGTTCGCGAAGTGGCGGCTGCCTGTATCCGGTTGCTGGACAAGCCAGAGTCAACCACGGCCGAGCTGATGAAGCACGTCCAGGGACCAGACTATCCCACCGAAGCCGAGATTGTCACACCAAAGAACGAGATCCGGGCGATGTATAACAGAGGCACCGGCTCGATCAGGGCGCGCGCAAAATGGCAGCGCGAGAACGGAGACATCGTTATCAGCGCCCTCCCATACCAGGTTTCGCCAGCCAAGGTCCTGGAACAGATCGATCAGCAGATGCAGCAGAAGAAGTTGCCCATGGTGGAGAGCCTGCGCGACGAGTCTGACCACGAGAATCCCACGCGGCTCGTGATCGTCCCGCGCGGGGGGCGGGTGGATCCGGTCGAGCTGATGGATCACTTGTTCGCAACCACCGATCTGGAACACTCGTACCGGGTGAATTTCAATGTGATCGGACTCGACGGGCGCCCCCACGTGTTCGCCCTGAAGGAGCTGCTCGGTGAGTGGCTGAGCTTCCGCATCGAGACCGTGCGCCGTCGCCTGCAACACCGGCTCGACAAGGTGACGGGGCGGCTTCATATACTGGATGGTCTGCTGGTTGTCTACCTCAATTTGGATGAGGTCATTCGCATCATACGCACTGAAGACGAGCCCAAGCCAGTACTGATGAAGCGATTCAAGCTGTCGGAAATCCAGGCGGATGCGATCCTGGAAACACGGTTGCGCCATCTCGCCAGGCTGGAGGAGTTGAAAATCCGGGATGAGCAGAAGGTGCTCAGAAAGGAGCGGGATGAAATCGAATCGACCCTCAAGTCCGGCCACAAGCTTCGGGATAAGGTGCGTGAGGAGATCATCGCCGATGCCGAAGAGTTCGGAGACCCGCGTCGTTCACCGCTCGTCGAGCGCAGCGAGGCTCGCGCGATCGACGTCACGCAGCTGCTCCCGACCGAGTCCATAACGGTGGTGCTGTCGGAAAAGGGCTGGGTGCGGGCCGCCAAGGGTCATGAGGTCGATGCCCGTGCTTTCGACTACAAGACCGGGGACCGGTTTCTGCAGTCCGCGCGCGGCAAGACCAACCAGATTGTCGTGTTTCTTGATTCGACCGGGCGCTCGTATACCTTGCCGGCGCACAAGCTGCCGTCCGCACGTGGCCATGGGGAGCCTCTGGCTTCGAACCTGAACCCGCCTCCCGGGGCTGCCTGGGCGGGCGTCCTGATGGGGGCGCCGGAAGATACCTACCTTCTCGCTTCCGATGCCGGGTATGGGTTCCTCTGTAGGCTCGGCGATCTGGTGACGGACCGCCGTGCGGGAAAGGCGGTACTCAAGGTTCCGAAGGCGTCGAAGGCGTTGCCGCCGCAGCGCGTGGTCGATGCCGAAAGTGACTGGCTGGCCGCCGTCACCAACACTGGCAATATCCTGGTGTTCATGGTGGCCGAGTTGCCGCGGATGGAGAAAGGCAAGGGCGAGAAGATACTCAACATTCCGGGTTCTCGGGTCGCCAAGCGCGAGGAGTACCTTGCAGGCATCGCGGTTTTTCAGGAAGGCCAGTCACTGATGCTTCGGTCCGGGAAGGGTGAGCTGACGCTTCGCCCGGGTAAGGACATTGACCAGTACGTCGGCGAGCGCGCATTGCGCGGCCATCGCCTGCCTCGCGGACACCACGAGGTCAAGGAAATTGAGATTGGGGCCGGTTGAGCCGCAGGACCGTGCCGCGGTTGCGGCAGAGCCGGTAGCCGCGCAGCCTGCCAGCTGGCAGCGGCGGAAATGCATGTAGAATACGCCGCCATGCGTATGGCGGCAGTCATCGAATACGACGGCTCGGGTTTCTGCGGCTGGCAGCGGCAGGATGGCGTGCGTACGGTCCAGGGTTGCGTGGAGGACGCGCTCGGGCAGGTTGCCGACCAAGCGGTGAGCGTGACCGTTGCCGGACGTACTGATACCGGCGTCCATGCCTGTGCCCAGGTAATTCACTTCGATTCGGACGCCGTCCGCAGCGACTATGCGTGGCTGCGCGGAACCAACAGTAATTTGCCCCGGGAAATCGTGCTGCTCTGGGTCGGCGAGGTTGCGGCGGACTTTCATGCGCGTTTCTCCGCTACCGGACGCGAATACCGTTATGTGATCCTGAACCGCCGTGTGCGTCCAAGCTTTCTCGCACGACGCGTAAGTCATGAATACCGGCCGCTTGACGTGGCGCGCATGCAGGGAGCTGCGCAGTCGCTGCTCGGCACCCACGATTTCTCGTCGTATCGGGCGGTCCAGTGCCAAGCAAAAAGTCCGGTACGGGAGCTGCGACGTCTCGACGTCGAGCGTCACGGTGAACTTGTGATCATGACGGCGGCCGCCAACGGTTTTCTCCACCATATGGTGCGAAACCTCGCGGGTGTGCTGATAGCCATAGGAGCCGGAGAGAGCCCCGAGCGCTGGGCGCGCGAAGTGCTGGATGCGCGTGATCGTACCGTAGGCGGGATTACTGCTCCTGCCGAAGGCCTATATCTGACGGCAGTGGAATATCCAGACGACCATGGAATTCCCAGGCTTCCGGCGGTCTCTGGGCTCTGGTAAGCTGGCTGGCCGGTTCCTGACAAATGCGTACACGCGTAAAGATCTGCGGGATCACCCGCCACGAGGACGCCCTGGCAGCGGCCGACGCCGGTGCCGATGCGATCGGTTTCGTCTTTGACGAACGGAGTCCGCGATTCATCGAACCCCAGAAGGCGCGCGGGATCGCACTCGTCCTGCCTGCGTTTATGACCGTAGTAGGGCTGTTCGTAGACGCCCCCGAAGATCGCATACGCCGGATCCTCACGGAAGTGCCCCTGGGCTTGCTACAATTCCACGGCCATGAGGATCCGGAACAGTGCCGACGATACGGACGGCCGTATCTCAAAGCCGTTCCTATGCGAGATGGCACGGAACCGCAGCGGGCGCTGCGTCTGTACGAGGACGCCACCGGTCTCGTGTTCGACGCCTACAGTCCCGAGGTGGCGGGAGGAAGTGGCCGCCGTTTCGACTGGCGGTGGCTGCCTCAGGGAATCGGCAGGCGGCTCATTCTGGCCGGTGGACTCACCCCCGAGAATGTCGGCGAGGCTATCCGTGCGATCCGTCCATATGCGGTGGACGTCAGCAGCGGGGTCGAGAGCGCCAGGGGCATCAAGGATGCGGTAAGGATCTGCGAGTTCATGCGCAGCGTCATGAATGCTTCAAGTGGAGCAATTTGAAGATGGGTTATGCACTGCCCGATGAAGGCGGGCACTTCGGCAGGTATGGCGGACGGTTCGTAGCGGAAACGCTGATGCGGCCGCTGCTCGAACTGCAGGATGCCTATGAGCGTCTGCGCAACGACAGCGCGTTTCAGGAGGAGTTCAGCGAAGAGCTGCGCCTGTACGTCGGTCGCCCGTCGCCGCTCTATCCGGCGCGGCGCCTCACTGAGAAGTTCGGTGGTGCGCGTATTTATCTGAAGCGGGAGGACCTCAACCACACCGGCGCCCACAAAATCAACAACGCCGTGGGCCAGGCCTTGCTGGCAAAGCGCATGGGCAAGACCCGGGTCATTGCCGAAACTGGTGCCGGACAACATGGTGTCGCCACGGCGACGGTCGCCGCACGTTTCGGCCTCGAATGCGTGGTCTACATGGGTTCCGAGGACATCCAGCGCCAAGCCATTAACGTATACCGCATGAAGCTGCTAGGCGCCAAAGTCGTGCCGGTGACTTCCGGTTCCCGCACGCTCAAGGATGCACTGAACGAAGCCATGCGAGACTGGGTCACCAACATCGAGGACACGTTCTACATAATCGGCACGGTTGCCGGCCCCCATCCATATCCGGCCATGGTGCGTGACTTTCAGGCCGTGATCGGAGCGGAAGTGCGCTACCAGATCATGGAATTCGAGGGACGCATGCCGGATGCGCTGGTCGCCTGTGTCGGCGGCGGATCGAACGCCATGGGTCTGTTCTTTCCGTTTCTGGACGACCCATCGGTTGCGCTCGTCGGCGTGGAGGCGGCAGGCAGCGGACTTGCGACCGGGCGACACGCAGCGTCGCTGTCCGCAGGCCGGCCGGGAGTTCTGCACGGCAACCGCACCTACCTGATGGAAACCGACGACGGCCAGATCATCGAGACGCATTCGATTTCTGCTGGCCTAGACTATCCCGGTGTCGGTCCGGAGCACGCCTGGCTCAAGGATTCGGGGCGAGCGCGCTACGTGGCTGTGACTGACGAGGAGGCCCTGGAGGCCTTTCATCTGCTCACGCGGGTCGAAGGGATCATGCCGGCGCTCGAATCGAGCCATGCCATTGCCTATGCCGGGCAGCTCGCCCGTGAACTGGGCCGGGATTCCTGTCTGGTCGTGAATCTGTCGGGACGTGGCGACAAGGACGTGCACACGATCGCCGCGCGCGAGGGAATTTCCCTGTGACAGGCAGACTGGCAGATCGATTCCGGGTGCTCAAGGCCGGTGGCCGCACGGCCCTGATTCCTTTTATTACAGCGGGCGATCCGCAACCGAGTATAACCGTACCCCTCATGCATGCGCTGGCGGAGGCCGGTGCCGACATCATCGAGCTCGGCGTTCCTTTTTCCGATCCGATGGCAGATGGTCCGGTAATCCAGAAGGCAAGCGAGCGCGCCTTGGCGCACCATATGAGCCTCGTCGGCGTTCTGGCTATGGTGCGTGAATTCCGTGCGGAAGATCCCGATACGCCGGTAGTGCTGATGGGTTACCTCAATCCGATCGAAGCGATGGGATATGATCGGTTCGCGGCGGATGCAAATGCGGCGGGTGTGGATGGGGTGCTGACCGTAGATCTGCCGCCTGAGGAAGGCGAAGAGATTGCCGCTACTCTCAGTTCGCACGGAATCGCCCCGGTTTTCCTTATCGCGCCGACGAGCGACAGCGAGCGAATTCGGAGGATCGTTCGGCTTGCGGGCGGGTTCGTATATTACGCTTCGGTGCGCGGCGTCACGGGTGCCGCCAATTTCGACCTGTCCGAGGTCGCACAGAAGCTCAGGCTGATTCGTGCCCAGACGCATCTGCCGGTCGGCGTGGGTTTCGGAATCAGCAGTGCCGAGGCCGCCGCCAAAGTTGCCGGAGT
Organism: Gammaproteobacteria bacterium; assembly: GCA_028068195.1. Classification (GTDB taxonomy): domain Bacteria; phylum Pseudomonadota; class Gammaproteobacteria; order Acidiferrobacterales; family UBA6901; genus JAJYCY01. The sequence goes on from JAPTTX010000002.1 coordinate 206,533, forward strand.
TGCAGACGCTGTGATCGTCGGAAGTGCGCTGGTGGGTCGCATTGGCGCGCTTGCGTCACAGCCCGGCCGCGTCGTGGCGGAGGCAGCGGCATTTATCGGGCAGCTGCGTGCGGCTATGGACAACGCGACATCTTCGGGGAATGGCGCGGCGTCTGAGGTGCGTGCATGAGCTGGTTCGACAAGTTGCTGCCGCCCAAGATCCAGAGCCGCGGTGCCGGCAGAAAGGCTGTGCCCGAGGGACTGTGGCGAAAATGCCCCGGATGCAATGGAGTGCTGTACAGCGCTGAAATCGAGAGCAACATGGATGTCTGCCCCAAGTGCGACTATCACATGCGCATCGGTGCCCGCAGGCGGCTCGATTTGTTTCTGGATAAGGAACCGCGCGTCGAGATCGGAACAAACCTGCGCCCGGTCGACGCGCTCAAGTTCAAGGACAGCAAGCGCTACCGGGACCGTCTGGATGAAGCGCAGAAGGTTACCGGAGAGCAGGACGCGCTGGTGGTGATTCAGGGCCGGTTGCTCGGCGCGCCGCTTGTGGCTGCTGCGTTCGAGTTCGGCTTTATGGGCGGTTCCATGGGTTCGGTAGTCGGAGAGCGATTTGTGCGGGGCGTCAATGCCTGTGTCGAGCATGGCCTGCCGCTGGTCTGTTTTGCGGCAAGTGGCGGAGCGCGCATGCAGGAGGCGCTGTTGTCTCTGATGCAGATGGCAAAGACCAGCGCGGCACTCACGCGCATGGGGGTGCGGGCACTGCCTTTCATCTCGGTATTGACTGATCCGACCATGGGTGGCGTTTCCGCAAGCTTTGCTATGCTCGGTGACATCATAGTTGCGGAGCCCAAGGCGCTAATCGGATTCGCCGGTCCGCGCGTGATCGAGCAGACAGTGCGCGAGACGCTGCCAGCAGGATTTCAGCGCTCGGAGTTTCTGTTAGACCATGGTGCCATCGACATGATCGTTGACCGGCGTGAAATGCGCGACAGGCTGTCGCTGATCCTATCGCTGTTCATGGGCGCACGGTCGAAAATCCCGTTTCCGGCCGCGTGACCATGGGTCTCGGCATGCCAGTTGCCCTGTCTGGCTGGCTTGCGTGGATGGAAGCGCTGCATCCGCGCGAGATCGATCTTGGCTTAGATCGGGCGCGAGAGGTCGGTGTCCGCATGGGCCTCGAACGCCTGCCGTTCCCGGTTGTGACCGTTGCCGGCACCAATGGCAAGGGATCGACGGTGGCGATGCTGGAGGCGATCCTGCACGAAGCGGGGTACCTCGTCGGCGCCTATACCTCACCGCACCTTTTGGAATATAACGAGCGCGTTCGCGTGGCGGGGGTGCCGGCAGGCGATGCCGAACTGTGTGCGGCCTTTGAGCATGTGGAACGGCAGCGTGAACGCGTCAGCCTCACCTATTTTGAATTCGGCACGCTGGCGGCTGCAGATCTCTTGCGCGCACGGCGGATCGATATCGCGGTTCTCGAGGTCGGTCTGGGCGGGCGGCTGGACGCTGTGAATCTGTGGGATGCCGACGTCGCGGTGATTAGCTCGATCGGCATCGACCATACGGACTGGCTCGGACCTGACCGCGAATCGATCGGACGCGAAAAGGCGGGGATCTTTCGTCCGGGCCGTCCTGCGGTTTGCAGCGACCCGGCGCCGCCGGCTGTGATCGCGGAGCGTGCGGCGTCCATCGGCGCGGATCTCCGAATGGCTGGACGGGATTTCAAGTTCGAGCGTGGAGCGGCTGCCTGGACCTGGTATTGCCCGCGATGCGACACGGGTCGCACGCGCGCCGCCTTACCCTACCCGGCAATGCGCGGCGACTACCAGCTGTACAACGCCTCGGGAGTGCTTATGGCGCTGGAATTGCTGGCTCCGCGCTTTACCGTCAGCCAGGCCGATGTGCGGGCGGGGCTGCAGCAGGCAGTGCTGCCGGGCCGGTTTCAGACGCTGCCCGGGGCGCCGGTACGCGTACTGGATGTTGCCCACAACCCCCAGGCGGCGCATGCGCTGGCGGCAACACTCGAGGCACAGAAGGTGACCGGGCGGACCCTTGCCGTTGCCGGAATGCTCAGGGACAAGCCGATGGCAGACGTATTGGCAGAACTAAGGGGCGTCGTCGATGCCTGGCATCTCGCAACGCTCGCCACGCCACGCGGCGCCAGCGCCGAACAGCTGTACGAAGCCCTGTCGGCGGCGGGCATAGATGCCCCAGCCAAACTATATTCCGACCCTGTTACCGCCTACGCAGAAGCGCTGCGCCAGGCCGACGCTGCAGACCGCATTGTGGTTTTTGGATCGTTCCATACGGTGGGTGCTATACTACGGGCAGCCCCGTCGCTCCACGGTACAAACAGTTTCCGAAGGGAGGCGCCTTGACCGAGCCAGAAGATACGAACCACAAGTTCAACCCCAAGCACCGGATCATCGGCGCGGTCGTTCTGGTGGCGCTGGCAGTTTTGTTGATCCCGCTCATCTTTAAGAATCGGGAATCCAAGCCGCAGCGGATGCCGTCGGCGGCGGCCGGTGCGCTTTCCGGTTCGGTGGCAGTGCCTGCGGCGGCGCCGGCACTGCCGATGACGCCCGGGCCCGCTGTCCCCGCATCTTCCACTCCTGCGGTATCCCCGGCGTCTGTTGCCCCGACGCCATCTCCAGTGGTGACGCCGCCCCAGCCTGAGACCGCGGTGGTCGCGCCCGCACCAGCAGCCGCGCCTGCCCCCGAGAGCAGACCGGCTCCGACCAAAGCAGAGGCGCCTATCCGGCGCCGGGCGCCAGCGCATCGAGTCGTGCGTATTGCGCACGGCTGGATCGTGCAGCTCGGCGCATTTTCTCAGCGGGCGAACGCACTGCGGGTCCGGGACAGACTCGAGCACAAGGGATTCAGGGTGGAGCTTGACGAATTGCGCGTCGGATACCGGCGTGTCGCGCGCGTACGGGTCGGCCCGGTCAGAAGTCGCGGGGAGGCAAGGATATTGGAGCTTCATATCGCCCGCCAGACCGGCATCAAGGGCGTAGTGCTGGCTTACCCCTGATCCGACATGTTTCGGTGCTTGCCTTCGTTTCCGTGAGCGGCTTGGACGCCATCATCGCGATCATGGTCCTGCTTTTCGCCGGGATCGGGGTTCTGCGCGGTGGGTTGCGCGAGTTCATTTCACTTGCTACCTGGACGGTCTCCATTCTCGTCGCATCGCTGTTCTCGGCCGGCGTGGCCGGCTGGCTGACCTGGCCGGGAGACATCCAATTGCGCCGCATAGCGGCATTCATTGTTCTTTTTGCGGCGGTCTTTGTCGTGGTGACTCTCATCGCGCTGGTATTCCGGCTGCTGTTCTTCGCGTCCATGCCGGGGCTTGTCGGGCGCATCTTTGGCGGAATGCTCGGCGCATTCCGTGGCATGGCCGTGGTGGTGGTTTTGGTACTGCTTGCCGGGCTGACATCGTTCCCGCAGAAGCCGTGGTGGCGTGATTCCGCCCTCGCGCCCTATTTCGAATCGGTGGCGCTCGGGGTTCGTCACATGTTGCCAGAGAATGTCGCACACCAGTTCCGCTACAGCTGACCGGTGTGCCGGAATCGCATGGACTTTTCGCGCCTGAGACCGCAAAATACGCGTTTGCCGTACTGATCGCCCGTGCCGGCTTGCGGGGCGGCGCTGGTACCTTGCCGGCCATGCTTGTTATCCGCGGCAGCGGTTCGGTCCGCTTACGCGTCGGAGGGTATTCCCTATGTGCGGTATCATCGGCATCCTGGCGAAGAGCCCGGTAAATCAGTCCATCTACGACGGCCTGATGGTGCTGCAGCACCGTGGGCAGGATGCGGCGGGAATCCTTACCAGTGACGGCCGGCGTGTCCATCTGCGCAAGGACACGGGACTGGTGCGTGACGTATTCCAGGCCCATCACATGCGGGATCTCAAGGGTAATCTCGGACTGGGGCACGTGCGCTATCCCACCGCCGGCCGCGATTCCGCCGCCGAGGCGCAGCCGTTCTACGTGAACTCCCCCTTCGGACTGGCGCTGGCCCACAACGGAAATCTCACGAATGCTGCGCAGCTCAAGGACGAACTGTTCCGGGAGGACCTGCGGCATATCAATACCAGTTCCGACTCCGAGATCCTGCTCAACGTATTTGCGCACGAACTCGAGGTGCAGGCCAAGCTGCAGCTCACTCCCGAACATATTTTTCGGGCAGTCGCCGCAGTTCATCGCCGCTGCCGCGGATCTTACGCCGTTACCATGCTAATCGTTGGTTTCGGTATCCTTGCGTTCCGTGACCCGTTCGGCATCAGGCCGCTCGTGTATGGGAAGCGCGAGACTGACCAGGGCCCGGAGCACTTGGTGGCTTCGGAAAGCGTGGCGCTCGACGTGCTTGGCTACCAACTGGTGCGCGATATAGAACCCGGTGAAGCCCTTTTTGTTGATCTTGACGGCGCCGTTCATGCCCGTCAATGTGCCGAGAACCCGCGTCATGTGCCGTGCATCTTCGAGCATGTCTACATGGCACGTCCGGATTCGATCATGGATGGAATCTCGGTTTATCGGACACGTCTGCGCATGGGCGAAAAGCTGGCGCGCAAGATCCTGCGCGAGTGGCCGGATCACGACATCGACGTCGTGATCCCGATTCCCGACACCAGCCGCACGGCAGCGCTTCAGATGGCCTATGCAATGGATCTCAAGTACCGGGAGGGATTCATCAAGAACCGCTACATCGGCCGCACATTCATCATGCCTGCCCAGGCGCAGCGCAGGAAGTCTGTGCGGCAGAAGCTGAACGCCATCGATCTAGAGTTTCGCGGCAAGAATGTCCTTCTGGTGGACGATTCTATTGTGCGCGGAACAACGTCGAAGCAGATCATACAGATGGCGCGAGAGGCGGGTGCCAACAAGGTGTATTTCGCCTCGGCTGCGCCGCCGGTGCGTTATCCGAACGTATATGGAATCGACATGCCGTCAGTGCATGAGCTTGTGGCGAACGGACGAGATGATGCGCAGATCGCCGAGGTTATCGGTGCCGACCGGCTGATTTTCCAGGATCTCGCAGACCTTATCGCGGCCGCGCACGAGGGGAACTCGCAGATCACCCAGTTCGACACCTCCTGCTTCAGTGGCGAGTACGTCACCGGCGATGTAAGCCAGGACTACCTGGATCGTCTGGAACGCATGCGCTGTGACTCCAGGCGTTCCGCGGACGTGCCAACCGTGCTTGCATCCCCGGAACTGCATACCTATCCTTGAGAGCCGCCGTTTGGCTCAGGCCAGCGCCCCGCAGGCAGGCGATTCCGGTTGACGGAACCGGCATGCTGGGATATGGTTTCCGGGCAACGGCGCCGATTTGAGCTTCAGCGTGCGACGTGAGTCGCTTGGGGTAGCTAGCCCTGCCAGTACGCTAAATCTGGTGGAAATAGCTAAATAATTGATCGGATGCATTTTATATGGTCGCTGGGATCCAACAGGATGTCTTCCTGCGATATTCCAGAAATTGATGTACGGCCTATCCCGGCCGCACGTCACCCGCCTAAAAGCGGCACAAGCTGCTTAAATAATTGTTCCAGCAGGATTTCTCTGCCAAGCGGAACTTGTCGTTCAGCCGACAATAGCCTAGGGGCAGTGCAGAACCGGTAACGGCTCTGTGCGAAGCGCCCTGACAATGTAACCGCGCCTCTCCGGCGCCCTGTGGATTCCGTGAGGACTCGCAGGAATTCTGCCAGCAACAGGTGGATGCGGTGCTAGGCTGGATGGCACGACCAACATACGTGAACTGCTGTTTAAACCCCGTTATCAAAAGCAAGCCCAAGTTGCTGTCAGGCTTGGACCAAAAGGTACGTGGCCGGATGTCGCTCTGCTGAGTAGCGATACGCTGACATGAAAGCCACCGGGGAAAAGGCAGGGTCTAAACCATTCGTGTTGTTTAAGCGGAACACGGTAAGCCCGTACTTCCGCCCACCTCGGGCAGGCCCGCCGCAAGGCGTGCTGTTGGGATGCGGGTAAAGGATAACGGAAAAAGCGAATGCCGGTCTGTAATGGACCGGATAGGGGTTGCAACATCACCCCGCACGAAAGTGTGCAGACTTCCGTTTGGCCTCTCATCGCGAGAGAACATGTAGACCAACTGACCCCGATGGGGAGGCGCTCCCCTTCGGGGGAAACTCCGCCTCCTGTCAGGGTTCTCCATACAGGAGGAAAGCAAGTGAGCATGCAAGACACCGCATCTGCGTCCTCCGCGGAACGGCTGCCTCTCTGGCACAGCATCGACTGGGCCCTGGCACACCGGACCGTGAGGGGGCTGCAAGTGCGTATCGCGAAGGCTGCAAAAGAAGGGGACTGGCGCAGGGTGAAAGCCCTGCAACGGTTCCTGACTCGGACGTTTGCCGGCAAAGCAATGGCTGTCAAACGTGTGACGGAAAACGCTGGTCGAAGAACTCCGGGTGTGGACCACGAAACCTGGTCCACCCCGGAAGCCAAGACCAAAGCCGTCCTGTCCCTTATTCGACGCGGTTACAAGCCGCATCCTTTGAGGAGGGTATACATCCCGAAGCAAAACGGATCAAAACGTCCGCTCGGAATTCCGACGATGAAGGACCGGGCCATGCAGGCGCTATACCTGCTGGCGCTGGAACCTGTCGCCGAATCCCTTGCAGACAATCACTCCTATGGGTTCCGGCCTGAGCGCTGCACTGCGGATGCAATCGAACAGTGCTTCACGGCGCTCAGCCAGCACTCAAGCGCAGAATGGATTCTCGAGGGAGACATCCGTGGTTGTTTCGACAACATCAGTCATGACTGGTTGGTCACGCATATTCCCATGGACACGGCGATCCTCCGGAAATGGTTGAAGGCCGGCTACATCGACAATCGCAGGCTCTTCGCAACAGCGGCGGGCACCCCTCAGGGTGGCATCATTTCACCGACGCTGGCCAATAGGGCCCTGGATGGACTTGAAGCAGAACTGGAGGCCGCATTTGGCCGAAAGCGTACGCCGACAGCCTATCGCAACAAGGTCCATATGGTCCGATATGCGGACGACTTCGTGATCACCAGTAGTTCCCGCGAACTGCTGGAACATGAAGTCAAACCGCTGGTGGCCAGATTCATGGCGACCCGCGGTCTGGAGCTCTCGCAAGAGAAAACCCGGATCACGCATATCAACGAAGGGTTTGACTTTCTGGGTCAGAATGTACGCAAATACAACGGCAAGCTGATCATCAAGCCGTGCAAAAAGAACGTCCAAGCGTTCAAGCAGAAGATCCGCGAAATCCTGAATGCCAACAAGGCATCAAAACAGGTCGTTCTGATACGTTTGCTCAACCCAGTCATCCGTGGCTGGGCGAACTATCACAAGGCCATCTCTGCCAAGGAAACATTCAGTGCGATTGATTCGTGGTTATGGCGCCGACTGTGGCAGTGGGCAAAACGCCGTCATCCAATGAAGGGGTCCACATGGGTCAGGAAGAAGTACTTCCGGACCATAGGACTCCGGAATTGGGTGTTCGCGGCGGAAACAGGTAGTACCCTGAAAAACGGTGACCCGGCGCGCGTGCAGCTGGTCAAAGCTAGCGACACACCGATCCGGCGCCACCGCAAGATTCAGGGGAATGCCAATCCGTTCGATCCTGCAATGGAACAGTACTTCGAGACGCTTATTGGTCTCCGAATGACCGATTCGTTGCGGGAGCGCAAATTGCTCCGGATGCTATGGCGCAATCAGGGCGGATGCTGTCCGATATGCCGTCAGAGGATCACCAAGGACACTGGGTGGCATTGCCATCACAAGATCCGGCGGATCCATGGCGGCAAAAGGACCAGCGCCAACCTGGTGATGCTACATGCAAACTGTCACCGTCAGGTTCATCATCAAGACAAACGTTGACCGTAATGCAGCCGGTTCCCATAATGGGAATTTCGGCGACTATCGGAGACTTGAGCCGGGTGCAGGGAAACTTGCACGCCCGGTTCTTAGGGGAGGATGGCGCAGTAATGCGCCATCCTCACCCGACTTGCGGGCGCGGTAAAAATACCGCTAAAGCGAGACCAACCTGCTTCAGCATCGCGAAAGCCGGTTTCTCCGTTCCCCTCGTTTCCTGATGCCACCGCCGATCCGACAGAACTTGAAGACGAGGTGCGGACATGCCCCAGAGTGATCGCGAGCAGTGGCAGTTCGATACGCTTGCCGTGCGTTTCGGCCAGACGCAAACCAATGAGTCCGAACAGTCGGAGCCGATTTTTCCGACATCGAGCTTCGTGTTTGCCAGCGCGGCGGAGGCGGCCGCCCGATTCTCCGGTGAGAGTCCCGGCAACATCTATTCGCGTTTTACCAATCCGACCGTACGCACGTTCCAGCAGCGGCTGGCAGCCCTTGAGGGAGGAGAAGCGTGCGTCGCCACTGCCTCGGGCATGGCAGCGATTCTGGCGACCTGCATGGCGCTGCTCAAGGCGGGCGACCACATTGTGGCTTCGCGCAGCATCTTCGGAACGAGCGTGGTTCTGCTGAGAAACTATCTTGGACGCTTTGGCGTTGATACCAGTTTCGTGCCGCTCGCTGACATCGGCCGCTGGGAACAGGCAATCCGGAAAAACACCCGGATGCTCTTCCTGGAGACGCCATCCAATCCGCTGCTCGAGCTGGCGGATATTACCGTACTGGCGCAGCTGGCACATGAGCGTGGCTGCCTCCTGGTGGTTGACAACTGCCTATGTACGCCGGCCCTGCAGCGCCCTTTGCTGCTCGGCGCCGATATCGTGATTCATTCGGCCACTAAATATATCGATGGGCAGGGCCGCTGTCTTGGCGGGGCGGTGGTTGGAGATGGCGAACGCGTTGGCAAGGACGTTTTCGGCTTCATTCGCACCGCCGGACCGAGCATGAGTCCGTTCAATGCCTGGGTATTTCTCAAGGGTCTCGAGACACTGGGGCTGCGCATGAAGGCGCACAGCGCGAATGCGGCGGTGCTGGCGCGCTGGCTATCAGAGCAGTCTGGCGTTGCGCGCGTCTACTTTCCGGGCCTTCCATCCCATCCGCAGCATGCGCTGGCTCGGCGCCAACAATCGGATTTCGGCGGCTTGATTTCCTTTGAGCTGAAAGGGGGCAAAGCGGCGGCCTGGAAGCTCATCGACGCATTGCGCATCATTTCGATCACCGCCAATCTCGGAGATACTAAGTCCACGATCACCCACCCGGCCACCACCACCCATGGAAGACTGACGCCCGAGGAGCGGGCTGAGTCTGGTGTGGGCGACGGGCTGGTGCGCATTTCCGTGGGACTTGAGGATGTGGAAGACCTCAAGCGGGACCTGGAGCTGGGCTTGAAATAATGCCGGAGCCGGTGACCGGTCGGCCGACCACAGCCGAGCATGCTGCGGCGCTTCTGCAGCGACTAGGGGCCTGTCGCCTGGGGATCTCTGTCTGCGGCCCGGGCATGGGCGTGTTAGTTTTGCTGATTGTCGGCGTGTGGTCCAGGCTTGCGGGCCGGTTCCCGCTGCTGCCCTGCGATGCTGGCGGCACAGTGCGTGGTACTGCCCGGCGCCCGGCGATTGGGCCATCACTACAGCGCCAGCCCCGTTTCGGAATCCCCCCTGCCTCAAGGGAAGAGTGGCCCGGGGGCGGCGTTTCACCACCTTTCGGCACGCTGGGATCAGGTTGATCCAGTGGCTTCCAGCCTACCCCGGATCCGTAGCGCGCGAAACCAGTTGCTGGACGTATTCCGGTCGGCGCTGGCGGCGGTCAATGGCGCCACCCGTGTCAGCGCGTTCCTGCGCACGCATCCCCTATCGGGTACTGTCTACGTAATTGCCATGGGCAAGGCTGCCTGCCCCATGGCGCGGGCCGCAGGCGAGGTGTTGGGCGTACAGATAGGCGATGCGTGGGTGGTGACCAAGTATGGCCATGCCGAGCATCTGCCGTGGCCGGTGCTGGAGGCCGGCCACCCGCTGCCGGATGAGCACAGCATCGAAGCCGGGACCCGCCTGCTCGAGTTTGTCCGGAATCTGCCGCCCGATGCCAGCGTACTGGTGCTGCTCTCGGGGGGAGCGTCGGCGCTGGTGGAGTGCCCGGTTCGCGGCATCGGGCTCGACCAGCTCCGTGCGGTGAACGAGTGGCTGCTTGCGGCCGGACTCGAGATCGGGGCCATGAATGCCGTGCGCAAGCGCCTGTCCCGGATCAAGAGTGGGCGGCTTGCCGGGCTTCTGGCCCCGCGGTCGGTATTATGTCTGGCGGTATCCGATGTTCCCGGAAACGATATTGCCACGATTGGCTCCGGGCTACTGGTCCGCGATGAACGTGTGGCCGCGCCACTTCCGGTACCTATGCCATCCGGACTGCGTGCGTTGATCGAGGGCGCTGTGGAACCAGGCGATCCGGCACCGTCGGCCTTCGAGCACATCAGATACCACGTTATTGCCACGCTCGAGGATGCGATGCAGGCGGCCGCGGCCGCGGCGCGCGGTCTCGGTTACGGAGCCCAGATCCATGTTCCTCTCATTGCGGGCGACGCGGTCGAGAACGGGCGGCAGATTGCGCGCACGCTCCTGGGCGCACCGGAGTCGGTGATGCACATCTGGGGCGGCGAGACCAATGTGCGGCTGCCTCCGCGCCCGGGCCGCGGAGGGCGCAACCAGAGTCTGGCCCTCGCGGCGGCGAGGCTTCTGTGCCGACACAGCGATGCGCTGCTGCTTGCCGCCGGTACCGACGGCAGTGACGGACCGGGGCGGGATGCCGGCGCGCTGGTGGATGGCGGCACTATTGCGCGCGGACGGGCGGCGGGGCTGGATCCGGAGGTGGCGATCAGCAATGCGGATGCCGGCAGTTTCTTGGAAGCCAGCTCAGACCTGCTGTACACCGGCCCGACGGGGACCAACGTGGCGGATCTCGTGCTGGGCCTGAAATCGGGATCGGGGGAAATGAGGGTGGACCCATGACAGCAAGACGTGCTGTCCGGTGCAATATAGTCGCGCTTATTGCTGCGCTTGGCGCAGGAATCGTGCATATAGCCCACGCGGCCCAGACTGCGACCGTGCTGACTTTTTCTCAGCGGGACGAAGGAAGCGCACCGTATGAAGCGCGCATGCTCATAACGCCGCAGTATCTGCGCCTGGACAACGGGGCGGACAGCGGCGGCTTCATACTGCTGAACCGGGTGACGCACACCGTATACAGCGTGAGCCGGTCGGACCGCACGATCCTGGTGATCAGGCCGGAGAAGATCCGCTTCCCGCGCCCCGCCGGCTTCCGGCAGCGCGTCGTGAGGGACAAGGGCAGTTTTCCAGGCATCGCCGGGAAAAGGATCGTGCACTACACGTTCTTCGCGGATGGCAAGCGATGTCTCGACGTCTACTCGGCCGCTGGACTGCTACCGGACGCCGTAGCGGCATTGCGCGAATACCAGCTGGTCCTTGCTGGCGAGCAGGCCGCTACCGAAGCCAAGACCCCGCGTTCGATGCGCTCGGTTTGTGACCTGTCCCGCTACGTGTTCCGGCCGGCGCGCTATCTCGACTACGGGTTTCCCGTGAGACAGACCGATGAAACGGGCGCGACCCGGCAGCTGCTGAACTACCGTTCCGGAGTTACCGTGGCGCCCGGCCTGTTCGCGCTCCCGTCAGGTTACCGCCGCTACAGCATCGCACAGATATCCGGCAGCGACCGCCCCTGAGGAGGATCGGGACGCCGGCCGGAAAGGAACTGCCTTTTCCGGCAGATTCGCCGACGGCCGGTTTCAGCCTAGCTGTTCGAGGATGCAGGACTTCTCGGTGCAGACCAGAACGCTGCCTCGGTCGTACCAGTCTCCGAGTACGGTGCGGTATGCCTTTTCTCCGCCCAGCTGGAACTCGTGCAGTCCCGGCCGGTGGGTATGCCCGTGAATCAGTCGTCGAACGCAGTGTGTAGTCATGGCCGCCTCGACGGCACCTTGGTTGACGTCCATGATTTCGGGCTTCTTTGCCGCCGTCGCGGCCTTGCTGCTTTCGCGCAGGCTGCGGACGATGGCTTGGCGTTCTGCCAGGCCCTTGGCGACAAACCGGCCGATCCACGCGGGATTGCGCACGGTGGCCCGGAATGTCTGGTATTCGACATCGTCCGTGCATAGGGTGTCTCCATGCATCAGCAGCACCGCCTGGCCATAGAGGTCGATGATCGACGGGTCCGGCAGCAGGCGCGTCCCGGTGGCCTGCTCAAACCTTCCATCCAGCAGGAAATCGCGGTTACCGTGCATCAGATATACCGGCGTCCCGGTGCCTGCCAGTGCCCGCAGGCCGTCCATGACGGGCAGGTAGCCGCTGAGCTTGGCGGCATCGTCGCCAATCCAGTACTCAAACAGGTCTCCAAGAATGTAGAGCGCATCGGCGTGGACGGCGCGTTCCCGCAGGAATCGCAGGAACAGTTCCGCGATTGCCGGCCTCTCAGCGCTTAGGTGCAAATCAGAAATGAACAGGGTGGCCATGAACCTGGGATCCGGGCAGGCCGGGGCGCTATTCGATCTCTGTTACGCTCTCGATGATCACTTCGGTGAGCGGGACGTTCTTGTGGCCGCCACGGCTGCCGGTGGGGACGCCCTTGATTCGGTCGACAACGGTCATCCCGTCGGTCACCTTTCCGAACACGCAATAGCCCCAACCCGCAGGTGCGGGCGCCGTGTAGTTCAGGAAGTCGTTGTCGACGACGTTTATGAAGAACTGGCTCGTGGCCGAATGTGGATCGCTGGTGCGTGCCATGGCAACGGTGCCGCGCTCGTTGCGAAGGCCGTTCATGGCCTCGTTCTCGATGGGCGCGTTGGTGGCTTTCTGTACCATGCCGGCGCTGAACCCTCCGCCCTGGATCATAAAGTTGTCGATAATGCGGTGGAACAGGGTTCCGTCGAAAAAGCCTTCGCGCACATAGGATAGAAAATTCTCCACGGTCTTGGGCGCCCTCTGCTCGTCTAGCTCGAGAATGATTGCGCCGTAGCTGGTCAACATACGTACCCGTTTCATAATAAGGTTGGCACTCGCATATAATTCGAAGGATTGAGCCGATCAGCCAGACAGCCTGTTCGCCGGACGGTGTCCGCCATACTTGGCGAGCATGTATTTTAATCCAGGCAATGCTTGGTTACCATTCTTTCCAATATGAGTGGCGCCTCCTTCAAGACCCGGTTTGCACCCAGCCCGACGGGGCTTCTGCACCTTGGGAATGTTCGCACCGCCCTGTTCAATTTTCTGCTTGCCCGGAACCGAGGGGGGACGTTTCTGCTGCGCATCGAGGACACCGATGCTGTCCGTGGCCACGAGCGGTATGCGCAAGCGCTCCAGGAGGACCTTCGGTGGCTGGGACTGGGCTGGGACGAGGGGCCGCTTGCGGATGGCGGGAACGGGCCGTATTTCCAGTCGCAGCGCGGAGCCGTCTACGCCCGATATTTTTCGCTGCTGCTGGAGCAGGGATTCGCCTATCGGTGCTTTTGCACCGAGCACGAACTCGAGATTGAGCGGCGCACGCAGATTGCGGCTGGTCGTCCGCCGCGTTACTCAGGCCGCTGCCGGCTCCTGACCGGGGATCAAATTCACGAGCGCCTGGCAGCCGGATCCCCCGCCACCCTGCGCTTCCATGTGGAAGCAGGGCCTGTCGCCAGCTTCGACGACCGGGTGCGCGGCCGTCAGTTTTTCCGTACCGAGGACATCGGTGATTTCGTGATTCGCCGCTCAGACGGAACGTCTTCATTTTTTTTCAGCAACGCCGTGGATGACGCCGTAATGGGCGTGACGCTGGTGGTTCGCGGCGAGGACCATCTGGCCAATACACCGCGCCAGATCCTGATCCTGCAGGCGCTGAACCTGCCGGTGCCGGAATACGCCCATATTGCGCTCGTGGTCGGTGCGGACGGTTCACCGCTCTCCAAGCGCAGCGGCAGCCGCAGTGTGCAGGAGCTGCGCGAGGGTGGGTTCCTTCCGCTTGCCATCTGCAACTATCTCGCACGGCTTGGACATACTTACGAAGGCAATGAGTTTCTGTCGCTGGACGGTCTGACAGACGCATTCAGCGTGGATCGCCTGCACCGCGCGCCGGCGCGGTACGATGAGGCCCAGCTTCTCCATTGGCAAAAGGAGGCGGTGCTGCACACCGCGGCAGATGAATTGTGGGGTTGGATAGGATCTGCCACGCACGCCACCGGCGCGCCCATAGCGGGGCTAGTACCACCCGAGCTTGCCGGACAGTTCGTCGAGACGGTGAGGGAAAATGTGACGACGCCGCGCGACGCCTATTTCTGGGCGGCGAACCTGTTTGCCGGTGATGTCTATGACGGTGAAGCGCAGGCCGTAATCGGCCGGGCAGGTGAGCAGTTCTTCAGATCGGCGCTCAATTGCCTGCAGAACGGAGCCGATTTCAGGGGTTTCAGCGCTGTGCTCGGGGCGGCTACCGGCACGCGAGGCAAGTCGCTGTTCATGCCGCTGCGTGCCGCACTAAGCGGGGCGGTGTATGATGGCAAGTGGCCGAGGATATGGCCAAACGGGCCGACGCTAGAGCGGATCTGGAATCTGCTCGGGTCTGACCGTATCCGTGGCCGTCTGGAGGAGGCGGCACGGGTAGCCGGCACGAAATGACTCCCCGATCGGGCCGCTGCCCTTGAATCGCCTCTGTTCCCATAGCGAAATATCCATAGCCCAGACCTTGCCCCGGATTTGAGGACATGCTCGAGATATTCAACAGCCTTACCAAAAAAAAGGAGCCATTCCGTCCCATCGTGGCGGGTGAGGTGCGCATGTACGTCTGCGGCATGACTGTTTATGACTACTGCCATCTTGGTCACGGACGGGTTCTGGTGGTATTCGACATGATCGTGCGCTATCTGCGTGCGCGCGGCTACCGTGTCATCTACGTCCGTAACATCACCGATATTGACGACAAGATCATCCGCCGGGCCAACGACAACAACGAGCCAATCGATTCGCTGACGGAGCGGTTCACGCGCGCTATGCACGAGGATGCGAGTGCTCTCGGTGTGGGTGCTCCGGATGCCGAGCCGCGGGCGACCGTATATATGCCAGAGATCATCTCGATGGTCCGGACCCTGATCGACCGCGGATACGCCTATGTCGCCGCAAATGCGGACGTCTACTATCGAGTGCGCCGCTTTGCCTCCTATGGACAGCTTTCAGGGAAATCCCTGGAAGACCTGCGTGTCGGGGCGCGCGTAGAGGCGGGTGAAGACAAGGATGATCCGCTGGATTTCGTGCTGTGGAAGGCGGCCAAGCCGGGTGAACCGAGCTGGAATTCGCCCTGGGGGCCGGGCCGCCCGGGCTGGCACATCGAGTGCTCGGCGATGTCGACCGCCTGTCTGGGCCATCATTTTGATATCCACGGGGGCGGCCTGGATTTGCAGTTTCCGCACCATGAAAACGAAATTGCGCAAAGCGAGGCGGCGACCGGGGAAAAGTTCGTGAACGTCTGGATGCACAACGGTTTCGTCCGCGTCGACAATGAAAAAATGTCCAAGTCTCTGGGCAACTTCTTCACGCTGCGCGAGGTGATGAAGAACTACGACCCGGAAGTGGTGCGTTACTTCATCCTGGCGAGTCACTATCACAGTCCGCTCAACTACAGCAATGAGTCCCTGGATAATGCCAAGGCGGCGCTGACCCGGATGTATCTGTCGCTGAAGGATATTCCGGTCCCGCAGGCGGCCGCTGCCGCAGGGCCCCAGCCTGCGACCGGTTATGCCGAACAGTTCTTTGCCGCAATGGATGACGATTTCAATACGCCCGTGGCCATGGCGGTCCTTTTCGAAATTGCTCGGGAAATCAATCGTCTACAAGCATCTGAACCCAAAGCCGCCGCGTTGCTTGCCGTCGAGCTGCGGCGGCTGGCGGGGATCCTGGGCTTGCTGCAGAGCGATCCGGAGGCCTTTCTCCAGAGCGGACCGGGAGCGGGGCCGTCGACCGACCAGATCGAGGATTTGATTAGCCGCCGGTTAACCGCCCGGCGTGCCAAGGACTGGGCGGAAGCCGATCGCATCCGTGATGAACTGAGGAGTCAGGGGGTCATCCTCGAAGATGCGGATGGGGGCACGAGCTGGCGTCGCGGCTGATTCTCGGTTACCCGGCAGCATTTCTGGCAGGACTGGTTTGCCAGGGGTACGGCATTTGGCGGTTTTCCGCCCTGGCGGACTTGACCCTGGCGGCGCTTATAAGTAACTTCTCATGTCTTGGTTCCGAAAATTCGGGTTGATGCCCATTTCCGCCGGCATCATGACCCATCCGAGGACGTGCCGTGGAATTGACGGGTGCAGAGATCTTTGTCCGCTGTCTGCGGGACGAGGGCGTTGAGTATGTGTTCGGGTATCCGGGAGGGGCGTCGCTTCACATCTATGACGCGCTTTACAAGCAGGATGCGGTAAAGCATATCCTGGTCCGGCATGAACAAGGTGCCGCCCATGCGGCGGATGGCTATGCGCGCTCCAGCGGCAAGCCCGGCGTAGTGCTGGTGACCTCCGGTCCCGGCGTGACGAATACGGTCACCGGCATCGCTACGGCCTACATGGACTCGATTCCCATCGTGGTATTCAGCGGGCAGGTCGCCACCAGCCTGATCGGCAACGATGCTTTCCAGGAAGTGGACGCAGTCGGCATCACGCGCCCCTGTGTCAAGCACAATTTTCTGGTCAAGGACGTCAAGGACCTGGCAGCCACGATAAAGAAGGCATTCTATATCGCCACCACCGGCCGTCCTGGCCCCGTGGTGGTAGACATCCCCAAGGACGTCACCGCGTGCAAAGCGGAGTACCACTATCCCAAGGAGATCTCGCTGCGGTCCTATTCTCCTGTTACCAAAGGGCATTCCGGCCAGATCCGCAAGGCGGTGGATCTCATTCTCCAGGCCAAGCGCCCCATGGTCTATACGGGAGGAGGGGTGATCCTCGGTGAGGGCTCGAAACTGCTCACCGAATTCGTGCGCCTGCTTGGTTACCCCTGCACCAACACGCTGATGGGTTTGGGCGGGTTTCCGGCCACGGACCCCCTGTTTGTCGGTATGCTCGGAATGCACGGCACTTACGAAGCCAACATGGCGATGCACGAGTGCGACGTGCTGATTGCCATCGGTGCGCGGTTCGACGACCGCGTGACCGGGGATCTCGGTAAGTTCTGTCCGCATGCGCGCATTGTCCATGTGGATATAGACCCTTCGTCCATCTCCAAGAACGTCCCTGTCGAGATTCCGATCGTGGGTTCGGTCGACAACGTGCTCAGAGACATGATCAGGCTCGTCAAGGACAGCAAGCTTCGGCCGGACAAGGCGGCGCTGCAGGCATGGTGGAAGCAGATCGAAGAGTGGCGTGGCCTCGAGTGCCTGAAATACGAGCACAGCGACAAGGTGATCAAGCCCCAGGCGGTGCTCGAAAAACTGTACGAACTCACCCAAGGTGGCGCATTCGTCACTTCTGACGTCGGACAACATCAGATGTGGACGGCCCAGTTCTACAAGTTTGACAAGCCGCGACGCTGGATCAATTCCGGCGGCCTCGGAACCATGGGCTTCGGGTTGCCGGCGGCTATCGGGGTGCAGTTCGCGCATCCTGGGGAGACCGTGGTCTGCGTCACCGGCGAGGCCAGCATACAGATGTGTATCCAGGAGCTGTCAACCTGCAAGCAGTACAGCCTGCCGATCAAGATCGTGAATCTGAATAACCGCTACATGGGGATGGTGCGCCAGTGGCAGGAATTCTTCTATGATCGCCGCTACTCGCATTCGTACATGGATGCGCTTCCGGATTTCATCAAGCTTGCCGAAAGCTACGGCCACGTGGGCATGCAGATCGACAAGCCTTCTGACGTCGAGAGCGCCCTGAAGGAAGCGTTCAAGCTCAAGGACCGCTTGGTGTTCATGGATTTCATCACCGATCAGACGGAAAACGTCTATCCGATGATTGCGGCCGGGAAAGGGCAGCACGAGATGCAATTGTCTCCCTGCCACCGGGGCGCCACCTCCGAGCGGGAACTGGCGTGATGCGTCACATCATATCGATCCTGCTGGAGAATGAGTCGGGCGCGTTGTCGCGGGTAGCCGGGCTGTTTTCAGCGCGTGGCTACAACATCGAGTCGCTCACGGTGGCGGTAACCGAAGATTCGACGCTTTCGCGCATGACCGTGGTGACGCGCGGGTCGGATGAGATCATCGAGCAGATCACCAAACAGCTCAACAAGCTGGTAGACGTGGTTAAGCTCGTGGACCTGACCGAAGGGGCGCACATCGAACGTGAAATGCTGTTGATCAAGGTTGAGGCGGTCAACGGTGCCCGCGATGAGGTCAAGCGTCTTTCCGACATATTCCGGGGAAGGATCATCGATGTGACGGAAAGGGCTTATACGATCGAGCTTACCGGGACCGGAGACAAGCTGGATGCGTTTCTCCAGGCTCTGGGAAAGACCGGTATAATTGAGGTTGTCCGGTCGGGCCCATCCGCCATCGCCCGGGGAGACAAAGGTTTGCAGCTGTAAGGGCAGGTTATCTCGCGGGTCCGGCGCCGCGGTCCGCTCGCGTTCCGGGTCGACCGTCCGGATGGGCCGGCAGTGGGCTTCGGGAACTACAATACTTTGAATAGAGGTTTCTGTCATGAAGGTCTATTACGACAAAGATGCTGACCTTTCCGTCATTCGCGGCAAGAAGGTGGCGATCGTAGGGTACGGGTCCCAGGGGCATGCCCATGCCCTCAATCTCAAGGAGAGCGGCGTGCAGGTAACTGTTGCCCTGCGCGAAGGTTCCGCTTCGATCGCGAAGGCGAAAAACGCCGGTCTCATGGTCAAGGGCATCGCAGAAGCCGTCAAGGACGCAGACCTGGTGATGATTCTGGCGCCGGACGAGCAGCACAAGAAGCTTTACGCGCAAAGCATCGAGCCCAATCTCAAGCAAGGCGCGACGCTGGCAGTTGCACATGGCTTTTCGGTCCATTTCGGGTTCATCCAGCCCAGGGCTGACCTGGATGTGATTATGATCGCGCCCAAGGGTCCGGGACACCTGGTGCGGTCCACCTTCGTCCAGGGCGGCGGCGTACCCTGCCTGATTGCAGTCAAGCAGGATGCCTCCGGCAAGGCACGAGATACCGCCCTATCCTATGCCTCGGCGATCGGGGGCGGTCGCGCTGGCATTATCGAGACCACGTTCAAGGACGAGACCGAGACTGACTTGTTCGGCGAGCAGGCAGTGCTGTGTGGCGGCACTTCCCACCTGGTCCAGGCGGGGTACGAAACCCTGGTCGAGGCGGGCTACCCTCCGGAGATGGCGTATTTCGAATGTCTGCATGAGCTGAAGCTCATCGTTGACCTCATGTACGAGGGAGGTATCGCGAATATGCGGTATTCGATCTCGAACACTGCTGAGTACGGGGACTACACCCGCGGCCCGCGTATCATCAACGAACAGACGAAGGCCGAAATGAAGAAAATCCTGAAAGAGATCCAGTCCGGACAATTCGCAAAGGAATGGATGGCGGAAAACGAATCCGGCGGCAAGCGCTTCCCGGAAATGCGCGCCCAGGCATCCAAGCATCCGATCGAGGAGGTGGGCGGGAACCTGCGCGACATGATGCCCTGGATCAAGGCCAACAAAATCGTCGACAAGACCAAGAATTGAACCGTACGCATTGCCCGCGTACTGGCGGCGGGCGCACCTGTGACTGAGGGTCCGCGCCAGTGCATTCTGGCCCGGGAAGGCTGGGGGCACGTCGCAGTGGTGGTGCTCGGTGCAGCGGCCGTCTGGTGGCTGGCAGGCTGGCTTTGGGCGCTGCCGCTGTGGTTCCTGAGCCTGTTCGTCATCCAGTTCTTCCGCGATCCCCCGCGACGCATTCCCGATGCGCCGCGGGCAGTGATCTGTCCGGCTGACGGTCGCGTCATCTCGGTCGACGAGGTTCGCGACCCCTATCTGGGCCGAACTGCCCGGCGGGTGAGTATTTTCATGAACGTGTTCAATGTTCACGCCAACCGCATCCCGGTATCCGGAATGGTCAAACGCCGCTGGTATCATCCCGGCAGCTTCCTGAATGCGGCCTTGGACAAGGCCTCGCGCGACAATGAGCGCAACGCGCTGTGGATACACACCGACGAAGGCAGCGAGGTCGTGGTGGTTCAGGTTGCCGGACTGATAGCGCGCCGGATCCTGTGCTACGTCGGAGAGGGCGTCCGCGTGCAGCGCGGTGAGCGCTTCGGTTTCATCCGTTTCGGTTCGCGCGTTGATATCTTTCTGCCCACTACAGCCGAGATCCGGGTGGCGCTCGGCGACCGCGTGGCGGGCGGCCGGGATATTCTGGGATTCCTGCCGTCATGATCCGGCACGTTCAGGCGACCCACCTTGATAATATGCTAAATTTCGCGTTATGAGGGCAGATCGCGCACAGGGGGGCGGGGTGAACGAGAAGCACGAGCGCAAGGGCATTTACATCCTTCCGAATTTGTTCACTACGGCCAGCCTTTTTGCAGGTTTCTATGCCATCGTGCAGGCAATGAACGGCCGCTTCGGTCATGCGCCAGTCGCAATTTTCGTTGCCATGATCATGGATGGTCTCGACGGGCGCGTCGCGCGCTGGACGCATACTGAAAGTGACTTCGGCGCCGAGTATGACAGCCTTTCGGACATGGTGTCGTTTGGCCTCGCACCTGCACTCGTGATCTATGAATGGGCGCTCTCTGGCCTGGGGAAGCTTGGCTGGCTGGCCGCATTTCTTTATGCCGCTGCCGCGGCCCTGCGGCTGGCCCGTTTCAACACGCAGCTCGGCCACTCTGACAGCCATAATTTCCAAGGTCTGCCGAGTCCGTCGGCTGCGGCGCTGGTGGTTGGCCTGGTATGGACGCTCCACAGTTACAGCGCGCCGGGCAAGGACTGGCGCTTCGTGGCCCTGGGGTTCACGGTCTTTGCGGCCGGCGCAATGGTTAGCAACATCCGCTACTTCAGCTTCAAATACCTGGATCTCAAGGGACGCGTTTCATTTGTTGCGATTTTGGCTGTGGTGCTCGTATTCGTCCTGATCTCGCTCGATCCGCCCCAGGTGCTGTTCATCATCTTTCTGTTTTATTCGCTGTCCGGCCCACTGCTGGCGGTCTTCCGCTTCTACCGTCGCTTGAACCGCCGTGAGCTGGGCGGTCCGAGGCTTTGAAAATCGGTTTCCGTGGTTTATATTTGTCGTTATGGCTAATCGTGGCATCAAGCCCCAGAGTTTCGATCTGACATCCCGCCCCTGCGGGCGCCGTGTGCGCCTGGACTCCCGCCTGCTTTCCCTGCGACTGCTGCGCGCAAGCGCATAAGACCCCGACGCGTTCCTGGCGAGGACTAAAACACGCAACCAAGCACCCATTGACGAAAGAATACCGGCAGGATCCCAAGGGGGCGCCTGTAAGGAGAAGGCAGGATGAATGACCAGTTAATCATATTCGACACCACGCTGCGCGACGGTGAGCAGAGTCCCGGTGCATCAATGACCCGCGATGAAAAGGTACGCATCGCACGGAATCTCGAACGCCTGCGTGTCGACGTCATCGAGGCGGGTTTTCCCGTTGCAAGCCCTGGAGATTTCGAGGCGGTCAGGGCCGTGGCGCAGGAGATCAAGGACAGCACGGTGTGCGCTCTGGCGCGCGCCATAGGCAGGGATATCGATCGTGCGGCCGAGGCCATCAAGCCGGCGCGGTCCGGTCGCATCCATACCTTCATCGCGACCTCGCCGATTCACATGCAGGAGAAATTGCGCATGGAGCCGGCGCAGGTCCTGGAGAGCGCGGTCAAGGCGGTCAAGTACGCACGCCAGTTCACGGATGACGTGGAGTTCTCACCGGAAGACGCCGGGCGTTCGGAGATCGATTTTCTGTGTCGAGTGCTGGAAGCCGTGATTGCCGCCGGAGCGCGTACCGTCAATATCCCAGATACGGTCGGCTACAACCTTCCAAGCCAGTTCGGAGAGCTGATCAGGACCCTTAGGGAGCGTGTACCCAACTCGGACAAGGCAGTTTTTTCGGTGCATTGTCACAACGACCTCGGGCTGGCCGTTGCCAATTCGCTCTCTGCAGTCATCAATGGCGCGCGTCAGGTCGAGTGCACCATCAACGGTCTCGGGGAGCGTGCCGGCAACGCGGCACTGGAGGAAGTTGTCATGGCGGTGCGTACCCGCTGTGACCTGTTCTCCTGTGACACGCGTATCGACACTACGCAGATCGTGCCCGCCAGCCGCTTGGTCTCGAATATCACCGGATTCCCGGTGCAGCCGAACAAGGCGATCGTAGGCGCCAATGCCTTTGCTCATGAATCGGGAATCCATCAGGACGGCGTCATCAAGAAGCGCGAGACTTACGAAATCATGCGTGCCGAAGACGTGGGCTGGGTCGCGAACCGCATGGTGCTTGGCAAGCATTCCGGACGCAATGCATTCCGGACGCGCCTCAAGGAGCTCGGCATCGCGTTCCGGTCCGACGAGGAATTCAATTCCGCGTTCGAGCGCTTCAAGGACCTTGCAGACAAAAAGCATGAGATATTCGATGAGGATATTCAGGCGTTGGTCACCGAAGAAGGACTGGAGAGCGTCGACGAGCAGTACAAGCTCGTGAACCTCAAAGTCTGTTCAGAAACCGGGGTCAAGCCGCGTGCCACGATAACGCTGTACGTTCGCGGCACGCAGCGGTCGGCGGTCGCGGAAGGCGGAGGTCCAGTTGACGCCTCATTCCGGGCCATTGAATCAGTGGTCGCCAGTGAATCCCAGCTGCTTTTATACTCGGTCAACAATATAACGACCGGTACCGATTCGCAGGGGGAGGTGACGGTGCGCCTGGAGCGGGCCGGGCGGATTGTCAATGGCCATGGGGCTGACACGGACATCGTCATGGCATCGGCCAAGGCCTACCTCAACG
This sequence comes from Gammaproteobacteria bacterium, assembly GCA_028068195.1. GTDB lineage: Bacteria > Pseudomonadota > Gammaproteobacteria > Acidiferrobacterales > UBA6901 > JAJYCY01. The sequence goes on from JAPTTX010000002.1 coordinate 229,358, forward strand.
CACTGAACAAGCTGGCGCTACCGGCTGAGCGTGCACATCCGCAGGCCGGGACGCCGATCTGAGCCGTGGGGCTGCGGGCCCGGACTGCGACACCACGGTCCGGGCCCGGCCGCCGTCGACAGGGCGGGATCCGAAGGAAACCGCCGGGCGCCTGAATCAGGAGGACCTCGCCTGGATCATCTGTCATTGCATCTTGTCGCGGCGGGACCCGCTGTCTTTCTGTAATAGTTCCAGCAGTACGCTGCGTTGCTGTGAGCGCTATTGCGGTTGCGTCGGACCGCGTGCCTGCCGGTTTTGAGTTCGACAGGAGCCGGAGCTATCCTAGGCGATATGGTGCGCGAGGATCTCAGAAAATTGTACCTGACGGCCATGGGCATCCAGGCGTGGGAACGACGCGGACTGCCTGTAGAGGCCGGCATTGCCGCAGCGGCAGAGCACCGCGGATCGGCTACTCTTTCGGACGCGTCCAGTGAAGGGTCCGGTGAGGAGAGTCAGACACGGATGCCGCAGCCGGCGGCAAATACTGAGTCGCCTGGGATGGCCGGAATGGACTGGGGAGGCCTGGAGCAGGCGGTGCGCGGCTGTAGCCGGTGTCGCCTGCATGAAGGGCGGACCCATACTGTCTTCGGAACCGGGAACCGCCGGGCACGGTGGATGTTCGTCGGAGAGGCGCCGGGTGCGGAAGAGGATCGGCAGGGCGAGCCGTTCGTCGGGCGCGCCGGCCAGCTGCTTAATTCCATGCTGTACGCGACAGGACTTGGGCGCGACGAAGTGTATATTGCGAACGTGATCAAGTGCCGGCCGCCGAATAACCGCGATCCTCTGCCCGACGAGGTGCAGCAGTGTGAACCATACCTCCTGCGCCAGATCGGGCTGATACAGCCACGTCTGATCGTTGCGCTCGGTCGTCATGCCGCGCACAGCCTGCTCAAGACGGAGCTGGCGCTCGGCAAGCTTCGTGGCCAGTCCCTTAACTACCATGGCATTCCGCTGATCGTCACCTACCATCCGGCATACCTGCTGCGCAATCCGGCCGACAAGCGCAAGGCCTGGGAAGATTTACGCCGGGCGCGCAAGCTCGTGGAGACAGTGCCGTGAGCGCGGTCGTCTTCAACCGGCATGTGCGGCTGCGCAATATGCGCGAAGAGGACCTTCCGGCCGTCATGGAGGTGGAGCTGGCGGCCTATGAATTCCCGTGGACCTTCGGCATCTTCCGCGACTGCATCCGCTTCGGTTATGTCTGCAAGGTGCTCAGCGGAAATCAAGGAATCATAGGCCACGGAATTATGTCGTTGGGCGCAGGGGAGTGTCATCTGCTCAATATCTGCATTCATCCGCAGTTCCACGGACAGGGTTACGGCACCGAGCTCACGTCACAGCTCCTGGACGTCGCGCGTGAACGTCACGCGAAAACGGCATTGTTGGAAGTGCGCATGTCGAATCCGGTGGCGTATCATGTTTACAGCAAGCTCGGATTCCATGAAATCGGCATCCGCCGTGGCTATTATCCAGCGCGCAAGGGCCGCGAAGACGCCATTATTCTGGCGCGCGACATCTAGCGTTAGGTCAGGATTTTCCGGCGGCCCCCGATGCCCAGGTCGGCCTTCTCCATGCGCAGCATGGTCCCGCTGCCGGCTCCCTGCAGAAACCGGATTCCCGGTTTCAGTGCGACCCCGGTTCGGCGCCAGGTGGACAGAGGTGCGCCCAGTGGCGGAGTCGGGTTGATGTGCCAATTTCCATTCCCGAACCCCAAATCGACCCCAGCCGGGCAGGCGCGCCAATTGGGTCTGTAGACTGCCGGGCCCGCAGATCCGTGAATTAGACGGGGCCGACCCCGGCTTTTGCCGGCGTGCCTCTCGCCAGCCTGGAATCCGGGAGGTAATAGTTGACTATCTCAGTCAGGTTTTGTATTGTGCTTCGACTGACATACGTCAGGATTTCTTTCCGGCCTCAGTTTCAGGCCACGATCCTCCTCGCGGTCCGGGCATGAGCGCTGGTCGGAGGTTGCCATGGCGACCACAGATCGCAGCATTGAGCCGCTGGCTCGCGGAGAATACAAGGCCGGTTTCGTCACCGAGCTTGAATCCGACATGGTGCCGGCCGGCCTGAGTGAGGATGTCATCCGGCTTATCTCGGCGAAGAAGCAGGAACCGGACTCCATCCTGCAGTGGCGCCTTAGGGCCTATCGTCAGTGGCTGACGATGCGTCCGCCGCAATGGGCCCACGTACAGTATTCCCCGATCGACTTTCAGGCAATCGTTTATTATTCGGCACCCAAGTCGACGGACGGTCGTCCCAGAAGCCTTGCGGACGTGGACCCGAGACTGCTGGAAACCTACGACAAGCTCGGAATTCCGCTGCGGGAGCGCGAGCTTCTTGCCGGAGTTGCCGTTGACGCCGTATTCGACAGTGTTTCCGTGGCAACGACGTTCAAGGAAAAGCTGGAAGCGATGGGCATCATTTTCTGTTCGTTCTCCGAGGCGGTGCAGAAACGCCCGGATCTGGTGCAGCGCTATCTGGGTTCCGTGGTTCCTTACACCGACAACTTCTACGCGACGCTCAATTCCGCGGTGTTCAGCGATGGTTCCTTTGTTTATGTGCCCAAGGGCGTTCGCTGTCCGATGGAACTATCGACCTATTTCCGCATTAATGCCTCGAAGACCGGACAGTTCGAGCGCACACTGATCATTGCCGACGAAGGTGCCTATGTCAGTTATCTGGAAGGGTGCACCGCGCCTATGCGCGACGAGAACCAGCTCCACGCTGCAGTCGTCGAGCTGATTGCGCTGAAGGACGCTCGAATCAAGTACTCGACGGTACAGAATTGGTATCCCGGCGACGAGCAGGGGCGTGGCGGAATCTACAATTTTGTCACCAAGCGCGGCGCCTGCCGCGGCGAGAACGCCCGGATCTCGTGGACACAGGTCGAAACAGGCTCAGCAATCACCTGGAAGTATCCGAGCGTAATCCTCGAGGGAGATAACTCCGTGGGGGAATTCTATTCGGTTGCGGTGACCAACAACCTGCAGCAGGCCGATACCGGCACCAAGATGCTGCATATCGGCCGCAATACCCGCAGCACTATCATTTCCAGGGCAATAAGCAGCGGTCACGGACAGAATACGTACCGCGGTCTGGTAAAGATGCTGAACGGCGCCCAAAACGCCCGCAACTACACCCAGTGTGATTCTCTGCTGATCGGCGACCGGTGCGGGGCGCATACCTTTCCCTATATTGAGGTGCGCAATCCGACGGCCACGGTGGAGCATGAGGCGACTACATCGAAGATCAGCGACGACCAGCTCTTCTATCTGCAAAGCCGGGGGTTGGCGGCTGACGATGCGGTGTCGATGGTGGTGAACGGGTTTTGCAAGACGGTTTTCAAGGAGTTGCCGATGGAGTTTGCCGTGGAGGCCCAGAAGCTGCTGGGGGTGAGCCTGGAAGGCGCGATCGGCTAGCCTGGTAGGCGTTGTGTGATTGCTGCAAGCAGGAGAACGGGATGCTGACGATCACGGATCTGCATGCAAGCTGTGACGGCAAGGAGATACTTCGGGGCATTGACCTGCAAGTCAATGCCGGCGAGGTACACGCCATCATGGGACCGAACGGCTCGGGAAAGAGCACGCTTGCCAACGTACTCGCCGGCCGCGACCGGTATCAGGTAACCGCAGGAGCAGTGAATTACCAGGGAAGGGATCTGCTGTCGATGCAGCCTGAAGAACGCGCGCGCGCCGGGGTATTCCTCGCGTTTCAGTATCCCGTGGAGATTCCGGGTGTCAGCAACATTTACCTGCTCAAGGCTGCGCTCAACGCGGTACGCAGGTCCCGCGGTCAGCCAGAACTCGATGCCATGGATTTCTTGGCCCTGGTAAAGGAGCGGCTGGCGCTGGTGTCGATGAAAGAGGAGCTGCTGTACCGTTCAGTCAACGAGGGCTTTTCCGGTGGCGAGAAGAAGCGCAACGAGATTCTGCAGATGGCCGTCCTGGCGCCGAGCCTCGCTATCCTCGATGAAACCGACTCCGGTCTGGATATTGACGCCCTGCAGACCGTGTCAGCAGGTGTCAATGCCCTGAGAAGCGTGGACCGTGCATTCCTGCTGATTACCCACTATCAGCGGTTGCTCGAGTATATCGTGCCGGATGTCGTGCATGTGCTCGTTGACGGCCGGATAGTCAGGTCCGGAGACCGCAGCCTGGCGCTCGAACTCGAGCGCACGGGATATGGAAGCGCGGCCTCACCACAGTCTTCGGCCTAGCCGAATGGAGAGCGGGCGATGAGCAACAGAGTGCCCGATACCACAGAGAAATACATCGAGGCCATGCGCGCGCGCGACGATGCCGCGCGCGAGGTGTCCTGGCTACGGGCGCTCAGGCAGACAGCCGCTGCCCGATTTGCCGAGGCCGGGTTTCCGGGACTGCGGGACGAAGACTGGAAATACACCGACATCCGGCCGATCGAGCGCGCAGCCTTCATGCCGTTGCCAGCGGATGCAGCGCCACCTGTCCTTGCTTCTTCCCGCCGATTTTTGATCGAAGGCCTGTCCGGACCGCGCTTGGTGTTCATCAATGGCCGCTTCAGCACGGTGCTGTCTTTGGTCGACGGGCTACCGTCTGGGGTGACCATAATCCCCTTCGGCGAAGCGCTGCGTCGGAAGTCACAGGTGCTTGCGGCGCATCTCGGCCGCCATGCCCCTGCCGACGGACACGGATTCGCCGCACTGAATACGGCGCTGCTGACCGACGGCGCCTACATACATATTGGCGCTGGGGTCAGGCTGGAGCAGCCAGTCATCGTGCTGTACTTGGCTACGGCCAATGCCGCGCTGCTGCTGCCGCGTACCCTGGTCATTGCGGAACCGGACAGCCAAGTGACTATCATTGAGCACTATGCGGCTGCAGCAGACGTGACCTATTTCACGGACGGCCTGAGCGAGATTGCAGCCAGCGCGAATGCCGTGGTGGAGCATTACCGTGTGCAGGAAGAGAGCCGCACGGCATTTCACATCAGTGGCGTGCACTTGCAGGTCGGCCGATCCAGTCGGGTCAGCACGCATGCCCTGGATCTGGGCGGGCGGTTGGTCCGCAATGATGTCCGGGCCGTGCTGGCGGAGGCGGGTGGCGAGTGTCACCTCAACGGCTTCTATCTGGCAACGGACAAGCAGCACGTCGACAACCATACTTGCATCGACCATGCGCAAGCCAGCTGCAAAAGCCGCGAATTCTATCGTGGAGTGCTTTCCGGGCGGGGGCGTACCGTATTCCGGGGGCGGATCGTCGTGCGTGCGGATGCCCAGAAAAGCGACGCGCGGCAGGTCAACAACAACCTGCTGCTGTCCCGCGATGCCGAGGCCGACAGCCTGCCGCAGCTCGAGATCTATGCGGATGACGTTCTGTGTTCCCACGGCGCAACCGTAGGCCAGCTCGACGGGGATGCGCTGTTTTACCTGCGGTCCCGTGCCCTGGATGATGCGGATGCCCGCGATCTGCTTACCTTTGCGTTCGCGCGCGAGGTGCTGGACCGTATCCGGATTGCTCCGGTGCAGGCCTGGGTCGAGCGCCGGATTTCCGCCGCTCTGCGGCTTGGCGTGGCGGGTGGGATGGGCGTATGACGCCGGACGGTCTTGGGGTGTTGGGGGCGGCGTGCGGCGATGCGCTCGATGTGGATCGCGTGCGCGCGGACTTTCCCGCCTTGCGCGAGATGGTGCATGGGCGGCGGCTGGTGTATCTGGACAATGCGGCGACAACCCATAAGCCCAATCAGGTGATCGAGGCGCTGGATCGCTACTATCGACATGATAATGCCAATGTGCATCGAGGCGTGCATGTCCTCAGCGAGCGGGCAACTGTTGCCTACGAGACAGCGCGAGAAAAGGTCCGGAAGTTTCTGAACGCGCCTGCAGCGCAGGATCTCGTGTTCGTGCGCGGCGCCACTGAGGCGATAAACCTGGTGGCCCAGAGCTGGGGCCGGACGAATCTGCGCGTGGACGACGAAATCGTGATTTCGGAGATCGAGCATCACTCGAACATCGTACCCTGGCAGATCCTGTGCCGGCAGACCAGCGCGAGACTGAGAGTGATTCCGGTGGAGGACAACGGTGCGCTTTCCGTCAGGCAGTACGCTGACCTTTTGAACGAGCGCACGCGCCTGGTGGCGCTGGCGCACTGTTCGAATGCGCTCGGAACCGTCAATCCGGTAAGGATGATGACAGTTCTGGCCCATGAGGCTGGCGCCCTTGTATTGGTAGACGGCGCCCAGGCGGTGGCCCATCTCGCAGTGGATGTATGCGATCTGGATTGCGATTTCTATGCCTTCTCGGGGCACAAGATCTACGGGCCGACCGGAGTCGGTGTGCTCTACGGCAAGACGGCGCTGCTTCAGCAGATGCCGCCGTACCAGGGCGGCGGTGAGATGGTGCGGCAAGTGAGCTTCGAATATTCAGAGTATCGTGACCCTCCTTACCGGTTCGAGGCCGGTACGCCTGACATAGCCGGCGCCATCGGCCTGGGGGCGGCCATCGATTACATCGCTGCGGTCGGGATCGATGCAGTCGGCAGGCATGAGCGGGACCTGCTGGCCTACGCCACGGCGACCATGGCCGGCATGGCGGGGCTGCGCATAATCGGCACAGCGCCTGAAAAGTCCGGGATCGTGTCATTTGTCCTGGAGGGTGTCCACCCGCACGATGTGGGCACCATCCTCGACAGCCAGGGTATCGCCGTCCGCGTAGGGCATCATTGCGCAATGCCCGTCATGCGGCGTTACGGTGTGCCGGCCACAGTGCGCGCCTCGTTTGCCCTGTACAACACCCGCGAGGAGATCGACGCCCTGGTTGCCGGCATACACAGAGTGAAGGAGGTGTTCGAATGACAGCCGACCTGCGTTCCCTGTACGAGGAGGTAATACTCGATCACAACCGAAATCCGCGTAATTTCCAGTACGCACCGCCGGGAACAAATCGAAGCGCGCATGGATTCAATCCTCTTTGTGGCGACGAATTCACCGTCCACTTGAAACTGGAGAACGGAGTCGTGACGGACATAGGATTCGAAGGCGCCGGTTGCGCCATCTCGACTGCGTCGGCATCGCTCATGACCGAGAGCATCAAAGGCAAGACTGTGGAGGAGGCGAGCGTCCTGTTCGAAGCAGTACGGTCGTTGCTCACGATGGATGCAAGCACAGGGGATCTCGGCAAGCTGCAGGCGCTTGCCGGGGTGCGTGCGTATCCGGCGCGCGTCAAGTGCGCGACACTCGCCTGGCACACACTGCAGGCGGCTTTGAAGGGCAAAGAGGGCACTGTATCCACCGAATGAGCGGGGGCGGCGGCCCCTTGCCGCCAGCTGCATACGGGGCAGACCATCGGCATCATGGCTATCGATCTGAAAAAGCTTACAGCGGAGCGGGAGTCCGGAGACGCCGGCCTCAGGAAGCGTGTAATTGATGCGTTGCGCCGAATTTTTGATCCCGAGATTCCGCTCAACATCTACGATCTCGGGCTCGTCTATGACCTGGCTATCGACGAACCGGCCGGCGCGGTTCATATCAAGATGACCCTGACCACGCCGGCCTGTCCGGTAGCGCAGAGCTTCCCCTGCACGGTGGAGTGCGCGGTGCGCGAGGTGCCGGGAGTCTGCGCCGTGTCGGTGGAGCTGGTGTGGGACCCCCCCTGGAGCCGGGACAGCATGTCGGAAGTGGCAAAGCTGGAGCTGGGCCTGCTGTGAGTGGCGGTAAAAGCGCGCACCGCGGGCGGTCCCGATTCGCGACCAGGCGAGCCCGGTCGGGAGGTCGTCATGTCCGAATGGGTTGATGTAGCGGCGGTCGGCGAGATACGCCCCGGGGATTTTCGTGTTGTGGAAGTTGATGGAGCCATGGTTGCGGTATTCAATCTGGAAGGGCAGTACTACGCCGTAGACGACGTCTGTACCCATGATGGCGGTTCGCTCAGCGGTGGGCGCGTCGAAGGCGACGAGGTCGTCTGCCCGAGGCACGGAGCGCGGTTCCGGATCACGACCGGCCAGGTGACGGCAGCGCCGGCATTCGAAGCCTTGCACTGCTATCCGGTGCGTATCCGGGGCCAGCGCATAGAAGTCAGCGATGATCGCTGGGATTGAGGACCTGGTCCTGCGTTTGTCCGTGCAGCGATTCCGCCGCTGCCAGCTCGGATGCCCAGGGTATGCACGATGTCCGCCGGGACGTGACTGACCGGAATTCCGGAGGTGGCCGCGGGATTGAGGAGGAGTTATGGCACGGGCAGCGCTGCCGGTGATCCGGCGTTATATCAAGACCTTCCTGCTGTGGGAACTTGCTACCGGTCTGGCGGAAACCTGGAAGCATCTGTTTGCCCCCAAGATCACCGTGCAGTATCCCGACGAAAAGACGCCGCAGTCGCCGCGCTTCCGGGGCCTGCATGCGTTGCGCCGCTACCCGAACGGAGAAGAGCGCTGCATCGCCTGCAAGTTGTGCGAGGCGGTATGCCCCGCGGTGTGTATTACGATTGAGTCCGACCAACGTGCTGATGGCACACGCCGCACGACGCGTTACGATATCGATCTGTTCAAGTGCGTCTATTGCGGGTTCTGCGAAGAAGCCTGTCCGGTGGATGCCGTCGTCCTGACGCGCATATTCGAGTTTCATTACGAGAGCCGGGGCAGCCAGGTGATCGACAAGGAGCAGTTGCTGGCCGTTGGTGACCGCATGGAATCGAAGATCGCCAGGGACCGGGAGCAGGACGCGCCCTACCGCTAGGCGCAAAGCAGCGTAAGGTGGTATCGTGTCGCGGCTCCGGGAACCACGTGGATTCGGAGCCGGTGCCGGCGCGTTCGGCGCCGCCTTGCGCAGCAGAATCCGACAGGAGAGGGCTTTGGCGGTCCGCAGCACCCTCATCTACAAGGGAAAGATCATCACCGTCAGCCGCGAGCTGGCGCAGCTTCCCGGCGGCCGTAGCGCAGAGTTCGAGGTTGTGCATCATCCCGGAGGCGCAGCCACAGTGGCGCTGGACCGGGATGCACGCGTGTGCCTGTTGCGCCAGTACCGGCACGTGGTCTCAGGCTGGGTCTGGGAGCTTCCGGCAGGCAAGCTCGATGGCGGCGAAGACCCGTTCGCCGCTGCCCGGCGCGAACTCCGGGAGGAGGCCGGCATCGGTGCGCTCAACTGGCAGCCCCTAGGCAGGATCCTCAGTTCCCCGGGGGTCTTCAGCGAGATCATTCATCTATTTCTAGCGCGTGACCTTGATCTGCAGCCGAACCATCCCGATGAGCACGAGCTTATCGAGGTGCACTGGCTTCCGCTCGAGGAGGCCGTGCGGCGCTCGCTTTCCGGCGAAATCGAGGATGCCAAGACGGTGATCGGACTGCTGCGGGCTCAGGCTGCCGCCATCTGACGCAGCTGGCCAGGCGCGCATCGAAGGCCGTGTCCGTTTGGTTGTGGCGTAGCCCGAAACCACTTACACTCCGCGAGCCCCCTGCTGACGACCCACCGAACCTGGTCGCGACGCAGTGCAGTCAGTGTCGTCGGGGCCGTGCCGTGACGGGTTGGTTCGGATTGGCAGACTTATGGAACGACCGGACTGTGGCTATATCGTACGGGCATGGCGTGCGCACCGCATGCAGCAGCGGCGCTGCATTGCGGCATGGATGCTGGCCGCAGTGTTCACGGGATTGCAATTGGTCCCAGCGGCCCAGGGTGCGGAACCGGATTCGGCAGGCCACAGCATCGCCGCTGCGGGTCGGCAGCTCGATCGGATTGAGCGCCAGCTGGCCGCCACGTCGCCCGACCTCGGCCATTTGGCTGTGTGGGCGGACGAGGCAAGCCGCGTCAAATCCCGGGCTGACCATTGTGTTTCCGCCATCAGCCGGATCGCGGGCGGGTCCAACCTCGGCCTTACCGGCTCCGGGCAGCTGCTTCGCGGAGCCCCGGGAAAGACGGCCAGCCCCCGAGAGATCTTGCGGAAGGAACGTCTTGCCCAGGACGAGCAACTCGCTGCCTGCCAGCTGCTGAGCCTGCGGGCCGGCCAACTGTTGCATCGCATTGGCCAGAGGCAGCGTGCCTTGCTGGCGGCCCAGCTGCTTGCGCGCGGGGCTACCTTCGCGGGTTTGCTGCGGGACAACTGGGGGCAGCCCGGAACCTGGGCCAGTACGACGGCAACCTTTCTCGTCGAGCACAGTGGTGTCGCTCAGCTGACGTCTGACGAATTGTGGTTTCTGGGCGCGCTGGTGGTCGCAACTGCCGTCACGGGCATGCTTCTGCGCCGGCGCCTGTCTTCCTGGACAGCGCATCGCCGCTGGGCCGACAGCTTTTCGGGGGGGCTCGCGATGTCGCTGGCGACATCCGTCGCCCGGTACCTGCCATACCTGTTCGCGAGCGCGGCGGTCGCTGTGGCGCTCGGGCTGGCGACCGGAGGCCGCAGACCGCCTTTGTTTGCCAACCTTGCGGCGTACGGATTGCCGGCTTATTTTCTGGCTCTTGCGTCCATCCGTCTGTTTCTGGCTCCCACGCCGCCAGCACGTCCGTTCGTCGCGCTCCCGCCGCAGACGGCCCGGGCGCTGGCAGTACGTCTGCGGGTACTGGCGCTGCTGGGTTATATCGGCTACCTCGGATTTGGTGCGCTTCTCGAGCAGAACCTGCCGACGCCAGCGCTGCTACTGGCGCGCGGCGCATTCTTCGTCGGGCTCACGCTCAACGTTCTCTGGATCGTATGGCTGATAGCTCATATCGGCCGGTTGTCGCGATTGCGCGGTCTGCGCACCTTTCTGGTTTTGGTGCTGACCGGGGCGATGATGTCCGAGGTGCTCGGTTATCGCAATTTGTCGGTTGCCGTGCTGCGCATCGTAACCAGCACCTTGTTGGTTTCCGGACTGCTCGTACTTGCAGGCCGACTGACCGGAGAGCTTTTCGACCAGCTCAATGCGGGGCTCAATCCTTGGCAGCGCCGGCTGCGTGAGTCCCTGGATTTGGCCCCCGAGCAGCCGATACCGGGGCTGATCTGGTTGCGGATCACGGCATTCATCCTGCTGTGGATCGCATTCCTGTTCGTGCTCTTGCGGGCATGGGGGCTGTCGAATGCGGCGCTCATCGAGGTGCGCAGCTACGTAGCGGGCGGATTCATGGTCGGCTCGCTGCAGGTGTTTCCCGTGCGCATCCTGCTTGCGCTTGCGACTTTCGTTGTTCTGTTCGTCACCAGCGGATGGGTGCGTGCACGCCTGAGGAAGCGATGGTTGGGAAAACTGCAACTAGAGCCCGGCGCGCGCGAGGCGATGGTGACCATCAGCGGTTATGTTGGCACGTCGATCGCGATCATGGTTGCGCTGAGCGTCGCGGGATTCGGCCTGAGCAACCTTGCGATCATCGCTGGTGCGCTGTCGGTCGGTATCGGATTCGGTCTTCAGAACATCGTCAACAACTTCGTGTCCGGACTGATCCTGCTGTTCGAGCGTCCGATAAAAACCGGCGACTGGATTGTAGTTGGCAGCACGGAGGGCTTTGTCAGGCATATCCGCATCCGTTCGACCCAAATCCAGACTTTTGACCGTGCCGATGTGATTGTACCAAATTCGGAGCTGATTTCAGGACAGGTGACAAACTGGATGCTGCGCGATCCGGGAGGGCGCGTGCGTATCCAGGTCGGAGTTGCTTATGGAAGCGACACTGCGCAGGTCAGGGATCTGCTGCTTGGGATCGGTGCGGGTCATCCGCTCGTAATTCGTGACGACCCGGAGCGTGCGGTCAAGGTATTTTTTCTTTCGTTTGGGGACAGTGCCCTCAACTTCGAGCTGCAATGCCACATCGGCCACATCGGGCAGCGCCAGCAGGTGATCAGCGACATCAATTTTTCTATCGATGCGGAATTTCGCAAACACGCCATCGAGATGCCGTTTCCGCAGAGCGATGTTCATGTGCGCGACCTGCCGCCCGGCTGGAATGGGGCCGTATCGCCGCGCACGCCGGAGACTGACTAGTTTGCCCGTATCCAATGGCGCAGCCGTTCCAGGGCTCCATGCGTAGTCATGCTTGACGCGGATGCGCTGCGCCGGCGTCAAGACGGTACGTGTACCTGCGGGCGGCAATCCGGCGGTTGAGCCGGGGTTCCCCACCCAGGCGCCTCCCGCAATTCGCGGACGCAGAAGGGTGTCCGCATCAGGATCGGCGGCGGTGCGGTGGGGTGGTTCGCGATCCGAAAGCCCTGGTTCCCGCCGATCGTTGATTCAGATCAAAGATATGTTGATCCGGCGGGACATAGAATCGAAAAAAATCGACAAGATCGGTTATCGGGACGAAGAGGTGATGTGACTGCGGGCGCCGGCCGTGGGCAGCGCCGGCAGGGATCCCCGGTTCAACAACCGCGGTAGGGAGTAATGCCATAATGCCTATGTCTAGGGAAGGCCGCCCTAAGTCGGACCCGATTCAGACATCGCTGTTCCGGTCGGACGTGTGTCCCGCTGGGTTGGTTGCTTCTCCGTCGGAGAAACCGGCGGTCATGCCTGGGGGGGCGCGCCGTGCATAACCTGCAGACCGTTGTGGAGCTGTCGCGCTGGCAGTTCGCCGCCACCGCCCTGTATCACTTCCTGTTCGTTCCGCTCACGCTTGGCCTGACCTTCCTGCTGGCCGCCATGGAGACCGTGTACGTCACCACGGGACGTCAGATATATAAGGACATGGCCAGATTCTGGGGCAAACTGTTCGGAATCAATTTTGCACTGGGAGTGGCTACCGGCCTGACCATGGAGTTTCAGTTCGGCACGAACTGGGCGCAGTATTCGCGCTTCGTCGGTGATGTGTTCGGGGCGCCGCTTGCGATCGAGGGCCTAATGGCATTCTTCCTCGAATCCACCTTTGTCGGCTTGATGTTCTTCGGCTGGGACCGCATGAGTCGCGGGAAGCACCTGCTGGTCACCTATATGGTTGCGCTGGGTTCGAATCTTTCCGCGCTCTGGATTCTGATTGCGAACGGATTCATGCAGTCGCCGCACGGCGCGGTATTCGATCCGGCCACTATGCGCATGCAGCTGACCAGCTTTACTGACCTGATGTTCAACCGTGATGCCCAGGCTAAGTTCGTCCATACCAGTATCGCCGGCTATGTGACTGCCGCGGTGTTCGTGGCCGGCGTCAGCGGCTGGTACATGCTACGCAACCGCCACATGGAACTTGCCAAACGCTCGTTTCGCATGGCGGTACTGTTCGGTGTCTTTGCCAGCATCGGAGTGATCAGCCTCGGCGATGCACTGGGATTCATAGACGGGCGAGCGCAACCGGCCAAGCTGGTGGCCATGGAGGCGATGTGGCGGACCCGGACGCCGCCGGCAGGATTCAACGTCATCGCGTTTCCCTCGCAGAAGCAGCAGCGTAACCTTTACGCACTGAAGATTCCCAAGCTTCTGACCCCGCTCGTGACCCGCACCATGGATACCGCCATTCCGGGGGCCGATGCCGTGGAAAGGCGCGCGATGGTGCGGATGAGAAACGGCATTCCGGCCGTACTGGCGCTCAAGACGCTCAGCGCCGATCCGACCAATCAGGCGGCGCTCGCCCAGTTCACAGCGCATGAAAAGGACATGGGGTATGCGCTGCTGCTGGAACGCTATGCGCCGGACCTGAACGCAGCCACGCCGGCGGACTATAAGCGAGCGGCGCGCGACGTGATTCCCAACGTGGCGGTCATATTCTGGTCGTTTCGAATCATGGTTCTCGCCGGGTTTGCCATGCTGTTCTTTCTGGGGCTCGGGACGTTCTGTTCGCTGAACAACAAGGTGCAGGATCGCCGGTGGCTGTTGCGGCTGGCGCCTTGGTTCATTCCGGTTCCCTATATCGCCTGCGAGGCCGGATGGTTGGTGGCGGAGATGGGCCGGCAGCCCTGGACGGTGTACGGTGTGCTTCCGACCTGGATGTCGGCATCGACGCAGAGCGTTGGCTACATGGTGTTTTCGCTGACGGGATTCGTATTGATCTATTCGGCCTTCATCGCGGTGGAGGCGTACTTGATGATCAAGTTCATCCGCAAAGGGCCGGACGATGCTGCCGTCCCGGCGTTGGCACACTGAGCGAACAGAGGCTGAGCCATGGAACTTTACGCGATACTCAAAGTGATCTGGTGGCTCCTCCTGGGCGTGCTTCTAATCGGGCTTGCTGTCATGGTCGGAATGGACATGGGAATCGGCGCCGCGCTGCGCTATTTCGGGCGTACCGATAGCGAGCGCCGGGCGGTGCTCAACATGATCGGTCCGCACTGGGACGGCAACCAGGTCTGGTTTATTCTCGGAGGAGGGGCGATATTCGCGGCCTGGCCGACGATATACGCCACGGCGTTCTCCGGACTGTACGTCGTCATGCTGCTGCTATTATGGAGCATGATCATACGGCCGCTCGGCTTCGAGTACCGGAGCAAGCTGCCTTCGCCGTCCTGGCGCAGCCTCTGGGACTGGGGCTTGTTTGTGAGCGGCCTGCTGCCGATGGTGATCTTCGGAGCCGCAATCGGGAACATGTTGCTCGGTGTGCCGTTTCATTTCGACTGGAAGCTAGATTCCTGGTACACCGGCAGCTTCATATCTCTGTTCAATCCATTTGCGATCCTCTGTGGGCTGATGTCGCTCTCCCTGGCGCTGTATCAGGGGTCGGCTATGGTCATGAGCCGCGGCGAAGGCGTGGTGCGGGAGCGCGCGCGGCGGCTCGGGACCTGGGCCGGACCGGTAGCGTTGGTCCTGTTCACCGTGGGAGGCCTCTGGGTGGCCCGGCTGCCGGGCTACGTGGTGACCGCCGGGGATGATCCCGCGGGGCCGGCTATGCCCTTGCACAAGACGGTAGAGATGGTGACTGGAGCCTGGTTGCACAACTTCAGCGCCCATCCGGTGCTGTGGCTGGTGCCGGCACTGGCGTACGTCAGCCTGCTTTTGGGCGCCTGGTCCCTGCGGCGCGGCTGGTCCCATTTCGCGTGGTGGCTGGGGGCGCTGGGCTGGATTGGAACCATCGGCACCGTAGGGGCCGCCATGTTCCCCTTTATGATGCCATCGAGCAGCGATCCCTCCCAGAGCCTGACCGTTTGGGATTCCTCGTCCAGCCAGTTGACGCTGCTATGGATGCTCGGATGGACCATCGTGTTTGTGCCGATCGTGCTGGTCTACACCAGCTGGGCGTTCTGGATCATGCGTGGCAAGGTCACGCCGGCACAGGTCGAGGGTGACGACCACGCCTATTGATTAGGAGAGTTCACATGATCGTGCTGCGTGTGCTGATGTACGTCGTTATCTCGCTGGTGATGGTGTTCCTGGTGATCCTGCTTGGCGAGAAAGGAGCATGGTATTTTGCGTGGGTACTGGGCACTGTAATGGCCGTGCTGATTTCAGCGGCTGGCGGAGCGCTGCTGGATGCCCAGGAGGAGGCCGGGCAGTCCAACTGGTGAGGCCGGCTCCTTCGTGGGCCAGCGCCCGTTCAACGGGGGCCGGCCGGTTCGGGCAGGGATGCCAGCACCGCATGCATCTGCCGGTAGCGGGTGTCGCCGCCCAGCAGCTGGGCGTGGGTGCCGCGTTCGATGATGCGGCCTCCGTCGAGGACGACGATCTCGTCCATGCGGTCTAGTCCGGCCAGGCGGTGGGTAATGAGAAGCAGCGTGCGGTTTCCTAAGCTCGCGGCCAGGCTGTCCATGAGCGCGTGTTCCGTGGCGGCATCCAGCCCTTCGGTGGGTTCATCGAGAATGAGAATCGGGGCATCCTTCAGGAGTGCCCGGGCGATGGCCAGCCGCCGTATCTGTCCGCCTGAGAGTTTCAGTCCTGCCTCACCGACATAGCTGTCATAGGCATCGGGCAGCGCCATGATGTCCTCGTGGATCTGCGCCGCTTTCGCGGCCGCCTCGATCCTCGCTTGGTCAGCGTCTGGCGCGGACAGCAGCAGATTTTCGCGCACGGTGACGTTGAACAGGTGCAGTTGCTGCGAAACCACGCTCATCATCGAGCGCAGATCTTCGGCGCGATATGCTCGCAGGGAGTTGCCTCCGAGGCGTATCTCTCCGCGTTCGTAATCGCGGAAGCGAACCAGAACGCTGATCAGGCTGCTCTTGCCGGCGCCTGAGGGCCCGATGATGGCCACGTGCCGACCAGGCGCGAGATCCAGTTGGATGTCCGCGAGCACCCAGGGTCCTGCGGACGAATAGCGCAGACTTACCCCGCGCAGTTCCAGCCCGCTGTCGTGCGGCTTCGGGGACGCTCCCGGGGGATCGAAAACGGGGAGTGGGGCATCAATCACGGAAAAAATGCGTTCGGCGGCGGCAAGTGTATGCCCTAGGTATTGGTAGGCCTGGGGTAGCAGGGCGACACCTTCAAAGCTTCCCATCACCACCAGCACCAGCATCGGCAGGTCGGCTGCCGTAATCTGCTGGCTGCGCACCAGCGTTATGCCAATAAAAGTGGCTAACCAGACCGAAAGATTGACGATAAGACCGAAAGCGGCGGAAGCAGAGCCGGTTATCCGACTCATACGGTCCTGGTCTTGCATGAGGCTATGGCTGAGCTGATCGGCCTGTTCGAGGTGTGCATGTGCGGCGCCGAATGCGACTAGTTCGCCCATGCCCTGCACCGCGTCGATTGCCGCCAGCCGCAACCGGGATGAGGTTTCCACCATGCGCGTGCCCGGCCGGCTGCCGAGGCGCCTGGCCATCAGCGGTACGGCGGCTCCAGCGAGTGCGAGAAACGAGAGGTCGACAAGGGCCAACCGCAGGCTGTAGCAGCTCAGAAAGAAAAAGGCCAGCAACGTCGATACGAGGGCCACGGCCATGGGTACCAGTGTCCGCAGGTACAGATTGTCGAGCGCATCGATATCGGCGCTGATGCGGCTCAGCAGGTCGCCGCTCTGGTAACCCTGCAGACCGGCGGGTGCCAGCGGCTCGATGTGCTCGTAGAACCACACCCTCAGGCCTGAGAGAAAGCGCAGTGTGGCTTCGTGCGTGACGAGCCGCTCCAGATAGCGGCCGCCCGTGCGCACGATGGCAAAGGCGCGAATCGCCGCCGCCGGAGACAGGTAGTTCATGATCTCGCCCGTGGCGCCTGCCGCGGCCATGGCGGCGAGAAACCAGCCGGCTGTTCCGAGAAGCGCCATATTGGCCAGTACCACCAGCAGCGAAACCAGCATTCCGAACCCCATCCAGCGCCAGTAGGGCAAGAACAGGCGTATCAGACGCTTCAGCACGTTCATCGTGCACCCGCGTACTGTCCAACCAGCCTGCAGTACAGGCCGGGATGGCGCAGCAGATCATGATGCGTGCCGGACTCCACAACATGCCCATGATCGAGCACGACAATGCGATCAGCATGGGTCACCGTGTTGAGACGGTGCGCAATTACGATGGTGGTGCGATTCCGTGCGAGGCTTTCGATTCCGGTGGCCAGTTTCACCTCGCTCTCCAGGTCAAGACTGGCGCTTGGCTCGTCCAGAAGTATTACTGGCGCATCCTTTAAAAACGCACGCGCCAGTGCGATGCGCCGGGTCTGTCCG
Source organism: Gammaproteobacteria bacterium (assembly GCA_028068195.1). Classification (GTDB taxonomy): domain Bacteria; phylum Pseudomonadota; class Gammaproteobacteria; order Acidiferrobacterales; family UBA6901; genus JAJYCY01. The sequence continues at coordinate 246,830 of JAPTTX010000002.1, forward strand.
CCAGAAAGTCCCAGTCCGCCCTCGCCCACGACCGTATCATAGCCGCGCGGCAGGGCCTCGATGAATTCGTCCGCGAGGGCGAGACGGGCCGCAGCCCGTACCGCCTCCCGACCGGCGCCAGGTTGACCCAGGCGGATGTTGTCGTGCACGGTTCCGTGAAAGATCCGTGGGCTTTGCGGAACCCAGGCAACCCGTTCGATCCACTGCCACGGGCCGAGAGCATTGAGTGGCAATCCGTTGATGAATATGGCTCCCGATTCTGGCTGCGCGAACCCGAGCAGCAGATTGATCACCGTCGTTTTGCCTGCCCCCGACGGACCGACCAGAGCGAGGTGCTCCCCGGGTGCTATATCGATCGATACGTCGTCCAGGGCCGGATACCCGGGGTCGTAGGCGCAGCGTACGTTCTGAAGGCGGATGCCGATGTGGCGGGTAGCGGGAAGTGTAACAGCGGCCTGCGGGCGAGGCGGAGCTGGAATCTCGAGCAATTGCACAATGCGTTCCCCGGACCCGATCGCGTCCATACGGGCATGGTAATGGGTTCCGAGAGTCCGTAGGGGCAGATAAAACTCGGGCGCAAGCAGCAGAATCAGGAAGCCGGTCCGGAATCCGAGGTCTCCCCACATCAGGCGGAAGCCGATGAGCACCGCAATCAGCGCGATGCTCACGGTGGCGAGAAACTCCAGGGCGAGGGACGACAGAAAGGCAATGCGCAGCACCGCCATCGTGCTTCGCCGGTAATCATCGGACAGCCGCGCCACGACCGCGGCTTCTCGTCGGCTGGCATTGAACAGCTTGAGTGTGGTGAGCCCCTGGAGGACGTCGAGAAAGTGTGCGCTCAGGCGCGCCAGCCGCTGCCATTGGCGCTGGTTGAGCGCTTCGGCGTTCCGTCCGATGAAAATCATCGCCAACGGAATGAGGGGGCCGGTCACGAGCAGAACCAGCCCGGAAACCCAGTCGAACGGGATGACGACTGCAAGGATTGAAAGCGGCACCAGGGCCGCCAGCGACATCTGCGGCAGAAAGCGGGCGTAGTATGCTTCTAGTGCCTCGACGCCGTCCGTGACGGTGGTGGCAAGCTCGCCGGTGTGTTCCGCAACCATCCGCAGCGGGCCGAGGGCAAAAAGGTGTTCGAGCAGCTTCCGGCGGACGTCGAGCTTGATGCCGGCAGCCGCACGGAAAGCCATCCGCTCCGACGCCCACGCGATGCCGGATCGTACCGCAAACACGGCAAGCAGGGCCCACAGCATCGGCGCAATATCCAGTGCGTCCTGGTGCCCGAATACGGCAGCGTTGACCACCCCGGCCAGCAGCCAGGCCTGCACGACCAGCAGCAGACCGCCGCAGGTTCCCAGGGCGATGGCAGCCCGCAGAGGAGACGCCGCGCGTGCGCTTGCCTGCTTAAGCCAGACCTTTACATTCATCATTGAATTCTGCCGCGCTGCCGACGCGGACCATAGCGCAAACGGGATTCCGGCGCCACCAGCCGGAATCGATGGTAGCATTTGCTTCGGATGCCCACCGGAACCGAAACAGGCCCGCGTGCGCTATCGTCAATCCGGCACGGGGGATTTTGAAAATGCCGACCTGGTGGAGCGCCTTCCCGGCATTGAGGAGGATCGAGAGCCCGCAGTGGCGAGCGATCATGAGCAAGGCCCGCGAGATCACGGTTCCGGCAGGCGCTTCCGTATTTCATGCGGGCGACGTCTGCCGAAGCTATCTGTTCGTGCTGGATGGAACAGTCTGCGTCGCAAAGCTTGCCGAAAACGGGCGCGAGATCGTGCTTTACCGCGTTGGTCCCGGCGAGACCTGTCTCCTCACCACCAGTTGTCTCCTGGCCAAGGAACATTACCCGGCGGAGGGCAGGGCGGAAACCGATGTGCGCGCAGTGGCCGTGGCAGAGGATCTGTTCCAGGAGGCGCTGGCGATCAGCGCGGAGTTCCGCGCTTTCGTATTCGCCTCCTTCGGTGCGCGCCTGACCGAACTGATGCTGTTGGTCGAGGCGATCAGCTTCGGCCGGGCGGATGCACGTCTTGCGCGCCACCTGCTCGAATCCGGCGGCGCCTCCGGTGAGGTCATTGCAACCCACCAGCAGCTGGCGGCGGAGCTCGGCACCGCGCGCGAGGTGGTCTCGCGGCTACTCAAGGAGTTCGAGCGGCGGGGTTACGTACGACTTGCGCGTGGGCGTATCGTGCTTACCGGTCACAAGGGGCTTGAGATCCTCGCGGCGACTGTGTGACTTCGTCACAGACATCGCAGTCGTGCCATGTTTAAATCGCCTGCATATTCAACCTCAGGAGAAGCAGGCATGACTAAGAACGCGGGAACAATGGATCGCGCTGTGCGCATCGTGGTGGGGCTGGGAGTGCTGGGGCTTGTGTTTTTCGGACCCCGTACACCCTGGGGTTACCTCGGCCTGGTGCCGCTCATCACCGGGCTGATCGGCTGGTGTCCGGTGTATCTGCCCCTCGGCATCAATACTTGCAAGACGGGCTAAGGCCCTTCGCCGGGGCCGGCATGCCCCGCTTGCCAGTGACGAAGCAGTTCGGGCGACACGGGACTTTGGCGGCGCGTGCAGGCGCTTGGCCTGAACGGACTCGCGTTGTAAGCGAGACCCATGGGCCGCGACGGTTTGGGGCGGGCATGTCGGACCGCCCTCTTGGTCAAGGCCGGACTCGCTGCGTACGTGGTGGGGTCGGCAGTGTCCGCCGGATATCGTGGCCACCGCGGCTGGCGGCAGACAGCATGGGGCCGTCGCGCAAGAGGGATTCCCGGCGGTGTTCGCATCCGCCGGGCAAGAAGGAGGCAACTTATGGCGCGTATTTCGATCATTGGCTCCGGATTCGGCGCGTTGACCGCAGCCCGGGCGCTGCGCCGCTTCGTTCCGTCGGCTAGGATTACCCTGGTCGCACCTGCGCCGGAGCTCATTTATCATCCAAGCCTGATCTGGATTCCGTCGGGGCTGCGTACCGGTACCGATCTGCGTGTGGATCTTCGCCGCTTCCTGCGGGAGCAAAACATCGACTTTCACGCCGGACACGTGCGCGCACTGCGTGATGCCGGACGGGTCGTAATAACTGAGGACGCGGAGGTGCATAACGACGGCCTCGTCATCGCGAGCGGAGGGCGCTTCATCCGGAAGCTTCCGGGCATCGAGCATGCAGTCACCATCTGCGAGGGGATTTCCGCGGCAGAGTCCCTGCGCGAGCGTCTCCAATCGCTGGATGGCGGGACCATTGCCTTCGGCTTCGGTGCCAACCCCCAGGAGCCTCAGGCGATGCGCGGGGGCCCCATGTTCGAACTGCTGCTCGGTGTCGATACTCTGTTGCGGCGCCAGGGGCGTCGGGACCGATTCCGATTGCTGTTTTTTAGCCCCGCGGCCCGGCCCGGACAGCGACTCGGCGAGCATGCGGTCGCACGCCTGTTCGGCGAGATGCGCCGTCGCGATATCGATACCCACCTTGGCCACAAGCTTCTCGGCTTCGAACGGGACCGGGTTCGTACCGAAGCCGGCGATATCGCGGCCGATCTCATCCTGTTCATGCCCGGTATGACCGGTCCCGCCTGGGCCGAAGCGAGCGGACTCCGGCTCTCGCCGGGCGGCTTTTTCGCGGCTGACGCGCATTGCCGAGCGGATGCCGCCGAGCGGATCTACGTTGCCGGCGACGCCGGCAGCTACCCGGGGCCGGATTGGATGCCCAAGCAGGCCCATATGGCTGACCTGCAGGCACGGACAGCTGCACGCAATCTGGCGGCCGATCTTCGGCAGAAGCCGGCCGTGGCGACATTCAGAACCGAGCTGGTGTGCGTGATCGACGCGCTCGACCGCGGGATCCTGGTGTATCGCAATTCGCGCAGGGCTATGGTGGTTTCGTCCCGGCTGCTCCACTGGGTGAAGCGGTTTTTCGAATGGCTGTACCTGCGACGCTACCGTCGGGCACCAACTGGAGGTCCCGGCCACAGTGCCGCCGGCGGTTCGTCATAGCGGCAGGATCAAGTTACCGCCGTGGCAGGAATGCGCGCCTACCCTGCCTGGGCGGGTTGCCGCGTGACCCGTGGGGACAACGTTGCATGTCCTTGCTGCCCATCACGGATTTTCCGGTTCCGTGCCAGGCAAGAACTGTGTGCCTGATCGCGTTGACTGGAGCCGCGAAGGGCAGGCACGCCGGACCGGGCCGTGCGAATGTCAGGGTCCGGGGCGCCGTGGTCCGGGCGCGTAGCCTGTCAGCTCGACGTAGCCCTCGCCTCGGACGGGACGTCCATTGCAGCGACCCCGCACGTTGACCGCACCCTCCCAGTATCGTATTCCGACGTCAAGCTCCTGGTCCGAAAGGATAGGTGTTACCACCAGGTTCAGATGCTCGGGTATGACGGACAGACGCCATTGTGCCGGGTACGTGCCGCCGCGCGGACTGCGCCAGTGCGCGAGGATCCGGATGCGGACATCCGCTGCGGTCAGCCGCGTCACATGTCCGTGCCGGCTGACGATACTGCCCTGGCTCATGGGGCTGGTGGACCCATTTATGAGCCTCAGGCGGTAGAACATCAGGTCGGCCCCGTCCGACAGCTGCAGTCCGAACCAATCCCAGCCGGCCTCGTCAGGCGCTAGCGCGCTCGTGCTCCATTCCCTGTCCATCCAGGTCAGACCCTTAACCGAAAACGATCGTTTCTCCAGTGACAGTGTGCCGCGGGTCTTGAGGCGTGGAATCGAATAATAATAGGAAGCGTTGCCGGGGCCTGGGCCTTTGCGGCTTAGTCCCTGGTCGCCTTGAAGAACGGGGGCCACCAGCGGGCTAAGTTCCAGATTCAGTGCAACCCCCTTTGCTCGGGCGTGCAGACGCCATGGCCAATCTGCGCCAGCCGGTGCCCGCACGCTCCAGTTGTATACCCATACCCGGAAAGGCGCGGCCTGTGATCCGGCAAGACCGATGGCGGCGCGCGCACTTTGCTGAAAAAAGCGAAACCGTCGATCGGCGGGATCGGTGACCGCAAAGTGGGCCACATAAACCTGGTTGGTCGACCACCGCGACGGACTCCGGACGGGGTGGGGGGTCAGTGAAAAGCGAAACAGCGTAAGTTCGTAGCCAAAGCGCCGTCCGAGCGCGCTAGCGAGATTTCCCGTGAAATACCACCACTCAGTCTTGAATGCCGGATGCGGTCCGAAATCCCGGGGAAACCGGAATTGTCGCGGATGATCGGCGCGTGCGTAGCCGCTCGAAGTGCCGGTTCCGAGCACCGCCCCGAGATTAAGGGCCGGCGGTATCGCCCGGTGCCGGTAGCCATGCACGATAATTGCCACCGCGGCGGCGGCGGCGGCGGCGAGCGCAGCCAGCAGCAGAATATACCGTTGCCGCATGTTCATTCTTCTCTCAGGACATCGGCCGGATTCGCGCGCGCCATCCGCCAGCCCGGGTAGAGACCGGCCACCAGCGCTGCTGCCAGTGCAAGAACCAGGGCCTGGATCAGTACGGATGAGGTCAGTACGGTCTCCATGCTCCACCCGAACGCGCGGCGGTTTATCACATGAATGAGCAGCAGCGCCAACGCGAGGCCGACCGGAAGTGCCAGCAATCCGGCGCAAAACCCCATGAATCCGGTCTGGGCGGTGACCAGCCCCCAGATCTGTCCGGGGGTGAAGCCGATTGCCCGAAGTACCGCAAGTTCATGTGATCGCTCCATCTGCAACGCCATGAGGGCGTTCAGTATTCCGACCACTGCTATCACGACTGCCAGTGTCTTGAGCACTCCGGTAATTGCGAAAGCGCGATCGAATACCTTGAGCGAGGCAGACCGGATTGCGCGGTTGGAGCGCGCGATAAGCATCTGCCTGTGCGCCGCCGCGGCGCGCACCGCCGTGATCACTCGTGTCGTGGACATACCGGGCCGGATATACAGACCAAGAGAACTCACGCCATGATCACCGAAGTCCCGTTCATAGAGCTGTCGATGCATGAGGATGACGCCCTGCTCGGATCCGTAGTCGTAAAAGATTCCGGCAACCGGTAACGACAAGTAACCCCGGCCGGTGAGCAGACGCAAATCCGTGCCTACGCGGGTCCGGTTGTGATAAGCGTAAGGTTCAGAAACCAGCACGGCACGGTCTGCGTCAAAATCGGCCCACGCAGTGCGCGCATCGCCTTCCTTGAGACGGAAGCGTGGCGTCCGGCCTGGGGCGAAATCCACAGCAACAATCTGGGTCGGGCCACGGACGGTCTCGATCGTTACCCGGCGTGCGCTGGTTATGCCCGAGATGCCGGGAATGCGTCTGATGTCCGCGATGATCCGGGGATCAATCGTCTGCGGTGTGCGGCCGGGATCGAGTTGGGGCACAGATACGTATATGTCCGCGCGCAGGGTCGAGGACAGCCACTGCCGTACCGTGACGCGAAGGCTTTGGATCATGACTCCGACACCAACGGTAGTGGCCACGGCCAGCATCAGAGCGGCAATTGCGACTCCGGTACGGCTCAAGGAGGCGGTAATTCCGCGCAGCGCGAAGCGCGCGAGCACGCCTCCGGACCTGCCTGGCATACGGACTACAACAGCGCACGCACCAGCACTCAGCCAGGCCACCATCAGCGGCGCGATGAGTACCAGGCCGACGATGACCATGAACAGCACCGCGAACCCGAGAACCAGACTTCTTGTCGGGAGCGCCAGGAACACCAGTGCGGTTGCTGCCAGGGTGCCGCCAGCAATCGCTAGACGGGGCGCGAGTACGTGCGCACGCTGCTCGATTGCCGAGTGCCGCATCGCGCTTGCGGGCGTGGAGCGGGAAGCCTCGAGTGCCGGAGTGAGCGATGCCAGCACGGTTGCGCCGATCCCGAGGGCGGCGCCTTCCAGGATAGGCGCCGGCGTGATGAGCAACTGCGTTACCGATACGACGAAGTACAGATCGTTGATGGTGCGGGTGACCAGATGTACCAGCACTTCTCCCAGGGCGACTCCCAAGGCGACTCCGACGGTCGTGCCGATTGCCCCGAGGAACAACGCCTCGACCAGAATTCCGCTGAATACCTCCCGCCGCGTAACGCCCATTGCCCGCAGCATGCCGATGAGTTGTCTTCGCTGCAGCACCGCAAAGGTCATGGTGTTGTAGATCAGGAACATGCCCACGATCAGCGCCAGTAGGCTCATGGCGGTGAGGTTGGTGCGGAACGCACGCGTCATCTGAACCATGGTGCCTGTGCGTGCCCGCGCGGATTCGAGCCGGGTCCCTGCAGGCAGGAGTCCGGCGATCCGCGCACGCATGCGTCTTCCTGTCGCGCCCCGCGGCAATGTCAGGTCGATCCGGCTGAGTTGTCCGATTTGGCCAGTAACGATCTGGGCGGTGGAGATATCGGTGATGGCCAGTCCGTCCTGCGCCACCGCCGCACCCGCGCTGGGAAGCAGGCCCGCCAGGACAATAGTGTGGCGGCGTCCGGCACAGCGTATGGTCAAGCTGTCACCCACTTTCAGGCCCATGCGGCGTGCGGTGGCTCTTCCGAGCAGCAGTGTTCCCGGCTCAGTCAGCAGTCGCCGGACGGCGCCTGCTCCGGTGCCAGCAAGATCCCCCGCGGTTCCGCTTTCGGCAAGGGGATCGACACCGACGATATGCAGGGTTTCGTCCTTGGCTTCGACATAGCCATCGACGATCGGGACGATCGATTCGATGCCCGCATCCACACGAAGATGCGTGTACAGGCGTTCCCTCAGACCACCAGGTCCGCCGATGATCTGGTCGGTTGCGCTGCCGGACACCGCCCGCGAGGACAGCCGGAAAGCGCGCATGGCGCTGGTATTCGCGAGGCCGACTGCGACCACGACTGCGACTCCGAGGGCAACGCCGAGTACGGCAAGAAATATCTGCCACGGATGACGGCTGAGAAAGCGGAAATTGGCGTGCCACACCACCCCAACCATCAATCTGTCACCGTGTCTTCGTTCGCGATCCGACCATTCTCGAGCGTCAGCACGCGGTCGGTCCGCCGTGCAACCTCGTAAGAGTGGGTGACTATAAGCAGTGCGCGGCGGTTTGTCCGGGCGAGCGATTCCATAAGCTGAAGCATCTGCTCGCCGGTTTTCCTGTCAAGGTTCCCGGTCGGCTCGTCAGCCAGCAGCAGAAGCGGATCGTGTGCCAGCGCCCTCGCTATGGCCACCCGCTGCTGTTCTCCCCCAGACAGCCGGTCCGGGAAGGCCGCGTGCCGTTCCTCGAGCCCTACGGCTGCGAGCAGTTTGCGTGCGCGCGTCTGATCCAGCCGGTTGAGCTCGATCGGCAACAGCAGATTTTCTTCTACTGTCAGGGTCGGAATCAGGTTGAAAAACTGGTAGACGAAGCCGATATGCCGACGTCGGAACAGTGTACGTTCACGCTCCGACAGGCGTGCGATGTTCACTCCGTCGAGCCAAATGTCGCCGTGGTCGGGACGGTCTATCCCGCTGATCAGGTTTAGGAGTGTGGACTTTCCACAGCCGCTGCGGCCGACGAGCGCCACCCACTCCCCGGGTTGTATATCGAGGTCGACTCCACGCAGGACCGTGCGTGTCTGGTCTCCTTCGCGGTAGCTGCGTTCGACGCCGCGCAGCGATACGACGGAGTGGGTCTGACCGGATTCCATGGCGTGATTGTCGCGCGCCGGGGCGATGTTGTCACATGGGATTGGGTTTCGGAGGCGGCCGCAGGCACAGGTTGTAGCGCACGTGCCAACACGCCCGGCATCAGTCAGCTGGCCGGTAAGCGGAGAACGTGCCGCGCCACGGGCTCCGACGGGGGTCAGATGCCGAGCGTGGCGATGGTCCAGCCGACACCCCCAGCGGTAACTTCAGGGTGCCGGCGTTCCACGACCTCTTCGATTTCGTGGACGCGCGTTTTCGGCACGTCCACCATCAGCACGATATCACCATGGCTGAGCGCGCCGCGCAGTTCATCAAGGTGGGTGTCCGGTACACGCGCGGCAAACAGCGCACCTGCGCTGAGGGTTGCAGCAGCTACCAACAGGGCAACCACGGACCACAGCATGGAATTCCGAGCCAGCGCTTGAATCAGGCCGATCAGCGCAAGGAAAAATACGATCAGGTTTGCCGCCCACGCGATCTTTTCGGCGCGGCCTGCAACATCGCGCCGCTGACGAGCTGTCGCGGGGGGCAGCTGGCTGAGGGTTATCCCGTGCCCGGGAACAGCATGGATGTGGCCGTGATCGACTCCCAATGCTTCGATGTCCTGCATGACTTGCAGGGCGTGGGCCTCGTCCGGCAATACGAAATACAGCCTGCGATACATGTTGCCTCCTTTGCCCGGGCGCCGATTCGCGATGCGGCTACCGCCGCTCGCCGCCGATCCGGACATGAGGGTGGCACTGTTTCATGAGGTTGCGGCCACGTTTTTCAATGGCATGAATTGTGTGTCTTTATATCTCCTGGTTGCAGCGTGGTCGATCCGTTTTGTTGACTCGCCCCTTTGCGGACAAGTTTCCTGTTGCTGCAAGATTAGACTTTCCGGCAGCCGTGGTGTTCCTGTTCCGGGGCGTGCCCGGTTGCCGGAACCCGGGCTTGGCTGTGCCGCGTCGCGAGATGTGTCTGGCTGGTTCGGGAGGGTTGGCGACTTGCGTCTGTCCCGGATCTATATATAATCACAGTACTGGATATAAATACAGGATACCGGTACGATAATGGATACTCTGACTTCGCGCCAGACGCAGATCCTGCGCATGATACGCCGCTTCATGGCGGATTCCGGTCGGCCGCCGACACGTCAGGAGATTGCCGCTGCCCTCGGCTTCCGGTCACCGAATGCGGCCGAAGATCACCTGCGGGCGCTTGCACGAAAGGGGGCGATCGAGCTTATACCGGGCACTTCGCGCGGCATCCGCCTGAAGGAGGAGGAGGGGCTGCCGGTAGTGGGCAGGGTAGCGGCGGGCAACCCGATACTGGCAGAAGAGCACATCGAGGGCCGGTACCGGATTGATCCGGGGCTTTTCCGGCCACGCGCTGATTATTTTCTGCGGGTTCGCGGCCACAGCATGCGCGATGCCGGTATTCTGAATGATGACCTGCTCGCGGTGCACCGTACACCCGAGGCAGATAATGGCCAGATCGTGGTGGCACGCCTGACAGACGAAGTTACCGTAAAGCGTTTCCAGCGCCGTGGCTATCAGGTACGGCTGTTGCCGGAAAATCCTGATTTTGGGCCCATCGATATCGATCTGCGGCACGATGCCTTCGTTATCGAAGGCATCGGTGTCGGCATCCTGCGCAACGGCAAACTCCAGTGAGCCTGCAAGACCTGATGCTGGGTGCCGAGGTCTGGCGTGCCGGTGCCGCCTCAGACTTTGCGCGGGGTCTGCCCAGCGGGTTTCCGCAGCTGGATGCACTGCTCCCCGGGAACGGCTGGCCTTCCGGTATGCTCACGGAAATCCTGATTCCGTGTCTGGGCATCGGCGAATTGCAGCTGCTTCTGCCTGCGCTCGCGCGACTGAGCCACGGCAGACGCTGGATCGCCTTCATTGCACCGCCCCATGTCCTCTATGCACCGGCGCTGGCGGCAGCGCAGGTGGACCTGTCGCGGGTGCTGCTTGTCCATCCGCGGGCCACCGCCGACGGGCTGTGGGCTGTGGAGCAGTCTTTGCGTGCCGGTACCTGTGGTGCCGTGCTGGCCTGGCCGGCAGCCACCGACACGCGCGCCTTGCGGCGTCTGCAGCTGGCGGCTGAGGCGGGCAGATCTTGGGGCGTGCTGTTTCGTTCCGGACAGCCGGCCGCCACGGAAGGTTCTCCTGCCGCGCTGCGCCTGCAGCTTGTGCCGACCCCGGGCGGCGTCGACGTGTACATCCTGAAGCGTCGCGGTGGCTGGCCGGTTGGTCCGGTGACGCTGGATCTGGGTCTAGATCATGCTATGGCTATGCCTGCATCTGCCGGATCTTGCGCTTGAGGTATTCACGCGTGGCGCGCCGGCGGCTGACCCGCTGATCGTGGTTTATGGCCGCGGAGGACGTAAACGGCGGGTGGCGATTTGCAATGCTGCCGCGCGTTGCCATGGCATACGGCCAGGGATGGACCTGAATGCGGCATATGCGCTTGTTGGCGCGTTGCAGGTATGTGAGCGCGACGAGGAGTCTGAGCATGCCGCGCTCGACCGTCTTGCGGCCTGGGCCGGCCAGTTCACCCCTGTTGTTAGTCCGACACCGCCACAGGCGCTGTTGCTGGAGGTGGCTGGCAGTTGCCGGTTGTTCGGGGGCGTGGATCGATTGAGGGAGCTTGTCAGGCAGGGACTGGCGGAGCTCGGCTATCGTGCGTTTCTTGCCGTTGCGCCAACACCGCTTGCCGCCTCATGGCTGGCGCATGCCGGTCGCGAAGCTTGTGTCAGCCGGCAGGACGCGCTTGTCGCCGTGCTTGCTACCTTGCCGCTCGCGTGCCTCGGTCTGGCGGTGGAACAGGGCAGGACGCTAGGTGGAATGGGGGTGCGTACGATCGGCGACTGTCTGCGTCTGCCAAGAGACGGACTCGCGCGGCGCATGGGGCCGGAGCTGGTCGATATTTTTGACCGGGCCCTCGGGCGCATTCCGGATCCGCGTCCGGCATTTGCCATGCCATCCGTGTTCACGGGTAATTTGCCGCTGCCGGTTGCGACAAGCACGGTCGAAGGGTTGCTGTTTCCGCTACGCCGCATGCTGTTCGAACTCGAGGGGTTTCTGTGCGCGCATGATGCTGGTACGTGCTTCCTGACGTTGTCGCTGCATCACGCAGCAGCCAGAACCACGCAGGTAGGGCTCGAGCTCGTGGCGCCGTCGCGCGACACAGTCTATCTGGTCATGCTTCTGCGCGAGCGGCTGGAGCGTATCGCATTGTCCGCGCCGGTGGAGGAAATCTCATTGCATGTCACGGACCTGCACCCGCTTGCCCCGCGCAATCTTGATCTTTTCGCCCCTGTCCAGGCAGCAGCGGAGGAGACGCTCATCGAACGTCTGCGTGCGCGTCTTGGCAGGGGTGCGGTGCGTGGTCTGGATCAGGTGGCAGAGCATCGTCCGGAACGGGCCTGGATCTATGCCGAGCCGGGATGCGGGATGGCAATCCGCAACGGGTCCGGCCGGCGGCCACGGCAGAGCGCGTGCGCGGAACGGAAGGCGGAAGGACGGAAGCGGCCCCTGTGGCTGTTGCATGAACCGGTGCCGCTGGAGATGCGCGACCAGTATCCGTACCTTGATGGCATGCTGGCGCTTGGCCGGGAACGGGAGCGCATCGAAGGCGGCTGGTGGGATGGGCTAGACATCGCGCGCGATTACTTCGTCGCTCGTAGCAGACAGGGGGCGCGGTTTTGGGTGTACCGTGAGCTCTCGGGCGAGCACCGCTGGTTTCTCCACGGTCTGTTTGGATGAGGATGGGCAACCCGGTCGTGGCGTGGGCTCGGCGCTGGCGAAGACTGGGGGATGGTCGCGAGGGCTTCAGGGGCTCGTCAAACCGGTCAACGGTGTTCCTATGAATCCGATGTGCGTGTGTTAATGGGCGCAATACCAGAGAAGCGCGAAACAGTGGTTTATTGCCGTGTCAGCAGCGCCGGCCAAAAGGGACGATCTCGCCTCTCAAGTTGCCGCCATGGAAACCTGCTGTCTTGCCGGCGCGATCCCTGTCGGTCAACGGGTTCAGGAAATCGGCGGGAGAATGAATTTCAAGCGCAAGCATCTCCTGAGTCGATACACACCGTATCGAGAAGTCCGTCGAATCCTGCTGGCGCGTTTCCCGGCGCAACTGAGCGTCAAGGGGCTTGAGTTGGTCGGGCAACCGCGTCAACCAAGTGCGGATAAATCCTATGCGCAGGTTTTTTAGAAACAGTGCGATCTCGAATGGCTGGCAACCGTAACTGTCCTGCCCGTGGCGAATTTGTCTGGCAACGGCGGCGCTACCGTAGAGAAGGTCTCTGCCGTAGCCGGGAAAATCATGTCTGCCCTGCCCTGAAGGTCCGGGATTTCCGCGCCGATTTATGAGCACCCTGACCGACTACGCTGAGCTTCACTGTCTCTCAAACTTCAGCTTTCTGCGTGGCGCTTCGCATCCCGAGGAGCTGGTCGGGCGCGCTGCAGCCCTGGGCTATACGGCACTGGCCATCACCGACGAATGCTCGCTGGCCGGGGTGGTGCGCGCGCACCTGGCGGCGCGTGAGCGGCAGATCAGGTTGATTGTCGGCAGTGAGTTCGCGCTTTCCGACGGACCGCGGCTGGTCTTGCTCGCAACTGATCGTAGTTCCTATGGAGCGCTGTCCGAGCTGATCACCTGTGGCCGGCGCGCGGCAGGGAAGGGAAAGTACAGTCTGAGGCGCGCGGATGTGGAGCGCATCGCCCCACGCTGTCTGGCGCTGTGGCTGCCCGAAGATCCCTGCGGGTCGGTGCCGGACGACTCGGAGCCTGGGTTATGGCTGAAGCGGTGTTTCCCCGGTAGCACATGGATCGCCGTCGAACTGGTGCGCGATGGCCTCGACGGCATGCGCCTCGCATGTCTTGCCAACCTGGCAACGCAGACCGGCCTGCCGCTCGTCGCAAGCGGGGATGTGCACATGCATGTACGCAGCCGGCGCGCCCTGCAGGACACGCTTACCGCCATACGACTGGGCGTGCCGCTGGACGAGGCTGGCTGTGCGCTCAATTCCAACGGCGAACGCCACCTGCGCACCCGCCGGGTTCTGGCGCGCATCTACCCGCCGGAGCTGCTTGCGGAAACGAAACGCATCGCCGAGCGTTGTCATTTCTCCCTGGATGAGCTGCGTTACGAGTACCCGGAAGAGCTGGTTCCGGCAGGAGAGACGCCAGCCGTTTACCTGGAACGGCTGGTCGCCGAGGGCCTGAACCGGCGCTGGCCCGCCGGCGTGCCGGACCGGGTACGCCAGCTGGTGGCGTATGAGCTTGCGCTCATCGCCGAGCTTGGCTACGAGCCGTATTTCCTTACCGTGTATGACATCGTGCGCTTCGCCCGCTCGCGCGACATTATCTGCCAGGGGCGCGGCTCTGCGGCCAATTCCGCGGTGTGTTACTGCCTCGGCATCACCGAAGTCGATCCGGACCGCATTCAGACCCTGTTCGAGCGCTTCATATCGAGGGAGCGCAACGAGCCGCCTGACATAGACGTAGACTTCGAACATGACCGACGAGAGGAAGTGATCCAGTACGTCTTCGGAAAGTACGGCCGCAGTCGCGCGGCCCTCACAGCCACCGTGATCACATACCGTCTGCGCAGCGCAGTGCGCGATGTGGGCAGGGCGCTGGGGCTGGCGCCGGAGCAGCTGGACCGCCTGACAGCAAGCCTCCAGTGGTGGGATGGTCGCAATGTCGTTCCGCAGCGTCTCGCGGAAGCCGGCTTCGACCCGGAAAATCCCGCAATCCAGCGGCTGCTGGCGCGGATACAGGAGCTCCTTGGATTTCCGCGACATCTGTCCCAGCATGTCGGAGGTTTCGTGATTGCGCGCGGACCGCTATCGTCTCTTGTGCCGATCGAAAACGCCGCCATGCCCGAGCGCACTGTGATCCAATGGGACAAGGACGATCTTGATGCGCTGGGTCTGCTGAAGGTTGATTGTCTGGCGCTCGGGATGCTCAGCGCCATCCATCGCGCTTTTGATCTCATAGAGAAGGTGCGGGGACGCCGGCTCACGATGGCCAGCGTTCCGGCCGAGGATCCCGCTGTGTATGCCATGATCCGGCGGGCCGACACGGCGGGTGTGTTTCAGATCGAGTCGCGTGCGCAGATGGCAATGCTTCCGCGGCTCAGGCCCAGCTGCTTCTACGACCTTGTGATCGAAGTGGCCATCGTGCGGCCGGGTCCGATCCAGGGCGGAATGGTGCATCCCTATCTGCGTCGTCGTCGGGGTGAGGAGCCGGTTAGCTACCCTTCCAAGGCCGTGCGCAAAGTGCTCATGCGTACGCTGGGCGTGCCGATTTTCCAGGAACAGGTGATCAAGCTTGCCATGGTGGCGGCGGGATTCAGTGCCGGGGAGGCTGATCGTCTGCGCCGCGCCATGGCTGCCTGGCGCCGGCGCGGCGGCCTTGAGACCTTCGAGCAGCGCCTGATCGATGGCATGCGCGAAAACGGCTATGCCGAGGAATTCGCGCGCCAGATTTTTGCCCAGATCAGAGGTTTCGGAGAATATGGGTTTCCCGAATCCCATGCCGCGAGTTTCGCTCTGCTGGTGTATGTGTCCGCGTGGCTGAAATGCCACGAACCGGCGGTGTTCCTGTGCGCACTGCTGAACAGTCAGCCGATGGGGTTCTATTCCCCGGCGCAGCTGGTCCAGGACGCCCGGCGCCACAGCGTGGAAGTCCGTCCTGTGGATGTGTGCGTCAGCAGCTGGGATTGCACGCTGGAGACCGGACGTGTTTCCGCACCCGCGGTACGGCTGGGACTGGGCCTGGTCCGGGGGTTCTCGCGTTCCGGGGCGCGACGCCTGGTCGAGGTGCGGACACAAGCGCCATTCACCGGCGTCGCGGACCTTGCCCGGCGGGCGCGTCTGGTGCGGCGCGATCTCGACGCGCTCGCTGCTGCCGGGGCACTTGCCGGTCTGGCTGGTCACCGGCATTTGGCGCGCTGGGCGGTTGCCGGCGTGGAACCGGACCTGCCGCTGCTCGAGGGCGTCGATATCGCCGAAGCGCGACCGCTGCTGCGCCCGCCCACAGAAGGCGAGGATATTGTCGCCGATTACGCCAGCATCGGGCTCAGCCTGCATCGCCATCCCCTGGCCTTGCTGCGTTTGCGTCTGGAGCGCCTCGGAGCCTGCAGCGCCACCGTGGTGCATGGATTTTCCGGCGGCAGCCGTGTATGTACCGCCGGTCTGGTTACAGGACGTCAGCGTCCTGGCAGCGCCAGGGGCGTCATTTTTGTGACACTGGAGGACGAGACCGGTCATATCAATGTCATCGTCCGGCCGGCGGTGGCGGAGCATGAACGCAAAGCGCTGCTGGGCGCGCGCCTGCTGGTGGTGACCGGGGAAATCCAGCGGGATGGAGAGGTGCTGCACGTGATCGCCCGGCATTTGGAAGACCGTTCGGAGCTGCTCGGCGTCCTTGCCACGCATTCGCGTGACTTTCATTGAAACATGGGCACATCCGCCGGCTCCGGCATAGGCCTGGAGTCCGAGAGGAGGAATGCGATTTTAACTATTTTCCTGCCTTGTCGTGCAAGGATGTAACCGTGGCACCACCAACTGCATTGCGTCAGGGTACATGCAGGTTCTTGCTTGAAACCCGTGCAACGTGACCACGCCGCTTGACACGGTCGACCCAAAAATGAGGAAATCCGAAGTCCGCAATGGCATGAAATGCCTCATGCCGACAAGGAACTTCGGAGCTCGATACGCAAACTTCCGATCTAGATCCGGAACCCCGGATGGCGCCCGCAGTTCTGGGCCGCAGCTGTCCGGCTGCGGGGCAGCTCATCCGGTTTGTGGCCGTGGCGCTGGCGCTGGCGGTGCCGCTGCATGCGCAGGCCGAGGATCTGGCCGGAATCTATCGTCAGGCGGAGGCGTCGTCTCCGGCGATTGCGCAGAGTCGCGCACAGCTGCAAGCCGATACCGCCGGCCGTTCCGTGGCGCGGGCAGCATTGCTGCCGCATCTGTCGGCCGGTGCCAGCGCCGGCGTAAATAGCACCACAGTCAGCGGTGTCCTGCCCCAGAGAATTTCCGGATCCTTTTACTCCGACAGCTACAGCGTCACGCTGACACAACCATTGTGGGATGGTTCGGCTTACTCCGCCCTGCATGCTGCCGACAGCCGTATCCGTCGTGACCGGGCCGCGTTGGCGTACGTACGCCAGGCGTTGATCTTGAACGTCACCGAAGCCTATTTCGGCATACTGCAGCGGGTTGCCGATGCGCGGGTGGCGCGCCGTGAGAAGCGGCTGCTCGAGAGCCTCTATCGCGAGGCCCGGGCCCGCCTTAGGATCGGTGCCGGTGATATCGTGTCGGTTGCCCAGGCCAGGGCGCGGCTCGATGCCGCCAGGTCGGCACTGACGCGCGCCGACGATGCAGTTGCCGTGGCGGACCGCCAACTCGAGCGGTTGACCCATGTCCCGGTGACCCGGCTGTGCGATGTCCGGCCGTTTCTGCCCTATGGCCCGAACCCGGACCGCATGCGCCTATGGGTGGCGATGGCCCTGCGCAACCAGCCCCTTTTGAGACAGGCGCAGGCGCAACTGCGTGCCGACAAATATCAAGTCGATGTTCGCCGCCGTGCCGCGTGGCCGACGATCAGCATCTCTGGAATCGCCCAGCATGCCTACGGAGTTCTGCTGCCCGACATGCAGATGAACGGAGCAGGCGCCACTATAAACCTCGCAGTGCCGATCTATGCCGGGGGTGCGATCGATGCCGGTGTGCGCGAAGCGCGCGCGCAGGTCAGGGCCGAACGGGCGCATATTGCCGACCTTGACGACGGGATCCGCTTGGATGCCCAGATCGCCTTTTTGGCCCTGAGAGACAGCGTCCCGCAGTTCGAGGAGGCGCGCGCGGCGCGCCGCTCGGCGGCGCTGTCCCTGAAGGCGACCCGCAAGGGTTACGCCCTCGGTGTGCGGTCGATTCTGGATGTGCTCACGGCAGCATCCGACGCCGCGCAGGCGCAGCGTGACTATGAGCAGGCGCTGTATGGACAGATCATTGCGCGCGTGCGACTCAAGGCGGCAACCGGCATTCTGGCGCCGGCTGACATTGACGCCATCAACGACCTGCTGCGCCCGTGCAATGCCCCATGCAAAGGAACCGAACAATGCCAATAACCCGGAAGCGGCGCTTAATCCTGGCCCTGGCGGCAGTGGCCGTCGCCGGGGTCGGCGCCTATCTGTACATGCGGCGCACCGAGCATCCTGCCGGTGCCCTCACCGTCTACGGTTCCATCGACATACGGCAGATAGAGCTCGCTTTCAACGATAGCGGCCGCATCGCCACGATTGCGGTACAGGAAGGAGACCGGGTGCGTCGCGGACAGCTGGTGGCGACGCTCGATCCGGCTCGGTTCGAGGACGCTGCGGCCCAGGCGCGAGCCCGGCTCGGCTCCGAACAGCAGGTGCTTGCCCGGCTCCTTGCCGGCTCGCGCCCCGAAGAAATCGCCGAAGCGCGCGCGAACGCCGCCGCGGCTCTGGCAACTTGGCGCAATGCCCGCACGACGTATCGACGCAACGCCACGCTCGCGCAGGAACATTATCTGCCCCAACAGGCCAGCGACGATGCCCGTGAAGCCCTCGCGGTTGCCCGCTCGCGCTGGCAGGCTGCGCAGCAGGCTCTGCGACTGGCGATTAAGGGACCACGGCAGCAGGACATAGCTGCCGCCCGCGCCCAGGTTGCGGCGGACGCGGCGGCGCTCGCCCTGGCGCGCAAGGAACTGGCAGACACACGTCTATACGCTCCGGACGACGGTGTGATCGACAACCGGATTCTTGAGCCGGGCGACATGACCAGCCCACAGGTGCCTGTGCTTACCGAGGCCCTCGACAACCCGGTGTGGGCACGAGCTTACGTTCCGGAGCCGGACCTCGGCCGGTTGCGGCAGGGCATGCAGGCCGTGATCACAAGCGACAGCTTTCCCGGCACGCGCTTCGAGGGCTGGGTGGGCTTCATTTCGCCGGTTGCCGAGTTTACGCCCAAGACGGTGGAGACCACCCAGTTGCGCACCGAGCTGGTCTATCGGATGCGCGTCTATGCGTGCAACCCGCAGGCTCGGCTGCGTCTCGGCATGCCAGTCACCGTGACCATCCCGCTACCGGCGCGTCTCGTCCGGGGGCTTTCACATCACCCCTGTGATCGCTGAACCATGGCAACGTCCGCCTTGGCGTTCCGGGGGGTGGAGAAGCGATTCACTGCTGGCGGTGGACGCGTCACGGAGGCCCTGAAGGGTGTCAGTGTCGACATAGCGCCAGGTGTCATTACAGGCCTGCTCGGGCCGGATGGGGCAGGCAAGACCACGCTCATGCGGCTTGCCGCCGGACTTTTGCGGCCCAATAGCGGACAGGTTGCTGTCTTTGGTCACGATACCGTACGGGAATCGCACGTCATTCCCGGTCAGATCGGATACATGCCCCAGCGGTTCGGACTCTACGAGGAGCTGACCGTGCGCGAAAACCTGGAGCTATATGCTGACCTTCAGGGGCTCGCGCCAGATGCGCGTCGCGCACGTGATGACGAGCTGCTTGCTCTGACGGCCCTCGGACCATTCGGATCGCGCCGGGCCGGCGCGCTGTCCGGCGGAATGAAGCAGAAACTCGGGCTTGCCTGTGCGCTGCTGCGCACACCGCGGTTGCTGCTGCTCGATGAGCCGACGGTCGGCGTGGACCCGATATCGCGCCGCGAGCTCTGGGTCATCATCGAACGGCTCGTGCAGGAGGGTGTCACCGTGCTCATCAGCACCGCGTATCTTGACGAGGCGGAACGCTGTCACGATCTCGTGATCCTCGATGAAGGCACGCTGCTCAGCCAGACGGACCCGGCGTCGTTCCGGGCACCGCTCAAGGGCCGGTCGTTTGCGGTACGCACCGCGGACGGGGAGCGGCGCCGGCTGCAGAAGGGGCTTGCGGTACGGCCGGGAGTCATCGATGCGCAGCTTCAGGCGGGCGAGGTCCGGGTCATTTTGTCCGAGGGCGCCGCGCCGAGTCCGCGGCCCGGGGAGCATTGGGAGCCGGTGGAGCCGCGCGCCGAAGATGCCTTCGTGGCGCTGCTGCTCGGGCGGCGTGGTCACACGAAGCGCGAGGCTGCTCCGATGGAGACAGGTTCCGAGCCGGCGCGACAGCCGCCGGGCGTGGTGATCGTGGCCCGCGACCTGCGGCGATTATTCGGGACATTCGAGGCCGTCAAGGGAATCAGTTTCGACGTGTCCGCGGGGGAGGTATTCGGGCTGCTCGGGGCGAATGGCGCCGGCAAGACCACGGCGTTCCGGATGCTCTGCGGACTGCTGCCTCTCACATCGGGGAAGTTGAGTGTCGCCGGAGCCGATATGTATCACGCCGGCGCGGCTGCGCGTCAGCGTATCGGCTACGTGTCGCAGCGCTTCGTTCTTTATGGCAATCTGAGCGTGGCGCAGAATCTGCAGTTCTTCGCGGGGGTTTACGGCCTCAAGGGGGCTGTGCTCGATGCGCGCCTGCGCTGGGCCGAGACGGAGTTCGATCTCGGTCCGTTCCGCATGGTCAACGCCAGCGCGCTGTCGGTCGGTCACAAGCAGCGGCTGGCCCTGGCCTGTGCGCTGCTGCATGAGCCCCAGATCCTCTTTCTGGACGAGCCGACTTCCGGCGTGGATCCGCTCGCGCGGCGCGAATTCTGGGCACGCATCAACGCGCTGGCGCATGAGGGTGTTACGGTGCTGGTTACCACGCATTTCATGGAGGAAGCCGAGTACTGCGACCGTCTGGTGCTGATGTCGCTGGGCGAGGTCCTGGCTTCCGGTACGCCTCCGGAGATCCGCCAGCTCGCGCAGACCGCGGACCGCATGAACCCCACCATGGAGGATGCTTTCATCGCGCTGATCGCCGGACACGAGCAGGCCACGCGGAGGGCTTCATGAACCGCATGGCGCTGCGGGGCCTGGTCCGTAAAGAATTTCTCCAGATTTTGCGCGATCCGTCGGCAATCGCCATCGCGGTTGTGCTGCCGTTTGTCTTGCTGCTGCTTTTCGGGTATGGCGTTTCGCTCAACGCGCGCCGCGTGCCGCTTGCGCTCGTTGCTCCGAGTTCGTCGCAGCCCCAGGAATTGCTAGGAGGTTTTTATCATTCCCCCTATTTTGTCCCGCATCCCTATGCCACCATGAGAGAAGCAGTGAGGGCGCTCATGCGCCGCCGGGTGGACGGCATCGTATGGCTGCGCAGCGATTTCGGGCGACGGGTCCTGGCGCAACGCGACGCCGGCATTGGCGTGTTCGTCAACGGCGTGGACGCCAACAATGCCGGCCTGCTGGAAGCCTACATCCAGGGAGTGTGGCTCGGATGGCTCTCGCATCACGCTCAGGCGCAAGGTGCCGCGCTCACCGTGCCAGTCACAGCCGAGCTGCGTATCTGGTTCAATGCCGCACTGCGCAGCCGCAACTATCTGGTCCCTGGTCTGATTGCGATAATAATGACCCTGATCGGGGCGCTGCTGACGGCTCAGGTGGTGTCGAGGGAGTGGGAACGCGGAACCATGGAAGCGCTGATGGCCACCCCGGTCAGTATGGGCGATATTCTGCTGAGCAAGCTCATCCCATACTTTGTGCTGGGCATGGCAGGCATGGCATTGTCGGTGGCGATGGCGGTGTGGCTCTTCACCGTCCCGCTGCGCGGCTCGTTGCTCGTCCTGTTTTCGGCATCCGGGCTGTTTCTGCTCGTTGCGCTTGGAATGGGTCTTTTGATCTCGACGGTTTCGAAAAACCAGTTCATATCGGCAACGATTGCGATTGTGACGACCTTTTTGCCGGCTTTCATCCTGTCCGGCTTTGTTTTCGATCTCAATTCGATGCCGGTGCCGATCCGCCTGCTGACGCACATTGTCGCCGCCCGCTATTTCGTCGCCATCCTCCAGACCGTGTTCGGCGCCGGGGACGTGTGGCCGGTAGTGCTCGCCAATGCCGCCGCCCTCGGTGTCATGGCGGTATTTTTCCTCGGCCTCACCTGGCGGCTGTCGCGCAAGCGGCTGGACTGACCCGTGTGGCCGCGGATCCGGGCACTCGCCCGCAAGGAATTCCTGGCGCTCTTGCGCGACAAGGTTGCGCGCATGACGCTGATCGTGCCGCCGCTGCTGCAGCTGATCGTGTTCGGGTATGCCGCGACGTTCAACATTCGGCATATTCCCTATGCGGTCTACAACCAGGATGGCGGAGAAGCCTCGCGCCAATTGCTTGCCCGCTTCCAGGGCTCTTCGGTGTTTCGGGAGGTGGCTGTGCTCACCTCGGACCGCCAGATCGCGCCTATGATCGACGACAAGCGTGTGCTGCTGGTGGTGCATGTCAGTCCGCAGTTCAGCCGAGACCTCATGGCGCACCGGCCGGGCCGGGTTCAGGTGATCATCGATGGAAGGAACTCCAATACAGCGGCACTGGCGAGCAACTACGTCAATCAGGTTGTGGAGGACTTCGATACCGAATGGGCTGCAGACCATCATTGGCGAAGTTCTCCGGCGCGTCTCGTCGTACGCTCGTGGTTCAATCCGGACCTTCTGTCCAGCTGGTTTATCGTGCCGGGGATCGTGGGCCTGCTCACGCTGGTGGTTACCCTGTTGACCACCGGGCTATCGGTCGCGCGCGAGCGGGAAAGTGGCACATTCGACCAGCTTCTGGTGACTCCGCTCAACCCGGTCGAAATCCTGATCGGCAAGTCAATACCAGGTTTCGTGATCGGCGTGGTAGAAGCGACTTTGATCCTGGCAGCGGCGGTGTTTTGGTTCGACGTGCCGTTCATGGGGAGCCTCATGGCGCTGTATCTCGGGCTGCTGCTGTTTCTCTTCTCAGGCATTGGGATCGGACTGATGATTTCGTCTTTGTCCGTGACCCAGCAGCAGGGGGCTCTGGGGGTTTTCCTGTTCATGGTTCCAGCCGTGATTCTCTCGGGATTTGCCACGCCGATCGCCAATATGCCCCTGGTAGTGCAATACGTGACCTATCTGGATCCCCTGCGCTATTTTCTGGTGATCCTGCGAGGCACCTTTCTCGAAGGCGACGGCGCGGGAGTGCTCGGTTCCCAGTATGCCGCGCTCGTGGTTCTCGCGCTGGCCAGCATGACGGTGGCGGCCTGGCTATTTCGCCACCGTACTGTCTGATTCGGGCCGCGGCCCAAAAAAGTGCAACTTATTTCCAACCAGTTTGCATGAACGCGCGGTTTCTCCGCCCGCGCCGCGGCAGCCGGACTGTCCGGTGCCGGGGAGCAACGATCGAGGTGGGGGTATTGCCGCGCTGCCCGGCGCCCGTGGCATTCCGCTGTTGAGGCAATTCGAATCTTGATGGAGATCAATGTTCGTCGTTGCCGCCAGCGTATCGTGGCGGGGGCTAGGAACTTGATGCCGGATAGGCGCCGCATATCCCCAAGTGCGGCATTTGGGTCGGAAGCGCGCTTTCGGATGCTGGCTGTCGGCGGTAACGCATGGACATACTCACGGTAAACAGCGGCAGTTCCTCGGTGCGGCTCGTAGCGTTTAGAAGTGCGGCCGGGGGCCGGCTGGATGTAGTGGCATCTGTGCATGGGGACAGGGCGGTTGGATCGAACGAAGAATTTCTCGGACGCTTCATCGCGCAGTATCGGCTGACAGAAATAGCCGCTGTAGCGCATCGCGTGGTCCACGGTGGTGCGCGTCTGGTGGAATCGCGCTGTGTGGACGAGGACGTCGAACGGGAGGTCGAGCAGCTCGAACCGCTGGCGCCCCTGCATAACGAGCGGGCGCTCGGCTGGATTCGGCTGTGTCGGAACCGTTTCGGACCGCAGGTTCCCCAAATAGCGGTATTTGATACCGCATTCTTTTCCGGATTGCCGGAATCGGCGCGCAGCTATGCCTTGCCCCGCGAAATGACGGATAAATACCAGCTGCGGCGCTACGGGTTCCATGGACTTGCGCACCGGGCCATGTGGCGGCGATGGGCGGAAATGCATGATGCGCGCGCCGGGCGCGGACGAGTCATCAGCCTGCAGCTCGGTTCCGGCTGCTCGGTGGCTGCCATACGCGACGGCGTAGCCCTCGATACCTCAATGGGCTTTTCGCCTCTGGAAGGGCTGGTTATGGCAACCCGCTGCGGTGACGTTGACGCCGGACTGCTTACCTTTCTTCAGCGCAGGGAAGGGCTGACGCCGGACCAGACCGATCGGATTCTGGAGAGGCAGTCGGGACTCCTTGGGCTGTCAGGCCTCAGCGGCGACATGCGCGAACTCCTTGCCAGTGATGAGCCGGGCGCGCGCCGGGCAATCGAACTTTTCTGCTACCGGGCGCGGAAATATATCGGGGCCTACCTTGCGGTCCTGGGCGGCACCGACAGCATCGTGTTCGGTGGCGGTATCGGCGAGCACGCGCCACAGGTGCGCGAGCGCATTGTCTCCGGCATGGAATGGTGCGGTATCGAACTCGATCCGGCGGCAAATGGTGCAGTGCGCGGCGAACGGCGGATCAGCAGCGACAGGAGCGGAATCGATGTCTGGGTATTCAGTGTGGATGAGGCTGGAGAACTCGCGCGTGAAGCGCTGGGCGTCATGGCGCAGCGGTGAGAACAGACTGGAGGGATCGGCATGAAGAGCGCCAAAGGCGGAGTTTCGGGGGTCGGGGGTATCGGTCAGGAACAGGATGCGGCACCGCCGGGACCGTTGTCAGCAGAAGACCTGCGCAAGATTGATGCCTACTGGCGGGCGGCCAATTACCTCTCGATCGGGCAGATCTATCTGGTCGATAACCCGCTGCTGAAGCAGCCGCTTACGGTCGAACACATCAAGCCGCGTCTGCTGGGACACTGGGGTACCACGCCAGGGCTCAATTTGATCTATGTCCACATGAACCGGATGATCGCGAACAGGGATCTCAATGTCATCTACGTGGCCGGCCCCGGGCACGGAGGGCCGGGCCTTGTGGCCAACACCTATCTTGAGGGCAGCTACAGCGAGTTCTATCCGCATATTGCCCGCAATACGGACGGCATGCGCCGGCTTTTCCGGCAGTTTTCCTTTCCCGGTGGCATTCCGAGCCATGTGGCGCCGGAAACTCCAGGATCCATACACGAAGGCGGAGAGCTTGGCTATTCGCTGTCACATGCGTTCGGCGCCGCTTTTGACAACCCGGATCTGATTGTCTGCTGCGTGGTCGGTGACGGGGAAGCCGAGACTGGACCGCTGGCCACGGCCTGGCACTCCAACAAATTTCTAAACCCGGCCCGCGACGGCGCCGTACTTCCGATCCTTCATCTCAACGGCTACAAGATCGCCAACCCGACCGTGCTGGCACGCATTGGCAACGAGGAGCTGGAGAGCCTGTTGACCGGGTATGGCTATCACCCGTATTTCGTGGAGGGCTCCGACCCGGCGCTGATGCATCAGCGGATGGCAGCGACGCTCGATCGTGTCATCGCTGAGATCAAAGAAATCCAGGACGAGGCGCGCCTGCACGGCATCGCCCAGCGTCCGCGCTGGCCAGCCATCGTGCTGCGCTCGCCCAAAGGCTGGACCTGTCCGGCAGAAGTCGATGGCAAGAAGTTGGAAGGCTACTGGCGTTCGCATCAGGTTCCGATCACCGACATGCAGACCAATCCGCAGCATGTGAAACTGCTCGAACAGTGGATGAAGAGCTACCGCCCGGAAGAGTTGTTTGATGGAGACGGACAGCTGCTGCCTGAGCTGGCGGCGCTGGCTCCCAGCGGCACGCGGAGGATGGGATCAAATCCGCACGCCAACGGAGGGTTGCTGCTCAGGGAGCTGGACTTGCCTGACATCAGCGACTACGCCGTTGCAGTGCCGAAACCCGGTGCCGTAGTGGGTGAGGCTACGCGCGTGGCCGGAAAATTCCTGCGCGACGTGATGACTAGGAATCTTGCAACCCGAAACTTCCGTGTCATGGCGCCGGATGAACTTGCGTCCAACCGCCTTGACGCGCTGCTCGAGGTGACTGGACGGGCATGGATGGCCGAAACCCTGCCGGAGGACGACCGTCTAGTGCATGATGGCAGGGTGATGGAAATTCTCTCGGAACATACCTGCCAGGGCTGGCTCGAGGGCTACCTGCTGACCGGGCGCCACGGCCTGTTTACCTGCTACGAGGCATTCATCCACATCGTCGACTCGATGTTCAACCAGCACGCCAAATGGCTCAAAGTTACACGTACCGACATCCCGTGGCGCCGTCCGATTGCCTCCCTCAACTACCTCCTGACTTCCCATGTATGGCGCCAGGACCACAACGGCTTTTCCCATCAGGATCCGGGGTTCATCGACCATGTCGTCAACAAGAAAGCCGACGTGATCCGGGTGTACCTGCCGCCGGACGCCAACACGCTGCTGCTTATCGTTGATTCCTGCCTGCGCAGCCGCAATCGGGTCAACGTGATCGTTGCCGGAAAGCAGCCGGAGGCCCAATGGTTGGATCTGGACGCGGCACGTAAGCACTGTGCGGCGGGAATCGGCATCTGGGAGTGGGCGAGTAGTGACGATGGTGGCGAGACTGATGTCGTCATGGCCTGCGCCGGGGATGTGCCCACGATTGAGATTTTGGCGGCCGTGGATATCTTGCGGCGGCACTTGCCGAAGCTTCGCATCCGGGTGGTGAACGTCGTTGATCTTATGACCCTGCAGCCGAAGGAGGAACACCCGCATGGACTTTCCGACAAGGACTTTGACGCGCTGTTTACTCCGGACAAGCCCGTCATCTTCGCCTACCACGGATATCCGTGGCTGATTCACCGGCTCACCTATCGGCGCACAAACCATGCGAACATGCACGTACGTGGCTACAAGGAGGAAGGAACCACCACGACACCGTTCGACATGGTGGTACGTAACGATCTCGACCGCTTTCATCTGGTAGAGGACGTGATCGACCGGGTGCCCGGCCTGGGATACCGCGCGGCCCATCTGAAGCAGGCGATGCGCGATAAGCGTGTCGAGCATGGCGAATACATCAGGCGCCATGGGGAGGATATGCCGGAGGTGCGCGATTGGCAGTGGACCTGATGGAGCGGTTTCGCGCCGGCCCATAGGGAGCAGTTCGTACAAGCGAGGTACTCATGTTATGACAGCGACCGGGATTCCGAAACCGGAACAGATGCCAGCGGAGCTTTTGCCCCTGGCGGAAATGGCCAATGATATGTTTTGGACCTGGAGCCATTCGGGAGACGCCCTGTGGAAGCAGATAGATCCGGAAATGTGGACCTTGACTGCGAATCCCCACGTCATCCTGCAGAATCTCTCGCCCAAGCGTATGCAGGAGCTGGTGCACGATACGGTGTTTCGCAGCGAGCTGGACCGGCTGGTGCGCTCCAGACGGGAGTACCTCAGTCGTCCGTGCTGGTGCGATCGGGTGGCGCGCGCACGCGGCATGCGGGTGGCCTACTTCAGCATGGAGTTCGGCCTGAGTGAGGCGCTGCCGCTATATGCCGGGGGGCTAGGAATACTGGCCGGAGATCACCTCAAGGCTTCGAGCGACCTCGGGATACCGCTGGTCGGCGTGGGTCTGCTGTATGAGGAGGGCTATTTCCGGCAGACACTCAGCGCGGCCGGCCAGCAGCAGGAAATTTATCCGTATAATGATACGGCGAGTCTGCCGATAGTGCCGGCCGAAACCGACGCCGGCGGCTGGCTGCACGTATCGATCGAATTTCCGGGACGTCTGGTCAGATTCCGTGTATGGCAGGTACAAGTCGGACGGGTGGTGCTCTACCTGCTGGACAGTAATGATCCGCTGAACAGTGCTCGCGACCGCGGCATCACGAGCAGGCTGTACGGCGGCGGCCAGGAACTCAGACTGGTGCAGGAAATCGCGCTCGGGATCGGGGGCTGGCGCGCACTGGAGGCGCTGGGATTGCAAGTGGACGTTTGTCACTTGAACGAGGGTCATGCCGCATTTGTGACGATCGAGCGGGCGCGGGCCTACATGCAGACCCATAATGTTGATTTTTGGGAGGCGCTGTGGGCGACGCGGGCAGGCAACGTCTTTACTACGCACACACCCGTTGCGTCCGGCTTCGACAGCTACCAGCCGGCGCTGCTGGCACGCCACGGAGGCGAATATGCCTCGGGCTTCGGCGTCTCTGCGGCCGACCTTCTGGCGCTTGGCCGGAAAAATCCGGCCGATGCCGCCGAGCCCTTCAACATGGCCTATCTGGCCGCACGCACCTGTGGCTCGATCAACGGGGTCAGCCGCCTGCACGGGGAGGTGAGCCGGCGGATTTTCCAGGGCTTGTACCCGCGCTGGCCGCAGCGCGAGGTTCCGGTGGCCCATGTGACCAACGGCGTGCATGTGCCGACCTGGGATTCGTCTTGGGCAGACGAGATCTGGACGCAGGCATGCGGAAAGGAGCGCTGGCTGGGATCGCTGGATGACCTTGGTCCGGCTATCGAGGCTCTGGATGATGAGACCCTCTGGGCGTTTCGCGGCCGTCAGCGCGGCGATCTTGTGGGGTATGCCCGCGCGCGCCTTGCCCGCCAGCTCGGGCAGCGGGGGGTAGGGGCGCAGGCAGTGGCAGTGGCGCGCGACATTCTCGACCCCAACGCGCTGACCCTGGGGTTCGCCCGGCGGTTCGCCGAATACAAGCGGCCAAACCTGCTGCTGCGTGACACCAGGCGTTTGGTGCGGCTGCTGACTTCTCGCGACCAGCCGGTCCAGATCATTGTGGCTGGAAAGGCCCACCCCCAGGATGAGGAGGGCAAGCAGTACGTACGCGAATGGGTCGAGTTCGTGCAGCGACCCGAAGTGCGCAAGCGAGCCGTGTTTTTGGAAGACTATGACATGACGCTTGCCCAGGAGATGGTCCAGGGTGTCGATCTGTGGATCAATACACCCCGGCGCCCGTGGGAAGCGTGCGGTACCAGCGGCATGAAGGTGCTGGTGAATGGAGGCATCAATCTGTCGGAACTCGATGGGTGGTGGGCCGAAGCGTATTCACAAGATGTCGGCTGGTCCCTGGGAGACGGCCGGGAGCATTCCGAGTCCGAATGGGATGGGTACGAGGCCGAGGAACTCTATCGGCTGCTTGAACAGGAAGTGTTGCCTGCATTCTACGGGCGCGATGCCGACGGAATACCGCGCCGCTGGGTGGCGCGAATGCGTGCAAGCATGGCACGACTTGCGCCCCGGTTCAGCAGCAACCGCATGGTGCAGGAGTACGTGCAGGACATATATGTGCCGGCCGCTGAAGCCTACCGGCGGCGGGTGGCGGATGACGGGAAGGGTGCACGCGAGCTGCGCGAATGGGAAGGGAATCTCGTGCGGCATTGGTCGGGAATACGTCTGGGCGATCTCGAGGCCTGGAATGAGCCCGGCGGATGGTCGTTCATGGTGGCTCTGTATCTCGGCGAAATTCAGCCTGAGGCGGTGCAGGTGGAGGTCTATGCGGATCCGGTCGATGGCCAGCCCCCGGTGCGCGAAGTCATGGAACGCGGCGCAGCGATATCGGGGGCGGTAAACGGATTTGTCTATCGTTGCCGGATCGCCAGCACGCGGCCGGTCGCGCACTTTACTCCCCGTGTTGTCCCATACCATCCCCAGGCACGCGTGCCGGTCGAGCTCAATTTGGTGCTGTGGGGAATGAGCGCGGTCAAGGCGCACCTAGCCCAGCCCGCAAGCCCGGCAGCCCTCACGGCACAGGCTTAGACCCGGGCTGTGGTAGCCCGCCACACGGCAATTCGCGGCGGAAGCGGTTACGTATCAGGAATGTGCTGCTCAGTCAGATGGGGCGCAGGCAATTCGGTGGTGCGATCCGCGGACGAAGCAACGCATTGCGTGCCTCCCATTCCGATGCGGGGTCCAGCGCGTCGAGCAGGCGGGTGTCACCGCCGACGCGTGCTGCGATGGGGACACCGTCGCGGAACAATATGCGATTTCCCGAGAGTGCCGGAACGCGTGCGCCAGGGGTCAGAATGCCGACGAGATTCAAGGGGTCGGACGCGCTGAGCGATACCAGTGTTCCACCGCGGTCCGATTTTCGCGATGCACGCAGCGTGTCAACAGCGCCAGGCAGCGCAAATTGCTCACCGGTGAATCCGGAGACGAACCGTCCGCCTCGGATCTCGCCGCGTGCCTCCAGCCTGCGGTACACACGCAGCAACTCAAGCCACGGCGGCAGCCATCGACCTTCCCGTTCGAGCAGCTGCTTGAAAACCACGCCATAGCGGTGCAGCAAGAGGCGCGCAATCTGTTCGCCGGGTTCATGCCCGCAAGCAGATATGTCCCTGGGTTCCTGCTGGTACATCGGTTCCGCAACTCCGGTGGGCGGATCGAGCAGTGTCCAGCGTCCCGCATTGCCGGCGCCCGCAGAAGGTCTGCGCGATCGGCGGTGCCGGTCCCTCGGAATAATCAGGGCCCGCAGTCCGCTGAAGCCGTCGGAGTGTGCCAGGCCGCTCGCCACGAGTTCTGCCAGAGCCTCCTCTGCCTGGGCCCGCAGCAGCCCACTGCCGTGAAGGATATCCTCGAAAAACGAGGGACCGCGTCGTGCCAGGAATTCCGCCAACGCCCGTGCCCGCACCGATACATGTGTGCCCGCCGGATGCGATTTCCGGGCGAGGGCGCGCCACATCCCGAGGCGCTCGCGCGCCATAAGGGAGATGGGCGCAGTGCGCACGGCGGCGGTGCGCTCCCTGCCAACGGCCCTCGGTGGCGTGAGCCGAGCCCAGGTCACTTGACCGGAAAGGCACAGGGCGTCGAGCCACTCCGGGTCGTACGGCCGCATGCGGGCGGCCAGGATGTCGTGCTCCCAGGCATTGCCGGCTGCTTCGAAGCCCTCGAGCTGGCCGACGATGGCAGCCAGGGCTCGGGGGCCCTCGTGCTGCGCGTCAGGTCCCAGGCCGTGCCAGTCGAACAAGAACCGCAGGAAATCGGCTGCGCTGACCGGATCGATCTCGGCACGCAGCTGCCTGACGGTGTAACGATGAATCCGTGCCAGCAGGCGACGCTCGCACCACTCGCTGTCACCATCTGCGACGGCTGCCCGCTGCTCGAACTGCCCACGCAATACGAAGCCCTCTGCCTCCAGAGCCGTCAGGGCGCGCTGTGCTGCGGCCGAATCGACACCGAGATCACCTGCAAGGGTTGCAAGCGTTACCGGACCGAGTCCCTGCAGGCGCCCGCGAACAAGTTCGCGCACGGCTTCATCCGCAGTCCAGTTGCGCGCTGCGAATTCCGGTGGCGCGCTGATCGCCGGATCCGGTCGCGCTCCCGGAAACGCCGCGTGCAAAAGCGGCAGTTGTTCCGCCGCGACCCATATCGACAAAGCGGCAATTTTGAGCCTTGCTGCCCTGCGGTCTGCTACGAGACGCTCGAAGTGGTGGGTCCATCCGTTCCGGAGGCCTTCGTGCTCGGTGACGACCAGCAGCAACATCAGGGTATCGTGCAGCTCATCGGGGTTCTCAATCTCAGGCCACGCTTCCTGCCGCACGCGGCGTATGGCAGCTGGATCGAGCCGACCCAGATCGGCCGCAGATGTCGGGTCAAGCCAGCGCCGGCTGATGACCGCCTGAGTCCGGCGTTCCTCT
>JAPTTX010000042.1:0-39945 GCA_028068195.1 Gammaproteobacteria bacterium
GCTCGGCGGTATGCGCAGCCGGATTACCGTACCTGGCCGCAGTTCAACCATCGAGTTGAACGATAGCCCCCCGCGACTGATATTGTTGAGATACAGGGTTTCACTGGCCACCACCTCCTCGAGCGATACGGATACGGGCAGGCCGGAAGGATAACGGATGTAGCTTCGCATGTGGTCTCTGTTTGCTTGTTTTGCTTGTTCTTCAATAATACGACTGCGCCACCAGCACCAAATGGCTCGTGGCGGTTCGAGCCATCGACATCGGATCAGGGGTCCGGCGGCAATTCCGGCCCCAATCCTGATTCTAGGACAGATCCGGGCAATCGGCCTGTCAGGGACAGGCCTCGGCTGATAGCTCCATGAGCTCAGCGAGATACTCCCGCCCCGCGAGCCCTGCCACGAGATCCCAGCAATTCACAACCGCGAGACGGGGCCCGCCCGGCGGCATGGCGTGACTGCGCGCGGGCCACTCTGCATCAAACGTGATCTGGACGCTCGAGATCCCCGCTTGCGCAAGCAGGGCAGAGATCCGGTATCGGTCGAACTGCGGGAACAATGATCCGGGCTTTCCGAAAAGCACGACGCTGTAGCCGGTGCGGCGGCGGCTGTCTGGAAATTTCCAGACACGGTGCGCGTAAAGTCCGACCACGGACTGCAACCATCCGCTCCCGTAAAGGTCAGGCCACTGGTCGGCGAAGCGCAGATGCACCTCAATGATCGTGCCGCCGATCATTTCCAAATTCACACAGCCCGTATATCCGCGTAGATGGTGCCGCAACCAATCGCCACAAACAGCTTCTATGTCGGAGCGCGGCTCCGCGAGCACGGTCCAGTAGTCGAACATGCCGTGCTCGAGCGCCCTGCCCACGACGTGGCGCCACCAGACCGGCTCACCATCCAAAAGCGCGACATCGCTGCTGACGTGCTCTCCGTGCAGCAGCGGCATCCACAGGTGCCCGGGCTGCTGCAGACGTTCGTATTCGTCCCGCGAGGCGATGATGTGGCTTCCCACTCCCATGCCACGCAGGTTATATACCGGTTTGCTGAATACCGGAAAGCTCCGCGGTGCGATCCCATGGGGCGCGTGCTCCAGCCCCTGCGTTTCGCAGATCAGAAGCTTGTTGTACACCCAGCGGTGTTCGGGAAAAAGGCGATAAGCATATTCATCGTCTGTCGGAATGAAAACGTCATCGGGACAGTCTATCCCTTCGAAATATTGTTTGCGCCAGAGATCCTGCTCAATGATAGGCATGCTGTCCGCCACCACCGGATGCGCGCAAACGCGCGCCGCGCCAAAGACGTTTTCCGTGCCATTCCACCTCAGCCCGGGCGATTTGCGGAAAGCACTGCAAGCAGCGCAGCCCCCATCTCGGCAGGAGATCGCACGGTGGTTACCCCCGCTGCTTCCAGGGCAGCGAACTTCTCTGCAGCGGTACCCTGGCCACCGCTTATGATCGCACCAGCATGACCCATCCTGCGTCCCGGAGGCGCGGTCACGCCCGCGATGTAGGCGACCACGGGCTTGGTGACATGGGCAGAAATATAGGCCGCCGCCTCTTCCTCAGCGCTGCCGCCGATCTCTCCCACCATCAATATGGCCTCGGTGTGCGGGTCGTCTTGAAAGAGCGCCAGGCAGTCGACAAAGCTTGTGCCTGGAATCGGGTCCCCGCCGATCCCGATGCAAGTGCTCTGGCCGATTCCCAGATCAGTGGTCTGCTGGACAGCTTCGTAGGTAAGCGTCCCTGACCGTGACACGATACCCGCCTTGCCGGGCAAATGGATCGCGCCCGGCATGATTCCGATCTTGCACTCGCCCGGCGTGATGATGCCCGGACAATTTGGTCCGATAAGACGGGCACCGCGCTCTTTTACCACCAGCGTGGCTTCGAGCATGTCCCGCGTCGGAACTCCTTCCGTTATGCATACTATCAGGGCAACGCCGGCGTCAGCCGCCTCGATGATGGCATCCTTGCAGAACGCCGCCGGCACATAGATTACGCTGGCATCGGCACCGGTCTGAGCCTTGGCGTCCTTGACCGTATTGAACACCGGCAAGCCGAGATGACTGGTACCCCCCTTGCCGGGCGTGACGCCTCCCACCATGCGCGTGCCATAGGCCATCGCCTGTTCCGAATGAAAGGTGCCCTGCTTTCCGGTGAAGCCCTGGCAGATCACCTTGGTGTTCCTGTTTACCAGAACGCTCATGCCGCCCCCGCCACAGCGGCAACAATTTTGCGCGCAGCTTCCGCCAGACCGCTGGCTGCGGTGATGCGCATCCCGCTGCGATCCAGGATTTCGCGGCCGCGATCGGCGTGGTTGCCAGCCAACCGCACAACTACCGGCACGCGTATGCCCACTTCCGCCACAGCGCCCACAATCCCCTCAGCAATCATGTCGCAACGCACGATGCCTCCGAAAATATTGACCAGCACGCCCCGGACGCCGGCATCCGCCAGAATGATCTTGAATGCTTCGGCCACACGCTCTCTTGTCGTGGAACCCCCGACATCCAGGAAATTGGCGGGATTCCCGCCATGCAGCTTGATCAGATCCATAGTTGCCATAGCCAGCCCGGCGCCATTCACCATGCAACCGATGTTCCCGTCAAGCGCAATGTAATTGAGGTCCCATTCCCGGGCCCGCGTCTCGCGCTCATCCTCCTGGCTGGTATCCCGCAACGCTGCCAGTGCCGGATGTCGAAAAAGTGCGTTATCATCCGCGTTCGCCTTGGCATCCAGGCAGACCAGTCCGCCGTCCTTAGTCACCGCCAGCGGATTGACCTCAAGAAGGCTGAGATCCTTGTCAGCGAAAAGACGCGCCATGCCTGACAGAATCCGGGTGAACTGCGGCAGCTGCTCAGGCCGCAGCCCCAGGGCGAATCCGAGTTCACGGCACTGGTAGGGCTGAAGACCAACCAGCGGGTGCACAACCGCCTGCAGAATCTTGTCTGGCGCATCGTGTGCCACTTTCTCGATCTCCACCCCGCCTTCGGTCGAAGCCATGACCACATGCCGCTGACGCGAGCGGTCAACAATGATTCCTGCATACAACTCCCGGGCGATTTCCGACGGTGCCTCTACCAGTACATGGCTGATTGGCTGTCCGCGTCCACCGGTTTGGCCGGTGACCAGGCTCGATCCCAGCATCGAGATGGCCACCTCCACCGCCTCCTCCGGGCTCGAAACTAGTTTCACGCCACCGGCCTTGCCGCGACCGCCGGCATGCACCTGGGCTTTGATGATCCAACGCCCACCTCCCAGTTCGGAAACGGCCGTTCGCACCGCATCCGCGCTGTCCGCAACCCGATGTTCGGGTACAGCGACACCGTATTCGGAAAGCAAACGCTTCGTCTGGTATTCGTGTAGATTCATGAAATGTCCATCGCGAATGTCTTGCGGTCAAGGCGCTATTCTACTCTACGGCCGCGGCGCATGTCCCCGGCGCAAGCCGAAAGACACAAGGTCAGCGCCGGCGTGCGCGTGCAATATGAATTGACCTGCCGTCGACGGCAAGCGCTGCCTCATGGAATGCTTCCGACAGCGTTGGATGGGCAAACATGGTCATGGCCAGATCCTCGCTGCTTGCGGAGAACTGCATGGCGATGACTGCCTCGGCAACCAGCTCGG
Organism: Gammaproteobacteria bacterium; assembly: GCA_028068195.1. Classification (GTDB taxonomy): domain Bacteria; phylum Pseudomonadota; class Gammaproteobacteria; order Acidiferrobacterales; family UBA6901; genus JAJYCY01. Next base: position 3,627 of record JAPTTX010000042.1, read on the forward strand.
AACAGTGAGGACCGATCATGTGCACCCCGAGCACGCGGTCGGTCGCGGAATCGGCAATCACTTTTATCATGCCGGCGGTGTTGCCTAGTGCTTGGGCGCGGCCGCTGGCCGAAAACGGAAAAACTCCCACCCGGATATCGACTCCGGCCGCACGCAGCTCCCGCTCGCTCTTGCCGACCCAGGCAATCTCCGGCAGCGTATAAATGACGGCAGGCACGGCTTCGTAATTTACCGAGGAGCTCTGGCCAGCGATTCGTTCGGCAACCATGACCCCCTCTTCCGAGCCCTTGTGCGCCAGCATCGGCCCCCTGACCGCATCGCCTATGGCATAGACCCCGGGAATGTTCGTGCGGCAGTGCTCGTCTACGTGTATGACGCCCCATTCGTCCAGCAGCAACTCGGTCTCCGGAGCAAACAGGTCTCGCGTATTCGGGCGCCGACCGACGGCCACTATCAGCTTGTCGACCGTCTCGCGATGATCCCCGCCGTGGTCCTGGTAAATCATTTCAACCTTGTTTTCTGCAGCCTGACAGCTGAGCAGGCGCGCACCCAGGCGGATATCCAGGCCCTGGGCCGTGAATAGGCGCAATGCCTCGGCGGCAATTTGCCCATCAGTCATGGTAAGAAACTCCGGCTGCGCCTCCAGCAGCACCACTCGCGAGCCCAGGCGCCGCCAGACACTGCCCAACTCCAGGCCGATTACACCGGCACCGATGATCCCTAGGCGCGACGGCACTTCGGGAAACTCCAATGCCCCGGCGGAATCGACGATGAGATCGCTGTCCAGCGGCGCGGCCCCGATCTCTGCAGGCACAGAGCCCGGCGCCAGTATGACGCTCTCGGCTTCGATCAGCTGCGTTTCTCCCGCCCCACCGTGCCCGCGCACTTCTACTTGCTTTCGTGGCAGCAGCCGTCCGCGGCCCGCGATCCAGGTAATCTTGTGCGCCTTGAACAACCCCGCTATTCCCTGAGTCAGGGTGGCAACTATTCCATCCTTGCGCGCCATCATGGCCTCGATGTCGAGCCCCACGCCGGCACAACGGACCCCGTGCAGCGCAAACGAGCCCTGTGCCTGCTCGTAGATCTCTGAGGATTCGAGCAGCGCTTTGGATGGAATGCAGCCGCTGTTGAGACAGGTTCCTCCGAGTACTGAACGCCCCTGGCGGTCACGCCACTGGTCGACGCAGGCGGTATTCATACCGAGCTGGGCACAGCGTATGGCCGCGACGTAACCCGCTGGCCCGCCACCTATCACGACCACGTCAAAATGCCTTGTCATCGACCGAGCACCTTTAATCTGTAGCGGTTTGCCGTCGCCCCCCTTCTAGTCCGGGTTGCGGTCCTGAGCCGGATCGCTTCGGAACCCGGCTAAACCTCGAGCAGAATCCTGGCTGGATCCTCGAGCATTTCCTTGACCGTGACCAGGAAGCGCACGGCTTCCCGGCCATCTATGATGCGATGATCGTATGAAAGCGCGAGATACATCATTGGGCGGATCACAACCTGTCCGTCTTCAGCCACCGGACGGTCCTCAATCTTGTGCATTCCGAGTATGGCGCTCTGCGGCGGATTGAGAATCGGAGTGGAAAGCAGCGACCCGAAAACGCCACCGTTTGTGATAGTAAAGGTTCCGCCAGTAATCTCCTCCATGCTGAGTGTGCCATCCTGCGACTTCTGGCCCAGCGCGCCAATCTGCGACTCGATGGCAGCCATGCTGAGACGGTCCGCGTCGCGCAATATCGGAACCACCAGACCTCGCGGTGAGCTTACCGCAATCCCGATATCGTAATATCCGTGATAGACGATGTCGCCCCCGTCCAGAGAGGCGTTTATCTCAGGAAACTGCTTCAGCGACTCGACTGATGCCTTGACGAAAAAGGACATGTATCCCAGCCGCACCCCGTACTCCTTCTCGAACCGCTCGCGATAGCGCTGGCGCAGATCCATCACGGGACGCATGTTGACTTCGTTGAAGGTCGTGAGAATAGCGGCTGTGTGCTGCGCAGAAACCAGCCTCTCCGCAATGCGGGCACGCAGCCGCGTCATGGGTACACGCCTCTCCAAGCGACCGCTTTCGGTCTCCAGCCCGGTTTCGGGTGCTGGGCGGGCAGCCGCCTTCGAAGACGGCGCCGGGGCGGACCGGGCCTCCTGATCGCCGATAAAACGCAGCACATCTTCCTTCAGCACACGCCCGCCCTTGCCCGTCCCGGCAATCTGCTGTTGCTCCAAACCACGATCAGCGATCAGCTTCTGTGCGGATGGGGTCAGGACAGGCAGGCCGCCGCCAGACGGCGGATTCCCGGACCCTGCTCCGGCAGGGGGTCCGGCTACGGCCGGCGCCGGGACTCCGGACTCGACCTGCGGGGCACCGAGACGGGCAATGATCTGTCGCGCTACGACAGTGGCGCCCTCGCCCTGGAGAACTTCCAAGAGCACGCCGTCGGCTGGCGCAGGGATCTCGAACACGACCTTGTCTGTCTCGATATCGGCCAGGATTTCGGAGCGCTTTACGGTATCACCAGGATGCTTGCGCCAGCTCACAAGCGTGCCGTCACTGACGGACTCTGGAAAATCGGGTACCTGTACATCTATCGACATTATCTGCCCCCTCCATCGGCTCTGGGCCGGCAATCACTTTCTGGCGTCACAGAACAATTCAGCGACCCGTCACTGTCGCGTCTCCCAGTGCCTCGGACACCAGCGTGCGCTGCTGCTGCATGTGAAGCGCAGGATAGCCAACAGCCGGCGCGGCGGACGGGGGCCTGCCGGCGTATTTTAGCTGCATCTGCGATGGCAACACGTTGCGCACATGGTGCTGGCTCGGGTACCAGGCGCCTTGGTTCCGAGGCTCTTCCTGACACCAGACGACAGTCTGTGCGCCTGCGTAGCGGTCGAACTGGGCCTTAAGCTCCGTCTCCGGAAACGGATAGAGCTGTTCCATCCGCAGAATGACGGTATCAACGCGCTTCTGTTCGCGTCTGCTCTCCAGGAGATCGTAGTACACCTTGCCGCTACATAGCACGACACGCCGCACATCCCCCGGTTCGATGGGGTCGGCTTCCGGCAGGATCGTGCGAAAACCTCCATCGCACAGCTCATCGATCGAACTGGTCGCGAGCCGGTGACGCAGCAGACTCTTGGGCGTCATCACGACCAGCGGCTTGCGGCAACTCTGCATCATCTGCCGGCGCAGCAGATGAAACATCTGCGCAGGGGTCGTCGGAACACATACCTGCAGGTTTTGCTCCGCGGCAAGCTGCAGGTAGCGCTCGGGGCGCGCTGAGGAGTGTTCCGGACCCTGGCCTTCGTAGCCGTGCGGCAGGAACAGAGCGAGGCCACACAACCGGCCCCATTTCTGCTCGCCGGCGCTGATGAACTGGTCGATGACCACCTGGGCGTTGTTGGCGAAATCGCCGAACTGCGCCTCCCAGATAACCAACGTATCCGGATCAGTAGTCGCGTAGCCGTACTCGAAGGCCAGCACTGCCTCTTCGGACAGTGGCGAGTTGATCACAACGAATGGCGATACCCCGTCACCGATATGGCCTAGCGGTACGTAGGGGCTGCCGTCTCTTACGTTGTAGACAACGGCATGGCGATGAAAAAAAGTGCCTCGAGCGCTGTCCTGCCCCGACAGGCGGATCCGGTACCCCTGATTGAGGAGGCTCGCATAGGCCAGAGTTTCGGCACAACCCCAGTCGACCGGCAGTGCTCCGGCCACCATCTTGCGCCGGTTATCGTAAATCCTGGCGACATTGGGGTGCAGTTCAAATCCTTCCGGAATCTGGCCGAGCCGGGCCGAAAGATCCCGCAGGGTCTTCATCGCTACGCGCGTATCGACTGCGGACTGGCAGCCCTTGTTTACAAAGGGCTTCCAGTTCGAGGCATAGGGGTAGCGGGCCTCTTCATCGGGAATGAAGTCAAGGGTAACGCGTGCTCCTGAATCCAGGGCCATCCGGTAGGAATCGGCGCTTACCTGTGGCACGTCCGGACCTACCACGCCCTCATCCACAAGCTTTTGGGCATACAGGGTCCGCGTCGATGGCTTTTCCCGGATTTTTCTGTACATCAGCGGCTGCGTCACCGACGGTTCATCGGCCTCGCTGTGTCCGTGACGCCTATAGCAGACAATGTCGATTACCACATCCTTGCGGAACGTGGCGCGGTAATCCAACGCTACGTGGCCGACAAACAGCACTGCCTCCAGATCGTCTCCATTGACGTGGAAGATCGGTGCGCCCACCATTTTTGCAGCATCAGTGCAGTAAAACGTAGAACGCGCCTCCTGCCGCGCGCTCGTGGTGAAGCCGATTTGATTGTTGACGACTATATGCACCGTGCCCCGGGTCGAAAAATTCTGGGACTGGGACATGTTGAATGTTTCCATCACGACGCCTTGTCCAGCAAACGCTGCGTCGCCATGAATCAGGATCGGCACCACCTGGCTGCCATCCGAATCCCCGCGACGATCCTGACGCGCCCGAACGGACCCCTCAACCACGGGGTCAACGATCTCGAGATGCGATGGATTGAATGCAAGCGCCAGATGCACAGGACCGCCCGGGGTACGAATGTTTGAGGAAAACCCCTGATGGTATTTGACGTCGCCGGAGCGGTCGACATTCTTGAACGCCTTGCCCTCGAACTCCTGGAACAGCTCGACCGGGGTCTTGCCCATGATGTTCACGAGCACATTGAGCCGGCCGCGATGAGCCATTCCGATGACGATTTCCCTGATGCCATGGCCTCCACCGCGCTGAACCAGCCCGTCGAGCAGCGGAATGAGGCTTTCGGCGCCCTCCAGCGAAAAACGCTTCTGGCCCACATACTTGGTGTGCAGAAAATGCTCAAGGCCCTCTGCCGCGGTTATCCGGTCAAGCAGGCGCTGCTTGATGTCTTTGGAGAAAGCTGGGATTCCGCGCGCGCTTTCCAAGTGGTGCTGGATCCAGCGCTTTTCTGCCGTGTCCGTAAGATACATGTATTCGGCACCGATCGAGCCGCAATAGGTCCGCTGCAGCACGTCCAGCATTTCTTTCAGGCGCGCCTTTCCCGGACCAACCAAGGAACCGGTATCGAACTCGGTCGCAAGATCCGCTTCGGTCAATCCGTGATGGGCCGGATAAAGTTCCGGAACATCTGGCATCTGCATCATTTCCAGCGGGTCCAACCTGGCACACTGATGCCCACGGAATCGATATGCGTTGATCAGCTGTAATACCCGGACCTGCTTTTCCCGATGGCTGAAAGAGGCGGCTTCCGCCGCTGGCGCGGACTCGGGCACGTGCGCCTCGTGGGCAAGGCGGCGGAAGTGCGCACGAATGGCGCTGTGCGGAACCTCCACAGCGACGCCGTCGAAGTGCGGAAGGCTCTCGAAAAACCGTCGCCAGGCGGGGTCAACGGATTCGGAACTATTGAGGTAGGCTTCGTACAACTGTTCCAGGTACGGAGCGTTGGCACTCGCCAGCGCTGAGGTCTTTAACCATGCGCCGAAACTTGCGTTGTCCTGGGGGTCGTCCATCACCATCCGCTCGCTACTCGCATACGCCCGGGATCGCCTTGCCTAGCCTCTCGTGCCAGATAAGTCGACGGCATCTGCCGTTCTCCGGCGCCGCTATGCCGGAAGCCAGAGCTTCGCACGCCAGCACTCCAGATCACGATGCAATGCGTTACCCATTGACCCGCAGCGGGGCCAGGACTGGCGCGGTGCTCCCCGATGTGCCGATTGCGGCCTTTTGGCTTGCTCACACTGATGATAGGACACCGATAGCGTTCACGCTATCCTTGCCTCCTGAAAGACGCCCGCGGGGAGTCAGGCGGCGGGGCCAGGCACGGACCCTGCTCCGGCGCTCCGGCGCGGGCATGACCCGGATCGTTTCCGCAACCCGACTCCTGCCCGAACACAGTCCCGCCCCCGCGAAGCCGCGCACTCCCGTGAGCGTTCATCCGGGCCGCAGCTTTGCCGTCGCGGACAACCCGGACGAACAACCTGCGATGGCGCCGCCACCCGCCGCGTCCTGGGCATCTGACGCAACAGCCACCCTGACAGCACTGGGCGCCGGTTGCCCACGCTCAAGGCCTGCGCCCATAAGGTCTGGGGGGATGATCCGGACCCCTTCCCCGAAATCCGCGATGAACAAAGGACTGAACACGGATCGCAATGCGATCGTCTTGCAGCAGCACCACCCATTCACGCCCGCGCAGGCTCCAGGGTTGCGTCGACATTGAGTTCGTCGCAAAAATCGATGAATTCGTCGCGCAAGCGGCCTATGTGCAGGGCAGCAGGTACGCTCACCGTCATGTTGAGCGAGAACATCGGCGTGCCCGTGTGGGCAGCCGGGTAAGTCCAGGTGCTAAGATCCTCGATATTAATGCCACGCACTGAAAAAAACTCTGCAATCTTGTGCACGATCCCGTGGTGGTCTACCGATACCACGTCCACCGCGTAAGGAACCATGCCCGGACGCGGTGCGCGCTCATCCGTCGGTCTCGCGATAACGGTGAGGTCGAGCTTCTTGCCCAGAGCCGGTGCCATCACCTCGATCTTTCCTATGGCATTCCAGCTTCCGGAAATCATTAGGATCAAGGCGAATTCGCCGCCCAGCACGGTCATGCGACTGTCTTCGATATTGCAACCGCCATCCAGGATAGCGCGCGACAGTTCGTTGACGATACCGGGACGATCCTCGCCGACCGCAGATATGACCAGATATTTTTCCATCGTGTTCACGCTCTGATGCTCCGGTCTTTAAAATAGAAATAAGGGAGGAACCATGCATCCTCCGTTTGATGGAAACTGACAAAATCACAGCCCGCAAAGCCTACAATTTGGAGCCGGCATTCTCCGTTGTCCGCTGTCGTGCAGTAGCTACCGGTTCCCTGCCACGGTGCGGCAATCGCAGAGTCGCGCGGGCACCGGGCATCGGGCAAATCCGGTCCGGAGAAATCGCCAGGGGCCCTGCGTGCTGACTGCCTGCACTGCAGTTCCACGCATTGATACTACAAGAAAGAAGTCAAGGACCACAGATTCCTGCGAAATCTGCTCCGCAGCCGGTCGCACGGTCCGGGGAATGGGCTTGGGTCTTCGAGACCACGAACGCCGCCGGGATGCCGAAACTGAACTCCAACTGAATACACTATACGCTGCGGACCATCGGCGCAGAACAGCTGCCGGAATTGCCTTGCAGCCGTCCCGTTTCCGACCGGACCTCGCCTGCGCGGAATCGCGGCGCTTCGACGGCCCGACGCCAAATGAGGCCGCGCAGGAACAGCATCCGTCCTGCACAGAGCTTCGATGCATCGCATCGGACCGCTCCGTATCACTCTTTCGGAAGGCGTTCTCGCTTCCGCGACAGCGCAGTAGCAGCATCCGAGACCTTCCTCTTCCAGCCAGCCCGGACCGGACGGTCAAGACCCTGCCGCTATCATAGCGCAGGAGACCACCGACGGAACCGCTTTGGGCGGCTCAGCCTGCCGCGATTCATGGCGGTGGACGATCAGGGATCGGGGTGGAATGAGTCTTGCCGCAAGGCTTGGACGTCACGGAGGAACATCTCGAGCGGGGCGCCGACCGGCAGCCAGGCGCGGGCGCAACAAAACCGGGTTAGCGTGCTGCAGCCAACCGCGGCGCCTGTCCCAGTCAGCGTCCAATCCGCACCGCCGGCCCTGGAGCAACCGCTGGCCCTGGGTCACGATAGGGCCCGGCTACGGCAACCAGCACGGCGTCACAGACGTAGCAGACCATGATTCCCAGGTATGCACCACTCACTACGTCGCTCACGAAGTGATAATCAGTCGCCACCAAAGCCACGCCCAGCGCAACCGCACCGATGCCGTAAACAATCCGATACCGCGGATAGTGTCGCCATAGAACGGCAGCCAGCGCCGCGAATACGGTCATATGACCGGACGGAAAGCTTGCGAAGCCCGCTCCGTCGTGAAACCAGTGAAACCCGGCAAGCCAGTGGTGGTAAATCCATACCCGCGGATCAACACGTCCGAATACATGCTGAAGCACGCATTTTGCCGCGTACGCCAGCGGTACGCTGACGCCACACAACTGCAAAAATCGCGCGTGAGCGCCATGGATGCCTTTCGGTGCCCAGACCAGCAATACGGTCCAGCAAAAGACGGTAATCATCAGAGCGATCGGAAACAGCAGATCGGGTATATGCGATGTGTATCTGCGCAGCATCGCGTCCGACATGGCCAGGTGGTGGAAAAATACCGCGACGGGCACATCGAGATAAAAATAGGAGAATACCGTCAGCAGCAAAGCAGCCGCCAGTCCCGAAAATACACGCAAAGCCTTCATGCCTCCGTCCTTATCAGGGTCCGGCCCAGCATCCCACCCGCCGGCACTCGGACATCCCGAGACCGCCATTCTATCAACCGGCCGGATCCATTGCGAACCCGACGTGCGTTACGGCTGGAACGGGACAGGCCTTCCCGCCGTTCCGAAAGCGAATTGCGGCCTTTCGCGGACGCCGTTGCAGCCGGTCATCGGGTGCTCCGCGCGCGGAATCCTTGGGTGCGCTTATAATAGCCGCCTTGCACGCCCTAAGGGGCGTATCTATCCGGCTGATGTCTCGCGTATTCGCATAAGCACCAGGTGAAGGCTGCATGACATTCGCTTCCCTGCGCCGATACCTGCGCAAACACCCGGCTTCGGAAATATTCCGTCGGGCGATCTGGCTCGCTCTTCTGGCGCTATCGGCTTATATCCTGTATCTCAATTACGTAGTGCGCGCCGATTTCGAACGCAAGACCTGGGCCATCCCGGCACGTGTTTATGCGCAGCCCCTGGAGCTTTTCCCCGGAAAAAGGCTGACTACGACCAAACTCCTCGAGGAACTCAAGCTGCTCCGCTACCGCGCCGCAGCCGCACTCTCCGAACCAGGTACCTATTCCCATCACGGCGATGAGATCGACCTTATCACGCGCCCGTTCCGATTCTGGGACGGCCCGCAGCCGGCGCTGGCGCTGGCGCTGCAATTCTCGGACGGAAGGCTGACAGCGTTGCACAACCTCAGGACGGGCGCATCCCTCGCGTTGGCCCGCCTGAACCCGCTCATGATCGGCAGGATCTATCCGGCTGACCGCTCGGACCGTGACCTGATCACACTCAATGAGGCGCCGCCCGATGTCGTCAACGGACTGATTTCGGTCGAGGACCGCAGCTTCTACACCAATTATGGCGTAGACCCACGCGGCATGGCACGGGCACTATGGACCATGCTTCGCGGCGGGGGGATCCAAGGCGGCAGCACCCTCACCCAACAGCTGGTCAAAAACCTGTTTCTCGGTCCGCAACGGACGCTCAGCCGGAAATTCACCGAAATCATCATGGCGCTGCTGCTGACCCTGCATTACAGCAAACAGCAGATACTCGAATCCTACCTTAATGAGGTCTATCTCGGTCAGGAAGGAAGCCACGCGATCCGAGGCTTTGGAGAGGCCAGCAAGTTCTATTTCGACAAGCCCCTGGCACAGCTTGACCTGGCACAGTCAGCCCTGCTCGTGGCGCTGGTTCGCGGCCCTTCATATTACGATCCGCGCCTCCATCCCGGACGGGCTCGCACACGCCGAAACCTTGTGTTGAAGGAGCTTCTGCAGCAACACCACATCAGCATGAACCAGTATGCTCTGGCCGTGCGTGAACCACTTGGCGTCGCAGTGGCCCCCCCTCTATCGGCTTCGCCCTATCCGGCGTTTCTCGATTTGGTGCGCCGTGAGCTCCTGCACGAATATTCGGGGAGGGAGCTGCGCTCGGCAGGTCTGCGGATTATCACGACCCTGGATCCCGCGGTGCAGGCTGCAGCCGAACATGCACTTACCACCCGCCTCGCGCGACTCGAAATCGAGCAACACCTGCCTGCGCAATCTCTTGAAGGCGCGGTGGTGATCACCAACTCGCATAACGGCGAGGTCCAGGCGATTGTCGGAGGACGCGATCCACAATTCGAGGGGTTCAACCGTGCGCTGGACGCCTTTCGTCCGGTCGGGTCGCTCATAAAACCGGCGATCTATCTCACCGCACTCGAGCAACCGAAAAACTATACCCTCGCCACGCTGCTGCAGGACACGCCGCTTGCGATCCGGGAGAGCCGGGGCGTTGTCTGGGCACCGAGAAACTATGATCGCCGCTTTCACGGCCTCGTGCCGCTGCCGGTGGCTCTCGCCAATTCCTACAATGTGGCCACCGTGCGGCTCGGGCTCAGCCTGGGTCTTCCGGCAATAATGGATACGGTGCGTAAACTCGGCATCAAGCACGCACTGCCTGAATACCAGGCAAGCCTTCTGGGCGCCGACAGCCTGACACCGCTCGAGGTCGCCCAGATGTACCAGACCCTCGCTAACCGCGGATTACGGGTACCGCTGCGCGCAGTGCGCGACGTGCTCGACGCCGACGGACGCCCTCTGCAGCGCTTTTCGCTGAAGGTGACCGAGGTGGCCCCACCCGGTCCGGTATACCTGCTCACGTACGCCATGCAAGATGTCGTGACCGAAGGAACAGCTGCCGGGCTCAAGAATTACCTTCCTCCGGATTTGCATGTCGCAGGCAAGACCGGCACTACCCAGGACCTGCGCGACAGTTGGTTTGCCGGATTTACCGGCAATCATGTGGCCGTAGTATGGGTCGGCCGCGATGACGACCAGCCTACCGGCCTGACCGGAGCGACGGGCGCCATGACCGTCTGGGGCAAAGCCATGGCCCGCCTGGACCCACAGCCATTCGATCCGCCGCGACCGGCCGACGTCGAAATGGCGTGGATTGAGCCCGCAACAGGGCTGCTGGCTGATTCGGACTGCTCTGGAGCCATTCGCATCCCCTTCATCCGCGGTTCGGTACCGGTCCAAACCGCTCCGTGCGCTTCCCGCTCGCCGGTCAGGGTGCTGAAAAACTGGTTCGAGCGGCTGTTCGGGCATCGACCCGGGCCATGAAAGAGCGGTCCGGACTCGAACGCCGGATGACCGCCCGACGATCGACATTGCAGCAAGGACAACATCCCGCCCCGCAACTGCGCCCGGACTGCACAATCGGTACTGCCGACGCTCAGACGGCGTGCCAGCGTCGAGTCAGGAACGGGGTGGATGCCCCATATCGGAAGCTTGGCGGATCATCGGCACGGTACAGGAATTGGATGGAGACGATACGGCACCCGGAACACCTGCCACAGGGCGCAGCCATGGTGACACATACGCTATCGTGGCCGGACAGCCCGGCGCGGATCCTTATGCCCTGTCTCCACCCGTGGGCTCATAGCGGATTTTCGTGATCACAAAAAGCGCCTTCCCGCCCGGCAGTGAAACGGAGATTTCATCGCCTTCGATCCTGTTCATCAGGGCGCGGGCAAGCGGTGAATTCATGCTGATCCACCCCCGCTGCAGGTCGAACTCATCCGGGCCCACGATGCGATACGTGACGGCGTTTCCGGTTTCGTCCTCGAGTTCCACCCACGCCCCGAAGTAGACGCGGGCGCGGTCGTCCGGCCTGCGCTCGACAACTACCAGCTGATCAAGGCGCTTGGCAAGAAAGCGGATACGGCGGTCTATTTCACGCAGCTGCTTCTTGCCGTAGATATACTCGGCGTTTTCCGAACGGTCTCCGAGGGCTGCCGCGTCGGCAACCGCTTGCGTAACCCCCGGACGTTTGACCCGCCAGAGTTCGGTCAGCTCATCGTTCAGGCGTTTCCATCCCTCGGGCGTAATGTAGTTCGACGTGGCTTGCTGACCGGTGCGGTGTTTCGTGCTCATGGCTCGAGATTACCGGAACCCGTTCTTCCCGCCCATCCTGCAGCATCGACTATCCGCGCCCGTTTCTTCCGCTTCGGAAACCGTGGCCACTCGTTGGCATGTTCTCGTCAGGCGCTCCTGGGCAGGCACCGGATTGCACCGGACCCGGGAGCAAGGCCGCCTGCATGCTGGCAAAACGCCCCGCTGGCAAGGCGACGGGCCGCCGGACTCGGAGTCCGGGCATCCCTCGGCACCCCGCACCAGCCGGGCAGCCCCAGACCCCGGACGCTGACCGCGGTCCTCGAGCCTGATAAGATCCCGGAGTCCACACCGGAATGGCAATATGCACCTTATTAGCTGCCGTTACCAGGCTGCAGACCGGATCGGGATCGTTACCGGAGACAGCGTCGGCCTGATTGCCACCGGCAACGGCTGGCCGCAATCTATGCTCGCCCTGATTGATGCCGGCCCGGCCCGGTGGTCGGCCCTGGCAGCGGATCAGGACCGCGCCATCGACCAGCGGGTACCGCTATCCGCGGTCGAACTTCGCGCCCCGATTCCGCGGCCACGGAAAAACATTATGTGTCTCGGCTGGAATTACGCCGAACATGTTCGCGAAAGCGCGGGAAGCCGCAATGCGGAAATTCCGGAACATCCTGTGGTGTTCACCAAGAATACAACCAGCGTCAACAGCCCCTACGGCGATATTCCCTGGAATCCGGACGTGACCACCCAGCTTGACTGGGAAGTTGAGCTCGCCGTCATCGTCGGCATCGGTGGCCACAGAATTCCAGCCGCCGAGGCCCTGTACCACGTTTTCGGCTACACCGTCATAAACGATATCTCCGCTCGTGATCTGCAGTTCCGTCACAAGCAGTATTTCCTCGGCAAGAGCCTGGATGGGACCTGTCCCATGGGGCCCGTGATCGTCACCGCCGACGAGATTCCCGATCCCCAGGATCTGGAGCTGCGGACCTGGGTCAACGGGGAGATCAAGCAGTCATCCAGCACCCGCTACCAGGTATTCAGCATTGCCGCGGTGATGTCGATCCTGTCGCGCGGCATGCCGCTGGAACCGGGGGACATCATTTCGACCGGTACGCCCGGCGGAGTCGGATTTGCCCGCAATCCTCCCGAATTTCTCAAACCCGGGGATCTGGTCGAGTGCGAAGTACAGGGGATTGGCCGGCTGCGCAACCTCGTGCGTTGACGATCCTTCGCACCCCCCGGAACCGCACGCACTGCGGTCTCAGTCCGTGCTGCGCGCCAGCAGCTGCTCGAATTCGCCGCTCGCGAGCAGCACACAGAGGTCTTCGGCTCCGCCGATAAGCTGACCGCGCACGAACACCATAGGAAAGGTTGGCCAGCCGGTCCACATCTTGAGTGTATTGCGCCGGCGCCACCGGCTCAGGTAGCCGCCGTATTCGAGATACACATATGCGACGGAGCAATCGTCCAGCATTCGGCGGGCACGTCGGCAGAACGGGTTGCCCGCCATCCCGACAACGACTACCGGATGGTCACTGACGGCGGCAGCCACTTCTTCAATGAGATCCCGGTGATTCGAAGAGACCTTCTCCCGGATCGCGTGATGCACGCGGGCTTCTTCAAGAATGTAGCGCACCGGCCACGCTCACGGCGCCAGCCGCCGGCTTGTCCATAGCCGAATCATGGGTGACGATAGACCCATTCGAGCAGCGCGTTCTGAACCGCCTCCCCGGCTGCCGTATCGGCACGCGGGTCATTTTGCAGGCATACCACAACCACGCGGCGACCCTTGTCGTCCAGCATGATCCCAGCGGTGCCAAGCACACCATCGAGACTGCCGGTCTTCAGGTGCGCGCGCCCCGCCAGCACGGTACCATCCAGCCGATCCTTCATGGTCCCATCCTCAGACAGTATCGGTAGCGATGCAAAGAACTCCGGCATCTCGGGACTGTTATACGCAGCAACCAGCACCTCTGCCAGATGGCGCGCCGAGATGCGTGCACGACGCGACAGCCCCGAACCGTTGCCGACAACCAGCTCCGGGAAAAGCATGCCATTTGCAGCCAGCCACCCACGCACCACCTGATCGCCCTCCTCGATGGTACCGGGCGGTTTGATAAACTTCGCACCCAGGGTGAGCAGGAGCTGCCGCGCCATGACGTTGTTGCTGTACTTGTTGATAGACCGGATCACTTCGGCCAAGGGCGGCGAGTGTTCAGTGTACAGCAGCTGGGCCGAGGGCGGTACGCGTCCGTAGCGCACGTGCCCGGAGAACCGACCGCCCATTTCGGTCCAAAGCTCCCGGAAAATGCCGCCGATGTAGGCGCGCGGACCGGACAGCACGCGGTAGCGGTCACCCTGCCCGCACGCCGCAGCGTAGTTGCCACTGAAGATCGCCTGTTCCCCGAAGCGGGTGTGCACCACGCTCATGGACACTGCCCGCGCGCCGCCCAGGCAGGGACCCGCGACGAGGCGGACACGGTTGATGATTTTCAGCCCGTCGGGTAGAGGATCGGCCACAACGCGCACCCGATGGCGGCGGAGTTCGGGGAAAAATCTGATCCGGACCGCCTGAAAATTCACTAACAGGGCGCTGGGCAGCACATTGTACGGTCGCATGGGGTGGCCGTCGAACTCCCCCGGGGTGGTCGTCGGCGGCGCGAAATAGCTCTGATCCAGGACCAGATCGCCGGCAATACTCCGTATCCCGAGCTCGCGCAACCCGTGCAGAAAACGCCAGAAGTCTTCGATGACCAGGTCGGGGTCACCATAGCCCTGTAAGTAGAGATTGCCCTGCAGCCGGCCATTTCGCACCAACCCGCCCCCGAAAGCTTCGGTCTTCCAGGTATACGCGGGCCCCAGCTTCTCGAGCGACACCAAGGTGGTAAGGAGTTTAAGTGTGGAGGCCGGGCTGCGCGGCACGTCTGCGTTGAAATCCAGTATTGCCCCGGAGCCATCCACCGGGCGGACCACGATGCTGAGACTGCGTGCCGGCATGCCGTAGCGATGCAGGGCCGCAGCTACGGCTCGGGGAAGGCTCCGGCGGGACAGGCTCCCCGCTCGGGCCGCCGAAGGCGCAGCCGTGAGCAGCATCAATAGGCATGCGCCCAGCGTCGCCGCACGCACACGCAACAATACGCGCACGCAGATCTGGCTTGGGCCGGTCTCCCGTCCGGACATGGAAGCGTTACGCAGCAACATTCAATTCCAGCGCCGAAAATCCTCTGACACACCGCCCTGCCGACCCGGATTCTGGTTCCTGGACCGGCGCGGTCATTTGTCGGTCACACTGCCAGCATGTCCATCCTGCGGCTCGAAGCACACACGCAATCGGCAGTTGCGGGCGCAAGCTTAGCACGGAAAAACGCCTTGAGACCGGAGATTCTCCCGGCACGGCAGCCCATGCACGCAGAAGGGGCCGTTCCCCCAACGCTGGCACGGAACCACGCCCTCCGATGTTCGGACTGCGTGGAGCTAGCGCTGGCCCGTGCTGCCGCAGACACGCAGTTTGGTGGCAATGAAGCTCGATTGCGGGATATAAAGCAACTCGGCAAGCTTGCTCAGGTAGTGGCGTTCATACATATCTATATCGCCGTCGGCATAGGCAACCCGCCACAACGCCTCCATAAGCGCTTCCTTCTGTTGTGCCGAAAAGCCCCGGTTGATGCGTGAAGTAAATTCATAGTCATCGGTCGCACGATGTACCTCTTCCTGCGCCTGACACACCAGCCGCGCCCCGTCCTGCGGTTCAAGCCCAAACAGCACACTGACGGCACGCACGACCGCCTCGCGCTCAGACTCTTCTTCCCGGTAATCGGCCGCCATGACTTCAATGAGCAGCGCCGCGGCCGCGAGCTCCAACTCGTCGTGATCCGGCTTCTGGCTGCCGGCCGCCGCGTTCCCCTCGAGAAACTGCTTTATCGCTTCAATCACGGGCATTCACCCCATCAGCAACCTGTTCTCCGTATAGACCGCCTCCCGGCATTTCCGTTTCGCACAGGGCGGGGCTGGTCAATGCTCCCCACCCACCCCGGCCGCAGCCGCAAACGGCGGACGCGCAAACCATACCACCACGATCAGGCCGAGAAAAATGACTCCCGAGAGCCAGAACAGCTCGTCGGTCGCGATCATTACCGCCTGTTGGGTGACCACCCCGCTCAACAACGTGAGCGCGCCGCCGGCGGTCATCCCCAACTGCTTCAGGTGCCGCAGGGCCCGCTCACTGATCGTGTTGAACGCCGAAATGTGCTCGACGAGCTGGCTGTAGTGCAGGATGCTACGCCGCTGCCACAGGGTAATACTGAGGGAGGTACCGAAACTGCCGGCGAGAATGCGCAAAAAATTGGACAGCCCTGCGGCGCTGGCAAACTGGTCGGCACGCAGCCCGGATAGGCTCATGCTGGCGAGGGGAATGAAAAAGCACGCCATACCGATCCCCTGGATGAAACGGGGCATAAACAGCTGGAAATAGCTTACGTTGATATTGTACTGGCTGGTCCAGAAAGAAACTCCGGCAAAGACCAGGAAACTGAAGGTGGTAATCACCCGCAAATCCACGCGATGGAGAATGCGACCCACGATCGGGGAAAAAACCACCGACAGCACCCCGATCGGAGCCGCTGCCAGTCCCGCCCATGTCGCGGTGTAGTTCATCTGGGTTTGCAGCCACAGCGGGAATATGACTACGTTGCCAAAAAAGGTTAGATAGCCCAGGCTGGTCGCGATCGTTCCTACTGTAAAATTGCGATTAAGGAATAGGTGTAAATCCACCACAGGATGCTGTTCGGTCAGCTCCCAGACAACAAAAAAGCTCAACGCAACGGTGGAAATCGTCGCCAGGGTGACAATAAAAGTTGACCCGAACCAGCCGAGGTCATTGCCCTTGTCTAGCAGGATCTGCAGCGATCCGACGCCGACCGCGAGCAACACCATGCCGACGGCATCGATCGGTCGGCGAACGGTAGGCGTTTCCCGTCGGCGCAGGATCTGCCAGGTGACAAAGGTCGAGAATATGCCTACCGGAATATTGATGTAGAAAATCCAGGGCCAACTGATGTTGTCCGTGATCCATCCGCCCATTATCGGACCGAAAATCGGCGCCACCACCACAGTCATGGACCAGAGCGCCAGGGCCATCCCCTTCTTGTGATCCGGGTAATTGGCGAGCAACAGACTCTGCGAGAGCGGGATCATGGGCCCTGCAACTGCGCCCTGACACACCCGGAACGCAATGAGCATGGGCAGATTGGGGGCCAAGCCGCAAGCCCAAGAGGCGATCGTAAACAGCGTCGTGGCCGACACAAACAGTCGCACCTCTCCGATCCGGCGGGCGAGCCATCCGGTAAGCGGCAGCATGATCGCATTGCTCACGGCAAATGAGGTGATGACCCAGGCGCCCTGGGTCGGGCTCGATCCAAGATCGCCGGCAATGGCTGGAATCGAGACGTTGGCGATTGAGGTATCCAGCACCTGCATGAAGGTGCCCAGGGACAGGGCGAGCGTCATTAGCGCCAGGGCGCTGCCCTGTGGTGGCGGTTGCCGCATTTGTTCCGGCATGACTTAGCTCCGCGGCCTCAAGCGAACCATCGCTCGTCCGGCCCGGGGGTCATTCTCCCGGATGATGCGACGGATCAACGCCTCGGCACCGACGGTGGCGCTGGCGAAAACGGGCGTCCTGTAGACGACCTGCGCGGTCGGTGTGCGCGCCAGTATTTCACCGGAACGGACGTGGGTGTCCACCGACACCTGCATGGATAGGCCGATACGCAACGGATCTTTCGCCAACTCATGCGGATCGAGGCTGACGCGCACCGGCACGCGCTGGACGATCTTGATCCAGTTGCCGCTCGCGTTCTGTGGTGGCAGAAGCTCAAACGCGCTTCCGGTTCCGGCACCGATTCCCAGAACCTTGCCGTGATAGGCCACCGAGCCTGCATACAGATCCGAGGTCATCGTGACCGGCTGCCCAATGCGAATATCGGAGAGCTGGCTTTCCTTGAAGTTGGCGTCTACCCAGAGCTGGTTCAGGGGCACAACTGCCATCAGGAGCATGCCGGGCGCGACTCTCTGTCCCACCTGCACGCTGCGCTTCGCAACATAGCCCGTGACCGGCGCGACAATCACGCGACGGGCCCATGCGACATAGGCCGCGCGCAAGCGGGCCTTGGCTTCCTCGACAAGCGGATGGTGTTCAACCGTGGAGCCGGCAACCAGGGCCAGCGCTGACTGCAACTCGTGCCGGGAAACGCGCAGCGCCGCCTGCGCGCCTTCATAGGCGGTTTTGGCGTGCTCGAAGTCTTCCCGGGACACGGCATCGGAGGCAATGAGTGTCGCGCGCCGGGCCAGATCGTCCCTGGCCCGAGCAAGTTCGGTTTCACGCAGGCTGTCCATCGCCCGCAGCCTCCGGACGTTGTCGAACATCTGCCGTACCTGGCGCACGGTTTGCGCGAGAGCGGCTTCCGCCTGTTGCAATGCGATGCGGCTATCAGTTGCGTCGAGCTGCACCAGCGGCTGGCCCTGCCGAACCAGATCGGTGGCATCCGCGTCAATGGCGACGACCGTGCCAGCAACCTGGGGACTTACTCCGACCACGTTGCCGGCCACGTATGCATCGTCAGTGGTCTCGGCAAACCGGCCGATGAACCACCAGTACACCCCATAACCAGCTGCCAGCAGCACGAATACCGTGGCCAGGCGCACGAGCAGCTGCCTACGCCGGCCATTTCCCTCTGCCGTGGCACCCTGCGGAGGCGCGTCCTCAATGCGATCACTCATGGCTGTCTCCTGATTCTTGCAGACGAAGCCGGACCAGGGTGGCCCGCTGCATAACCCCCGCCCAATGCCTTGATCAGGGCAAGCACCGCCTGCAGGCGCTGCGCACGCAGCACCGCCTCCAGGTCGCGCTGCCGGAGCAGGTCCTGCTGAACCAGCAGAACCGCAAGATAATCGGTCAGGCCGGACTTGTAGCGAAGCATGGCGAGCCGGTAAGCATCCTCGCTCGCCCGGCGCGCCTCGGTCTGACGCTTAAGCTCGCGCGTAACCGACTTCACTGTCGCCAGACGGTCCGCAACGTTACGCGCGGCGTCGATCAACGCATGACGATACTGATCCACCGCGATGTCGTATTGAGCGTACCGCGCGTTAAGCGCCGCGCGCAGGCGTCCACCTTCGAAAATGGGAAGATGGATCGCCGGACCCACGTAGCCGAAATCGCTGCCGGGAACAAACAGCTGGCTCATTTCGACACTTTGTTTTCCGATCTGGGCGGTAAGACTGATGTTCGGATAGAAACCTGCGCGGGCAGCACCGACCTCCCGCGCCGCTGCTTCGGCCTGCCATCGCCGGACCATGATGTCTGGCCGGCGCGCGAGCAGATCGACCGGAAGTCCGGCGGGCACCGGGAAGGGGCGGTCGAAATGGCTCACAGGTGGTCGGATCCGGCTGGCCGCATCGGGACCCTCGCCGATCAGCGCCGCCAACGCACGCTTGTCGGCAGCTACGGCGTTCTTCAGGCTGAGGATGCGCGCTTGCGTGGACGCCACGCCTGCCTGTGCCTGCTTGACAGCGAGCTGCGATTCCAGACCGTTCGCGGCGCGCAGACTGACGAGCCGCTCAAAAGCCTTGCGCTGCGCCAATCCCTCGTCCGTTACCTCAAGGCGGGCGAGGTCGCCCTGCAGCTGAAAGTAGGCGCTCGCGACCGCGGTCGTAATGATGAGTCGCACCTCGGCAGCCTGCGCTGCCGCGGCCCTGGCTTCACCCAGCCGCGCCAGGAACTCATCACGCGCCTTGCCCCACAAGTCGAGGTTGTATCCAAAATCGAGGGTAAGCTGGCCCTCGTTATAGATGGCGCCCGCGAACGGCGGCGGATACAGCCCATTGGCGCTGAACTTCTCTCGTGTCGCTGACCCGCTGACTCCAAGTTCGGGAAACAGTCCGGAGCGCGCAACCGCTGCCTCCTGCCGGGCCAGGATTAGCCGCGACTGCGCAATATCCAGATCCGGATTACGGGCAAGCGCGGCAACGATAAGTGAATTGAGCTGCGGGTCTCCGAAATCCTTCCACCAGCTGTCCGCCGGCCAATCGCCCCGGCGAAATTCGGGCGAGGCCAGCGCATGCGCCAGACTGCGGTCCAACGGATAGGAAGCAGCGGATGGCAGCGGCTGCAGCTTTCGCGAAGGCATGAATGCGCAACCCGTCACGGCCGACGCGATTACGACAAGCGCAATGGCCGTGAACCGGCAGTGAACCGACATGGCGGGCTTCATTTGTTGTCAACACGTGCAATACGCGATTTCCGCGCTGCGCCTGCGCGCAACCGCGCCGACTGCCTTATGCCGCCAAGGGAAAATGCAACAATGTACTCTGCCAGGCAATCAATATCGTCGGGACCGTATCCGAATCCGGGATCGAGGCGCGCCACGACCTGGCGCGCAAACTGGTAATAAAGGCACTGTCCGACAACACTCAGGCAGCAGCGGCGCACCAGCTCCTCGGACGGTCCGTCACCGACAAGCGACCTAACGATGGCATGGAGCGCTCGGTATTGGGGCCAAACGAACTTTTCGATGATGAGATCGAACGCAGACGTGGGCTCAACCATCTCGCGGGCGACGAGCTTGCTCATCGTGAATTGCGGTGTGTCCGTGAGCAGCCGCTGCAGGAAACTCCGGACAAAGTCGCGCAGACGCACGGCCGGCGCGCGCTTGCGACTGTCCGGCGCCTGCTGGGACAACCCCTCGATGGATTGTGCGGCATGGTACTGGATCACCGCAGCGTAAAGCCCCTCCTTACTCCCAAAATGATAATTCACGGCCGCAATGTTGGCGCCCGCGCGCGCAACGATGTCGCGTACCTTGGCAGATCCGAAACCTTGCTCAACGAACATGCTCGCAGCAGCTTCCAGCAACCGCTGTCGGGTGTCCGACTCGCGTTCGTGCAACAGTACGTTCATGGGGAAATGGGCCGATTCGTCGTTTTAAACTACTGTATCAAACAATTGTTTGATACACAAGACGGACAGGATAACACCGGCGCCACCCGGTCCGGTCGCTGATGGCCTCCGGCGAGCGCACCGCTCCTTCGGACTTCAGACGCCCCCTTTTTAACCTAGGGAAGGCGGCAGTCGCGGCACACCCTGGTAATGACGGCTGGACGACCCCACCCAAGTACTGCCCGCCGCCACCGCGCAACATCTGGTAAGATTTGTGGTTTCCCTGCAATGCATCGGCCAGCCCGGATTTGTCCCATGCTTCCTTTCACCAGAACCGACCTGCGCCAGCAATTCACAGCCGGCACATTTCATCGCGGGGCAGAATACCGGGAACAGGCCCGCGTCTGCTCAATCCAAGTGTCGGACGATGGACACGTCGTGCGCGGACAGGTGCGGGGAACGGCAGCCTCACCCTACACTGTCGAGGTGAGAATAACGCCCGGTCGCGGAGGAAGGCCCGCCATCCTCGGCCGCTGCTCCTGTCCCGTAACCCTCAACTGCAAACACGCGGCAGCAGCGTTGCTTGAGGCGCTGGCGCGCGATCAGGTGGATCCGGCCAGAGATTCGAATGCATCCGCTTCGGCGGCTGCACCTGGGGCGCCGGAAAGCGCTCTGCAGCCCTGGTTCGATGCCCTGGCTCGCAGTGTGCATGGGACCGTAGCGTCATCTACGACAGACACGTCCGAGAGGCTTTTGTACCTGCTCAGGCCCGAACGTCTCCACCACGGCACGCGTGCCGTGGTGGATATCTTGCTCGTACGCCCGCTCAAGACCGGCGGCTACGGAAGGGCCGAACGCTGGAGCGGAGGCCTCCAGAGCCATGCCCGCTTCGTAACGGAAACCGACCGCGATCTGCTGCGCTGGCTAGAGACATTGCGGGCAGATCATGCCGGCATGCGATTCGGTACTTACCCGCTGCGCGGAAGCGCCGGCGCGCATGTGCTCGCACGCATGATTGCCACCGGACGCTGCCATTGGCGCAGCAAGGATGCTGCGCCGCTCTCTCCGGGCGAGCCCCGCTCCGGCACGCCGGCCTGGCAGACCGACGCCGAAGGACGCCAGCGGCTTGTCTGCGTGGCCGATCCCAGCATAGACGAGGTGTTGCCGGTCAACCCACCCTGGTACGTTGACGCGGCGCTGGCGCTGTGCGGCCCGCTCAAGACCGGTCTTGGCGATGCCTTTGCCGAGGAGCTTTTCACAGCACCGGAACTGGCGCCGGAGGAGGCCGCCGCAGCACATGCCGCCCTGCGCCGGTACTTCAATGAAAATTCGCCGTCACTGCCGCGGATATTCGAAACCGCCAGGACTGTAAGGCCCGAACCGGTCCCGGTTCTGCGCCTCTTTCTTGACCGGCTTCCGGTGCACTATGCGCATCAGTGGCAGATTGGAGCCGCGCACCGCGATTGCCCCCTGGCTGCGTTGTCCTTCGACTATGCTGGGGTACGCATCGACGCTGGCGACTCCGGCGAATACCGCACGCACCTCGACGAAGGCAACCTGCTGCGGGTCTTCCGCGACTTTGACGCCGAGGCACGGAACCTGGCAGAACTCGGCCGATATGGCTTTCTTCCGCTTAGCTGCCTGTCCTTTCTAAGCAGCGTTCCGAAGCGGCTGCAACATGCGCTATATCTGGAGGGAGCGGATGCTGGCAATGATGCAGCGCTGCAGGATTTCAGCATCGACGGAGTTGCTGCGCTGCAGGCAGCCGGATGGCAGATCGAAATCGACGCCGACTATCCCTACCGTGTCGCCGAGCCCTCAGCCGAATGGTTCGCCGACGTCGCGGCCGAAGGGCAAGGCACAGACTGGTTCGGGCTCGAGCTCGGCGTCCTCGTTGACGGAAGGCGCGTGAATCTGCTCCCCTTGCTCGTAGATTGGCTGCGGTCTGCGCGCCGGGACCGGCAGACGCCGGCCCCGGCGCCCGGCAAGGATCGGCTAATCATGCGTCTGCCTGACGGACGCCTCATGCCGATACCCTACGAGCGCGCGCAAACGCTGCTGTCAGTGCTCATCGAGCTCTATGACGAGGCGCCGCTCGACGCCAGCGGCCACCTCCGCCTGCCACGTGCGCAGGCCGGGGTCCTGGGCACCCTGGAAGCCCACCTCGGCACGACGCTTCGATGGGCGGCACCCGAGCAATTGCGCGGCCTTGCGCAAAAACTGCGTGACTTCAACGGAATTCCGCAAATCGGGCTTCCCGCTGGTCTTCGCGCGGAGCTCCGTTCCTACCAGCGCGCCGGGCTGAACTGGCTTGCATTTCTGCGCGAATTCGGATTCGGTGGGATCCTGGCCGATGATATGGGGCTCGGCAAGACCGTGCAGACACTCGCCTACCTCCAATCCGAAAAGGAGTCCGGCCGGATGGATCGCCCGGCCCTGGTCGTAGCGCCCACCAGCCTGATGGCAAACTGGCGACGCGAGGCCGGCAGGTTCACGCCCGAACTCAGGGTGCTCACTCTGCACGGCAATGCGCGCCACGATAGTTTCAGCCGCATTGCGGATCACGATATCGTGCTGACCACCTATGCGCTCTTGCCACGTGACGCCGAGGTCCTCGCGGCTCAGCAATACCACTTGGTGGTCCTGGACGAGGCCCAGGCAATAAAGAACCCGAACGTCAAGGTGGCCCGGATCGCACGGGGTCTCAATTCCAGACATAGGTTGTGCCTTACGGGCACCCCCCTTGAGAATCACCTGGGAGAACTGTGGTCCCTGTTTCACTTTTTGATGCCGGGCCTGCTCGGCGACGAGCGCAGCTTTCGCCGGCTCTATCGCACGCCGATCGAAAAACACGGCGACGCCGCCCGGCGAGAAGCGCTGGCGCGGCGGGTCGCCCCCTTCATGCTCAGGCGCACCAAGGAACAGGTCGCCACCGAACTGCCTGCCAAAATCGAGATCGTGCGCACTGTCGAGCTGGAAGGCGCGCAGCGCGACCTGTACGAAGGCATTCGTTTATCGATGAACGAAAAGGTCCGCCAAGAAATCGCCCGCAAGGGTCTTGCCGGCAGCCAGATCATTATCCTTGATGCCCTGCTCAAACTCAGGCAAGTATGTTGTGACCCGCGCCTGGTAAAGCTCGGATCGGCCAAAAAGGTCGGTGGATCGGCAAAACTCGGCCTGCTGATGGACATGCTGCCGGAACTGCTTGAGGAGGGTCGCCGCATTCTGCTGTTCTCGCAGTTCACGAGCATGCTGGCGTTAATCGAGACGGAGCTTGATGCGCACAAGATCCCGTTTGCGCTGCTCACCGGCGAGACGCGTGACCGGTCGGCACCGGTCGACCGCTTCCAGGCGGGCGAGGTGCCGCTGCTGCTCATCAGCCTGAAGGCCGGCGGCACCGGACTCAATCTGACCGCCGCCGATACGGTGATCCACTACGATCCCTGGTGGAATCCGGCGGTCGAGCGGCAGGCCACAGATCGCGCGCACCGAATCGGTCAGGACAAGAAGGTGTTCGTCTACAAGCTTGTCGCTCAGGGCACGGTTGAGGAAAGGATCGCTACGCTTCAGGCGCGCAAGCAGGCGCTGGCCAACGCGGTCTATGGCGATGGCGCCGGTCAGGCCCCAGCCCTGACCGCAGAGGATCTCGAGATTCTGCTTTCCGCGCCCTGATTCTGTCCGGATCCGCAAATATGGCGCCGGGAAAGGAGACATGCTGCGGCTGTACGCATCCCCGCAATAATGCGTGCTTTTTCCTTCGCCGCTTTCCGGCGGCACTGCCCGGATCCATTCAGTCCCGACGTTCCGCCGTCACCACCTTCTCAATGCGTCGGTCCGGAACGAGCCACAGCAGCGCTACAAACACGTACAATGCCTGGGAAACCCAGGGGCTGAGGAACGCCGCGGGAATCGCGGCGGCGTAGAACAGCACCGACGATCTGCCTTTGAGATCCCGGCCTATGGCAAGCGCGAGCAGCGAACCCCTGCCATGACCGGCAATGATCGAGCGCTGCAGAATCTGCCATGCGAGAGCCGCCATCAGCAGCACAATGCCGTAGAGAGCGGTGGGTGAAGACGAAAATCGGTTTTCCCCCATCCACCCGGTGGCAAACGGGAAGAGCGACAGCCAGAAGAGCAGATGCAGATTGGCCCACAGAATTCCACCGCCGACCTTGCTCACCGTATGCAGCAGGTGGTGGTGATTGTTCCAGTAAATGCCGATATATACGAAGCTCAAGGCATAGCTCAGAAAGACCGGCAACAGCGGCTTGAGCGCAATCCACTCCACGCCCCGCGGTACCTTCAACTCGAGCACCATGATCGTGATGATGATGGCAAGGACGCCGTCGCTGAAAGCTTCCAGTCGGACTTTGCCCATCGCAGCCCCCTTTCCCGGACCGGCATCCGGCCGCGGCACGACCCAGCGCACGGGTCCTATCCGCAATGCCGTCCATTCCGGTCCGGTCATCCATCCAGCTGATACTGCAGCGCCGCGCAAATCATCGCGGCCGCTTCGCTACACAGCAGGTCTAGGGTTTCGAAACCTGACCGGTCAGGTCGTTGCGAATCTCCCGCAGCTTTGCCTTGATCCGGGCCGCATTCTCCGGCCCCATTCGCAGCAGGATTTTTTGCCCCGCTGACAGCGCCTCCAGCTTGGGATCCGCAAACTGGTACAGGACATTGGGCCGGACCAGGTCGAGCGGCGCCTTGACATCCGGAGTCGCGAGCATATTGTCGATCGCCGCCACTACGCGGTCATTGAAGTACCCGTGCGGATATCCAAGCCTCTTGTACTCCTGCTGCAGCAGCGGATAGAAACGGACATAGGTCGCAACTAGCGTCTTGCTGCTGACTGCCTGCGCCATCAGCACGTATGGCGTATAGCGGCGGTAGTTTTCCGGGCTGAGCGCCCTGCTGTCCTTCGGACCGGACACCAGGAATTTTCCCGCGACCGGCCTGAAAAGGCGGAATCGCATGGGCAATTTCCGGTGTGGCAGGCTGTCCACCAGGACTACGAACCGGTGAATGATGTCGCGCGGCACAAACAGCTCTTCGACCGATCCCCGGCCAAAAAAGTCCGTGAGCAATTGCGTCATCGCCGCATCGCTTTTGTCGAGCGAAGGCAAGGGCGCCTTCGCGGGCACGGTCGGCTTGGGAACCGGAAAGTGGACGGGTGGAGCGGGTGGCTTGATCGGCGCCGGCACTGGAGGAGGCGGTGCCACAGGCATCACAGGCGCCTCGTTCACTGGCGCCGGTTGATGCGTGCGCCAATAGTAGACGCCACCGGCCAGTCCGCCGAGGACCAGCACGATTGCAATAGGTATCGTGTATTTCATGTTATTTGACATGGGAGTTTGGTAGGCCCCTGCAGGCGGTGAGCGGGATGCTTTTAATTTAACTGCATATTATTACGGATCGCCACACCTGGACAGCTCCATCACAATGGCCGCCCCGGCCAATGTTCAATTCACCCATACCGGAACCAGTGCGATGACCGTCGGGGCGCCGCCCGGTCATGGCCCGTAATGCCGGTTGTGCCGCCGCGGGGCACATCGCCAAGTCTTGGCATTCTCGGCAACACCATCGGGGCCAGCGCGCCGGGAAGCAACCGATGCGACATTAGACGGTCCGGCCTGCGACCCCGGCACGTATGCGGCATCGAACCTACAGAGGCTGGCCGCCGCTGCAGTCGAACCGCACGGATCGATATGACCGGGGTTCCGCCAGCTGCAAAGAATTCTGTTACGGCTGCCCTTTTCACTCCCCGGCTATTTGGTTAAGCTTGTCGCCGACTTTCCGCCCCCCTCACCCCATAATCCGTCAGCAATCCGGTGTACTATTGAACTCCAGAGGGCCCAAGCATGCGTTACAACAGAATTGGCGACACCGAACTTCAGGTTTCCGAGCTCTGTCTCGGCACAATGACCTGGGGCGAACAGAATACCGAGGCCGATGCCCACAAGCAGCTTGATTATGCGCTCAGCCGCGGGATCAATTACATCGATACTGCCGAGATGTATCCCGTCCCGCCACGGGCGCAGACCGCGTGCCGCACCGAGCTCTATCTGGGAGCCTGGCTGCGGCAGCAAGCGCGTGACACACTTGTCATTGCGAGCAAGATTGCTGGACCAGGGCGTCGCGACTGGCTGAGGGGCGGACGCACGGCGGTGGCGCGCGCCAACATCTTCGAAGCCGTACACGACAGCCTGAAGCGCCTGCAGACTGACTACATCGACCTGTATCAGATTCATTGGCCAGACCGCAACGTGCCAATGTTCGGCGCCAGCGCGTACGACCCCGGCGCGGAAAGGCCGACCGTGCCCATTCTCGAACAGATCGAAACCATGGCCGAGCTCATGCGTGCCGGCAAGATACGCCATTACGGGCTCTCCAACGAGACGTCCTGGGGCGTATGCCAGTTTTCGCTGCTTGCCCGCCAGCACGGACTACCACCGCCGGTATCGATACAGAACGTCTACAGTCTGGTGAGCCGACAATTCGATGTCGATCTCGCTGAAGTGAGTTTCCGGGAAAACGTGCCGCTGCTCGCTTACAGCCCGCTGGCAGGCGGCGTACTCTCGGGAAAATATTTGCGCGGCGCGCTCCCCGCAGGAGCCCGCTTTACGCTGTTTCCGGACTTTCAACCGAGGAACCGGCGCCCGGCTGTAGCGCTTGCGACCGCTGATTACCTTGCGCTTGCAGAAAGCCGGGGACTCGCGCTTGATCAGATGGCGCTCAGCTTTGTGCGCCAGCGCTGGTTTGTGCGCGCCACGATCATCGGCGCAACCAGCATGGAACAGCTTCAACGCAATATCGACAGCCTGAACATCGAGCTAGACGGCGACACACTCGCCGCCATTGATGCAATCCATGCTCGTTACTCGACTCCTGCACCATGATAGGCCCGGGTCTTCACAGGATTCGACTTTGTTGATGCGCATACCGCCTACCATGCGCCGGCACAAAAAAGCGCGGGCGTGCCGGGTCACTGGATTGGAGGCCGCTGGTGACCACCGATGCCCGGATGGCGGCGCCAACTCAGTTGTTCCGGGCTACCCTGCAGCCATGCCGGCGAGCCGGCGCCAACTCGGTGATCTAAATCGCAGACCCGCTCAGAAGAACTCGTACTCCATGCGCAGCAGCCAGGTCGCATCCGGAGCATCGCGATTGATGCCCAGGACCACTCCGCCGCTGTATTCCAGCTCACTGCCTTCGGCGCTGGCAATCTCTCCGTATACGACCGGACCAGCCTGGTATGCGTGATCGTCAGGACGAAAATATGTCTCCAGTCCGGGCTGCAGCGCGGCCTTCCACTGATAGCGCGCGCTGTACGCGGCCCGAAATGCGTATTCGCCGCTGGCAGCTGGGCCGACTTGCTTTTCCCAAATGAGGTTCAGCACGTTAACCAGACGCCGGTCTCGGTGCTCGAGCAGCGGACCGAATTCGATGTCATCCGGCTGTCCGCCGACATGATGGTGGTAGGACGCGAGAAAGCCGGCGTCAGCCCAGAACTTACCGGTTGGCGCCAACTGAAAGACATTCTCGAATTCGTAGCCCTGCGACTGCCGCCCCGTACCAGGGCTGTCCCGGTACTCCGCCAGATAGATCTCCGGACGCCACCAGCCTGTGAAGGCGTGGGCCACAGACAGCTGATAATTGCTCGTGCCGCTGACGGCGGCTGAACGGTCCTGAAGCAAGTCTCCACGGAGCTCGATTTCCGACTGGCCTTGAACGACATGGGGCGAATACACGATGAGGTCGTCAGCATGGGTTGCGCTTCCGGCCAGAGCCGCCCCCAGACACAGTGCTGCGACCGACAGCCGGCGGTAACATTCTCGGGTGTCGCAACACGGGGCATTGCAGGGCGCGGCGACTCCGGCTTCGCATTTCGGCGACATGGGTATTCCTTATGGAAGCGGCAGCTCCCTATGCATTTGGTTATCCGGATTTGCCTATTGGGGGATCTGGCTGACGGCTTCGTCGCTTCAGACAGGCTGCGAACTTGCCTTTCGCGTGGTTCGACCGACGATGCGCATGAGCGTGTAGACCGCAATTAGGGTGGTGAAGTAGAACACCAGCTCAATTCCAGAAGGTCTTGCCGTATAGCCGACGAGGATATGGAGCAGCCGTCCCGGCACGCTTTCCTGACTAAGGATTGTGGAGCTGTTCCAGAGCCCTTGACCCAGCGCAGGCACCAGGCCTGCCTGATTGAGAAAACCCGCTGCTTCTGAGGCAAGCCCCGCGGTAAGCAACAAAATCAGCCCGCTGGTAACGGCGAAGAAATGCCGCAGCGGAATGAACAGCAGTCCGCGGTAGAGCAGCACACCCACCAGGCTGCCGCCCAAAAGCCCCATGACGCTGCCGCTCAACACACCGAGCCGCGTGACGCCATCCGCGGCGATTGCCCAGAGAAACAGAACGAGCTCTGACCCCTCGCGCATCACGGCCGTCAGCGTGATCACCATCAGCGCCGTCAGCGGCCTAGTGCCAGTCTGCACATCGTGACCAAGCGCTCTTACCTGCGCCGCGAGCGTCCGGCCGTGCCCAGCCATCCATACGTTATGCCAGGACAGCGTAAGTACAGCCGCAAGCAAAATGCCGGCATTGATCAGCGGTTGGCCGGCATACGAGAACGATCTTGCAATTGCGCCCGCAGACAATGCGATGGCACAGGCGCCGACGATCCCTGCAACGATACCCGCAGCAACCCAGCGGCCGCGGGTGGCAACACCGCGGCTCGCTCCCAGAACGATGGAGACAATCAGGGCGGCCTCTAGGACTTCCCGGAATACGATGACTGCGGCAGCAAACATGGGCGCTGGCCTCGCTTCTGGCTATCTAGACCGATTCGGCGCGCTGATCACCCAGCCTCTAGCGGCACGATTGAAGTCGTTAAAGAAGCCGTAACGCCCCGTGGACAGCGGCCCTACATACACGCTCACGGCGCTGTGGCCGGGAATTACCACTTCTCGGGACAGATCGGCACTTTCAAATTCGGCCGGCAATCTATCCTCGTTTTTCACGACAATCTCTACCTTGGTATGCGCTGGGATTTGAATCTGCTGCGGAATGAACCGCTGATTTTTGATCGTAAGCAGGGTCCTTGCGGCATCTGCCTGCGCGCTGCTGCACACGCCTAGGCCCATGACTACGGTCAAAATTCCGGTACCGAGAAAAGTCCTCATACACCTTTTATCCTCTATATGCGAATGATTGCTATTTATGATGATAAATTAAGCTGATTGGAGTTGTCAATGATTCTGATTGCCATTAACAACGGATTCGAAACGGCAGGCGCCCTGTGATGGCCGAACACCGAAAAATGGCAAGCAACCGAATTAATCCATATCGGCAGTGAACCTGCGATCGAGCGGCAGCGAAAACAACCCCGCGGCATTCGACGCTCGGGTCGACTGCTGTCCAGCACTCAGACTACCGGGGCTAGAGTCTATTCGATTTGTATGGCCTTAGATCAATATTGCTGTCTGCGAATCCGCCCGTCGTGGCGGCAAAATGCCAAACAGACTGGCCTTCTTCCGTAGTGCCATCAGTATGTCATCATGCAATGCCGCCCTCCCCCTTGGCCGGCAGGCGTTGTCGTGATTTACTGGCCCCATGTCACCGAGAACACCCAAAGGCCAAGCCTCACCATGAATGCCCGACCTTGCACGCGACACGAGTTAATCGCTGCGCTGCGACGGGTGCTGCCGCCGGGAGCATTGTTGTCCGACCCTGAGGATCTGCGCCCCTACGAATGTGACGGATTGTCGGCCTACTGTGAGCTGCCGCTGCTGGTCGCGCTCCCAGACACCACCGACCAGGCGCGCGCGGTTCTGGACATCTGTCGCAAACACGGCGTTCCGGTAGTGGCGCGGGGTGCCGGTACAGGACTGTCTGGAGGTGCCCTGCCGCTCGCAGACGGCGTACTGCTGTCACTCGCCAAATTCAACCGCATACTGGAAATTGACGAGATCAACCGTACGGCACGCGTCCAGCCCGGGGTCCGCAATCTCGCCATTTCTCAAGCGGTCGCGCCGGCCGGCCTGTATTACGCTCCGGATCCTTCATCCCAGATCGCATGCAGCATCGGTGGCAACGTCGCGGAAAACGCCGGCGGAGTTCATTGCCTGAAATATGGCCTCACAGTACATAACATTCAGGCGCTGACGTTTCTTACCATCGAGGGCGAGTTGATTACCGTCGGCGGCGCGGCCCTGGATTCACCAGGTTACGATTTGCTCGCACTCATGACCGGGTCCGAAGGACTGCTCGGGGTCATTGTTGAGATCGTAGTCAAGCTGCTTCCGCGACCCGAACGGGCGCAGGTGGTGCTGGCCGCTTTCGATGACTTAGAGAAGGCCGGCGCAGCCGTAGCTGCAATCATTGGGGCCGGAATAGTTCCGGCCGGACTCGAAATGATGGACAATCTCGCCATCCGTGCCGCCGAACAGTTCGTGCATGCAGGTTATCCGATAGAGGCTGCGGCAATATTGCTGTGTGAGCTGGACGGAATAAACGAGGAGGTTTCGGAGCAGATTCTGCAGGTTCGGGAGATCCTGAACCAATGCGGCGCGACCGAATCGCGTACAGCCTGCGACGAACGTGAGCGCACATTGTTCTGGGCAGGCCGCAAGGCAGCCTTTCCCGCGGTGGGGCGGCTCGCCCCGGACTACTACTGCATGGACGGAACGATTCCGCGCAGACGCCTGCCTGCGGTGCTGCGCCATATCGCGGAAATGTCCGCCGATGCGGGCCTCGCTGTGGCCAACGTTTTTCATGCCGGCGACGGCAACCTCCACCCCCTGATTCTGTACGATGCGAACAAGGCGGAAGAGCTGGAACGCGCCGAACGGCTTGGCGGAAAAATACTCGAGCTCTGCGTCGCGGCCGGCGGAACCATCACTGGCGAGCATGGCGTTGGTGTGGAGAAAATCAATCAAATGTGCGTGCAGTTTTCGGCATCGGCGCTCGAACAGTTTCATGCTCTGAAGCGGGCCTTCGACCCGCACGGGCTGCTCAACCCCGGCAAGGCCGTTCCGACACTGCGGCGCTGCGCGGAATACGGGGCCATGCACGTGCATGCCGGCAGACTTCCGTTTTCCGATCTGGAGCGTTTCTGACGCGATGGGCAGCATGTTGCATGACATGCCACTCGCCGGCCCGCACGATAGCAGCGGCATGCTTCAGGAACTTGTGCGCGCGGCGCTGCGTTCCGGCACGCCGCTGCAGATTGCCGGTGGCGGCAGCAAGGCATTCTTCGGCCGATCCGTTTCCGGTACACCCTTGGCAGCAGACACGCACCGGGGCATCATCAGCTACGATCCTTGCGAACTCGTGCTCACCGCGCGCGCCGGCACGCCGCTTCGGGAAATAGAGGCGGCACTAGCAGAGCACAATCAGATGCTGGCATTTGAACCGCCGCATTTCGCTGAATCAGCTACGCTTGGCGGGGCTATCGCCACCGGGCTTTCCGGTCCGCGGCGGCCGTATGCAGGTGCCGCACGTGACTTCGTGCTGGGAATCAAGCTGATCAACGGCCAGGGCGAAATCGTCACTTTCGGTGGCCAGGTCATGAAAAATGTCGCTGGCTTTGATGTGTCGCGCCTCATGGTCGGGGCTCTGGGCACGCTTGGCGTGATCCTCGAAGCGTCCTTGAAAGTGTGGCCGCGTCCCGCAACGGACACGACACTGGTGCAGCATCGTACAGCGGCCGAAGCAATCGAGGTCATGAATATCTGGGGGCGTCGGTCGTTGCCGCTGTCGGGCTGCTGGTACGACGGGGATCGCCTGCACATACGACTGAGCGGCGCCGATTCTGCGGTGCGCGCTGCGCGCGACAAGATCGGGGGCGATATCCCGACCCACGCTCAGGAAATCTGGCTGGCCCTGCGCGAACAGAGCCACTCATTTTTCGATGGGCCGCTACCGCTCTGGAGGGTGGCTGTGCCACCGGCAACTCCCCCCCTTGAGATTCCGGGAAAGTGGCTTATCGACTGGGGCGGGGCGCAACGGTGGCTCAAGAGCGACGCCGATGCACCAAGTATACGGCGCGTCGCGGTGGAATGCGGTGGACATGCGACGCTCTTTCGGGGAGGGGATCGCAGCGGGGAAATATTCCATCCCCTCGCACCCGGACTTTTCGAATTGCACCGTCGGATTAAAAATGCGATGGATCCAAAAAATATCTTCAACCCTGGCCGAATGTATGCCGGCCTGTGATCGGAACCCGCCCGGCGCCACGTAAAGTGGGGCCGGCCAGCCAAAAGTGCCATAACGCCGATGCAAACAACACTGACTGAAAGTCTGCGCAGCACACCGGACGGACGGGAGGCCGAATCGATACTGCGGACCTGCGTGCATTGCGGCTTTTGTACCGCGACCTGCCCGACGTACGGACTGCTCGGGGACGAACGGGACGGTCCTCGAGGTCGAATCTACCTAATCAAGGAGGCGCTGGAAGGAGAAGCCGTCACCCGACGCACGCAGGTACATTTGGACCGCTGCCTCGCCTGCCGCGCCTGTGAGACCACCTGCCCTTCCGGTGTGCGCTACGGGCGGCTGCTTGACATCGGTCGCGCGGCCATTGAGCGGCGCGTGCGCCGAACCATCGCCGAACGCGTAAAGCGACGCCTCCTGTGTACGGTAATGCCACACGAAAGCCGCTTTTCTCCGCTGCTCGGACTGGCGCGTCGATTGCGCCCCCTGTTGCCAACGGCATGGCGCAATGCCATACCGCCGCTGCAGGAATCGGGGTCCTGGCCGCGTTCCATGCACAACCGAAGGATGCTGGCGCTCGGCGGATGCGTACAGCCCTCGATCGCCCCCAATATCGATGCCGCTACTGCACGCGTTCTCGGCCGTCTTGGCATCGGGCTCCAGCGGGTTGCCGGGAGCGGCTGCTGCGGGGCGCTAAGCTATCACCTTGGCAATCAGCGGGACGGGCTCGAATTCGCGCGACGCAACATCGATGCATGGTGGCCACACATCGACGACGGAGCTGAGGCGATCGTGCTTAACGCCAGCGGATGCGGATTGATGGTGAAAGAATACGGCTTCCTGCTGCGCGATGATCCGGCTTACGCGGACCGTGCGGCCCGCATATCGACCATGGCCCTGGACATCGGGGAAGTGCTGGCGAAGGAAGACCGCTCCCGGATCGTCCCGCTGACCAGATCCGGTGCGCGTATTGCCTTTCATGCTCCCTGCACGCTGCAGCATGGCCAGAGGATCTCCGGCATAGTGGAAACAATCCTCATGGATGCTGGATTTGAGCTTACACCAGTTCCGGACGGACATCTGTGTTGCGGATCAGCTGGCACATACTCCCTGCTGCAACCGGAACTTTCGCAACGGCTCCTGCATCAAAAAGTTGATGCACTCGAGTCGGGACAACCCGCCGCGATCGCTACCGCCAACATCGGATGCCTGGCACACCTTCAGTCGCGGGCCGGCGTTCCGGTGAGGCATTGGATAGAACTGCTGGATGCTGCCATGTCTGCCACATGTCCGAACACCTTGGAGCAGACGGGTTGAAGCTATCGATGTTGCGACGTTATAATGAGTCTAACTTGTATCTACCGTTGCCACCTGAACCGTTAAAAAGAGAATTCCATGGCCATCAAATCCTTTAACCCGCCATTGCGCACTTTGATGGGTCCTGGCCCGTCGGATGTCCACCCGCGCGTGCTTGCCGCCATGGCACGTCCGACTATCGGTCACCTGGATCCGGCGTTCATCGGAATGATGGACGAGGTCAAGGCTTTGCTGCAATACGCGTTTCAAACACGCAATCAGCTGACGATGCCAGTCTCGGCGCCCGGTTCGGCCGGTATGGAAACCTGCTTTGTCAATCTGGTCGAACCTGGCGACAAGGTGGTGGTATGTGTCAATGGCGTTTTCGGTGGGCGCATGAAGGAGAATGTCGTGCGTGTGGGCGGTGTGCCTGTGGTAGTGGAAGACGCGTGGGGACAACCGGTCGACTCGAACAGGCTTGAAGACGCGCTCAACATTCATCGCGACGCGAAACTCGTCGCCTTCGTGCACGCCGAGACTTCGACTGGCGCACGCTCGGACGCCAAGACACTCGTGGAGATCGCCCACCGCCACGACTGTCTGGCTATCGTCGATGCCGTAACCTCACTCGGCGGGATTCCGGTGAAGGTCGATGAGTGGGATATCGATGCCATCTACTCCGGTTCACAGAAATGCCTGTCCTGTCCGCCGGGATTGTCGCCGGTCAGCTTCAACGAGCGCGCACTCGAAAAGATCAAGCGCCGCCGATCACCGGTACCAAGTTGGTTTCTGGATCTGACCCTGGTTATGGGGTACTGGGGTGGATCGAGCAAGCGCACCTATCACCACACTGCCCCGGTCAATGCGCTCTATGGACTGCACGAGGCACTTGTCATGTTGCAGGAGGAAGGGCTCGAGAACGCCTGGGAACGCCACGAGCAGAATCACCGGGCATTGCGCGCTGGCGTCGAAGCGCTCGGCCTGGAGTTCTTTGTGCGCGAAGAATCCCGTCTGCCACAACTCAATGCGATCTCCGTGCCGCCGAATGTCGACGAAGCGGGGATCCGTCAGCTGCTCCTGTCAGACTACAATCTAGAGATCGGGGCAGGCCTCGGCGCCCTTGCTGGTCGCATCTTTCGGGTTGGACTCATGGGACAGACCAGCAACATGAAGAACGTCCTGCTATTCGTCAGCGCCCTTAAAGATGTGATTGAGCGTCTGCGAGTAGCGCCGGCGCACAGTCGCGTCGAACCAGCATCTGTACGCGCCTGAGCTCCGGGGCAGACGGCAGCGGCAAATTAGCTCCGGGATGGCGGAGCTCCGGATCGCCCCAACGGCAAGTTCCATTCACGCTGGCTGTAACGCTACCTGAAGAGCCGCTCTGGCCATGGCCCTTTGATACGTCCGCACCGCGGCGTTGATGGGTCATTGTTCGTCGCATCGGCGCCTGGGCTGGCGCGGCGCGACCGCAATCAGACCATAACTGGCCACAAGTCCGGCAGCGGCTTCGACGGTGAAACGCCCGGTTGCGATCCATTAAAATTGCGGATAATCACGCCATTGACATGGATACACGATGCCGACGAACTCTTAGTCGCCGAAGCTAAACAGGCGCACTGCTGAGGACAATGCCGGTAGCGATGTTGGCTTGCACGAAAGAATGACGGCCTGATCGAGCAGTAGTGCCGAATCTGCCGGTTGATTTTCCTCCTGATCCGACCGGCCCGTTGTCACGTCGATTGATCCGCTACCCGCGTTGTCGATTTGCCTTCGGCAATGTCGAAATTGCGTTCACTGAGTCGGCCCGCATCAAGGCCTATGATCTCTGTAAGAAGTCGTATGCCATCCCGCAGGTTTGTAAATAGCAAGGGGGTAGGGATCAATATCCTCCCATGCGGCCACCCATCATCGAACCGCCGGGACCTGACATCGGCCCGTAGCCAGGGCCAGACCTCCCCTCCGCGGACCAGATCCAGACCGCGACGGCCTGCAGATCCTGCTCCGGCAGCGCCATCGGGGGCATAAGCGGTCCGCGCATCATGCCCGTCCGGGCCAGGATCGACTTGCTCTCGGCCGGATGCTGCACGTAGGCCACCATGTAGGCCACCGCCTGGTCGGCGTTGCTGAACGCGCGATGATATTGCGCCGAGATCGCAA
>JAPTTX010000048.1:0-9172 GCA_028068195.1 Gammaproteobacteria bacterium
CTGCACCGGGCAACGGCCAATGGGTTTTATAACCGGCTTGCCAGCTGGATGACCGGGCGTTCCATTGCCGATCTTACTTCAGGATTTCGCGCCGTTCGTGCCGACAAGTTCCGCAAATTCCTGTACCTGCTCCCAAACGGATTTTCCTATCCGACCACGATAACGATGAGTTTCTTTCGCGCCGGCTACGGTGTCGCGTACATTCCTATCATAGCCCAGCCGCGCATCGGAAAGAGCCATATCCGCCTGCTGCGCGATGGCTTCCGATTTCTGCTCATCATCTTCAAGATTGGTACGCTGTATTCTCCGCTCAAGCTGTTTGTTCCGGTGAGCGTCGCCTTTTTCCTAATGGGACTGGGTCGCTATCTGTATACCTTCATGACGAGCGGCCGGTTCACCAACATGAGTGCACTGCTTTTCGTTACGTCGATACTGGTGTTCCTGATCGGCCTTGTCTCGGAACAGCTGAGCGCGCTCAATTACAAGGACAGTGAACGAATCTAGCCGCCGTACGCGGGCACCGAGGCCACGCCAAGCCGGATCCGGTCCCCGACGTACTTACACTGCAGACTTTGCCGGTACCGACCTTCCGCCGAGCCGGCTTCGCACAGCACAATGACTGCACCCGCCTCGATATTCCACTTCGTTTCCGCGCCCGGCCCCCGCTATCTGATGCGGCTGCGCCTGGTGGAACAGCTTCTCCGCAGCATTCCCGGACCGGTCTCGCGCTTCGCCGAAATCGGTCCCGGACAGGGAGACATCGGACTGTTCCTTGCCGCCACACTGCCCGACGCAACAGGCGACCTGATCGAATTTTCCGAGCACAGCGCGGCGGTGCTGAGGCAGCGGACCGCGGGCCAGGCAGCCCTGACCGTCCGGGAGGGCGATTTCCGGTCCATGGAGATCGGACCAACCTATGATCTCGTCGTGGCTTGCGAGGTCTTCGAGCACATCGAAGACGATGCCACAGCATTCGATGCTGTCAGCAGCATGCTGCGTCCCGGCGGCCACCTGCTACTGTCGGTGCCGGCATTCATGCGCAAATGGCAGGCCGCGGACGAGTATGCCGGGCATTTCCGCCGCTACGAGTACGACGAACTGTCCCGCAAGCTGGCCGCCGCACGCCTGCAGACCATCACGCTGTGGTGTTACGGATTTCCCGTCACTCATCTGCTCGCGCTTCCCTACCGAATCTACTACGGCCGGCAGCTGCGACGGCGTCCGCTTCCACAAGCGGAGGCTACCAAGCGCAGCGGCAGCGAGCGCTCGCACGCACGCCGGCTCGGCGTGCTCCCGGTTCCGGCACTGATGAAACCGTTTTTCCTGCTGCAGGATCTGGTGAAGGGCGCCGGCATCGGGGACGGCTATTTGGTGCTCGCGCGCAGATGAGTCCGACTGACTCGAGACCCGGGCCACTCCCGACCAGTGGCGCTCCCCACAAGATCTTCATCGTCGGAGTCCACGATCCTTCAGACGCCTACCCAAACGTTCGGTACAGGGTCCTCGGACTCGTCAATTCCGGCAAGGTTGCGGCCCGTGAATATGGCTTCGCGCTGCGCTGGCGACCGTTTGCGCGGCGCCGCCGCTGGGCAGCGAGCCGTCTCGCATCCATCACGTGCACGGCATTCCGCGCCTTCCGCTGCCACGCACGCGCTGTGGCCGCATGCGTGCTGCACGCACGCTCGAAACCGGTATACATTCCCTACCCGGCTCCGCTGCTACTGTGCTGCCTTTCGTTTCTCCCGCGGTCCCTGCGACCGGGAAGAATCATTGCCGATGCGTTCATTTCGCTGTACGACACGGCAGTTTCAGACCGCGCCCTGCTCTCCGGCAAGAGCCTGCCAGCGCGGCTGCTGCGCCGCATCGAGCAGCGAGGCTACCGGCTAGCCGATCGGGTCGTTACCGATACCGCGATGAACGCCGCCCACCTGACTGCGCTGTTCGGCCTTCCCGCGGGAAAGGTAGTCCCCTTGCCGCTGACGATCGGAGAACAGATCTATTTTCACGTCCCTTACGTCCCCCGTACTGGGCCATGCACAGTGCTGTTCATCGGGACATTTGTGCCACTACAGGGGGTTGATATCATCGCACAAGCCATCGCTCTGCTGAGAGACGAAGCCAATATAGCATTCCGTCTCATCGGCTACGGGCAGACCGGGGAGTCGGTAAGGAACATTCTTGAGCGCGAGGACTGCCGGAACTACGTCTGGATCGAAGAATGGCAGGATGCCGCGGACTTGGCCGGAGAGATCCGTCGTGCTGACATCTGTCTCGGCATATTTGGCACCACGAACAAGGCACAACGGGTTTGGCCGCTCAAGAACTACGCTTACATGGCCTGCGGGCGGGCGGTCATTACTGGAGAAACAACCTGTGCGCTCGAACTGATCAGCGACGCAGATCATGCCCCGTTCGCAACAGCAGCCATCGGCGATCCCGCGGCGCTGGCAGCGGGCATCCTGTCGCTCGCCCGGGACGCCACGGCGCGGACCGACTATGCGCAACGCGCCCGCCGATTCTATGAGCAACATTTGGCCAATGCGGCCTCGGTCGAAGCGATCCTGGGCGAACTGCTACGCTGAGCAGCGAGGCATCCGGGTTACGGACGGCATTTCCGCATTACTCGTCGGCAGTCGACCCCGACCGGCGCAGCGCCGCGATCACCTCGCGTCCCGACCCCCAGAAGGCGATCGCGCCCAACACAATCTCCGTGACGATGAGCCACAGACGGAACAGCAGACTCACAAGAACTGCATTGGTCAGTGGAATCTGGGAGGCCAAGATCGCGCTACTCACGGCTTCCCGTACACCGATGCCGCCGGGCGCAAATACCGCCAGGAATCCGACGGTGATGCTGACGGTGTTGGCGAGCAGCAGGGAATAGATTAACCTGCTCCCGGGCTGCACAAGAAAAAAGGTGAAATAGACGAAGGCAAACACCAACCCGAGGATCACCCATTGTGCCGCGTACGCGCCCAAGAGGAAATAATATTTCGGGCCGGGCAAGTTCTTCACGGCTGAGGCCTCCCGTTCACCGCCTCTCAGCCGCACGTAGAACCGCAATATTAGC
This sequence comes from Gammaproteobacteria bacterium, assembly GCA_028068195.1. Classification (GTDB taxonomy): domain Bacteria; phylum Pseudomonadota; class Gammaproteobacteria; order Acidiferrobacterales; family UBA6901; genus JAJYCY01. Next base: position 3,071 of record JAPTTX010000048.1, read on the forward strand.
CTCACAGCTAGTCCGTGATAGCGCTGTCCAAGGATCGCACCGGCAACGGATGCGGCCAACAGGCCCCAGGCCCACGCACTGTTATACCGCCCTGCAAGTAGCGCTGCAGCCACAACCACCGCCGAGTACAGCACGAAAAACTGCTCTACGCAGGTCGCGACGATGATCTGCTGCGCGCCGATACCGTCGCGCCGCTTCATGCGCGCGCCCCGCGCCACTGCGCCCCAGAGCTTTCCGGGGACATACTTCGCGATGCTCACGAGGCACAGCTGGAAAAGGCTCTCTTTGAGGGGCAAACGCGTTCCGGTGACTTCGGCAACAATGCGCTTCCATAGCACGCTCAGAAACAGCCAGTAGACTGCCTGCAGCACCAGTGCGATTGGCAGGAAGCTGAGAGACACGTGCAGCGGGTGGTCGATCTGTCCCAGCTCGCGGTGAAAAAAAATGCCCGCGGACACCAGTCCGCCGATGATCAGCAGTGCCAACCAGTACTTTCGGACCATCGCGCTTGCGGCGGACACCGGATTGCGGGAAGGCTTAGGGCTAGTCACTGGACAGCATCAGAAAGCGGCCAGTCTGGCGCTTATGTCGAAGCTGCGCCGGCCGCCGCCATGATCTGGACCGAACAACCGGAGCAGCGGCTCGAGCGCCGGCCCGTTGGCAGCAGGACTCACCAGCCCGCTGAACCGGATTTGTCCGTTGGCGGGCTGCCAACTGCCCTGTCCGGTCAACATCAGGCTGCCCCCGAGAGTCTGCAGCTTGAGCGCCGCAACGCGGCCCTGGCCGTCCAGGGATAGCCGGTAATTGCCGAACGGCCGCACACTGGACAGGCTGCTGGCCGCCTGCCGCCATTGGACCACCGCGCTTCCGCTCGCGGCCCCGCCGTCGAGCGCGAACCGCTTGGCATCGATATGAAGCTGCCCAGCAGGACCGAACAGCGCTGCCGGACTGTACAAGGTGCTGAGGAACTGCGCCGGGAAACTGGCGTCTACGGCGCTCAGCGCGACCCGGTGATAACCGAGAGCGACATCTGCCCGAATATCGGTACCGGGCCCGCGCATGACGGCATGCACGTGCAGCCGGCCTGCGAACAACCACAGAGGATTAAGCGCCCAGTGGACCGTCCCCAGACTGCGGGGCAGCGTGGAGGCGTTGCGGATCACCAGGGCTCCGCGTCCGTGCCAGACGGTTCCACCAGGGCGGTCAATGTTCAAAGTGCCGCCGCTTGCGCGCGCGAGCGCCCAGGACACCCACGCCGCCGGTGCTGTGGCAACCACGAAAACCAGATACAACGCCAGCCCCGAAAGGGCATACCACAGCCAGCGCCGCGTCACGTCCCCGGCCCCCGCAGCTCCAGATGTGCATCGACGACTCCAGGCGCCGCCTTCGCCTCGATCGCCGCGTTTTCGATGCGCACGCCATTGCGTGTCTGCAACACGCCGAGCCAGGTGACCAGCGTATTGAACCCCACCCCTTGCAGTATCAAACGTGCTCCGTTCGCGCCGTCCGGCTCCATCTGGGTAAGCGACTGCTGGAGACCATAGGCCGCCGCCGACCGTTCGAGAGTCGCAAGGATCGCGGCGCCACCTGAGACATGCGCAATCTTTCCTCCGGCGCGCAGCTGCCGGATCTGCAGCGCCTGGGCACGCATGACGGTCAGGCGCGCGCGGTCGCGCGGAACCGCGACACGCAGTTGGTGCAACTCATGCTGCATGGGCGCCCACAGGACGTCATAAAACAGAAACCCGCCGAGCGCCACGGCAGCGATGACCACGGCCACACGTTCGCGCGCCTGCAGCGCCCGCCAGCGCGCAAGATAGGGTTCCAGAAATGACAGTATCGACCGTTTCACAATGTTCTTCCCGGCTTGACGCGGATCCGGCCATCAACGATTCCGCGATGGCTGGCCGCATCCAGCACTTTGGCACGCAGGCCACGGGCAACCAGCGCGTTGCGCAGCGCCTCTATGGTCTGATAGTCCGCTACGCGCAAGTCGAGGGTAAGACCCGAGTCCGAGTAGCTCAGGCCGCGCAGATGGCTCGCCGGGACCGACTGCATCGCCGGAGCCACGTCGGCCAGCAAAGGCAGGAAGTCTCCAGGCACCGGCCGGCCGCTGCCGGACTGCAATGCCGCCAGCTCCCGGGCCATCTGCAAGGGAGGATCCACGATGGTGTGGGCGTCGGGAAAGCTGCGCCGGAACAGCTCGTACATCTCATGGCGCTGCGCGAGCTCGACATGCTTCAAGTGCCACCAGGTGCCGAGGTTAACGCAGAACCCGATCACCACCCACAGCAGCAGTACGATTGCAGCCGGCCGCACCGCCTGCAGCGTCTGGCGCAGCGGATCGACCGGAGAGAACTCGTTCTGCAGAAGGCTGAACCCCGAAGCGCCGGAAGGCCGCGCCCAGAATTCCTCCTCCACGCCCTGCACCGGCAGCTGCAGATCGTCGGACCAGCGCCCGAAATCGGTCCCCGCGGGCGGATTGTAAAACGACAGTGATTCCGGAGCCATCCCGCCGGCGCGCGCCTCGCGCACGGCGATGATGAGCGCCTCCGGCACGTCCCGGCCGGGCGGCAGATCGCAGGAAAATCCCGACCACGCACCCGTGCGCACAATCAGCTCGTTGCCGTCCGGCGTCACCGACCAGCCAGTGCCATCCCAAGGCAGCGCCAGGGTCGCAGGACACAGTATCGCCGGCTCCAGTCGCGCCTCCTTCAGGGCCCTGATCCACGCCTGGAGCCGCGCGCGCGCCGTGACGCCCACCGCCAGACTGCCGCCGCCCTGGGGACGATAGGCAAAATGGAGGCTCTCCGGTTCACCCAGCAGCTGGTCCTCCAGCGCGTACGGCAGCGCCTGGGCGATGCGGGCGCGCGATCTTGTCGGCAGCGTCACCTGCGCCAGCATGGTCTCCGCAGCCGGAGTCCAGACACGAACGCGCGCAGTGCGCAGAGCCGGCGGCAGATCGTCCAGACGGGACACCTCGCCGTGGCGCATTTCGCCGTCCATCCCGCGCCACCACCACGAGACAGCTAGGTTGCTCTCGGGCCAGCCAGCCGGGAGCCGCAGACTGAGAAGCCCGTGATCCTGGATGCGGAAGTTCAAGGCGTAATTTTTCAGCGGTGCGTTCATGACAGGTCGATTGGCGGGGCTGTTCTCGTCTTCACACGGTCAATTTTCGGAAGGTATTTAGTCATGCCAGATCATGGCAGCGCCAAGCAATAGCCACAACAGTGTAACCGTTATCCACCGTTCTGTCCCGATGCCGACACTGATGACGGCAGCCCCGCGCTGGCACTCGCCGGCAGGTTCGCCCTGAGGACACCAGATTGCCACAATACCTTTACCGGCTGTCCTCCCCCCGGACTGTAGACGAGCGTCCGGCTGTCGTTGAAGATGCGTCCGAAAGAGGTCTGGATGTCGACGATGAAATAAGAGGTCTTCACATCGTAGGTCTGGCTGTTCTCCGGCGGCTGCCCTGCCCGGGCCTGAAGCTGCGCGTCACTCGTGAACGGGTCCGGAGTATTGTCGCGCTGATCGACCAGATTCCGTGCGGTCTGCAGCGGCATGGCCGTAAACAGCGCGCTCATGACCCTGGCACCGGCGGTGTTGATATTGACGGGTGTCGGCATGGGCAGAGCCACCACGTACGGACGCAGCAGTTCAACGGCCTTGGCGCTGAATCCGCGCACCAGACGCAGCTCCTCCACGCTCTGCAGCGGCTGATTGGCGGCCCGGTAAGGCGGGGTGAGCGTGAGGTAATAGTCGCTTTCGGCGCCGTCCGGCCGGGGCTGTCCAGGCGGTCCGATCCAGTCGAGTACCGCATCGGTAATCATCGGATTGATGCCTAAAGACAGCAGCAGATTCTGAAATACTGCAATGTCCGGCTGGCTCGGGACGTTCCCGCGCATCAGGCTGTTCAGGTTAAACCGCGCCTGCGCGTCGAAGATCCGGACGGCAACCGTACCGTTCGCAACCGGCATCGGCGGGAGCGTGCGCGCCCACCCCTGGGTAAGATCGTCCGTCGGGTTATTCTTCTTGGCATTGTCGTCGAGAACCTTGAGCGCGAGCTCCAGCGCCCCGTCGCGGACCTCCTCCGCCTGCGAGCGGTCCGCCAGGTTCTCTACCTGGCGTATCCACACTTCCTGGTTCAGGCTCAGATACGCGGCGATCGCGGCGACGATGGCCACGACCAACAGCGCCGTGATCAGCGCCACGCCGCTTTGCCCGCGCGGACCCTGAATCTTTCCCCGGGATCTATTCATGAACGAGGAACAGCCACTTGAAGCGGCCGCGGCCGCGGATCGAGAGCCTGACCTCAACGCCACGCGGAAGCGGGTTGACCATGGCGGGGCTCGAAGCGCCACCGGCCAGCTGCGGCCACAGATCGGACCACAGCTGGTCGGGCGCGAACGCGCGCACCCGGAACTCCGTGACGTTGCGAAGAATTTCCGATTTCACCGGCACCGTGCTGGGCGCGCGGTCCAGCACCGGCCAGTTCAAGCGCCACAGCACGTTATGCCGCAGCTCGTAGCCAACGCGTTCCAGGTCGCTGCGCGTGGCGTCACCGGTCACCAGTACGCCGCCACGGGTGAATTCGAGCTGCGGGGCGCTGAGGGTGCGGACGTCCGCGGGACGGATGATGAATGCCGGCAGCATCTGACCATCATCGTCAATGACCGGGCGTGGCCGAACCTGCGACAGGTCGTCCTGCAGGTGCGCATAACACATGGCCAGCCCGCTCCAGAATCGGCGTTCGGCGGTCACGCGGTCACGGCCGCGCAGGACCTGGTCGAGCACGCCGTAGGTCATGACCGATACGATGGCGAATATCGCGATCGCCACCAGCATTTCGAACAGCGTCAGGCCGCGCGCGCAACGGTACCGGGGCCCGTTGTTCATGGCGGCTGCCTCAGGAAGCCGATGATGCGACCGAGCGCCTCCCGGTGGCGCCCGGCGCGCACTTCTATCCGCACCTGGCGGAATCCGGCGATCGCGGTTGCCGAGACCTGCTCACGCCAATACCATTTGCGGCCGTTGAACTCCGTGGTACCGCTAGTCGTATCGGTAGACGGCCAGTCGCCGCGCAACTGGTGTTCAGTCATGCGGTTTTCCGCCACCCATTGCGCTTCCAGATGGTTGCGCAGGCTGATGCTGGTCTCGATCGACTGGATCACCACGCGCATGACCGCCGCCAGGGCGATCGCAAGAACTGCCAGCGCGACCAACACTTCGAGCAAGGTGAATCCGCGGTCCCGGCTAAGCATGCCGCCGCACCGTCCGGATCACGCCGTCCGCGGTTCCCTGGATGCTCCAGCTGACGCCGTCGCGGCCGATAACGATGTCGAACTCGGGCAGTTCGCCGGTCGGCAGCAGGATCAGCTCCGGCCGGTTTCCGGCGCTGGCGCCATTGATGGTGACCGAAGTGATGGACATATTCGGCGGCAGACGCCTGGGACGCAGGATTTGATCGGCCCTGATGGCCTCGAACTTCCCCTTGCGGTTGTTTAGAACGAGAAACCGGTAGCCGTCGGGGGCCAGGGCGACCGCATATACCTCTCCCTCCAGTATGGCTTCCTGGTGCGCAGTGCGCACGAGCAGCGCGAGCCGCGCCGCTTCCTGCTGAACCGCTCGCGAGTCGCTGCCTCCGAGACCGAGCCCTACGGTGCCGATCACGATCACGATCAGCACCATAACCACCAGCAGCTCAATCAGCGTAAAGCCGCGCGCGGCCGTGCGGCCAGCAGACCACAAGCCCCGACGTGCCCCGGACACGGACGCCGCAGTCACGGAAATCCCGCGGGCGCCTTCAGAACGTGCCGGTGCAGGCGCGGACCCGGCCTTCTCGGGCGGCGACGCCCGCGGCAAACCCCGGCCGCGGTCCGCGCACCGCATATGTTCCAAGGCACGCACCCGGCATTGCCCGTAGCCGGATCATTGGTTCAGGTTCCAGTTGCCGATCTCCTGGCTGCTGCTCCCGCCGTCTGCGGACGGACCGTTCGGGCCATAGCTAAAAACGTCGATTTCGCCGTGCAGTCCCGGATTGAGGTACTGGTAATAATGGCCCCAGGGGTCCTTCGGCATGCGGTCCAGATAGCCGCCGGG
>JAPTTX010000019.1:0-9118 GCA_028068195.1 Gammaproteobacteria bacterium
TAGCGACGCGAAATGCCGTTTGGCCTCGAGCAGATAGTCCAGAAATGCCCGCGCCACGACCGACAGCTGCTTGCCGCGCGGATAGGCGACGTACCAGTGGCGTTGGATCGGAAAGTCTTGTGCGTCGAGGATCGCGAACGGGCCGGCCGTGCCGTCGAGCGCCAGGGTGTGGTGCGACAGCACCGAGATTCCCAGTCCGCCCAGTATAGCCTGCTTGATCGCCTCGTTGCTGCCGAGCTCCATGCGTACCCGGATCTTCAGGCGGTGTTGCTGGAACAGACGTTCCAGCGCCATGCGGGTACCTGAGCCCGGCTCGCGCATGAGGAATGGCTCCTCGGCAATGCGCGCCAGAGGGATCCTTCTGCGCCCGGCGAGCGGATGATCGGCCGGGGCCAGAATCACCAAGGGATTCTCCAGAAACGGCTGATATTCCGCGTCGATCTCCTCGGGTGGCTGGCCCAGAATGCACAGGTCGTCACTGTTGTCCGCCAGCCGTTCCAGGATACGTTCGCGGTTGGTCACCTTCAGAGCTACCTCGATGCCGGGATAGCGGTGATAGAAGGGCCCGACCAGGCGCGGCGCGAAATACTTCGCGGTGGTGACCACTGCGAGCCGCAGCCGGCCCTTCTTCAGTCCCTTCATGTCGGCTGCTGTCATCTCAAACCGGTCCAGCCTCTCGAAAATCTCGCGACACATGGCGTGGAGCTCCCGCCCGGCGTCGGTGAGGTGGATGCGCTTGCCGACCTGCTCGAACAGCGGCAGGCCGATCGTTTCGCTCAGGCGCTTGATTTGCATGGACGCGGTCGGCTGGGTCAGGAACAACTCTTCGGCGGCACGCGTGAAGCTTCCGTGGCGGGCAATCGCCTCGAATACCTCGAGTTGCCGGAAAGTTAAATGATGCATAGACAGAAATCTATCATAAAAATAAGAAAAATTGACTGTTGTTTATGGGTGATTTTAACGAGGATGTTGCAAATCCGGTCGGCAGGGACATCCGGAAACCTAAATTTCAAACATTCATTCAACGTCAAGCAGGAGGGCAAGATGGGAAAGTCGGAAACGATCACCAACGCCAAGGACCGCTATAAAGCGGGTGTAATACCATACAAAAAGATGGGTTACTGGGAACCCAATTACCAGCCCAAGGACACCGACGTGATCGCGCTGTTTCGTATTACGCCGCAGAGCGGAGTGGACGCCGAGGAGGCTGCCGCAGCGGTCGCCGGGGAGTCCTCCACGGCCACGTGGACGGTGGTGTGGACCGACCGGTTGACGGCCTGCGAACTGTATCGCGCCAAGGCCTATCGGGTTGATCCGGTTCCCAATACCGGTCCCGGAACCAAGACCGAGCAGCAGTACTTCGCCTATATCGCCTATGACCTCGACCTGTTCGAGCCCGGTTCCATCGCAAACCTCACCGCGTCGATCATCGGCAACGTGTTCGGATTCAAGGCGATCAAGGCACTTCGCCTCGAGGACATGCGGCTGCCCGTTGCCTACCTGAAGACCTTCCAGGGGCCGGCGACCGGAGTCATTGTTGAGCGCGAGCGGCTCGACAAGTTCGGACGGCCGCTGCTCGGTGCGACCACCAAGCCCAAACTCGGGCTGTCGGGACGCAATTACGGGCGTGTCGTCTTTGAAGCGCTCAAGGGCGGTCTCGACTTTGTGAAGGACGACGAAAACATCAACTCGCAGCCGTTCATGCACTGGCGTGACCGGTTCCTCTACTGCATGGAGGGGGTGAATCGCGCGGCTGCCGCGACCGGAGAGGTTAAGGGCCATTACCTGAACGTCACGGCCGGAACCATGGACGAAATGATCGAGCGTGCGGAATTCGCGAAGAACCTCGGTTCGGTCATCGTCATGATAGACCTGGTGATCGGATATACCGCCATACAGTCCATGGCCAAGTGGGCGCGCAAGAACGACATGATCCTGCACCTGCATCGCGCAGGCAACTCGACCTATTCGCGGCAGAAGAATCACGGCATGAATTTCCGCGTGATCTGCAAGTGGATGCGCATGGCGGGCGTAGACCATATTCATGCCGGCACCGTGGTCGGCAAGCTCGAAGGCGATCCGCTGATGATCAAGGGCTTCTACGACACGCTGCGCGATACACATACCCCGACCAGCTTCGAGAACGGCCTGTTCTTCGACCAGGATTGGGCGTCCCTCAACAAGGTGATGCCGGTCGCCTCCGGCGGCATCCATGCCGGTCAGATGCACCAGCTCATTCATTATCTGGGCGAGGATGTGATCCTGCAGTTCGGCGGCGGCACCATCGGCCACCCCATGGGCATCCAGGCGGGCGCAACGGCGAACCGCGTGGCACTCGAAACGATGATCCAGGCGCGCAATGAAGGCCGGGACTATCTCAAAGAGGGTCCGCAGATCCTGGAGCAGGCGGCAAAGTGGTGTTCCCCGCTCAAGGCAGCGCTCGATACGTGGAAGGACATCACCTTCAATTACGAATCTACCGACACCGCCGACTTTGTGCCCACGGCGACCACCTCTCTCTAACCGCGAGGAACCAATGCCATGATGACCAATCACGGAAGCCGCATGACACAGGGAACGTTTTCGTTCCTTCCGGACTTGACTGACGAGCAAATCACCAAGCAGATCCAGTATTGCCTGAAGAACGGCTGGGCTCTCAACGTCGAGTTCACTGACGATCCGCATCCGCGCAACACCTACTGGGACATGTGGGGAATACCGATGTTCGACATCAAGGATGCGGCCGGCATACTGTATGAAGTCAATCAGTGCCGCAAGGCCTACCCGAATCACTACGTCCGGCTCACCGCCTTCGACAGCACCCGCGGTACGGAGAGCGTGAAGCTTTCGTTCATCGTAAACCGACCGAAGAACGAGCCCGGGTTCCGTCTGATCCGCCAGGAGGCCGAGGGGCGCCACATCCATTACACCATCCAGCCGTATGCGACCGACCTGCCGGAGGGAGAGCGCTATCGCTGACGGTTGATCCAGGAAAGCCGTTCGCGCCGCGCCGTGCTGTCGCAGAGGTTGCGACGGGGCGCCACCGCAGCGCGAACGGCCGCTTTCGGGAAGCCGGCGGCAAGCCCTGGCGCTGTGAGGCGCGGCGCCCGGAGCCCGATGGTGCTGGAGTCAGGAAGCGGAGAACGCGAGACATGTCTGAAGCAATCGAAAAGAAAATCGCAGTGCAACCCGCAGAGGCGGCGGCGCATCCAGTGCCGGACGATACCCCGGTGGACCTCGAGGCGGCGTTCCGGGATTCTCAGGTGCAAGAGGTCCTCGACAAGCTCGACCGCGATCTCGTGGGGCTCAAGCCGGTCAAGACGCGCATCCGCGAGATCGCCGCGCTATTGCTTGTGGACCGCCTGCGCCGCCAGCTCGGATTGATTACAGAGACGCCGACGCTGCACATGTCCTTCACCGGGAACCCGGGCACGGGCAAGACCACGGTGGCGTTGCGCATGGCCGAGATTCTCCACAGGCTGGGCTATGTACGGCAGGGCCACCTCGTGGCGGTTACACGCGACGACTTGGTCGGCCAGTACATCGGCCACACTGCGCCCAAGACCAAGGAAGTGCTCAAGCGCGCCATGGGCGGGGTGCTGTTCATTGACGAGGCCTACTACCTGTACCGGCCGGAGAACGAGCGCGATTATGGGCAGGAGGCGATAGAGATCCTGCTGCAGGTCATGGAAAACAACCGCGACGATCTTGTGGTAATCCTGGCCGGATACAAGGACAAGATGGATCGCTTCTTTCTGAGCAATCCAGGAATGCGCTCGCGCATCGCGCATCATCTGGATTTTCCGGATTACAGCTCCGAAGAGCTCATGGGCATTGCCCTGCTCATGCTTGCGCAGGTGCAGTACCGTTTCAGTCCGGAGGCGGACAAGGCATTCCGCGACTACATCGAGCGGCGCATGAAAATGCCGCACTTTGCCAACGCGCGATCGATCCGCAACGCCTTGGACCGTGCCCGGCTGCGCCAGGCAAACCGGCTCTTTGCCCGTGCCGGCCAGCGCCTGACCAAGAGGGATCTGATGTTGCTGGAACCGGACGACATTGTGGCAAGCAGGGTATTCAAAGAGGGTGTGCCCGACGAACAGGAGCCGGACGCCGCGGCAAAGTGACATGGCGATCCGCCTGCGGGACATTCCACCTCTGCGCAGCCTGCCGCAGTCGGTGGAAGCGGTCCGTTACAACCGCGTACGGCTTGCGTTGCGGCGTTTGGCGAATCCGCTGCAACTGGAGCTGCCGCGCGGCATCGACCTGTTCCTGGAGGACCGATCGTGGTTGTGCCTGCACGGCGCCAGCGAGCTGCCGCTGATCGAGTGGGCCGAATTCACCCCGGCCGGACGCGCCCTGCACGAACCGGTGCCTTGCGTGATGCATGTCTACCATGTTCACGCTGGCCTGATCGGCAGCACCCTGCTTGCTGCCATGGACGCGATGCTGGAGGCACGTCTCGTCGAACAGCGCCGCTGACGGAGGCATTTTGCGACCGGGCCGAGCATTCCGTCCTCCTGTTGCTGTGGCGTCTTTGATGTAACCCGCCTGGCCGGTGGCAATCCTTTCCCAGGCCGGCAGCAGGTATATACTCCGGCCTGGCGCCCGGTGCAGCCGGGTGACCCGGGTTGCAGGACCGGGAGGCGGGCATTGGGACAAGCCCGGTCGCGGGCGAGCAGTCGCGGCCGCGGGTACGGGGAAGGGGGCAGGGTGGTGCGGATGGCAACGGAATCCGCCAAGCTGACGGTACGGACCGTCCCGCGAACCGGCGAATTGCTGCCGGCGGTCGGGCTGGGTACGTGGCGCACGTTTGATGTGGGCGCGGACACGGCACGGCGGGCAGGGCCGCGGGCGGTGCTGAGCGAGTTCGCGCAGGCGGGCGCGCGGGTGGTGGATTCCTCGCCCATGTACGGATCGTCGGAATCCGTAGTCGGCGACCTCGTTTGCGAGCTTGGTCTGGGCGGACGCCTGTTCCTGGCCACCAAGGTCTGGGTCGAAGGACGCGAGCAGGGCGTTCGCCAGATGGAGGAGTCGCTGCGGCGGCTGCGCGTCTCCTGCGTCGATCTCATGCAGATCCACAATCTTGTCGACTGGCCTGTGCACCTCCGGACGTTGCGCGCCTGGAAGGAACAGGGTCGGGTGCGGTACGTCGGCGTCACGCACTATTCGGAAAGCGCCTACCCGGAGCTCGAGCGCGCGATTCGGACCGGAGACGTGGATTTTCTGCAGGTTAATTATTCGCTTGCCTCGACCGCGGCGGAACGCCGCTTGCTTCCGCTCGCGCAAGAGCGGCAGGTGGCGGTCCTCGTGAACCGCCCGTTCGAGGAGGGCGCGCTCCTGGAAAGGCTGCGTAGCCGGCCGCTGCCGCCGTGGGCATCCGAGTTCGAATGCACGAGCTGGGCGCAATTGCTGCTGAAGTTCGTCCTGTCGCACCCGGCGGTCACCTGCGTAATTCCGGCGACGGACAAGCGCGAGCATGCCCGTGACGACCTGCAGGCCGGGCGGGGCCTCCAGCCGGACGCGGCCGCACGCGCAAAGATGCTGCGCTGGCTGTCGCGAGAACCATAATTAGGGCATGTACGATAGGGCATATACGCGAGACGGAATCCATGGGGCGACAATGATATTCGATGGGAACTTGGGCCGCTTGGCGACGGCACGCGTCTCACGCTGCGGCACAATATCGATCGCGGCTTCATATCGATGGGTTCAGCCGGCTGGCACCTCTGCCTCGATGCGCTCAAGCGGCTCCTTGACGATGATCCCATCGGGCGTGTCGTCGGTAGCGAAGCCATGAAACTCAGTTGGCCGCGCTTGAATGCCGAGCATGCACGGCGATTTGGTATCTGAACCGCAAGGCGCGGCGAAGCCCCCACTCTGCGACCGCAGGAAGAGGCTTGCCCCGAAATCCGGAAGGGTCGGTAAGTGTCAGGAAGAGATCATCAGGAAGTCGAGTTCGACCGAGGGTGAGTCGGCATCGGAGCTGATTGACAAAGGAATCGCCGTACCCGGGGACTGGCGCAGGGAGACCTTGAGCAGGATGCGCCAGCTCATCAAAGTGCAATGCGGCCATGGCTGGGAGGTTGTAATTAGTCAAGCTTCCGATTAGAGCAGGTAGAGGCAACTGCGCAATCTTGATTTCCACTACGGCGGAAATTGCGACTGCCAGTTTGTCGCCTCATCCGGCAGGACTTCTGGCAAAAGAGCCGGGCGCCAAAACCGGACAATGCGAACATGCCCGGTATTGCTGCCGTTCGGATCATCGTCGATCTATTCGGATATGCGTCCACAGACAGCGGACTACCACGGCCCTCAATACACACCGCACGGTGGAGCGAGTATTCTTGGGCCCGAGTCCTTCGCTGCCTTTATCCTTTGGTTATAACCACTTCCAGGTACTCGCCGGGAACGACCAGGGAGCCTGTCCCGCCAACGTTCAAGCATTCCAGAAGCGCTGCGATGTCCTCGCTGAGGCGCGTCTGCCTCACCGCATCAAGCGCCGCGTAGGCCTTGAACATGGGTCCGTAAAATTTGCGGAAAACGTCGATCCAGTGGGCGGCGGATCGATAGCGGAAATTGAAGTGACGTTGCGTGCATCGTATTTCGTCCGCCGACGCGCCGAACAGCTCCAAAATCCGCGGCTCTGTGCCCCACAGCGTGGGCGACGGTGCCCCGGCAGGTGGCGGGACGTAGGCAGAGATGGTCCGGAAAAGCTGGCCGATGAAGCCGTCCGGCGTCCAGTTGGCCATGCCGATGCGACCGCCGCTGCGTACCACGCGCAGCAACTCGCCGGCCGCCAGACCTTGATCGGGCGTGAACATGACGCCGAAGGTCGACAACGCCACGTCGAAAACACAGTCGTCGAAAGGCAATGCCTCGGCGTCCCCCACCTGGAAGTGGATGTCCAGACCTTCGGCCAGGGCACGCTGCGCCCCCCGCTCGAGCAGCTGCGGTACATAGTCAGTCGAGATCACATGGGCGAATCGGCGGGCAGCGGCGAGACTGGCATTGCCGTTTCCAGCAGCCACATCCAGCACGCGCTCGCCGGAGCGCACGTCGGCGGCCTCCGCCAGGAATTCGCCGACGATCTGGAGTGTGGTACCGATGATGGCGTAGTCGCCACTGGCCCAGGTGGCCTGCTGGCGCTGCTTGAGGACGGTGAAGTCCATGCGATCAACGTTTGAGGGCGGCATCTGGCCCGTCGAAATATGCGTGCAAGTATTCGGTTCTGTGTCCATGGAGATCCTCCTCGCAATGGTTGACTACGAGCCGCCTATTGCCGTTGCGCGCTCGATGCAGTCGATTCGCAATTTCTGTGTCAGTGGCCATGATGGCGAGCCTATTGTTCCAGCAGGGCGACATTGACGCTTCACCGGGCGTCCGCCAGACTTGATCAGGTGTACGTGATCGAGGAGGGCCCATGATCAAGGGTCAGCGCATCCCGAACAGCCTTTCCGGAAACCATCCGTCCTGATGGGCCGGGACACCCTTTCCGACCTCTTGCGCACTGTGCGTGTGCGGGGTGCAGTGTTCTATTACGTGAGCTGTCGCGATCAGTGGTCCGCGGAGGCGCCGCCTGCTCGGGAAATCGCCGAGGCGGTGCTGCCTGGCTGCGAACACGTCATGGAATACCACATGATTGCTAAGGGTACCGGCTGGGCGGTGGCTTTGGGGAACGCGCCAGTAAAGCTCATGGCCGGCGATATAGTGATCTTTCCTCATGGCGACCGTCACGTGCTGTCGAATGCGCCGCACATTGAGCCGATTCGCAGGACAGCCGAATGGGTGTTTTCCACGCGCAACGAGCCCAAGCCCATGCCCATCTCCTATCACCATGGTGTCGTTGACCCAGGTACGCCGCTGCCCGTCGAGGACGCGAGTACCATCGCTGTGTGTGGGTTCCTGGGCTGTGACCTGCGGCCATTCAACCCGCTCGTCGCCGCCCTACCCAGGTTGCTGCACCTGCCGGCCGCAAATACAGGCGGGTGGATCTCCCAGGTGATCGGCCAGGCGGTGGCAGAATCCAGCAACAGGCGCCCTGGCGGGGAGGCTGTGCTGGAGCGGCTCGCGGAGATGATGTTCGTGGATGCGGCTCGCCGCTACCTGAACGGACTACCCGAGGATGCCACCGGCTGGCTAGCCGGCCTGCGTGATCGCTTCGTCGGCAAGGCGTTGGCTCTCATCCACGAGCGGCCGGAGCATCCGTGGAGCGTTGACGTGTTGGCGCACGAGGTGGGCTTATCCCGTTCCGCCCTCCACGATCGGTTTGTAAAATTCGTCGGCTACGCGCCGATGCAGTATCTCACCAATTGGCGCATCCAACTCGGGGCCCGGCTACTGCGCGAATCGAATCGCAACGTCGCGACCATAGCCCTTGATGTTGGCTACGACTCAGAGGCGGCGTTTTCCCGCGCGTTCAGGCGCATGGTCGGCATGCCGCCGGCCGCTTGGCGAAGAGCCAACGCTGGATAGTCGAGGGTTGCGAGACAAGCCGTACCCGCTGTCCTTCGCGAATGCACCGTACCGGCATAACATGTGGCTAACCGCTGCTTCTGCTCGTAGCAACTGACCGATCAGGCCGCGGCCGGTCGGCTATAAATGGATTGAGCTACACCGCTCCGTGGGCGCTCAGGCTATGGGGATTGAATCAAACCCGGCGCTCGATTCGAGCGCAAGATGAGCGACTGATATGTGGGAAAGACAAACGAACCTAATGCGGATCACCGGCATTGCCGGACGGGGGTCTGCGCGATCGGGATCCGTGACGATTCGAATGCGGGCCGCTGCGAGGCGCGAGCAATCCTCGCGGTCAACGGCAGCGCCGGCGCGAAACCAGAACAGAACGCACTCGCCTCTTTCCAGGGTGACTAATACGAGCATGCGCATCAGACGGGCATCTGGCGCGCGATGGTGCGGCTGAGCGCCTCCGGCAGGCAGACAGGTCCGGTTGAGGAGGAAGGGTGGCAAGGATCCTCATCATCGAATTTCTGCTCGGTGCGGTCGTCTTCCGCCTGGCCTGGGGGTTCACTCGAAGCAGACGGGTCGCCTGGGTCGTGGTCGGGCTCATCGCGATGGCCGTCGCACTCCTCGGGACCCGAACGCTGGAATTCCCGCA
>JAPTTX010000077.1:0-9015 GCA_028068195.1 Gammaproteobacteria bacterium
CTTGCCGCATACTCCAGCGCCCCGACGCCTCCGGCAGCCCGGGATATCCTGTCAATCATGATGGCCAAGCCGGCGGTCGGTGCGGTTCTGCTCTATGGTTACCCACACAAGTTTCAACAGAGGCGCTGACATGGTTGCGCACGGCCTGCTTCGCCCGGGCCGAACAGGAAGCGTCCCGGAACCTTCATTCCCGATCTCCATTACGCTGCGTCCATCGTGCGTCCGCTAGCTATCAGCCACTACACCGTGGTCAACGCTCTTGGCCGCGGCGCATTGTCCACGCGGGACGCACTGCGATCGGGCAAGTCGGGTCTGCGTCGCTGCAACTTCATGGACGTGAAGATCGACACCTACATAGGACGGGTAGACGGCATAGAAGAAGAACCTGTTGTCACGCACCTGAAGGATTTCGACTGTCGCAATAACCGACTGGCTATGCTTGGGCTTGCGGCGGACGGATTTGAGTCCGCCGTCGCGGCCGCGCGTGCGCGGTACGGCGCACACCGGATTGGCGTGATCCTCGGCACAAGCACTTCGGGCATACTTGAGACTGAACTGGCATACCGGCAACGGGACGCGGCAGGCAGGCTGCCAGCCAACTTCAACTACCGGACCACGCACGAGAACTATTCTGTGACCGATTTCGTGCGCCGCTATCTCAAGCTGCAAGGTTGCGCGTTCACAATTTCCACAGCATGCTCGTCCAGCGCCAAGGTATTCGCCTCGGCCAGCAGGCTGATCGCGAGCGGCATGTGTGACGCCGTGGTAGTGGGCGGGGTGGACAGCCTGTGCATGACGACTCTGTACGGCTTCTCGTCGCTCGAGATCGTATCCCCTTTGCCCTGCCGGCCGGCTGATGCGACGCGCAACGGCATCTCGATCGGCGAGGCTGCGGGTTTCGCGTTGCTGGAAACGCCGGAGGGCCGCGACGACGTGCCTTGGTTGCTGGGATACGGCGAAAGCAGCGACGCATATCATATGTCCTCGCCACACCCCGAAGGCGCCGGCGCCCGGCTTGCCATGCTGCGTGCATTGCAGCGCGGCGGGCTCCATCCGGCACAAATCGACTATATAAATCTGCATGGCACGGCAACCCGCGCAAATGACCGCGCGGAAGACATTGCGGTTTCCGGCCTGTTCGGCAGCGACACCCCCTGCAGTTCGACCAAGGGCTGGACTGGGCATACGCTGGGCGCCGCGGGGATTACCGAGGCCGTGATCGCGTGCCTGTGCCTACGCGAAGACCTTCTGCCCGCGACCCTCAACACAGTCACGGTCGATCCGGATTTCAGCATGAACATACTGCTGGAAAGCAGAAACCAGCCGGTCAGGCGGGTACTAAGCAATTCCTTCGGTTTCGGTGGCAGCAACGTCAGCCTCATCATCGGGTATCCGACGGGATGATTGTCTACCTGAAGGGCATCGCAGCCACCGGACCCGGGTTCAGGAACTGGGATACGCTCAGCAGCCATTTTTCCTCGGGCGCGGCCCTCGACCCTGACTTCATACCGAGCCCCCATGGGACCATGCTGTCGGGCCCTGAACGGCGACGTGCCAGCACCACGGTCAAGCTAGCGGTAGATGTGGCGCACGGCGCGCTGCGGCAATCGGGGATGAAAGCTGGGGATCTAGCCGTCGTGTTCGCCTCTTCGAATGGCGACACCAACACCATACATCATATATGCGATGCACTCGCAACACCCGAGCGCGTGGTCTCGCCCATGCGTTTCCACAATTCGGTGCACAATGCCCCAGTCGGCTACTGGAGCATAGCAGCGGGCTCTATGCAGCCGTCGTCGAGCCTATGCGCATTGAACAACACATTTGCAGCCGGCCTAGTGGAGGCTGCCACCCAATGCCTCGCCGAAGACGTGCCGGTGCTGCTTGCTGTGTTCGACACCCCGTTTCCGGAGCCGCTGTATCAGCTTACGCCGGGCCGACTGCCGTTTGGCGTGGCGATGGTGCTCGACACGAACCCCAACGCCGGCCTAGCCGCAATGACCATCGCCATAGACCGGGATGTGCAGCTGACAACAACACAAATGGATGATCCGCTTCTCGAAACCCTGCGCTGTGATTCCTCTGCATCCCGTTCGCTGCCGCTTCTTGCCGCCCTCGCCGTACCCGCTGCTCAGCAGGTGGTGCTCGACTACGCCGACGGCCTGCGGATCAAGGTCTTAGTGAACCACCCACTGTCCTGACCTTTCTCCACAGCAACATTGGCAAGCGCAGCACGAATTCGGACATAAGGCGCAAGTGCATGAAGCTCAGCAGCACATTGTCGCGCAGGTAATTGAAATGTGAGACGCCGCCCTCCTCGCTACTGAAATACCTGACCGGCACCGCGATATTGACTATCCGCACACCGCGCCAGCACAGACGCACCACTGCTTCGGGATCGAAATCAAAGCGCCGCATCCAGCGCTGCTTGCGCATGATGGCACTGAGCGGCCCGACCGGGTAAACCCGGAAGCCGCACAGCGAATCGCCGATCCCGCCATGCAGCGTCTCGAGATTTGCCCACCAGTTGGAAATTTTTCGTCCACGTACCCGGATCAGCGGTGCGCTCGCATCGAACTTGGGGCAGCCGAGAATCATGGCAGCGCGGTTGCGTTGCGACGCGAGCATGAACTCTGGGATCTTTTCGGGTGGATGCTGGCCATCGGCATCCATCGTCAGCACGTGCGTGAAGCCCGCCCGCCCGGCTTCACCGAGCCCAAACTGTACCACCGCGCCTTTGCCCCTGTTGACGGGCAGCGCCCACACTTTAAGTCCGGCGTCAGCTGCGGCCATCTTTGCCAGACCCTCCGCGGTGCCGTCATTGCTGCCGTCGAGCACTACCCATACCGGATTCCAGTAGCGGCGCGCATCGCGCACGGTCGAATACACTCTCTCGCCGGTATTGAAGCTCGGTATCAGTACCAGGTGCGTGGAGGATGGATTCATCGCGGTTCCCCCAGATCGCCTTCCGAAAGCTGGTCGCGGCAGTATCGCTCCAGCCGGGAAATATATGGCCTGACTTCGTCAGGCGGCAGAAACCGCTGGCCCAGCCGGGCCCGGAACACCAGCGGAAAATGTGGCTTTTTGAGCAGGGAGCAACCCTTGCAAAGGAACGGATGGTTGATTTCGATGAACACCGTCTGAACCGGCGCCTGCGCCCTCTTGGCGATCAGAGCAAAGCCGCCCTTGAACGGCTGGATGGTATTGCCAACCGTGCGCGTGCCTTCCGGAAACACCAGCAGCTGGCTTCCGGCATGCAACTCCTGCGTGGCATCTACAATCAACTTCGCCTGCGAAATGTTGCGAATATAGCCGGCCAGCCTCGCGCTTCCTCCAAAAATGAGCTGATTCCACAGGTTGGCCTTGATGATGCAGGCTGCATTCCGGAGGCGCGAGACAATCAGCACAACGTCAATCAGCGATGGATGGTTGGGGGCAATGATCAGCGAGCGCTCGCGGCCAAGCCCGTCCAGCGCACTCAGGTCGCATTTGACGATGCCGCTCAGCTCCAGGAGGCGCAGGTAAGTCCGGAACCCGAACATAATGATCCATCTGCCGAGCCGGACACCGATGCGCTTCGGCAGCAGCAGTCCCAGCGGAATGGCGGCAAGGCTCCATCCCAGACACATTGCCGCGAACAGCAGCAAGCCGCCATAGTACACCAGGTATTCGTAGGGAAGGCTCAGCCATGACACCGGCCCCCGCGAGGTGCGCTTGTCAATCAAGATGCGTCCCTGTCGCCGAAACCCGCTGCCAGCTGCCCTTGCCCGGATTTGCAATCCAAAATTCCCGCTTACGGCGGCCCAGCCGCAGAACGGCGCCGCCGTCCCCCTTCCACAGCACCTCGCGAGCGCATGAAATTCCGGCCCCCGAGCACAGAGTTTCTGCGGGTAGATTCCGGTGGACGATCATGACCAGGTCAGAGTGCTGGCATCCAGAAGGCTTCTATCTCGACCAGAAGGTCGGCACGACACACATCCGCCTGCAAATAGGCGATGCAGGCCCCGCCGAATTCGGCTTCGATCGGACCGCACACCACCTGGTAGTCCGAGGCATGACGCAGATAGACATTGAGGAATAGCCCTGCCGGGTCCCGGGCGGCGAATCCGCGGGCACGCGCCTGGGCAATCACCGTACGCAGATTCTCGATCGTCTCGTACAGCTGCCGCAGGACATTTCCGGGGTGCATCGTTCTGGAACCGACGATGCTTGCCGTTCCTGAGACGAGCAGTGCATCTCCCACAAGCACCCCGCGCGAGAAAGTCGGACTCCTGGGACCGAAATCGCCGGGATAGCGATAGGCACTTGTTTGCCGCGGATTCTCGATATAGATGCCGGGGGTCCTGCCAGCCAGGAAACAGACTACCAAGGGACCCTGCCGGGTTCCCAGCGCACAGGCCGCAGGCACCATTCCGTCGGCAATTGCGCGACCTTTGCCGCAAAAGGCTTCATAGCGACCCACGTTGAATTCGCGGTAGCGCTCCATCCCGCAGCCGGCGCCGTTGATATCGGGGAAATAATTCCATAACCGCAACAGCTCCAAATAGCGCATGCGGTCGAGCAGGTCGAAAATCGACGAATATGCTGCAAATGCGGTCCGCCCCAGGTGTTCGGAGCCCGCGTCGCCCAGCACCAGGCGGCCAAAGAGAAGGTTGCCATCACAGGAAAAGCTGAGCCGTGAATCACGATGTGTGACCACCGCACGCGGTGAAATCCACACCTCGTACCAAGTCTTTGCGTTGAGAACCGGCAACGCAACCCAGGCATGCGGCACTTCGCCTGCCGAATACTCGGGCTCGGCAGCAGAGTACACCAGCACCCCAAGGATCTTTTCCGCGGACTCCGTCAGAACGGCTTCAAGCTGTGCGGGCGAGGCACAGACAAGCCGCAGCGCAGAAACGGCGGCTTCTTCCGCCACGACGTTACTCATTGCAGCGGGAAGCCCGTCCGGCCGCCGGAAAAAGTCAAACCGAACATTGTCTGCACCTGCCTGCCGCTATGCGGTTCGATGCGACTGTATGTGCTGATTCGGGCTGCGAGGCGAACTGGAGATCAGCATGTCCTCCCCGCAATCCGAACGCAGCTGGAAGCCAAAGTAACGCGAGACCCCCAGCGTGGCCTCTAGCATGTCTACCGAATCCAGCACCAGGCCGTCACCATAGAGCGGCGCTTCTGGGACAATGCATTCCGGAGAAATATCCAGATTACGTACGGCGACTATTACCCTTTCCAGTTCCATTTCTTCACCGGACACCGCAATTTCCTGCACGTCTCCCATCGAACCCTCACCTAATCGCGCTCGCGCATTCCGGGTGCGGCCGCTGACCCCGTAAGGACCGGACACTGCTGACGGCACTCGGACCCACCGGACCTGAGAGGCACGGCCCGAATGCAGCCGCCCGCGGCACCATTGCGGCGGCGAGAGCACGCCTCACAACCTTTCAGTAGACACGATTCTGCTCGACGTGCCGGGACAGCGTACGCAGCGACTTGAAGATATCCGAATTATTCTTGTCGTCGGACTGAAGTTTGAACCCATATTTCCTGGAAATGGCCAACGCCAATTCCAGGGCATCTATGGAATCCAGCCCCAGCCCCTCCCTGAACAGAGGCGCCTCCGGATCAATCCCGCCCGGATCGACATCCTCCAGATTGAGCGATTCTACAATCAGTTGCGCTACTTCTCTTTCGAAACCCGAGGTATCAGACATCTGCGCTCACCCAATTTCGTACTGGCGCTACGGATCGCCGGACAGGGCACACGGAATGCACGGGGAACCGCTCTTTCCGCTGCAATCCGGTTGAATACCAACGAAACAATTATAAACCGTATCCGCAGCAAGTCGGCAATAAATGGGCGTCCATGCGGCCGTACGCCGCATTTAAAAGGGGGCGCGTCAGCGCCACCGCCCGGAGGGGCCCCGAGGCACGCCGAAGAGCGGGCAACACAGTTCTCCCCTTTTCCGACCTCACCCGGCGCTGGCGCCTGTCAAGGGAGGATGGTAGATGATCTGCACGCTGTTGCCGTCTGGATCGACACAGTAGAAACTGCGCGCTCCGTCGCGATGCGTGCGCGGATTCCGCGTTACCGCAACGCCATGGGTACGCAGGAAATCGTACCAAACATCCACCTGTTCAGGGGTGGCCACGATGAACCCGAAATGATCAAGCCGTTGGCCCGTGCCCGCGACGAAATCCGGCGGAGCCCGGTGCAGCGCGAGGTTGTCGTGGCCGGTCGTGAGGTAGACGTTATCCGCGTCCGGCCGCCATTCCACACTCATACCCAGCAGCGCAGTATAGAATTGTTCGCATTCCTCAAGCTTGCGGACCTGAAGGGCAACATGCCGCAACCCGAGCGTAGAAGCTGGTTGGATCATGTGCCCCCCGCCGATCCTGCGCCACCATCAAGCCCCGCCCGGACCAGGCACATCCTCCATGCCCCAGGCCCAGCGCACACCGGCAAGGACCACGCCGGCATACACGGCACAAGGATCGGACGGGCCACAGCGTCCAGACCCATCATTCGACACTCACGATCTCGAAATCGTGGGTGATTACGGCTGTCTTGGCCAGCATGATCGAGGCCGAACAGTACTTCTCCGCAGACAGTTTGACCGCGCGCTCCACCACCTCGGGCCTGAGCTCCTTTCCGCTTACCACAAAGTGCACGTGAATACGGGTAAACACCTTGGGGTCGGTCGCCGCGCGCTCGGCATCGAGATGGGCTGTGCAAGCCGTGACATCGTGTCGCCCCTTGCGCAGAATGTACACCACGTCGAATGCCGTACATCCGCCCATGCCGATCAGGACCACCTCCATCGGACGCGATCCAAGGTTCCGGCCGCCGCTTTCGGCAGCGCCGTCCATGACTACGCTATGTCCGGATTCCGACTCTCCCACAAAGCTCGCACCACCGGCCCATCTCACTGCTGCTTTCATGACATACTCCGTCTGTCTGATTTCCAAACAGGAACCGTCAACCAGAAGCACGCCGCCGGGCGGTTACGAGACGCCCCGCTGTCCACGGTCCGACCCGCCCGCTGCATTCCCGAATAGTTCAGCCAGCTTTGCGCCCGGGTCTGCCGCTCGCATGAAGGCCTCTCCGACCAGGAAGGCGTTCACTCCTTCTCGGCGCATCCGCGCAACATCCGCAGCATCATGAATTCCGCTTTCGGTCACCACGACCCGATCCTGAGGGATCAACGGCAGAAGCGCAATGGTCACGTCTAGATTCGTCACAAAGGTACGCAAATCGCGGTTGTTGATGCCGATCAGGCGGGCACCCAGGCGCAGGGCTCGCTCTACCTCTGACGCGTCGTGCGCCTCCACCAGCACATCCATTCCCAGGCGCACCGCCAGTTCGTAGAGCCCGGCCAGCTGTATGTCTTCCAAGGCCGCCACAATCAACAACACGCAATCCGCCCCGAGCGCGCGCGCCTCGAAAACCTGGTAGGGGTCGATGATGAAATCCTTCCGCAGAACCGGCAAAGAGCACGCCCCACGCGCCTCCCGGAGATGCTCGTCCGCACCCCTGAAAAACTCTGTGTCGGTAAGCACCGAAAGACAGGTTGCGCCGCCGCGCTCGTAGGACGACGCGATCTGCGCGGCCTCGAAATCGGCCCGCAGCAGTCCCCTGCTCGGGGATGCGCGCTTTACCTCGGCAATGATTGCCGGACGACCCGCCGCAAGCCGGGCTCGGATCGCATCCGCGAACGGACGGCAGCCGCCAGCCGCCCGCGCGCGGTCACTGATCTCCCCCAGACTCAGCCGGGCGGCGCGCTCAGCCACTTCAGCAGCCTTGTGCGCCAGAATGCGTTTCAGAACATCCGGGGTATCTGCCATGATCCTGTTATGCTCGTTGCAGATGTAGTAGGAAACCGCATTACGGAACAAAACGTCAGCGGGTAGACGCAAGCTGGCAAGTAAACGCTACCAGAGACTCCAGCTTCGCGCGCGCTGCGCCGCTGGCCATGACCTCGGACGCCTTGCCCACCCCAGCTGCCAGATCCGCCGCAAGGCCGGCGACATAGATGGCAGCACCGGCATTCAGCACGACGATATCGCGTGCTGGGCCTGGCACGTTATCCAGCGCGCTGCGAATCATCTCCAGGCTCTGCGCCGCTCCGCCGACCACCAGTGCGCGCGTGTCACTGCGCCGTATGCCAAACTCCTCAGGCCAAATGGAATAGCGGCGCATCACGCCGTCACGCAGCTCTGCAACCTGGGTGGCACTGCCCACGCTGATCTCGTCGAGTCCGTCTTCGGCGTGAACTATGAGCACATGCCGACTGCCCAGGCGACCCAAGACCAGCGCCAGCGGTTCGAGCCAGTGGTCGCTGAACACTCCCATCAACTGGTATGGAGCGGCAGCAGGATTGGTTAAGGGGCCAAGCAGGTTGAAGAGCGTCCGCACACCCATCTCGCGACGGGGGCCTATGGCGTACTTCATTGCCCCATGGTGCCGCGGCGCAAACAGGAAGCCGACTCCGATCTCCTCGATGCAGCGGCTCACCTGGGCCGGCGTTAAGTCTATGTTTGCCCCGGCCGCCTCTAGCACATCAGCGCTTCCGGACCGGCTGGACACCGAACGGTTTCCGTGCTTGGCCACGAGCCCGCCGGCAGCCGCCACGACAAACGCACTTGCGGTGGAGATATTAAAGGTGCAGGCCCCGTCGCCGCCCGTGCCGCAGGTGTCGACGAGATGCGTGGTATCCGACACCTCTACCGCGGTGGCCAGTTCACGCATGACGCGGGCCGCCGCGGCAATTTCCTCGACTGTTTCGCCCTTCATGCGCAGGCCGATCAGCAGTCCGCCGATCTGGGCGGGCGTGGCAGCGCCGGTCATGATCGCATGCATGACTCCATACATTTCCTCGGAAGTAAGGTCGCGTCGCTCGACGACCGCTCGGATTGCGGATGATAGGTCCATGGTCAGCTTCTAACGAGATCAGATGGGCGCCTGGCAGGCATCTAACCTGCTACGCACACGATTCCAGGAAGTTCCTCAGCAGCTCG
>JAPTTX010000108.1:0-38461 GCA_028068195.1 Gammaproteobacteria bacterium
CGGCGGTGGCGGCGAGGGCGAGCGCGCTGCTGGCGAGGCTGCCCTTGAGAAAGGTCCTGCGGGTCAAGGTGGTCACGGCGGTCTCCTGAAAAGTACGATGTCAGAAACGGTCTACCTGCGCAGTGGCTGGAGTGCTCAGGTTTGCTGCGCAGGCGGTGAGACGCCAGAAGACCTGTATTTATTCCGGTAATTGGTTCCGAGAACTGCCGGTGCGCACAGGACCCGCTGGCGACGTCGCTGCGCTGCCATCGAGAAGAATGCCATACAGCGCCGGTGTCCACAGAATGGATGCCGCCATGCCGGCACATGCTCCGCCCAGGAGGGCTGCGGCGAGCGGCCGCAGCAGCGCAAAGTCCGGGGCGCCTGCCACCAGCAGCGGGATCGCACCGGCCAGCGCGCAGACGCCGAGCCGCAGCACAACTGACCTTGCCCGTGATGCTGCCGCGACAAGCTGCGTCCTGCGGTATCCGCCCGCCAGGGTCCGATCCATGAAATCGACCGTCAGCGCCGACAACCCGACCGTGACGGCGGCACCCACGATCAGCCCGACCCATCCCGGAGCCGAGAGTCCGCTTCCGCCGAGACCGAGCGCCGTCAGGCTGCCCGCTCCGGCATAGGGTGCACCCAGCAAGACCACGAGCGGACGGCGCCACCCGCGATAGCGCCACAACAGCGTTACGGCAATCAGCAGCAGGGCAAACAGTGCCGCTTCGCGCATTTCCTTCGAGAGGCGTTGGGTCGCCGCGGCGACGCCGGTGAGCGACAGCCGGCAGCCGGGGGGCAAACTGAGTGCGGCGATGCGCTGCTTGAGCAGGCGCAGGGCATTGCCGGCCGTCGCGCCAAGCACCCCGGTCACCGAGATCGCAGGCAGTCCCTGGTCGCGCCGATACACCTGCTCCTCGCGCACGTATCTGACGGTTGCTACATCGCCCAGATATACCGCCGGGCGAGTCCGCGTCTCTCCGCTCAACAGCAGCCGCGGCAGTTCAGTGATGCGGCCCAAGGAGGGCGGCAGAACTATGCGTATTTTGCGCCAGCGATCCCCCTCGAGAATGCTGCCGGCCACCAGTCCGCCGCGCGCGATCCGCAGCGCTTGCGCCGCTTGCGCCTCGCTGATGTCGCGTTCCGCAGCCAGTACCGGGTCCAGGCGCAGCACCAGGTCGTTCGCGACAGCGGCGGAAGAAAGACGCACGTCGCGTACCTGTGGCAGACTGCGCAGAATGCGCGCCACGCGTTCCGCAGCGTCCCTGAGCGCAGGCCCGCGAGGGCCGGTCAATTGGATCCCGGTCACACCATCCAGCGCCTGCAGCAGCCCGGCGTCGCGGTAACCCGGCCTGATTCCCGGGAATGCCACCAGCGTCGACTGCAGCTGCCCACCACGCAGCCCGGACTGCGCCGCCGCCCGCTCGAATCCCGCGATCCATCGCTCGGCAGCCGGCGCACGCGGAGGACCGGCCAGCACCACCCGCAGGCGCATGGGCGCGAACCGCCTTCCACCCGCGACCGAGGTCACCTGGGCCACCCCTCCCTGAGCGCGCGCAATCCGCACGATACGCGGCGCCTCCGCCCTCAGGCGGCGGGCACCCGTCGCGCTGCTGGCGCTGATTCGCACCAGCACTTGTCCGGTGTCGGGCGGCGGAAAGAACGTCACTCCACGCGCGAGGACCGCGGCTGCAGCAGACACACCGGCCAGCGCCAGCGCCCAGATCGCGAGGCTGAGCCCCGGCCTGGTGATGCAGCCGGCAATCCATGCACGGTAGCACCGCGCCCGACGCGGACCGCGGCTGCGCCCGGCAGCGGCGGCTTCCCGACCACCGCCGAACACCACCGCAGCCAGAATCCACGACAGGCACCATGCCCCCAGGACCACAGCAAACAGGTCACGAAACAGCAGGCTGACCGGTCCCGGAACGGCCAGCAGGACAGCCAGGGCGATGACCATAGGCAGAGCGGCGCCAAGCGCTGCGGCCGCGCCGCTGGAACCGTCCCGCTGCAAGCCGGACGGCCCGCCGGCGCGCTGCCGCAGGGCAAGCGGCGGCAACAGGCACAGGCCGACGGCCAGGACCAGGCCGCAGAGGACCATGAGGTTGAGCGTCATGCCTGCTGCCAGCAGGACAACGCCTGTCGCAAGCAGCGCAACCAGGCCGACCACCGGCTTCAGGACACTCCGGCGTTCGGGCCCGGCAGGATACAGGGTCCCGGCAAGACCGAGAATCAGGGCGCCGGCGGCGAGAACGCCAAACCGGCGCAGCAATGCTGCCAGCGACTGCGTCAGATCAGAGCGCACGCGCACCTGCACGTCTCGCGGCACAAGACCGTTGGCATCCAGCCAGTCGGCACGCGCCCTGATCGTACTCGCCACGGCAAACGGGTCTGCGCCAGGCATACGCGTGAGCACCAGGCGGACCGCCGGCGAGCCGTTGAGGCGCACGTCCGGTCCGGTGCGGCGCCGACGCCGCACCGTTGCAACCTGCGACAGCGGCAGCAGATTGCCATCCGGTAATCTCACCGGCAGCGCTGCAACTGCGGCGACCGCCGAGCGCGCACTTACAGCAAGGTATCCGGAAGGCGCCTGCGCTTCCCCGGTATGCACCGCCCTGACCACATCGTCAAACGCCAGCCCCAGTCCGGCAAGCCGCTGCGGGTCCGGCTCCACGCGTATTTCGCGCACCGGACCGCCCTCGATCTGGCCTCCGGCAACACCGGCAAGGCCGAGAAACTGCGGCATCAGCCTGTCCTCGGCCCAGCGCCGCAGCGCCGGCAGCGGCCATGCCGGGGCCGTCACCAGCACGCGCCCGGCCACCCCATCGGGAGCGGGAATCACGGCATCAGCCGGCCGGCTGGCGGATGCCGGCAGCGGGAGGCCGCGCGCCAGCAGGGCATGCAATCGCGGCAACGCCCGGTCGCGCCCGGTCGCGCTCGCGAAGGTGAGAATGACGCGCGCGTAGCTGTCGGTGCTCGAACTGCGCGCATCACGCAGACCAGGCAGCCGTGAAAGCGCATCGAACAGCGGAAGCGCGACGTGACGGTCCATCGCCGACGCCGACGCCCCTGGATCTCGCACTGAGACCAGCACCGCAGGAGATTCCAGGTTGGGGGGCAGCCCGGGGCGCAGACGCTGGAACGCGACCACCCCGGCGGCGGCGACCGCGAGCAAAAGCGCTCCGGTCGCAACCGGGTGGCGGCGAAAGCGCGGCGCTACACTGTCGCCGCGCATAGCCCGCACACTGCGGTCTCAGCGCCGCTGTCCGGCCGCAGCGATTCACAGCCGTCCGCATCGCCGGCTCTCCGTCCACATACCCCGGTCAGCGCACGTGCGCCACAGCGGTGAGGGGTGGCCCTTTCCAGGGCTGGGCGATGGCGCAAAGGAGCGCCCGGAACTGCAGCGCAGCGGCTCAAGCAGGCCTATGCCAGTACATGCTCGATCTCCTGCCGGATAGCACGCGCGGCGCCAGGACCAAAGCGTGTCCTGCCCTGCTCAAAGACATCGGTGAACGCATACTCGTAGTTCAGGTCCTGCAGACCGAGACACCCGAACAGGCGGTCTTCATAGGAAAAATCGTCCGGCTGCGGGACCAGCGTCGGCCACCCCGACCCCCCGGGCACGAGCGCCGGCCCGAAAAACACTACCCCGGGAAGATTCCGCGCCTGCAGCACGCCGCTGCCTGCCGTGCGACCCGTCATCGGCAGCAGGTCGATCGTGCGCGTGAGCTTGCTCTGGCGCTCGAGAACGATGTCCACCCTGCCGTCGATGGCACCGGTCTCGGCAGCGAAAGCAAGGCTCTCGGCGCCGGTAGCCGTTCGCCAGCGGTCGACGTCGGCCGCCCCAAAGCGGCTTGGATAGAACAGATACCGGATCGGGGCAAGGGCGGCAAGGCTGTCTTTGATCTGTGCATCATAGCCAGGAGTATTGATAAGTACGCCGCCGGCGTCGTCATCGGCCAGGTAATAGACTACAGCCGCACCGGCCCCGTCCACCCGATAGATGCTCCGGTCGCGCAGCACGACAAGGCGTTCGATCACTCGGGAGTCCCGGACAGCAGCGGCGCGAGCTCGCCCAGCGCCTGCTCGTAGACCCGGCGCTTGAATTCGACGATATCCTCCAGCGGACTCCAGTAGTCGACCCAGCGCCACGCATCGAATTCCGGGTCCTCCGTCAAGTCCAGACGGACCATTTCCTCATTCGCGATCAGCCGCAGCAGGAACCAGATCTGCTTCTGGCCGCGAAACTGGGTGTGACGGGCAGTGCGCAGGTAGCGCCTTGGAATATCGTAATGAAGCCAGTCGCGCGTGCGACCGATGAGACGCACGTGATCCCGGTCCAGCCCGATCTCCTCCCGCAGCTCGCGAAACAGCGCCTGTTCGGCAGTCTCGCTGCGCTTGATCCCGCCCTGCGGAAACTGCCATCCGTCCTGGCTGCGACGGCGCGCCCAGAAAACGTGGTTTTCACGGTTACACAGGATGATTCCGACGTTAGGCCGGTAACCGTTCTCATCGATCATAGGATTTCAGGTGTGCGTCCGGATTGCATACATGGTATTGGACGGATTCTTCCACGATCCGCAGCCAGCGGCAACGTGCCACAACCACCGCGGCGTCGGATTTTGCGCCGCCTGTCCGGGCCAACGGCCATCCGGACACGCACCGGACCGACCCGCCGCCTTCGGCAACGGCGCTTTCGCCTGTTATCCTAGGCAGCCCGAAACCGACCCTGCCACAGGAGCAGCCATTGACTCTCGCGATTTTCGACCTCGATAACACCCTGCTTCGCGGTGACAGCGACCACGCCTGGGGCGAGTATCTGGTGGAGCTCAAGGCGGTTGACAGCGCCCAGTTCATGCGCGACAACAACCGCTACTACCAGGCCTACCTCGACGGGACACTCGACATCTTCGAGTTCCTGGAACAACACCAGCTCAAACCCCTGGCCCGGTACGATCGTGCCACGCTGGAGCGCTGGCGCGCCGATTTCGTGCGCACCAAGATTCTGCCGCTCATCGTTCCGGCCGCCCGGGAGCTAGTCGAGAGTCACCGCAAGCAGGGGCATACGCTCCTGATCATCACCGCGACGAACAGCTTCATTACCGCACCCATCGCTGCAGAATTCGGCATCCCTCATCTTATTGCCACCGAGCCAGAGGAAAACGGCGGCCGCTTCACCGGCAAGGTGCGCGGCGTCCCGAGCTATCGCGAAGGAAAGGTGACCCGCCTGCGCAGCTGGCTGTCTGACCACCGCCAGGATCTTGCAGGCAGCTGGTTCTACAGCGACTCCCACAATGACCTGCCGCTGCTCGAACTCGTCGATCATCCGGTGGCCGTTAACCCTGACACGGTGCTCGCCAGCCACGCGCAGGTACGCGGCTGGCCGTTGCTGATGCTGCGCTGAGATCCATGCGACACGGAGGCACAACATCCTTCCTGGTGGCGCTGGTGCCGGTGAGCCTGCTCTTTGCGCTGGATACCGGCAGCGTGCACATCGGGTGGATTGCGCTGTGGCATGCGCTGGCCGGCAAGGCCCCGGCGCTGGATGCCACCATCATCTGGCGCCTGCGTCTACCCCGGACGGCTGCGGCATTTGCCGTCGGTGCGCTACTTTCCCTGTCTGGAGCGCTCCTCCAGGTGCTGCTGCGCAATCCCCTCGCCGACCCCTACGTGCTCGGGATCTCGGGTGGTGCGGCCGTAGCCGCACTCGGCTCCATGCTGCTCGGGATCGGTAGCGCCTGGCTCGGACTGAACGCGTTTCTCGGCAGTCTGGTGTCCATGGCGATCGTCTTCGGACTGAGCCATTTGCGCGGACCGTGGACGCAGACCAGACTGCTGCTTACTGGCGTAGTCGTCGCGGCCGGCTGGGGTGCCGCTATCAGCTTCATGCTTGCGGTCTCGCCCGCCAGCAACGTGCAAGGCATGCTGTTCTGGCTCATCGGGGACCTGTCCTACGCACGCCACATCGGCTGGGCCTACGCAGCACTGGCCGGGGGGCTGCTGCTGTCTATGCCGCTCGCACGCAGCCTCAACCTCTACTCCCGCGGTGAGCTCGTTGCCGCGTCCCTCGGGGTCAGCATAGGCCTTGTCCGCACTGCGGTTTACGTGCTTGCCTCCCTCATGACCGCAGCCGCGGTGATGCTGGCGGGCAGCGTCGGATTTGTGGGCCTCATCATTCCCCACCTGCTGCGGCTGCTCGGCGATTCCGACTATCGTCGGCTCTTGCCCGACTCGGCGCTCCTCGGCGGCAGCTTTCTCGTCGTATGCGACACGCTTGCGCGCAGCGCCATGGCCCCGCTGCAGCTGCCCGTCGGCGTGATCACGGCACTGCTCGGCGTGCCCGTATTCCTGATACTGCTTGCGCGAGCCCGCGTGCCGTGACGCGCCTGGAAGCCCGCAGCATCCGGCTCGCGCTCGGCGGCAAGACCCTGTGCACCGGCCTGGATCTGGCAATGAACGCCGGGGAAACCTGGGCCGTACTAGGCGCCAACGGCAGCGGCAAGACCACCCTGCTCCAGACCCTGGCGGGACTGCGCCCGCCCGTCGCGGGGCAGGTCTACCTCGACGGGTGCGACATTCGGTCGATGCGCCCGCGGGCGTTGGCGCTCAAACGTGGGGTGCTCCTGCAGGAATCGGAACCGGGCCTGGCTGCCGATGTCATGCAGACGGTGCTGACCGGCCGCCACCCGCACCTGCCTCCGTGGGGATGGGAGACATCCGCGGACCACCGTATGGCCAGCGCGGCCCTGACCGCAGTGGATCTTGAGGGATTCGCGAGCCGGCCCCTGGCGACGCTCTCGGGCGGCGAGCGGCGGCGCGTCGACATCGCGGCGCTGCTGGCCCAGGACGCACCTATCTGCTTGCTCGACGAACCGACCAATCATCTCGATTTGCGGTACCAGATCAAGGTGCTGGAGCGTATTGCGGCACGGTCGCAGACCCCGGGGCACCTAAATGTTATAGTGCTTCATGACGTCAATCTCGCGCTGCGATTCTGTAGTCACGGCCTGCTGCTGGAGGCAGGCGGTCATCGTCAGGGACCGCTCGACGCAATTCTCGACACCGGTGTGCTCGAGTTGATCTACCACTGTCCGTTCCGCGAAGTCGGCACCGGCAGCGACCGCATATTCCTTCCCGCATGAAAGAGTTGGACACGGATACAAATCATGTATACTACAAACCCGTGTCCGAACCCCCAAACTCCGGATCCGGCCGCCAACCCCTGGCGGGAAGCCGCATATACTCCCGCCCAATCTCCTCGTTCCCCCTGAACATGCGCACTTGGCGTTTCCCGGCCTCGCTACGCACACGCATGGTGGTGACGCTTTCCATTTTGATCGTCCTCGCCACGTTCACCGCACTGATGTACCTGGTGGCACGGTTCGCCAGCTTCCAGGCTCTGGCCCAGGCCCAGACCGGCCTCGGACTGGCGAAGCTGGAAAGACCTGCACTGCAGCGGTTGATTGCTGCCGATGATCGCACCGGGATCCGCCACATACTGCTCAAGATGGCCAGCGCCCCGGGGATCGCTGCCGCCCGCATCGTCGGCGGCGACGGCAGGGTCCGCTACGGCGAGGGACGCCTGCCCCAGCCCACAAGCCGTCTCATGCACCTCCTGACCGGCATAGACGGAGTGCGCACGGTTACGCTCGCCCTGAATCCCGGCAGCACGGATCAGGCCTCCCTGCAGCTGAGTCTCTCGAACCGTGCGCTCAATGAAGGCGCATTCCGGCTGATGCTCAACAGCGTCCTCTTTCTGGGGGCGCTCCTGGGCGTCACCCTGGCGATCACCTACTCGCTCCTCAAACGCTTCACGGCTCCACTGAAGCCGCTGACCGAAATGGCGCGCCAGGTCTCGCGAGGCAACTGGACTCCGAAGGTGACGCTGATCGAATCGGGCAGCCGCGAGCTACAGGAGCTCAACCAGGCGTTCGCCGACAGCTCGGCGGCCATGCGCCACTACGTACGCAACCTCGAAGAAACGCGCGAACTGCTCGAGCACAGCGAAAACCGGCTGCGCACGCTCGTCAACGGCATGCACGAGATCCTGTTCGAGCTCGACCGCGAAGGGAACATCAGCTTCCTCAATCCTGCCTGGGAGACACTCACCGGCTTCAAGACCGAGGACACGCTGGGCCGGCCGTTTGCCGATTTCGTGATGGAAAGGAAGGTCGCGGCCGACTTTACTCCCCAGAATCTGGCGGACATGCGCGAAAAGAACCGGGAAATATGCCTGCGCAGCGCGGCCGGCAAGCGCCTGTGGGCCCAGCTCGATGCCGATGCCCAGCACGATTCCGCGGGCCGGTTCACTGGCGTAATAGGCACCCTGGGAGACATCACCCAGAGCGTCGAACTCAACCGGCTTCTGACGAAGTACCAGGATGACCTCTACTATCTGTCCGTCACCGACCCGCTCACGGGACTGTACAACCGGCGTCATTTCGACACCCAGCTCGAAGCCATCCTCGCCGAGCATTTGCCGAAGAATCAGTCGGTCTGCTTGCTGATCGTCGACCTGGACGGCTTCAAGTTCATCAACGACACCTACGGACATCCGGCCGGAGACGATGCTCTGCGCGCAATTTCCGGACTGCTCAAAAAGACCATACGGCGCAACGACTATATCGCGCGGCTGGCTGGGGACGAATTCGCCATGGTGCTCAAGAACACCACCGTCGGGGACGCCACCAACATCGCCATGAAGCTGCATGCGGCAATCAACGGGACTTATATAAATCTCCCGGTCGGCCACATCCAGCTGCAATGCAGCATCGGAGTAGCCGAGGCACCTACCCATGGACAAAAGGCACAGGATCTCGTCAGCGCCGCCGATGTCGCCCTCTATCACAGCAAACGCCGCGGCCGTAACCGGGTGGAAGTCCTGTCGCCGGACATCAGCCGCGCGCTCATGTCCATCTTCAGCCAGGGATTCCAGCTGCGCAATGCGCTCGAACAGGGCGATCTCATGCCGGCTTTCCAGCCCATATGCGATATCCGCACTGGCAAGCCGGTCGCCTACGAGGCGCTTGCGCGCATGCACCACGGAGGGGCAACCATAAAGGCCGGGGACTTCATCGCGGTGGCCGAGGAACTGGGTCTCACGCGCGAAATTGATCTGCACATCATCGAGCAGGCGCTGCTGCTCGCTCCGGCCGGCTACGGCCTGTTTCTCAACCTCGATCCCAGCTCGTTCAACGACCGCGGGTTCGTCACGCAGCTGGAAGATCTGGTCGGCCCGGCATGCCGCTCCGGGAAATCCATAGTCATCGAGATCACCGAGCGCGAGAACGTCACCATCACCGACACGCTGCTGGCCGACATCCAGGCATTGAGGCGTCTCGGGTGCAAGCTCGCGCTGGACGATTTCGGAAGCGGCTATTCAACCTACCATTTTCTGAACCTTTTCCGCCCCGAGTACCTCAAAATCGAGGGCACGTTCGTGCGCGGCATGCTCGATCATGAATCCGACCGCAAGATCGTCGAACACATCCACGAACTTGCCACCTCCTTCGGCATGGAAACCATCGCCGAGAGCGTGGAAAACGAGGATACGCGCAACGCCCTGCTGCGCATGGGCATCCGCAACGCCCAGGGCTGGCATCTCGGGCTGCCGCAGATTCTGCACAAGCGCTAGTTTCGCATCCGGGCGCACGTCCTGATGCGTGCTTGACAGCATCCTGCCGAACGCATATCGTCCGCACCAGCTACAGGTGCCCCGCAGGAATCAGAACTGCGGGGTGAAACGGGAAGCTGGTGGGTTCTGCATATCTGCATCGCGGAACAATTCCAGCGCTGCCCCCGCAACGGTGATCGAGTTTCGGCAAATCATCCTTTAGCCACTGCGTGCTTCAGTTGTCCGTCCGTAACTGCGGACACTGCGCGGGAAGGCGATTTGCCAGGTTCGCAAGAACTGCTCGTAAGCCCGGAGACCGGCCTGAGCCACGTGGCAACGCTGCGGTGGGCAGCCGGTCGCGCCTTCGGGTGTCTGATCGGTCCGCTCTCCTGCGTTTCCATACATCGTTAACGAAGCGAGTTGCGCACGGCGGGTGCGCAGGGAGAATAACTTGCCTGTCAGATCCTTTGGCCCGGTCCTGTCCGGGATGATGCTTGCTGCCGTCACAGCCACATGCCGCGCCGCCCCCGGCAATTCAGCGGCAGAACCGATCATCGTAACCGCATCCCGCGTCTCCCAGACCGAGAATCAGGCGCTCGCCTCGGTAACGGTCATCACGCGCAGACAGATCGAGCAGAGCCAGGCGAGCGATATGGTTGAACTGCTGCGCTCGGTGGCCGGCATTGACATCGTCCGCACCGGCGGTCCCGGCGCCCAGACGAGCGTGTTCATGCGCGGCACAAACTCCAACCACGTGCTGGTGCTGATCGACGGCGTGCGCGCGGCGGACGCCACCAGCGGGGGCTTTGCCTGGGAGAACCTCGACCCTTCGCAGATTGAGCGCATCGAGATCGTGCGCGGGCCGCGGGCGACTCTGTACGGCTCCGACGCCATCGGCGGGGTGATTCAGATCTTCACGCGTAAACCCCGCGGTCCGGTAGCACGCTTCGAGCTCGGCAGCTTCGGCACACATGGCGCCGAGATCGGCGGCGGAACCGGCGGTCGGGTCCGTTTTTTTGCCGACGCCTCTTACCGTGGGGCGACTGGATTTCCGGCGACCAACCCCTCGGCAGGTCCCAGCCTCTACAGCCCGCAGAATGACGGCTACCAGCAGCATAGCGTCACTGCCGGCATGCACGCGCCGCTCGGCAAGCATGCATCGGTCGGACTGACCGCCTGGGACGCGCTCGAGAGCACGCAATTCGATCCAGCGGGCGACTTCAGTCACGGAGAAAACCGCGTGCTGAGCCTGAGCCTCAAAGACCTCACAACTGCCGGCTGGACGCAGACTTTGAGCCTCGGCAACGCCCTGGTGGATCTCAATACGTACGGCAGCGACCTGTCTGAGATCAGCACGCATCGCAATTCCATTGACTGGCAGAACAACTTTGGCATCGGGCAACACAGTCTGCTCACTGTCGGATACAGCTTTGTGAATGACGCGGGCTTTTCCAACGACATCACCAATGCCGTTACCTACGCCGATTCCGTCCATGACAATGCCGTGTTTGCCGACCTGTTGAGCAGGTTTGGACGCCAGCAGCTCCAGTTCGGCCTGCGTCAGGACCAGCACAGCACCTTCGGCGGACACACAACCGGACAGGCCGCATGGGGCTGGGCCCTGACACCAGCGTGGCACTGGTTTGTCTCCTACGGCACGGCGTTCCGGGCCCCGGATTTCAACGAGCTATTCAGCCCCGGATACGGCGGATTTTTTGCCGGCAATCCCGACCTGCGCCCGGAAACCTCGCGCAGCACCGAGCTCGGAACACGCTACCGCATCACACCGGCGCAGAGCCTGCGCGCGAACATCTACTACACGCGAATCAGCAACCTGATCGACTTCAGCGGCGTGAATGACCAGGCTATCAACATCGGCCGCGCCAGCATGCGCGGCCTGGAGCTGCGCTACTCATGGCATCGCGGTCCGTGGAGCTACGATGCCAATGCGACTCTGCAGAAGGCCGTGGACGACCTCACCGGCCAATACCTGCTGCGGCGGCCATCCCGGAAACTGTATATGAGGCTGGAGCGATCGTTTGCCCGGCGTGAGGACCTGGGCGCCGAAGTCTCCGCATCCTCGGACCATTACGATATCAGCAACATCACCTACGCTACCGTGGACGTGCCCGGCTACGCGGTCATGGATCTGTTCGGCGCCTACCCGCTGTCGCGGAGCTGGACGGCCGAGGCGCGCCTGAACAATGTCCTCGACCAGCGCTACCAGCTCGTCTCCGGCTATAACACACCGACAATCTCGGTGTTCGTCGCCTTGCGCTACGCGCCCCGGCGGTAAAGCCATGAGCGCCCGCCTGCCAAGGTTTGTGCTGCTGTCGCTGTTCGCTCATGCAGCGCTGATCGCGGCCCTGCGGGTGCCCGGGTCGGTTCCCGTGGCAGGACAGACCCTGGACATCACCCTGCTGCCACCGGCCATCCGGTCCTATTCCGCAGGCTCGCCACACAGGTCCGGCCGCTCGGCGTACCGGAAACGTGCGGCGCCCGCGGCACCCGCACCCCGCCGGCCGCGGGTGGTGGCCACCCGTTCCGCTGTCGGCCCGGACGGCATCGTCGCGCCGCGCCCGCCCGCCCGCCGCGCTGCTGCCAGCCAGCCGGAACAACGACCCGGTGCGCAAGGCGCACGGTCTCGCAACAGCGTCCAGGCGCCTATGGCCGGGCACCGGCTGGTGCACGCGATCCTGACCGCCTCGGTACCCTATTTTCATTATCCCCTCCTGGCCCGTGAGGAAGGCTGGGAGGGACGGGTGATCATACGACTGCGCGTCGGCGCAGGTGGCCATCTGAGCCACGCGCGGATCGCCAGCAGCTCAGGGTATGCCGTGCTCGACGCGGCTGCGCTGCACAGCCTCAGGCAGGTAGCCCGTCTTCCCGCCGGCATCGTGTCCAGGAATGCGGCCGCCTTTGACGTGCTGGTACCAATCGTGTATAGGCTGACGGACAGCTGAGGTATCGCACACCATGGGCCACCGCCTCACCAGAATCTATACGCGGACCGGCGACGACGGCACAACCGGACTCGGGAACGGCACGCGCGTCGGCAAGGATAACGTACGGGTCGAAGCGCTCGGCGCGGTGGACGAACTAAACAGCGTGCTCGGGCTGCTGCTCACGGAACCCCTGATCCCGGAAGCGGCCGGGGCGTTGGTCAAGATACAGCATACACTTTTTGACCTGGGCGCTGAGCTCTCGGTTCCCGGTCGCCAGATCGTGCAGGATGAGCGGATCGCAGAACTCGAATCCCTGCTCGACCGCTGGAATGCACAGCTTCCGCCGCTCAAAGACTTCATTCTTCCCGGCGGAACCCGCCCGGCGGCGGTTTGCCACCTGGCCCGCAGCGTGTGCCGGCGCGCGGAGCGCCGTGTCTATGCCCTCTCCCGCCAGGAAACCGCATCGCCGGACGCGCTGCATTATCTGAACCGGCTGTCGGACCTCCTGTTCGTGCTTGCGCGCACCCTCAACCGGGCGGCTGGCGCCGGCGACGTGCTGTGGCAGCCGACAGAACGCGAAGACCCCGGCGGCTGAGATCTGCCGGGACTTCAGCGCACCCGCCGGCCACGCGCCGAAGCGAGATCGGCGCAGACTGCGCGCGCCCCCTCCAGGACGCGGGGCCCCGGCTGCATGATCAGCCCTGGCCTCACCACGTAGAGGTGATGCTCGCGCACCGCGCGCAATACCCGCACGCGCCGCCACCGCTTCAAGTCGGCGGCGGCGATTGAGCGCGGCTCACTGATGATGATGACATCGGGGTCGGCACGCACCACGTCTTCACGCCCGATCTGCGGGGCGATGCCAGACAGCCGTGCGAACACGTTTTTCCCGCCGCACAGGTCGAGCACGTCATTGACCATCTGCCTGCGGGTAAGCGTCATCAGCGGCTCGGACCAGATCTGGAAGAAAACGGTCAGGCGCCGCCCGCCGCCGTATTCGGAGCGCAGTGCCCGCAGACCGGCGCGGAATGCCGCGGCCGAATGACGCGCCTGCGTCTCGGTTCCGGCCATCCGCCCCAGCTTTTCGATCAGCCCGGGAATCTGGGCCAGGCGTGCAGGTTCAGTCATGAACACCGGCAGGCCGAGCTGCCGCAGGCGCGCAATGTCCTGCGGACTGTTGCCGCTGGCCCATCCGACGACCAGGTCCGGATGCAGCGACAGGATCAGCTCCAGGTCCAGGTGGCGGCTGTCCCCGATCCGCGGCAGTGCTCGTGCCGCGCGCGGATGGTCGCTGAATGCGGAGACTCCCACCACATGACTGCCCGCTCCGGCGGCAAACAGCAGCTGCGTGACATCCGGAGCGAGACTGACAATGCGCTGCGCCGGCCGCGCCAGCACCACCTCGGTTCCGCGGTCGTCGGTGACGCGGATCCGGGCATGGGCACCGGATGCAAGCAGCACGAGTGCCAGCCCGATCCACCGCGCCGGCATGGTCAGGGCCTCCCGCCATGAAAAACCAGCACCGGAAAGGCACCGGCGCTATCCCGGTCGATACGCACGCGCGTGATGCCGGCATTGCCCACCTCGATGCGGAAGGCGTGCTCACGCGGCAGACCCAGAACGATGCTGATGACCATACGGATCACACCGGCATGCGCCACCACGAGAACCCGCCGGTGCGTCTGTGCTGCGGCCAGATCCTGCCAGGCGGCCTCCACGCGCGCATGGAAGTCCGCCAGCGCCTCGGCTCCCGGCGGACGGTTGCCTACCGGATCCCGCCGGAACCGCTGCAGTACCTCGGGATCAACGCGGATCAGATCGTCCGGACTGCGCCCCTCCCATGCGCCGAACCCGATTTCCGCAAGGCGCGGGTCATCGCGCACAGGCAGATCCAGGTGGGCGCCAAGCTCGTGCGCGAACTCCGCGCAGCGCCGCAGCGGCGAGGTGACAATCGCATCCCAGCACCGCAAGCCTTCCACCGCCGTGCGCATCTGCCGCCATCCGATCTCGCTCAGCGGATCGTCGGTCTGACCGCGGTAGCACCTGCCGCCAACCGGCTGTCCGTGTCTCATGAAGTCGACCAGCGTTGCTTCGCGTCCTGGCGTCACCGGACCTCCTGCAACCGCGGTCGCAGCCTCACACGGTCACGGGGGCCGTACTGGATCTGCGCATCGGGTGGAGGACAGGGCAAGGCAGGTAATCGGCAACAGGTATGCCAGCTCAGCGCACAAAAAATCCGAACAGATGAGCGCCCAGCATCAGGATGGCCACACCGAGCCAGAACAGCAGCACGCGCCACACCAGCGCCACCACACGGCGAACATCGCCCGCATCGGTCGTGTTGGCACGCGCTACGATCCTGTTGCCGTAGGCATCCTCCTCGGGTTCTTCACAGGATTCCAGGTGCATGGCGCCGAATCCGGAAGCAAGCAAGGGTCCGCTATTGATGTCGGACCACATCCCTGCCTGGCGGCGCCAGCAGTGCAGGGCATCTTCGAAACTTCCCATGATGGCGTAGCTCAGCGCGGTGATGCGCGCCGGAATCCATCCGAGAAGGTCGTCCAGACGCGCGGCCGCCCACCCGAACTCCACAAAACGCTCGCTGCGGTGCCCCCACTGCCGGTCGAGCGCCGACGCCATGCGCTGCAGCAGCGCGCCCACCGGCCCCAGCACTACGAACCAGAATAGCGGGGCGATCACCAAGGAGTTGGCCTGCTTCAGTACCGCCTCGACTGTGGCGCGGGCCACGGCGGCATCCGAGTGCTCGGGCGCATCCTTGCCGGTCAGCTCGCGCAGATGCGCCGCCGCCTCTGCGATATCACCGGCGTCGAGGGCTGCAGAAACCGCCTGGGCCACGCTGCCGAGCCGGTACAGATCCACGCACAGGTACACCACCACCACATCGAAGAGAAACTTCAGCACCCAGGTGATCTCGCCGAGTATCAGGTCGGCCAGGAACACGCCAACCAGCATCGGAACCACCGCGATGAAGACTGCGCTCATCCCCTGGATGCGTGTGCCGCCATTGAAGCGCTGTTCGATCGATTCGGCCCAGTCACCGTACCAGGACCAGAGCCGTGCGCTATTGCGATTGGGCGCCATGCGGTCCAGAAGGATCGCCAGCAGGATGGTAAACAGGATATAGATCATCGCCTTTCCCGGGGAACGCCAGCTACAATCCGCAGCGCCACTGCAGCAGGGCGCTCCGCTTCAAGCCCTCATTATATATGGGAGAGGGACTGCCTGTAACGGGACCAGTCAAACGATGGTCCAGGGTCAGTCTTGCGGCCCGGCGCGATGTCCGAGTGGCCGTAGATCCGTTGCGGCGTGATGCGCGGATAGGCCCGCACAATGCCGCATGTTACCGCCGCCAGTGCCTGGTACTGGACCTCGGCAAACGGCACGCTGTCTGCCCCCTCCAGTTCGATACCGATGGAGAAGTCGTTCACCCGCGTACGCCCTTCGCAGCGCGAAACTCCGGCGTGCCAGGCACGGGCCGCAAACGGCACGAACTGCACGAGCTCCCCGTCGCGACGGATCAGGAGGTGCGCTGATACCCTGAGGTCCCGGAGCCCCTCGTAGAACGGGTGGCGCGTGACATCCAGGCTATTGCAGAACAGCCGCTCGATGTCGGCACCCCCGAACTGGCCCGGCGGTAGGCTGATGGCGTGAATGATCACGACCTCGATGGCGCACCCCGTGGGGCGCGCATCACAGTTCGGGGACGCAACGAAACGGGCGCCCTCCACCAGCCCGCTGGCACGGTCCACGCTGATTGTGAGCCTTTCTGGCAGACCCACGGGCCGCTCGTCCACGAAGCTCAACCTCGGATCGGTGTCGAAATAGCTAATATACCCCATTCCGGTCCGCCTGCTCTCCACCGGTGTCCGCCCGTCCGGGTCTCTTGCGAAATCCTGTTGGTGTGCAACACTATCAATATTATAAGGTAGGCTTTTCCGGCCTGTGGTCGTGCACGCGGATGCCCCGGAGTGGTATGTTTATTATCTGCTGCAGCAGGGCAGGCTCCGCGAACAGGCCTGCCCGGGCATAAGTAGTGAGGACTGAGACAATGGCAAAACCGAGAAAACTGGTCGTGATCGCTGTGCTCGCCGGGCTGCTGATGGGTGTATCAGCGCCGCAGGCTTACGCCTATCAGGAAGGGGACGGCGGCGCAATGCTGCTCGATCTGTTCGTCCTGCGCCCGATAGGCTTCGTGGCCATGGTGGCGGGATCGGTCATCTTCGTAGGAGCGCTGCCGATATCGCTGCCTTCCCGCAGCATCGGGAAGTCGTTTGATGCGCTGGTGAAGGAACCGGCGTATTACACGTTCGTTCGCCACCTGGGCGACGATCGCTAGCCGATCCGGCTTGCATCCACGGTCTGCGTCAGGTCGCAGGCCGCTGTGTTTACGTGCGCTCCCGCAGGATCTCCCTGATTTCTGCGTCCTCCAGGATTACCGGATTGGTCTTCATGCTGCTGCCGCGGCAGCCGGCAACAATCGCATCGAACGCTGCCGGTGTCACACCAAAGGCCGCCAGGCGCGGGAGGTCCAGGCGCCGTGTCCAGTCTGCGAGCAAGCCAACCAGGCGCCGACACGCATCAGCGTCGGACAGGTTACCATTGCCGCTCAGCAGCCGACCTGCCCGCGCATACTTCGCCAGCGAGGGATGCGTTGGTGCGCGCTGTCTAAGCGCCGCGATGTTCACCTCGGTAGCCGCCGCCACCAGGGTACCGCACACGACGCCGTGAGGAACCGGGAAATAGGCGCCGAGCGGCGACGCCAGTCCGTGCACGGAACCGAGACCGGCCTGGGCCAGAGTGATCCCCGACAGCAGCGCTGCATAAGCCATGGAGGCGCGCGCCGCCGCCATGCCGCTCAGCGCCAGCGCGTCGGTAAGGGGACTCGCCCGGTCCGATACAAAGGATTCCAGGAGCTGGGTAAGAGCATCCATTCCGTTGGCCGCGATCAGGGACGGGGGACAGCTCCTCAGCAGGTCCGGGTCGACAACCGCGTAGCGCGGAACCAGGCAGTCATGACGGAAAGACTTCTTGAAGCCATCCGGGCCCCGGACGCTGAGCACCGCGTTCTTGGTCGCCTCGCTGCCGGTGCCGGCGGTCGTCGGCACGGCGATGTAGGGCACCGAGGGCCCGCGGTACGGCCGCTGCGGTCCAACACCCTCGAGATGATCCATCACGGAATTGCCGTGCGGCAGGAGTCCCGCGATGGCCTTGGCAGCATCGAGAACGCTGCCGCCCCCGATTCCAACCACGACATCGATTCCGGCCCCATGCCAGGCGGCAACCGCCGTATCAACCAGCCGGGGCGATGGTTCGGCGTCAA
The DNA here is from genome assembly GCA_028068195.1 of Gammaproteobacteria bacterium. Taxonomy (GTDB): domain Bacteria; phylum Pseudomonadota; class Gammaproteobacteria; order Acidiferrobacterales; family UBA6901; genus JAJYCY01. Next base: position 17,882 of record JAPTTX010000108.1, read on the forward strand.
CCATCAGTTCCGCGCATTCCAGGCCGGCAGCGCGCAGGTCCGCAAGCAGCTGCGGCCACTGCGGCGTTTCCCGCAGCGACCGGCGACCCGTCACGATCAGCGCCTGCCCGCCGAACCGCCGGACAAGGGCCGGTAGCTCGGAAAACCGACCGGCGCCGAACTGGATGAGGGGCAGAACCCCGACAGAAAACGGCTGGATCACTCGGAGCCATCCGGTTGCGGAAAGAGTCCCAGGTAGGGGGCCCCGACGCGGGGCGCCGCCATCCAGTCCATGACGGCGTCGCGCCACCGAACGTAATGCGGGGTCTGCCGGTGGGCCGCCGCCGCCTCGGCCGAGGCATAGGCCTCGTACAGCAGGAACCGGCCCGGCTCCTGCGGCGACTGCAGAACGTCGAAGCGCAGATTGCCCGGTTCGCGGACCGATGCCAGATGGTTGACACGCGTCGCCTCGATGAAATCAGCAACATGTTCCGGCTTCACGTGCACGTCGACCACGGTAACATGCATGACAGGCCTCCGTCCGGTTTGCGCCAGGGCTGGCGGCCATGATACTACCCGGCATGGGATGCCGGTACCGTCTCCGGATTCCGGCCCACAGCCCCATCTGCCAGTCCCGGCCGCGCTAGGCCCATCCGGAACGATTACCGCAAAAGCGGATCATAGCGGTATGATCCGGGGTCGGGCGGCCGTACACAGCGCCTGCCCGAGTCCTCCCCGGACAGAAACGACCCATCCCAATAAGCGAGAGGAACCGCATCTATGAAACTATATTTTACCCCCGGCGCCTGCTCCATGGCCCCGCACATCGTTCTGCGTGAGGCAGGACTGCAGTGCGAGCTGCAGAAGGTTGATCTCTCCAAACATCAGACTGACGCCGGCGAAGACTATTACAAAATCAACCCCAAGGGCTATGTACCCGCATTGCGCCTCGATAATGGCGAACTGCTGACCGAGGTGGCCGTCATCCTCCAGTATCTCGCCGACCAGAAGCCCGGATCCAGCCTGTCACCGCGTGCCGGAACGATGGACCACTACCGGGTAATTGAGTGGCTGAACTTCATCTCATCGGAAGTGCACAAGCAGTTTGGTCCGATGTTCAATCCCAAGATCACCGCGGAATGGAAGCAGAACCAGATCAGCGCTCTCGGCCGCCGCTTCGATTACCTGTCGGAACGGCTCGACGGCAATGAGTTTCTGTTCGGCGGGAAATTCACCATCGCGGATGCCTACCTCTTCACGATACTCAACTGGACCGGCTTCCTGAATATCGATCTCGGGAAATGGCCGCTGCTCCGGGACTACATGGCCCACATCGCGGCTCGTCCCGCAGTGCAGGAAGCGATGAAAGAGGAGGGACTGCTGAAATAGCGGAGCCGCTCCCGGCCACCGCCGGGACCGGGACCGTCCGCATCAGCCACGGCAGCCAGGCCGCGACCAGGGCGTCATAACGGCGTCAGGATCGCGGCCCGGTCCCATGCGCGCATCGCTTCATCCCGTCCCGCAACGTTGCCGGAACAGCCGGCCCGATCCGCGCTTCAAGCGCGCGCATGCCGCGCAATCCACTCGCTGAAGGCCTGCAGGTACTTCTGCAGGAACTCCCTGGTGCCGTCGTTCTTCAAATTGCCTTTTTCGTCGAACAAGTTCGCGCTGCCGCCAATGTAGGCTTCCGGCTGCTGCAGCATCGGCACATCCAGGAACACGAGCGATTGCCGCAGATGGTGGTTTGCGCCGAAGGCACCGATCGCGCCCTGCGACAGGCTGATGATGGCGCCGGGCTTTCCTCCGAAGACACTCTGTCCGTACGGACGCGAGCCGACGTCAATGGCATTCTTGAGCGGTGCCGGCACCGACCGGTTGTATTCGGGCGTGACGAACAGCAGCGCATCCGAGTTCCTCACTGCCTGGCGGAACGCTGTCCAGGCGGCAGGCGGATTAGCCCCGTCCAGATCCTCGTTATAGAGCGGCAAGTCTGCAATTTCCACGGTGTTCAGGACGAGAGACGGCGGAGCAAGTCCGGCGGCGGCGAGCGCCATCATACGGCTGTAGGAACCCTTGCGCAGGCTGCCGACCATGACAGCCACATTGTATTTATTGCCCATCAGATTACCCCCGTCTTCTGGTTGTTCAACTGCGGACCTTTATCCTAACACTCCGGAACGTCCGGCTGCCACGTGCGGCACGCCAGGTTCGCAGCCCACGGACTGCACCGGCACCGTCTCGCTGCGCACCAGGTCCGCGCCCAATCGGGCAGCGATGCGCCGGCGCGTGACCCCGAGGCGGCGGATCAGCCAGTAGCTCGCCCCGGGCACGAAGAGGATCGCCCCAAGCTCGCCGAGCCCGAAACCCCAGAGCGCCAAGGCGATAGGCAGGTGCGGCAACACGACGAGTTTGCCGGACACCGCAAATGCGGCCGCTCCGAGCACGGTCAGAAGTTTCGCGATGCGAACGCTCCAGCGCCCGCGGTATTGCCGCAGCGCGGCCGCGTACGCTTCGTTGACGAGTTCCACGGGGGCGACATCGAAGGTTTTCATGCTGGATCGTCCTCTACGGTACACGAAGCCATATAGATGGTTTAATACACGTTGTGCCCCGAGGCAATCCCGATTATCAATGCCGATGGCGCGTCCGCCGCCCTGCGACCGGATCCCGGACCGTGCCTACCCGGGTGGATACCGCCCCATCCGCCGGGACTTGGCGCAACCCGCTCCGGCCCGACAGGCATGGGCAACCTTGCAGACCATGCGGTTAGGGCCCGACACGCACAAACTCGCTGCAAGACCGCGGTCGCGGTCCCGCTTTCCTTATATATATAGACTACTGCGTACTGCTGCCCTGGTCCTGCGGGCCGCCACATACGCTAGCCGTACCGCGGGGCCGCTCGCCCTGGCCGGTCAACGGTCGCCGCCGGTTAGGATGTCACGGCAGAAAATTCGCCTCCGAGGGGCGGACATCGGGAACCGTTGCAACCAGCGCCGCTCCCAGAAACACATAGACACCCAGCGCCACAACGGCCACCTGATAACCGAGGGCGCGTTCCCCCACCAGCGTCAGGACCGTTGACCAAGTGGCATCGCCCAAGACGCTCGCAGTGCGCCCGGACAGATTGTATAGACCCCAGACTTCTCCAGAAATTTCAACCGGTGTCAGTGCAGTCAAAAACACGCGGCTGGTTGTCCACACCCCTGCGAGCCCGATACCAGCCAGTGGCGCAACGACTGCGGCAAACAGCTGCTTGTCGTCCAGCCGCAGACGGCCGATATGGAGCGAGCTATCCGGCCGGATGGCGAGCACCGCGACGAAGAGCAGTAGCCATACGCTCAGATCGGCGAGCACCGCCCGCTTGGGGCCGACAGCCCGCACGAGGGGGCCGAACAGGAACCAGGCCGACAGCATCGCAACAACGATGGCCGGTCCGAACAGCGCGGCAATCTCGCCCGCCTCGAAGCCCATCACATTGCGCGCGTAAAGACCCATCAGGGTAATCACGGAAGCAACGGCATTCTCGTACAGGAAATCGCCAACCAGAAAGCGGAACAGAAACCGGTGCTTGCGCGCCTCGCCAAGGGTGCGGCGGATCCGGCCATAGGCCGCGGCCAAATCCAACCTGCCGGAATGCCTGCGCACGAAATCCGGGGCGAGAAACATTGCAGGCATGGCCAACACCAGGTAGATGATGCCCATGGGCAGGAACACGCGGTCGGCGAGCGCGTTGGTCCGGACCAGCGGACTCAGCGTAAGCATGCACAGCAGCGCGCCGGCATAACCGACCCCGACGGTCATGCTGACCACGCTGGAGACATTACTGCGGGTGCTTACCGCCGGCAGCATCGCGGTAAAAAAGGTAAAAGCGCCATTGACGCAGATATAGGCAATGATGAACAGCAGCATCGCGGCGTCGACGGTATTCGCCCAGGCGAGCGCAGCGGTCGCCACGGCTGCCGCAAACACGAAAAACCGCAGGTACGGCTGACGCCGGCCACTGTGATCGGCAGCCGCCCCCAGAAGCGGCGACAAAACCGCAATGATCAAGGCTGCGGTGGTGACGGCCCAGCCGAAATCGGCACCCGGCTGCTTGAGCACCGCCTGCAGGAAGGCTCCAAAGTAGGTCGACACGATGATGAGCGACCAGGAGGAATCGCCCGCCTCGAAGAGGGAATACTTGAAAAGCACTTCCCACCACGGCATCAGGCGTTCCGGATCCTGAGCATGAGCCATGCCGGTCATGTCAGGCGGGGCGCTGCCGGACCGGGGCCGGCCCTCGAATCTGCCTGCGCACGATCCACTTGCGGAACTCCTCCAGCAGTACCATCCCGGCGGCAAAAGGGATCACGACGAACCAGACGTCACCTGCCGGAGGCAGGGTCCCCAGGAACAGGTTGCCCCAGCGGGTGTAGTCGATAAGCAGCATCAATGCGATTTCCAGCAGCACGCCCCAGCCTATCAGAAGATTTCCGGAAAATCCCGTCGCGTACAGTGACCGGGTCGCGCTCCGGCACAGGTACGCGTTTGCCACCTGCATCACGATGATGGCGCTCAGACAGGCGGTCGTGGCCTGCCGGTACAGCGGATTGTTGCGCGCGAGGGATTCACCCCAGGACCAGCCGCCTTTCCCAAGCACAAAGAAGAAGGCGGTCATGGCACCCACCGCCTCGATAAGCCCCAGAAACAGGTATGCGCGCAGCGCCAGCGGCAAATCGAGGAGCCGCTTGCCGGCTGACCGCGGCGGCCGGCGCATGACTTCGGGGCCTGGTCCCTCCACCCCCAGGCCGAGCGCCGTCAGCGAATCGGTACCCATGTCGATCGAGAGAATCTGGATGGGCGTCAGCGCCAGCGGAATCCCGAACAGGGCAAAGGCCAGGTACGGTACCAACTCGGCCACGTTGTGCGTGAGGATATAGGTCAGAAACCGGCGGATGTTCTGGAACACGGCCCGCCCCTCCTCGATGGCATTGACGATGCTTGCGAAGTTGTCGTCGAGGAGCACCATGTCGGCCGCCTCCTTGGCCACATCGGTGCCGCTGATTCCCATGGCGATCCCGATATGGGCGCTCTTGAGCGCGGGTGCGTCGTTCACCCCATCGCCCGTGACCGCCACCACGTGGCGCTTCTCCTTCAGGGCCTCGACAATGTCCAGCTTCTGATCAGCGCTGACCCGGGCAAAGATGATCTCCGCCGCATCCAGCGCAATGCGCAACTCGATTCCGGAAAGATCGCGGAGCATGTCGCCGGTGATGACGCGTACCGCCTCCGACCGCACAAGCCCGACTTCGCGCGCGATCGCAACCGCGGTTCGCGGGTGGTCGCCAGTGACCATGATCACACGGATGCCAGCCTCGCGACACCGGCGTATCGCTTCGGGCACTTCCGGGCGAGGCGGATCTTCCAGGCCGACGAGCCCAGCGAAGACCAGTTCTTCCTCCAGACGCTCGTGCTGCCATGAGGATCCGAGCGGCCGGTATGCGAATGCCAAAACGCGCAGGCCCTGCTCGGCCATCTCCTCCTGCGCGCGAACGATCCGGCCGAGCAGTTCCGCAGGAAAGGCCCGGCTGTCGCCGCCGACGAGGGCCCGGCTGCAGAGCGGAAGCAGCTTTTCGGGAGCGCCCTTGCAGTAGAGGGTCGCGCCATCGGCCGCTTCGTAGACGACCGAGGCCCGCATGCGGTCAGCATCGAACGGCAGTTCATCCACCCGCCGGCCCGCAGGAACGGCGACCCCGGCAGCCTGCGCCATGTTCACCAGGGCAACTTCCATGGGATCACCGAGAAGAGTGGCCTTTCCGTTTACGACACCCTCCTTGAGATCCTGGCACAGGCGCGCTGCGAGAAAGAACGGCCGCGAGCGCCGCAACATGGCTTGCGTCCGGGCTGCCTCTTCGCCCTCGATGAACCCATCCTCCAGATAAAGCCGCTTCACCAGCATGCGGTTGTGGGTCAAAGTCCCGGTCTTGTCGGTACAGATGACCGTCGTCGACCCGAGAGTCTCGACCGAGGGGAGATGGCGAATGAGTACGTTGCGTCGGGCCATGCGCTGCGTCGCCAGCACCAGCGCCAGGGTGAGCGTGGGGAGCAGCCCCTCCGGCACCATGGCAACAATGATGCCGATGGCAAAAATGAAAGCGCGCCAGAAGTGAACGCCGACTGCCCACCAGATGATCGTGAAAAACACGCTCCCGATGATCACCGCCAGGATGATGATGAGGCGGCTCAGGTATGCGATCTCCCGGCGCAACGGCGAAGCCGTTTCCCTGCCAGTCTGGGTAAGGCGCGCGATCCTGCCGAACTCCGTATAGGCACCGGTGGCAAATACCAGCGCCGTTGCCTGGCCCGAGACCATCGAGGTGCCGGCGAGCAAGACGTTTTTCGCCCACAGCACGTCGGCGGCTGCGGACGGCCCAGCCTGTCGAACCAGAGGCAACGATTCCCCGGTGACGGTGGCATTGTTGACGCGCACCCCGAACGCTTCAATGAGGCGGCAGTCGGCCGGAACGTGATCTCCCTGCTCCAACAGGACGATGTCTCCCGGCACCAGCTGATCCACGGGCAGGCGCGCGATCCTGCCGTCGCGCAGAACCTTGGACTGCGGCGGCAGCAGCCGGCGCAGGGCCGTGAGCGTCTGCTCCGCCCGGTACTCCTGCCAGAAGGAAAAAAGACCGCTTACCAGGATGACCACAATGATGGCGTAGCCGAGCCTCGCCATGCCCTGCCCGGGCGCGTACCAGTCGGCTACGAAGGCAAGTGCCGCGGCGATCCAAAGCACGATCGAGAAGAACCGGAAGAGCTCCCGGAAAAGGCGCAGCAGCAGCGGCTCGCGCGCCACCCCTTCCACCCGGTTCGCGCCGTATTCGGCGATCCGGCGGCGGGCTTCGGCGGCAGACAGTCCGTGTACGGTGGTCTCCAGACTCCGGACCGCGTCGGCGACCGGCAGCTGATGGATCTTCAAGCCGTACCCGGCTTTCGCCGGTTCGGTCTCTGGATCCGAAGGCCCGGTCACATCGACACCTACCGGCCCGCCGAGCGCAACGGGGGCGCAAGACTGTCGGGGTCCAGGCCGGCAGCGGACACAACTCGCCCGGACGCGCGCGATCCGGCGAAACCGACAGTCCGTGACGGCGACGAGAACTCCGATGACTGCACCCGCGGCATTGGCCAGGTTCCTTTCCCTTTACTGATAGTACGGGGAAAGCCGGCGGCCTGCCAATACCCACCTTCCGCACCGGACCAGAAGAGACGGCCGGGCCGAGCACCGGGAATCGGCGGATCTGGGCCGGCTGCACCGGTTCCCAAGGTCGGCGGTCCGGGTTGCCGCGCAGCCCCAGGGCGGGCGCAGGAACAATGAGGCAGCGCCGACCCAACCCACCGAGATCGCGCATCGTCGCGTTACGGGCGCGCGCCGGACGATCGACAGGATTGCCACTGGGCTTTCCGGCGAGATCCTGGTGGATTATCGTTCCAGAAAAGGCGGCCCCCAGCAGGCAGCTTCACCCCGACGCGGAGCACCAGGGCTGCCCCTTCCAGACGCGCCAGCGCGCTCACCATTGTTCACCCGGAGGCAACTCTATGTCGAAGCGGGATTATCCGGCAGCCATTGTCGCCGCGCAGGCGGCGCCTCGGACGAAACCATCGATTTATCCTGAGCCCTTTGCATCCCGCATGGCCGGGCGCGAGAAGCGTCCGTTGGGCGACGTCTTCGGGCTGACCAATTTCGGCGTGAACCTCACGCGTCTTGCCCCGGGGAGCATGTCTGCGCTGCGCCATGCCCACTCGAGGCAGGACGAATTCGTATACATCCTGTCGGGCGATGCGGTGCTGGTCACGGACGAGGGCGAGACCGCCCTTGCCGCTGGCATGTGTGCCGGCTTCAGGGCCGGAAGCGGCGACGCCCATCAGCTTCTAAACCGCACGAACCGTGATGTGCTGTATCTCGAGATCGGAGACCGGACACCCGGTGATACGGCGTCCTACCCGGATGACGATCTCCTTGCCGCGATGGACGGTGACGGGAGGTGGCGCTTCAGCCGCAGGGACGGAACACCGTACTGATCACCTTCCGAATCAGGCCGGAAACAACCCCGCCGCGGTAACGGCTGCCATGAGACGTGGCGGGCCCGGATGAGAATTAGGGAGATTGCGGCAGATACTGCTGTGACCGTGACAACCTCGCAAGAAAAACTGCGCGGGACCGGCCGGATCGACGACCGGCCCCGCGCCGCAAGGGTACCGGATCAGGGAGCTACGTTCTGGTAGCCAAGGGCCTGGAAATCGAGGACCGCCGAAATGCCGGCCGTCACGTAGGTGACGCCACTGATGAGCCCGTCCGCCGCAGGTGTGCCGGTAGTCTGGTAATTCGGCAGCAGCCCGGCCTTCATGAACCCGCGGGCGGTGTTCTGGCAGAAATAGAAGTGGACGCCATCCTTCATGAGGGCCTCGACCTGGGCCTGGAACGGATTGTTCTTGAGCAGCAGGAACCCGCCCTTCCCGTAAGCAACGGCGATCATCTTGAAGTCGCTCGGCTTCATGCCCTCAGTAATCTCGTAATCCTTGATCACATTGGCCATCTGGCCAAGCGCATAGGGCGCGGTGCAGGTGGAGTTGAAGGGCGACATCGTGGCATTGTCCACGGTGCTGTTGTCGCAGAACCGGTTTATCTGGAACATGACCCGAACGTGATGACGCTTTACGATGCAGCGTGTCATCTGCTGTGCCCCAGGACCAAACTCCTGGTCGAGCGTCATGCCGCTAACCAGTCCGACGGGACACTGCTGGGCCCCATTCCCCATGTCATGCCCGTCGGCCCATGCCAGAGACGGCAATGCCAGCACGGCCATTGCCCCCAGAACAAAAAGCTGCGTCAGGAACTTTGTCTTCATGTTGCTCCTCCTTAAGGTACTTTTAGGATGACTGCGTCATTCGCCACAGGCCACGTGGCTGGATGGATCTCTACACTCCCCTGAAGCCCGCCATGCACGCGCTGGCCTGTCGGCATCCGATGCATCGGCGCCCGAAAGCATGCGCCCCGCGTCGCGCCAGACGGTGGCATGACGGTGGAAATGTAAACTTGATCATGCGCGGCAAACAGATATCGGATGTTTAGATTTCTTCAATGAACATTTGTCTAGGTGCGCAGTAGCGCGGCACGGCCATGAAGGATAACCGTCCTGCGTGCCGCAACTGCGGCCGGCATGAAGCAACCGGCGCAACGGCCAGCGCACCAGCCGGACGCTTCCATTTTCCTGCTCATCGCATACCCCGGCGGCCACGCCCATCAGGGGCTCGCCAGGTTCGAGCCGGGCATGACCTGCGGCGTGACCGGCTTTGTTTAGCGTCGCGGCGCCATGACACCGGCACCCGAAATGCGGATCGACGGCGTCTGCGGCCCGTCGCGCCCGCCGAAACCGGCGACATTGGTCGGGAGATGTCCGGATCCTGATCCCCGCGAGCATCGGACAATGAGGCCGCACCCGGGGCACCCGGCTTTCTTGCACGCAGCATCGAAGTAACATCCCCGCACCGATACAAGGCGGCGGTCGATGCAGCTATGAGGCAGATAGCCAAAGGTTTAGCTGTCGGACTGGACCTTTGTTCACTGGCGTCCGCTGGCTTCATTACCTTAAGTTTCGGCTAACTGCCATTAGGCGTGCGGCTACCGGGTATGCGGCAACAACCCAAATGCTTTGTTTGCTGTCGTACGGAACACTCTGGATCGCGGCCTGACAGGGTTGCGGAGCGCTGCCGGATAATGCGACCTCCCGAGCCTTGGAGCCGGCAGCGTTGGGGCAACTATCCGACCCCGGTGTCCGGGCCAGGCGATGGGGCGTGTGCTCCCACGATGAGTCCGCCGGAGTGGCCTGCAATCGAAGGCACCATCATGCCAATAAGCGCAATCGCCGGATGCCGCACACCCGCGGACCCCGTTTTCAGACGCAGTCCGGACTCGCGGACATTCTCTGCTGACGCTGGTCCGGGGCCCCCAACACAGACGCGACGCCTGTCATTTCGCGCCACGCCCACGGTCTGTTGCTCGTCCGCCGGAAGACGCCGGGGCTCATGTCCTGCAAACCGGCCTCTGCATGGCTCCGCGACGGATATTTCTGCCTTTGAATAGAAACGCGCCTTCGCCGCTTCGGTTTTCGATCTGCTCCGCACGGCAATGGCAAAGAGCTTCCGGCGGCCGTCGGCTCATCAATACTCACCACTAGGCATGGCCATGCGGAAATTTCCGGGCATCGCGCTTCTTGCCGCACTTTTCTTGTCCAGCTTTTCCGTGCAGGCAGAACTTGTATTTGGGGCCCCGCCCCGGAAGTCTCGGCAGGATGCTGATGCTCTCTATCAGCCCATCGTGAACTACCTGTCCGCGACAGTGGGCGAGAAGGTGGTGTTTCACTACACCCCGAGCTGGACTTCTTACCAGAATGCCATGCGCCGCAACGCTTACGACATTCTTTTCGACGGTCCCGTCTTCACCGGATGGCGCACGGCAGAGATCGGCTGGACCCCACTTGCCAGGATTCCGGGACATCACGCTTTTGTCGTATTCGTGAGGAAACCTGAGACGGCGGTGAAACATTTGACGACGGTCGATGTGGAGACGTTTTGCGGATTACCGCCGCCCCACCTTGCCACCTTGGTGGCACAGAGCGAGTTCAGCAAGCATGGACTGCAACCGACGCTTGTCGCTGTGGCGGCGTTTTCTACCGTCTACCATGATGTCGCCACTGGTATATGCGATGCGGGCGTCATGCCAGCACGGCTCTTCAAGCGCATGAACCGCAGAAGCGGCACGGCACGGATACTGTTCCGCAGCACGGCCCTGCCTGGCAGCGCGTTCTCGGCAGGCCCACGCGTGACGGTGTCGATGCGCAGGAGGCTCGCCCGGGCCCTGCTGTCAGCGCAGGGGGGCGCCGCAACGCGCCAATTGCGCGCCCGGTTCGGGGCTGATCGACTGGAACCGGCCACCGCAGCCGAATATGCGGGCCTCGGAACCCTCCTACAGGGCGCGCTGACCGAGACCGCTTACGTCAACAACGCGCCGGTCGAAACCATCACGCTCCAGGCATCGGTGAAGCACAGATATGCCGCCGCCACCCAGGGCGTCATACCCGGACGTCTTTTCAAGTATCAACCGTTGCTGCGGCCAGGTGAGGCGCTCGAATCGGTCCCGGGAATGGTCGTGACCCAGCATTCCGGAGACGGCAAGGCCAACCAGTATTTCCTGAGAGGCTTCAATCTCGACCATGGCACTGACTTTGCATTCAGTGTCGACGGTGTGCCGGTCAATATGCCGACCAATGCCCACGGCCAGGGCTATTCCGATCTGAATTTCCTGATTCCGGAACTGATCCGGAAAATCGACTACCGCAAGGGACCCTACTCCGCAAAACAGGGGGACTTTTCTTCGGCCGGATCGGCCGACATTTACTACCGGAAATCCCTGAACCATGACATCGCCGACATCACCGCCGGCGGATTCGGCTATCAGCGCGCGCTGTTCGCCGGTTCAGCCCATCTCGGCGGGTCCGCACCGGGTCAGTTTACGGGTTTTGGCGGGTCGAACTTGCTGGGCGCCATCGAAATCATGCACGACAACGGACCCTGGACGGTTCCGGAAGGATACAACAAGCTGAACGGGCTGCTACGCTGGAGCCGCGGAAACCGCGAAAGCGGCGAATCTGTCGACGCCATATCCTATAACGCGCACTGGAATTCCACCGACCAGGTACCGCTGTCGCTGATCCAGTCCGGGCAGCTCGGCCGCTACTCTCCCATGGATCCTACCGACGGCGGCGACACTGGCAGGCAGGTTCTGTCCGGAGAGTGGCACCATAGCGACGGACGCGGCTTCACCAGGGCATCAATGTATGCGGAACACTATCGTCTGCAGCTTTGGTCGAACTTCACGTTTTACGAGCTGCGACCGGCCACCGGAGACCAGTTTGAGCAGGCCGAAAACCGAAACCTCTTCGGCGGCCATGTTGCCAGGGGATGGACACATACGCTCTTCGGACACCACTCAGTTTCCGAGATCGGACTGCAGGTACGCCACGACAACATCGACGTCTCCCTGCAGAACACCCAGGCACGCGTGCCGTTCCAGGTGGTCTCCAATGACGTGGTGGACGAATCCGAAACAGGGCTCTACTTTCAGAACACGACCCGCTGGATCCGGTGGTTTCGCACCGTGGCCGGATTGCGCCAGGACTACATCTCCATGAACATGGTCTCCCGCGTCCTTCCGCAGAACAGCGGTTCGGCATCGGCGACCAACCTGCTGCCCAAATTCTCCGCAATTTTCGGTCCCTGGGACCGAACCGAGTTTTACCTCGATGCCGGGGAGGGATTTCACAGCAATGATGCGCGGGGCGTTATCGACAAGATCGACCCGACAACGGGACTGCCGACGTCGCCGGTCCCCCCTTTGGTCAACAGCACTGGTGAGGAAATCGGTGTCCGAACGGCCTTCCACGGACTGAAGAGCTCGCTGGCGGTATGGCGCCTGAACAGCGACTCGGAACTGATTTACAACGCCGACTCCACAATAGGCAGCACATCCCCCAACGGGGCCACCCGACGCTATGGCGTCGAATGGAGCAATCACTGGATCATCAATCCATCCGTACTGCTCGATGCGGACCTGTCCTGGACCCATGCGCGCTACGCTAACATGAACGAAAACGGCGCAACCGGAGACCTCATACCGAACGCAATCAGCAAGGTTGCCTCGCTCGGCCTGACGCTGCGCCATCTTGGCCCATGGTCGGCCGGCTTTGTGGCGCGGTATTTCGGACCGTACCCGCTGACGCAGGATGGAAGCCTCACCGCACCCTCCGCCGCCATCGCCAATCTCGGGCTGCAGCGCCGCCTGGGGCGACACGTGGCGGTGTCGGTCGAGATACTGAACCTGTTCAACCGGCAGTATTACGACATCGCCTATGGACAGGACTACCAGGTCTCGCCGACGAGCCCGGTTGTACCGAACGGCATTACCGTACATCCCGGCGAACCGCGCCAGGTCCGCGTCACCCTGAAAATGTCATTTTGAGTGAACCTGGCCATGACCCGGGATTTCCACACTACCGCCTCTTCGCCGAAGCCGGCCTATATCCCATTTCGTCCCGCTTCGCATTCCCGCAAGCGGTCCGCCATGACATGCGCGGCGCAATGCGGGTCATCACTTTGTCGGATTCTTGTCCTGAAAGGGAGCTGCCATGAAAGACCTGCTGCATACATGGATTGCCTTAAGGATTGCGGGAGCCATTGTCCTGCCGCTTTCGGTGCTGGGCGTTCTGGCCTTGAGCATCATGATCGAAAAGGCAATCCTATACCGGCGCTACGCCGGCATTTCCGATGACCTTCTTGCGCTCGTCGAAGCACAGGGGGTCTCATGGGAAAACCTCGAAAAGAAGCTGCATTCCGTCAGCCAGCGCCATGTCTTCCGGCGCTTTTTCGAGGTGATCCTGGCGAACCGCCGTCAGCCTATCTGGTGGGCGGAATCGAGGGCGGCGGATGAAGCACAGCGAATCGACTCGGTGCTGGGGCGAAGACTCTGGGTGCTCGAAACCATCGTAACCGCCGCGCCGTTGCTGGGACTGCTCGGCACCATCATGGGCATGATGGATGCGTTCCGCCTGATCGGGGCTACAGGTCTGGTAAACCCGACTGGAGTGACGGGCGGTGTCGCGCGGGCCCTGATCGCCACGGCCATGGGCCTGCTGATCGCACTCATAGCGCTGTTCGGATTCAATTATTTTTCCCGCCAGCAGGCCCAGACGCTTGACGAATTGGAGCGGCTCGGCACACGGCTTATCGACCATATCCGGCTCGACCGGGAGGAAAGCGGCCGTGCGCCTGCGTAAACGGCGACTGCCACGCCGGGGACGCATCGAGATCATTCCGATGATCGACGTGATGTTTTTTCTTCTCGCCACATTCATGCTTGCGTCCCTGGTCATGCAGAATCTGAATTCCCTGCCGGTAAACCTGCCAAAGGGAAAAGCGGAGCGCTCAAGCATCTCGAACCTGGTCACACTGACCATCTCGCGTACCGCCGGCATCAGCATCAACAGGATTCCCGTCACGCTCGGGACGCTCGCGAACGTGCTAAAACCTCTGCTGCGGAACCCGAGTCAGCCGGTTATCGTCTCGGCTGACAAGGCGGCACCCGATGGAGTGGTCGTTCAAGCCATGCTGCGCGCCCGCGCGGCAGGCGTCCAGCATTTCCTCATTGTTGTCAGGCGCGAATAGGGCCATGTCCGGACGCTATGAGGATGCTGTCCGGTTCCGGAACCTGCTGCCTGCCGGACTCATGCTTTGGGTGCTCATCGTCGGCAGCTTCATCCGGCTGGCATACCGCGGCCTTTCGCATGCAACGGCCGCCGTGCCGATTGATGCTCAGATCATCGAGCTGCCGCCGGCACCGAAGCCGGCCCCAAAGCTTCCGTCGAAACCGAGGCTGGCGCCACAACGGACACATAAGCCGGTACCGAAACGGAAGCCAAGACCGGCATCAAAGCCGATACCGAAGCTGGTGCCAGAACCCGTCCCCAGACCTCAGCCGGCCGCACGCGCGCCCGCCAGACCCCGCGCACCGCGGCTGGCCGCGCCGGTCGCGAAGCCGGCCGCAGCCGCGAACACGCAGGCAACGGGGGCCGTCAGGATCCAGGCACGCCCCATCTACCAGCCGATGCCACGGATTCCGGACGAGCTCAGAGATAAAGCAATGCATGCTGAGGCGATCGCCCAGCTCTATATCCGGGTCGACGGCACGGTTCACGCGGTACTGATCAATCCGACGCCATTGCGGCGCCTGAATCGGATCATCCTGGACAAACTCAATACCTGGCGGTATTTCCCGGCGCTGTACGGCGGGCAGCCGGTTTCATCCATAGAGGATATAAGAATCCATATCGAGATCAGGTGAGCGGCCCCAACCGTCAGGACATGGACCGCGCGGCCGTCTGGCACCCGATACAATAAGGTACGCGCCGGAAGGCGCCCGGAGCGATACTACCGCCTCCCAGGTCCCACCGCCGATCGCCCATCCGGTCGCACCCGCGACATCACCCACCGCAACCCCGTGCAATGCGAAGAGTTTGATTCCTGCTCAAAGGAACGTTACTGCAGTACGCACGGTACGGGCCGCGAAATAGGGATGGCGCCCCTCACTGTTCCGTTCCCGCCGGCTTTCCGGTTTCCCACAAGCGGAATTGCGGGCCAAACAAGGATAAGGGCAAACCACGATGCATCTCCCGGGACCGCGATTCAGACCCGGCGCCGCCAGGCAGGACCGTGCCCGTATGCCGGGAAACTTTCCGCTCCAGACATGCCCGCCGATGGCTGCTGCCTCGCGTCATTTGCCGGGAGTGCGCGATGTTCCTGGCTGATACCTCCACAAATCAGCGAGGTTGCCCTGAACACCGACCGAATCCACACCGAAGCCGCCGAACATCCAGACCTGGCCCTTGGCATCGACCCAGGCTGAGCCAGCCTGCCGGGCCCCTGGAAGATTGGCAGCTGCAGCCTTGCCCCTCCTGCCATAGACGCCTCGCTGGTCGGGCTTCGCCGTACCCGCGACCCAGGTCCATTGCGCAGCGGACGGATTGTACTCCCACAGATCATTCAGATAGTTGGATCCGCCCCGGCCACCCGCCTGCTCCCCGCCGAACAGCCACAGATCGCCCGCCGAATCGATCCAGGTGGTCGACAGGCATCGTGATGCGGGAGCAGCGCCCGCAACTGCAGCATTACGGGTACCATAGTGTCCGGGGCTGTTGATGTACGCACTACCACTTACCCAGGTCCAATACCCCGTCTTTGGATTGAACTTCCACAGATCATTCAGGTTGCCCTGTTCACCGGCGACATCCTGCCCGATTCCACCGAACATCCAGAACGTGCCGGCGGGATCCGTCCAGCCGGCTGCTCCCTGCCGTGCTCCAGGCAGGCTGGTCGGTGCGGTCGCGCCGAGCCTTCCGTAGCGGCCCCCGGCATTGATCGCGTCGGAACCCTCCACCCAGGTCCACTGCCCGGTCGCCGGACTGAACTTCCACAGGTCGTTCAGATTCCCCAGTTTTCCGGCTGAATCATACCCGTACCCGCCGAACAGCCACAGGTTGCCGGCGCTGTCGGTCCAGGCGGCTGAAAGATAACGGCCGCCCGGCTCGCGGCTCGCGGAGGCAACCCCAGGTTTTCCGTAACCGCCCGCGGTATTCCGGATCTTCGAGCCGCTCACCCAGGTCCACTGCCCGGTTGCCGGACTGTATTTCCACAGGTCGTTCAGGTAGCCGATTTTTCCGCTGACATCGGCACCGTAGCCGCCGAACATCCAGTCGTTTCCGGCCGGATCGCGCCAGGCCACCGCGGACTGGCGGGCCCCGGGGATATTGTGCGGATTCGGGATGTCGCGGACACCGTAGTGACCCTTCTGGTTCACCTGGGTGGATCCGCCCATCCAGGTCCATTGTCCGGTGACCGGACTGTACTTCCAGAGATCATTCAGGTAGCTGAAGGTGCCGATGGCATCAAAGCCGGTACCCCCGAATATCCAGAGGTTCCCGGCGCCGTCGGTCCATGAAACCTGAGCCTCCCGCGCCCCGGGGACATCTATGGGAGACGCCTCCCCGCGCGTGCCGTAGGTACCGAGCTGGCCTACCGCCCTTTCGCCCTTCACCCATGTCCAGACCCCGGTCGGGGGCGTACCCCGGGTACAGGCGCCGAGGCCCGCAATCAGGATAATGAACGCAGCAGACCGCAGACTGGCACAACGCATCGATACCCCCCCCCACGGGCGTGCCGGCGCACGCCACGCAAACCATGTTTCCTCGAATACCCGAAGCGGCCGTGCGCGGCCCTCAGATCTTCGCCCCGTGCGCCCGCAGCACGGCCGCCACGCGGGCATGATGCTGCGACACTGCCCGGCCGAGCGCCGTATAACCTTCACGATCCCGCATGTTGATATTCGTCCCGTGTGCAATGAGCAGCTTCACAGCGGCGATGTGCCCAGACATGGAGGCCGCGATGAGTGGCGTTTCCCCGCGCAATTCCCACTCATCGGCGTCGGCGCCATGAGCCAGGAGCAGTTTCGCCATGGCGAGCCGGCCGGTTCTTGCGGCGATATAAAGCGGCGTGCGCCCGAACCGGTCCTGCGCATTCACGTTCGCGCCGCGATTGATGAGCAGCGCGGCGATGGCCCGGCTTTCCGGCATCCGCGACCTTGCAGCATTGACGAGCGGCGTGCCGCCGTCATTCATCGCGTTTACCTGTGCACCATGCCTGATAAGCAGTGCCGCCACGCCCCGGCTGCCCGCGAGAAAGAGCGCCGTGCGCCCGGAACTGTCCCAGACGTTCACCTTCGCGCCATGCTTGATGAGCAGCGCCGCAACCGGGCGGTTGCCGAACATGGCAGCGGTCGCAAGGGGCTCGGAACCGTGCCGGTCCCGCACATTCACCTTCGCGCCATGCTTGATGAGCAGCGCCGCCATCGCGGCGCTGCTCGCGAAATAAATCGGCGTCTCCCCATATCGGTCGCGTGCGTTTACATCCGCGCCCCCACGGATGAGCGCAGCCGCCCGGGCCAGATTCCCGGTATCCACGGCCCCGAACAGGACGTTTTGCGACCAGGCTGAACGGAACAAACCACTGCAGCACAGGAACACCAGGCAGACGATCCACTGCGATCGCCGCTTCGGACCTGCACCCGCCGGAGTCATGGGGGCAAACCTCGGCGCTCGTGACCGGTCAATGGGTGCCAAGATCCGTCCCCGCCACTTTGATCTTGGGTGTGGCCACGGGCTTCGGCGTTTCCGGTATCGAACCCGGTACCCGCGAAAACACTCCACCGTGGGCGCGCAGCAGCGCCTCGACAGCGCGGCTGTTGGAACCGGACCAGGCGGCATTGTCGAGCGGAGTAAATCCGTTCATGTCCCTGGCGTTTATATGGGCGCCATGCGCAAGCAGAACCTTGATCACGGGTATGCGTCCATCCCAAGCCGCCCGGTCGAGCGGTGTCTGCCCGATCGTGTCGCGGGCGTTCACCTGAGCCCCATGGGCAATGAGCACATCGGCAATCGCCGCATCATCTGCTCCGAACAGCGGGGTCTGCCCGTGAAAATCGCGTGCGTTCACTTCCGCCCCGTCGGAAATGAGAAATTTCACCACCGGCAGGTAGCCGTGACCGGATGCCCAGTGAAGCGGGGTATCCCCGAACTGGTCCCGCACGCCGACCTTTGCGCCTTCCTTCACGAGCAGCTTTACCTTTGCCAGGTTTCCGCTCGCAACCGCAGCAAAAAGCGCATTCGTCATCGCCGCCGGACTCATCGCCCTGGCCCCAAAAGCCGCGAATCCACAGACCACCGCAACCAGAATTGTCATACGCTTCATCGAAAATTCTCCTTCTGCCACTGGCAATATCCGTGCCTTGCGGAATCGTTGCTCATCCGTGTCAGAATATTTGATCTGCGGTATCAGTTAAAGCCCGCCCAGACCGCCTGCCCGCATCCGCCCCGCACTCAGTCGCTGAAAAGGTCGATATAGTGAATGTAAAAGGTGTTGAATCTCCGTCGCACAAACGGGACCTGGACTCCGTAAATGGCGTAGCCGGTCACCCGCGTCCGGTCGCGCGAGAGCGCAAACTCCACGGCGTACAGGGATACCGGCATCGGGTCTTCGGTTGCATGGTTCACGGTCAGAACCCAGTACCGCATCACCAGCTGCCCGGATTCTCCGATGACAAATCCGCAACCGTGGCCATACCGGTCCACGACCAATCTGGGGGTGACCGGCTTCCCGAAACGCCCTCTTACAGCAATGACTTCGTGCGCGCGCAGGAGATCGCGCGGCACGCTGTAGGTTGTCTTGTGCGCCGCCGCATTGATCGTGACGACGCCGACGTTCCCCTGCGCCACGAACTCGAGCCGCGTCAGTTCCGAAAGCCCGCCCGGCAGACGCGGATGCGGATTCCGCCACCCGGCGGGTACCGTCCCGGACCGGTCCTGGTAGATGACTCTCCAGGCTCCGGCATCGAGCCGCATGCGCAGGGACCGCCAGGCTACGGGACGCGCTTCTTCGCGCAAGGAAACTCCATCGACAATTGCTGCCGGAGGTCCGTAGGTATCCAGCACCTGCAGCACGCGCTGCTCGATGAGGGATCCGCCGGGCAATGCACGCATCTGCCTGAGCGACATCGCCCCCGCCGCGGCCGGTGCGATAAGCAGCGCCGTCCCGATCAGCGCAGCTGCGTGCAACTTCGCTGACGCCCAAAACCGCCCCCATGCCGTCGCCACGCCGGTACCCTCGCAGCTAGGCAAGATACGCAATGAGCGCATACATCCGCGCAACGAACCAGACCAGACCTGCCCCGCCTATACCGAGAGACATCGTCCGCAGCACGGGCATTCGCCAGGAGGTTCTTCTGAGATACGACAGCCCGAACAGCGCGACGGTGACTATGATGAGCTGGCCGCCTTCGATTCCGAGGTTGAACGACACCAGGGCCGCCAGCAATTCATGCCGCGAAACCGTGATTTCCTTCAACGTGTATACGAAACCCAGGCCGTGAATCAGGCCAAACGAGAAGGTCAGCATCCACCGCCTGTTGAATTTCTTTGCCCACAGATTCTCGAATGCCACGTAGATGATGGTGAGCGCGATGAGCGGTTCCACGACGCGGTCCGGAAGCGACACGACGTTGAAATAGGCGAGCGCAAGCGTAATGCTGTGCGCGAGCGTGAACGACGTCACGAGCTTGAGCGTCTGGACGAAGCTCTCGGCCACGACGATTACCGATAGCAGGAACAGGATGTGGTCGTAACCGGTCAGGATGTGCATGACCCCCAGCTGGAAAAACTGGACCATATCGCCGATCCATTCACGTAACGTCCCGTTACCCACAGCCACGTTCGCCACATGCCAGCGGGAATGCATGCTCGAGAGAATCCCGTCCGCCAGCACGTGGTGGGGATCTCCGGCGTGGATGAGCTTGATGAACTGGGTGTGGGTCGGGTCTATGTCCTGGAACAGGCCGTTGTCCTGGACATCCAGCTCCTTGACCTTGTGCGGACAGCTGAAGACGAGATGAAGCATCTGGTAGCCCGACGCTTCATGGACGATCGGGAAGATTCTGGTCGGAGGACAGACCGCCCCTGCGCTGCTTACCTGGAAATTTTCCTCGAAATAGCTGGCATACCACTGCAGGTTCTTTCCGGTTCCGAGCAGATTGCCGATAAACGGCGGAATCGCCACGTAGTAATCGAGCTTGCGGCCGTGCGGGATGATGAACGCATTGCTGACACTGCGCATCGCTACGTGACTGAATCCAGGCTTGGGAACCGCCCACAGGAATAGACCCACCAATAAGGCAACCAGCGTACTTGCGCCGCCCTGTCTCCACCACCGCCCGCTCAGCATAGGTGCACCTTCATTTCATAGTCGATCCGGGCTGCGCGACCTCCTGCCAGGCAGCAGTTTCACGGATACATCATGACGAAGCACGCCCCGCCCGCTGTTCCGGGCGGGGCGTACCGGGGCGGCAGGCACCGGGACCTGCCGCCGAACCTCCCTGCTGGGGATCAATCCCTGTTGTCGTCGCTGGGG
>JAPTTX010000073.1:0-8703 GCA_028068195.1 Gammaproteobacteria bacterium
CGGGTGGTCCGCCCAAATTCAAGGTAGGCGACCGCCTGCGGATCAGGGACCTTCCCGACATATTTTACAATCAGACTCCGGGATACACGCGCGGGAAGGTGGGAACTGTGACGGCGCTGGCCTACGAAAGTCCGGCGCCGGAAGACGAGGCCTGGGGTCATATTGATGTGGTCGAGTGGTTCTACGTTCTGGATTTCCTGCAGAGAGATCTGTGGAACGACTATTCATCCGACACCAACGAGAACGATACCGTGCAGGCCGAAATTCCTGAGCGGTGGCTGGAGCCGGCGTAGGCGTCTGTGCAGTGAAGGAGCCCGGGCGGATGATCGTGCAGGAGTGCAGGTCCGATCAGGTGTCCCGGCGATAACGTGATGACATAACTTCTATTGGAGGATTCATGGCAAGAGAACTCGTTGACCGTCCACTGGTGTACAGCTGCTCGGGATGCTCGAACCTCGCCCAGCTGGCCAATACGTTGGCGCTGCGTCTGGACCGGGAAGGCGAGGCGCAGATGTCATGCATCGCCGGAGTCGGCGGCGACATAGAGAGCTTCGTGCGTCAAGCCACCTCCGGACGGCCCATTCTTGCGCTGGACGGCTGCCCCCTGGCCTGTGTCCAGAATACATTGAAGCGCCATGGCGTCGAGCCCGACCGGTATCTGCAGCTGCAAGAGCCCGGGCTCAAGAAGCGCTATGGCCACGACGCGGAAGAAGGCGACGTGGAGCGTTTTTACCCGCACGTCGCCGAGCTTGCCCGGGAGATTCGTCCGGCGGCGCAGCATTCTTCCTGATGTTCAGGGGAGTCGTCGTATGGCTGCGGCACGGCGCCAGTGATCCGCTGGCAAGCGTATGTACGTGGCTACGGCATCGACGAATGAGGGCCTGACAGACATCATGGCTCGGTGTTACGAGCGGATTCCTGGTCCGGCGCGCGAGGCAATGTGTTCGTCCGGACAGGGACACAACAGGAGGGGAAGAACTTGAACAGATCGGCAAGCACAAGACTGAAAGACTATTCCGCCGCAGACCAGGCGGTCGACGAACGTCCCCGGCGGAAGATGAAGGGCCAGGAATATCTGGCTGAGTTGGTGCGCCGCTCGGGATCGAAGGCGGTGTTCTTTGTGCCGACGTTCCTGTATCCGACGCTGGTTGAACTTGCTGAGGATCCGATCAAGCGGGTTCTGTGCCACTCCGAGAAGGCCGCCGGCTACATGGCCGATGGCTATGCGCAGGCATCGGGGATGCCCGGAATCGTGATCGCGCAGGGTGGTCCCGGAGCAACCAACCTCTATGCCGGCCTGGTCGATGCCTGGCAGAGCAATACCCCGTTGTTGGCGATAACACCCGTCCTGCCGAACTCGCGTTACCACGGGAATTCGTATCAGGAAGCCTACGTGGACTTTCGTCCGGTTACCAAGTACGACGCCGAAGTGCGTACGATCGACCGGATGGCGGAGTTCTTCGGCAAGGCGTACCGGGAAATGACCACCGGAGCGCCGCGCCCGGTCCATCTGTACCTGGATGGGTCGCTCGAATCCGAGGAGACGGAATTCGATTTGCGGTTCTTGGATCGGCGCTATTTCAGCTATCCGGCGTTTCGGCCTCGGGCAGAGGATGATCTTGTGGAGCAGGCGGTCGAAGAGCTTCGGCATGCAGAGCGTCCGGTGATGGTATGCGGTCGCGGGGCGATCGTTTCGGGCGCGTGGACGGAAGTGACGGCGCTTGCGGAACTTCTGGACGTGCCGGTCACCACGACTCTCGGCGGCAAGGGGAGCATTGATGATCGGCATCCCCTGGCTCTCGGCGTGACGGGCTCCTACCGCCGGCCGTCGACCGACCAGGTCATTGCCGAGGCGGATTTGGTGTTTTATGTGGGCTGTCACCATGGCGGCGCGAAGACGGAGGCGAGACAGTCGCCCGTGCCGGGCGTGCGCTCCTTGCATATCGATATCAACCCGGCTCAGCCTGGCGCGAACTACCCAAACGTATTGCCGCTTGTGGGCGATGCGCGAACAGTCTTGCAGCAGATGCTGGGCGTGGCCCGCTCGGGCAGGCGGAATTCCCATGGCCACTGGGTGGCGCAGGCCCAAAAGGCGCTGCGGGAGTGGCGGGAACGGGAATATCATCAGATGCACAGCGATGCGCTGCCGATCCGGCCGGAGCGGCTGGCGACCGAAATTGCTGCTGCATGCCCGCAGGATACGCTCTACGTCACGGACACGGGGTACGCAGGCACCTGGGCCGGCGTTTTCATGGATCTTCCGGCAGGGAAGAACCTGTTGCATTGTGAGGGCAGCCTGGGATGGGCCTTCCCGGCGGCGATCGGGGCCAAGGCGGCGGTGCCGGAGCGGCCGGTGGTGGCATTCACCGGCGACGGCGGGTTCTTCTATCACCTGACGGAGCTCGAGACTGCCGTTCGGAACGGGATCAACCTCGTGACAGTGGTCCTGAACAATCAGGCAATGGCGTTCCAGACCCACTTGCTGCGTTCGCTGTGGCCGACCTCGCGCGATTTGGACAAACTGTCGGAATTCGGAGGAACGAATTTCGCCAATATGGCACGGGAGATGGGCGCCTGGGTTGCGCGCGTGACCGATCCGAACGAAATCGGGAGGGTAATCAAGGAAGCCATCGACGCGGGCCGCCCCGCGGTGATCGACGCGGTGATCGATCAGTCGGCCGTCGCGCCCGTGTCGGCCATGGCTGGACAGGGCAGCCGAGGGACTGTGCTCAGCGTGTCCGGTAAGGATAAACAAGGCAGGTAAGCCGTACGTGAGGTTTACGGAAGTGCTGCCGGCACAAGGCGCGGCCCACCGCCGGGCCAGGCCCATCAACGACAGCGGGATGGACTGTTTCTGTCGGCGGAGTCGACCCATGACCTGAAGTGAGCCTCTCAAGCAGCAATTAGGAAGAGGGAGCTCTTTTATCTGACCGACCGGCGATTATCAGTCCGGGTCCGCGGGTCCGGGTGGTCTGTCGTCAGCGGCCTTTTACTTCCGGTGGTGGGTGCCGCCGGCGCCTGTCCGGTCGATCTAGACTCTTGCCGAGTACTGTCCCGCGCGCCTCTCGAAGCGACAAATTGTCATCGCCGCTGCGCCGCGGTGGTCATAGCACAGGATTCCAGGGCGCCGGGCGCTCCTTCTGCGCGGCGTCCCATGGGGTGTCGTTGTTTCCGTTTCTTCTGCGACGTTCATGCGCTGCAGTACCGTATAGCAAGAGAGGGAAACGGTCTCTGAATGCCCTCAACGGAGGGTCGTGGAACGATTTTCAGAGGGACAGTCTGTCTTCAAAACGCATTGCCGCGCAGCAGATAGTTTCTGAGAAACTTTTTGCTAGTGCAGCGTACCGTCCAGTGACGCCTCCTCTAGTATCTCGAGAATGGCTGGCACTATCTCGTAGAGATCTCCTATGATGCTGTAGTCCGCGTCGACGTGGATTGGTGCCTCCGGGTCAGTGTTAATTGCGACCACCGTCCGCGCACCTCGCATGCCGACTATGTGTTCAATCTGTCCGGATATTCCACAGGCAATATAGAGGTTCGGCTTGACTGTCTGCCCCGACAGCCCGACTCGGCGATCGGCCGGCAACCAATCGACGTCTCCCGTCAGCGGTCGCGACCCGGCCAGCACGCCGCCAAGGGCATGGGCGAGCGCTTCGATCAGGGAGAGATCATCTATTGTTTTTACGCCACGACCTGCGGCAACGATCACGTCAGCCTTCGTGATGTCGACTGCGCTTCGCGACACGCCGGACACAGACCGCGTGCGAATGCGTGACTTTAGCGAGACTTCCGTCAGCCGCGTAATGACCCCACGAGGTTCGTGCGTGCGCGTGGCTCTGGGAAATCGTCTGGGCGGTACCGATGCGATCAGCGGACGACCCTCAAGCCGCTGTTGGGCAATGAAGCGACCTCCGTATACGCGCCGCTCAGCCAGGAGGCCGCCGTGCGCATCTAGGCACAGCGCAAGACAATCGCTCAAGCAGGGCACTTCAAGGTGTTGTGCTAGATGTGCCATAACCTCACTGCCGGTTTGCGTAGCGCCGACAAGAATAAGGTCTGGAGCAATGATGCGGGTTACTGTGGAAAGCCCGGCGCCCAATGCACTAGCATCAAGTGAAACCGTACCTTCGGTGATCACCACGAAAGCCTCATCGACACCCAGAGCAAGGCAATCTGTGGCCGTCTCGATCGCGTGCGGGCTGATGGCAATGCTGCTTATGTGTTTGTCAGGCGGTCCGCCGAGATTGCGAATTACAAACAGCAGTTCTGGCAGCATGTCATCACTTTCGGAAAACAGCAGGATTCGCATGCCGGCCATCAGAATCTGATCTCCCCGTCCGCACCCAATCTGGTTAAAAGCTGGTTGACCGATTCCTTGGGATTGCCGCCATCGATGAGTATCCTCTTCCGGGTGCTTGGCAGCGCAAACACCGCCATTGTCTTCAGTGTCGGATACCGCTTCATGGCATCGAGATCCGGTTCAAGCAGCTTGTGGAGCGTCATTTCGCGAACAGGCTTCCGTCCAGCGCCCATGATCTGAAGGACGGTCGGAATGCGCGCGTGATTGATCTCCGTTCCGACAGTTGCCAGGGCCGGAAGCTCAGTTTCCACCGTCTCGCAACGCCCGTCTACCGAGCGGCGTGCGATAAGCAGATTCCGCTCGAGTTCGATGCGTATGGCGTGAGTGATGGCCGGAAGATCGAGCGCCACGGCAAGCCGCGGGCCAATCTGCGCATTGTATTCGTCCGCGGACGCTTCCCCGCAGATCAGCAGATGCCATAGCGGGACTGCTTCTGCCTCCCGCATGACTTTCGCGGCAGCCGCGATTGCCACAGCGAGTCGAAAGGGGTCGGATGCCATGTCAGTTTCATCGACAACAAGGTAGAGGGCATTGAGGCCCATTGCGAGCGCACGCAGCAGGACATCAGGAGGCGGTTTTCGTCCCCTTATGACGCTCAGCCCGAACGCCCGGCCGCCATGCTGGGCGGTGAGCTGCAGAGCAGTCTCGATTGCGTTTTCGTCAAAATTGCTGATGCGGAGCGGCGCCTGAATCAGATCCGGCTGGCCGGATGCATCAGCCCGGAGCTGGGCTGGATCTGGTACGAATTTCAGGCATACCAGAACGTCGAGCGGTCCGATGTCTGCCGTTCCGGTCATGTCGTCGGGCCATCTTCGTATTGGATAGATTTTGCCGAATTGCAGGCTTGGGAAGCATAGCCGCCGTCCTCTAGCGCATCGGCGACGACCTCGGCGATGTCCTTGACGAGCGGCTGATCGTCCGCAGCCGTGGCCTGGGCGCACCGTTCAAGCATCTTTAGGCAAAACGGGCATTCGGTCGCTACCATGCGGGCACCGACTGAGGCCGCTTCGGTCATGCGAACCATCCCGGCATCCTTTGTTCTGGAAGGATCAAGCCAATAGCCAGCGCCACCACCACCGCAGCAGAAACTGTGCCAGGCGTGTCGTGGCATTTCAACCACGCGATCGCTGTATATGGATTGAAGGATGGTACGTGGCGCATCGAATATCCTGTTGTAGCGACCGACATAGCAGGAATCATGCAATGTGGCAGTCACGCTCGTATCGGGGTGGATCCGTAGGCGCTTCGTGGCCAGGAGGCAGGCGATGAGCTCGGAGTGATGCGCCACCTGGAATGTTCCGGCAAAGCGCGGATACTCGTTTTTCAGTACGTGGAAACAGTGCGCGCAGTGGGTGACGATCCGGCCAATGTGCGAACTCCGCAGCGTATCGATATTGCGCAGTGCAAGCTGCTGGAACAGTCCTTCCTCCCCTAGGCGGCGCGCCGGGTCTCCGCAGCATGCCTCGAGTTCGCCAATAAAGCGCAGACGGATGCCGCCAGCGCTGAGGATCCTGGCCGTGGCTCGCACAATGCGGGCAATACGCGCGTCGTAGTTGGCTGCACATCCGGTCCAGTACAGCCACTCGGGTGAATCGAAGTACCTGGTATCTACTTGACGCACTGCTGCTGTTCCTGATGTTTAAGGATATGCATAGGCTCTAGGTCTGCGGCCAGGCGGTTTCGTGACGCAGTCGGCAGTCCGTAGGGGTTTGCGCACCGGTGTAGGGCGTCTAGCAATTCCAAATGCCGCTTTTCCAGGAGCTGGCGGCTGACTAGCTCGCGCCGGAACGGAATAATGTAGTCGACCGGGTGAATCAAGACCGGGCAGACCATTACGCAGGCGGCGCAAGTTGTGCAGGCCCAGACCTCCGCAGCCGAGACGACGCTGGTTGCGAGGAGGTCTTTCAGTGGCGTTTTGACAAGGATCTGTTCACGCAGCGTTTGCACGAGCTTGCGCGGCGATAAGGCGGTGCCAATTGCGACCGCTGGACAGACGGCTTCACAGCGCCCACAGCTCGTGCATGCCAGCAATGCACAGCGCTCGGCCCCCTGCAGGTCGCCGATGCTCGACAAACCGACCTTCAGGTCGAAGTCTCCGCTGGCCAAGACGCTCCTCAGATCGAAAGGAACGCGCGGTTCGAGATGCGGTTTATCCTGCGTCATCATGATATTCAGCGGTGCTGCGACGGCATGCAGGAGCGGGCCGTAGGGCAGCAGAGATATCAGCAAAAACGCAACCAGGGCGTGGCTCCACCACAGTACCACGTAGAAGGGTTGCGCCGATGGTCCGACACCGAACGCTCCCAGAGCGTGCGCGAGTCGCACGCCGACGAATGACCAGCCGGCCCACGGCACGGGGTGGATCACCAGACGCAAGCCCTCCAGCAGGAATCCGGTGAGTCCAAGATAGAGCAGTCCTGCGATGTTCAGGATGAACAGCCGCTGTATCCGGCGCTGGGCAGGCTCCGTTCGGCGCAGGTTCACGAGGCGCCGTATCAGCGCGATAAGCAGTCCAGCGACGAACAGGAGGCTGAATGCGTCGACAAGGGATTCGAAACGGAGGTAGAACGCGCCAGACAAGAAGTGGGTGCCCGAAATTCTGGCAAGAGTCCAGTCGACAGCAACCAGACTTGTCGCGGCCAGCAGCCCCAGAAAGCCGAAGAAAATCGCCAGATGCGGCCAGCCGCGCGGGTGCTGCGCAACGCGCCATTGCAACAGAACATGATGGGCAATCCGGATGATGGCACCGGCGCTGCCTGGGGCAAGCGTTGCGAGGCGACGGAGGCGAATGTCCGGCAGACACCGGCGTAGACGTATGATTAATGCTGCCGCAAACGGGACAAAGAGAAGATATAGGACTAGATCCGACCCTGAAGGAACCAGGCCGAAGGTCTCGGGAATGGGTACGGTACGCATGAATGCATGAAAGGAGATCCGGCCGTGAACAGGGCGGATCCCTACCTTCCATAGGCCGCGGGTCGCACGTACATGCCTAGGGTCGCGGCGCTACTGTGCCGATCCCCTCCATGTCCTTGGTAAATGAGATCGGTTCACTGTCCATGAATGACCGGGGATTGAAGCTCGGTTGGGCCAGTACACCCCAGATTTTGCGCCGCTGCATGCCCATGTTTCCCGCATCGTAGATCGGAAAACACAGTACGTCGCGCATGAATTTGTCCATGGGGTGACTGCGCCGGTCGTAGCTATTAATGCCCATTACGCGCATGCAGTCATAGACACATTGGGTTGCGACTTCGCCGGCGTAAATTTTGGACATGGCGCCAAGCACGTGATTCTCGGAATCGTGCAAATCGGCATAGTGCCCAGCCTTCCAGCAGAGGTAGCGGCACGCCTCAATGCGCATTGCCACATCGGCAAGCATGTAGCCAACATTCTGATAGAAAATGATCGGATCAGCGCCGCCAGCCGTATAGGACTTTGCCCATTTCAGGACATATTCGTACGCTGATCTTGCAGTTGCCACCGCCGCAATTCCGGCCACGGGTCCGGACCAGGTAAATGCCTTGCTTATTACGAGATCGCCATCACCGATTGCAAACACGTTTTCCGCTGGTACGCGGGCATTGTTAAAGCGAATATCCGCATTCTGATTGAGCCGCTGCCCCATCTTGTCAATGCATGGCTCGTAGGTAACCCCCGGTGTGCCGCGTGGCACCAATATGCAGGAAAGCGCCCCCTTGCCGTCCCTCGTTCGGTCGGTCCGCGCCACGACCGTATTGACGTCAGCACCGTTCATGTCCCAGCCTGCAGCGCTCGAAGGCCAGTACTTGCGGCCGTTGATTACATATTCACCGTTCTTCAAGTCGGCTGTGACCTGTATTCCGGCTCTTGGGCTGGGATGGTCAAAATTGGCAGTACCACCAGGATTGCCTGCAGGTTCTGAAACGAGCCAGCCCGCCAGATAGCTTTTCGCGGGATCATTGCATGCCTCGGTAAGCCATTTCTTCTTCTGTTGCGCGGTGCCGAACCAAACCAGAGGCATCAATGCCAAGCCGTTGACCAGCAAGACGCAGCCGAAGCCGGGGTCGACGGCGGCGATTTCCTCGACCGCTATCAGCACATCCACGCTGCTCAGCCCTGCGCCGCCGTATTCCCGCGGCAGGAATCCGGTGGCAAAACCCAATTCGTAGGCCTTCTGATAGGCGGGCTTGATCATCTGGAAGCCCTTGATCGGATCGGGTTCGGCATCTGCGTCCCGGATGACGGGCCTCAGGATATCTTCAGCGAACTCGCGTGCCACGTTCTGGAGGATTTTCTGCTCAGAAGTCAATGAAAAATCAATCAAGGCGGCGTGCTCCTTTCAGCTATGTAATTGTTTTACA
>JAPTTX010000006.1:0-2259 GCA_028068195.1 Gammaproteobacteria bacterium
TTACGAAACACGCGAAGGTTACAGGCCGTTCATCGAGAAACGGGTGATCCATCTGCCCGATGCCTATGATGACTATGCCGGCATAGCAGGCAAGGAGCTGTATCGCGCTGCGGCCGCGCATGCGGCCGCGCATCTGGTTTATACGCGCGAACCCATATCCATGGAACAGCTGAATCCCGTGCAGATGTTCTTGATTGGCATTTTCGAGGACGCCCGTATCGAGTATCTCGCGTTACGTGAATTTCCGGGCATGAGGCAGCTTTGGTCCCAGTTCCACGCCAGGGTGCGTGAAGTGAGCTGTCCGACTGAGCCGGTGGTCGGTTTTCTCGAACGCCTTGCATATTCTCTGCTAGACGATAGTTATCACGACGATGACAGGCTAATCCGGGACATGACCGAGCGATTCCGCGCAGAGTGCAGGCAGCGGGCTGCGGACAATCACCTTTCGTGGGACCTGGGGGTAGGCCTTTACAACTCGCTGCGCGAATCCCGGTTTGTGCCGTCGCTGCGCGCGCTCGAGACGATGGCTATCCCGTACCGTGACGACAATCGCTACTGCTGGGCTTCGGATGAAATCGCCTGGCAGGAAGCCGACTACCTACCGGCGCCGAGGCAGACGCGCAAGTATGTCACAACCATGGAAATGGTAAATGAACTCGATTGCGAGCTTGCTGGCGATGATGCTCAGGAGATCTGGGTGCTCAAGGAGCCTTTCTACCTTGATCAGGAAGGATGCGCGATCAACGATCTGGAAGGCAGGGAGCCGGTGTCGGAACCCCATCACTATCAGGAATGGGACTATACCGTGCAGCTTCATCGGCCAAGCTGGGCAACCGTTCTCGAAAAGCGCCAGCATCGGGGTGATCCGGCGGAGATCGACAATATCCTGACGGCTAACAGATCAGTGGCCTCGCGCTTGCGGCACATAATCGACGCGATGCAGCCAGAAGGGGTGCAGCGCTTCCGTCGTCAGGAAGATGGGGAAGAGATCGATCTAAATGCTGCGATCCGCGCAATGATCGATATCCGCATGGGGCAAATCCCGGACCAGCGGATCAACATTCGCATCGTGCGTAAAGTACGCGATCTCGCCGTGCTGGTGCTGCTCGACCTCTCTGAATCCACCAACGAAAAACTGGGCACATCAGTGAAGCCGGTGATCCAGCTGGCGCGGGAGGCGACATCGCTGCTGTCATGGGCGATTGATCACGTTGGTGATCCGTTTGCGATTCACGGATTTTCGTCGAATGGCCGGCATGAGGTGAAGTACTATCGCTTCAAGGATTTCAAGGAGCCATACAACGACGAAATAAAGGCACGGCTCGCCGGCATGCGCGGCGGGTTTTCAACGCGCATGGGCGCAGCGCTGCGACATGCGGCAACTTTTCTGCTGAAGCAGCCCGAGCAGAAGAAGCTGGTTCTGATGCTTACCGACGGCGAACCTGCTGACATTGACGTACGTGACCCGCAATATTTGCGGCACGATACGAAGAAGGCGGTCGAAGAGCTTGCCGCGCGTGGCGTACGCACCTTCTGCATGACGCTCGATCCGAATGCCGACGATTATGTTGCGCGTATTTTCGGATCGAAGAGCTATATGGTGCTAGACCAGGTTGACCGGCTGCCAGAACGATTGCCGCAGCTTTATGCAGGCTTGACGAGATAACCTAGCGTCGCCAGATCCGCTATGCACCTTGCCGCTTCGGCGCGGCGGCTTGTTGGCTGCGTTCGTTCCCGTCCCAGGCAGGCTCCGGTTGCGGTAAAATCGACCGGACATGCAGGTGCGTGCCGGAATCCGGAGAGACTGGCCGCACATGGCGGGAGGCAACATGTTTTCAGAACGCATCGAGCGGCTGACCGGGTCATTGATACGCGAGATTCTCGCGCTGACGCAGCGGGAGGGTGTCATATCGTTCGCCGGCGGTCTGCCGGCGATGGAGGCCATGCCCGGGCTGGATTTGGCGCAGGCGCCGCAGGAACTGCGTCAGTACGGCACCACCGAAGGTGAGCCGTCATTGCGTGCACGCATCGCCACCGACCTGAGCCGGCTGGGCCGCAGCTGTGCGACGGATCAGGTTCTGGTTACCGCCGGATCGCAACAGGGCATTGACCTCGCATCGAAGCTGTTTATCGATCCCGGTACACCGGTGTTGATCGAGGCGCCGAGCTATCTCGCCGCCATCCAGTCATTCCATCTGTTCGGCGCGCGCTTCATTGCATTGCCGCTGTCGCCGCAGGGAATCGATCCTGCGACGCTGC
>JAPTTX010000006.1:2269-8646 GCA_028068195.1 Gammaproteobacteria bacterium
GACGCTGCGCGCCGAGATCGCGCGCCAGCGGCCGGCCTTCGCCTATCTGATCCCGACGTTTCAGAATCCCTCGGGCTACTGCTATTCGGAAGCGACGCGGCTGGAGGTTGCGCGTATGCTCGACAGTGCTCGCGTGCCACTGATCGAAGACGAACCCTATCGTGAGCTAAGTTATCAGCACGTTGATCATGTGCCGATCTGCGCCCACCTGAAGGCGGCCCCGTGGATTTACCTCGGCAGTCTGTCCAAGACAGGCATGCCGGGGCTCCGTATCGGCTATGCGGCGGCATCGCCCGACCTCTTTCCGCTGCTGGTGCGCCTGAAGCAGTCCACCGATCTGCATACCAACCGGCTCGGCCAATGGTGGGCCGACCGTTTTCTTCGCGATCCCGATTATCCGACGCACCTGGAGCGG
Organism: Gammaproteobacteria bacterium; assembly: GCA_028068195.1. Classification (GTDB taxonomy): domain Bacteria; phylum Pseudomonadota; class Gammaproteobacteria; order Acidiferrobacterales; family UBA6901; genus JAJYCY01. Next base: position 2,685 of record JAPTTX010000006.1, read on the forward strand.
CTGCGTGCCAGCTACCGCGCCCGGCGTGATACCATGGCGGCAGCCCTGGACCGCCACTTCCGCGACTTCGCCCGATGGGAGGTGCCGGCCGGTGGACTGTTCTTCTGGGTACAGCTCAACCGCCCGCTCGACTCGCGCACGCTGCTCAAAAAGGCCCTGGATCGCAACGTCGCCTTTATGCCTGGCGAGCCGTTCTTCCCGGATGATGACCGGCCGCGCGGATTTCTGCGGCTGAATTTCAGCCATGCCGATGATGAGGCCATCGAGCACGGGATCCGAATACTCGGGCAGGTTGTACGCAGTTGCCTGGACTAGCCGCCCAGATCGGCAGCATCAATGATCGCTTACGGGTGACGGCTGAGATAACCGGATTCCCCAACCGGGTTTGTGGCGCCGGGTGTGGCCAGGCTGCCACGAACCAGCTCTGAAGGGCTGGCCCGCGATGCCCGCGCGGCATCAAGAACTGAACGAAACGCGAGAGTGTCTGCACATGAAAGAAGTCAACGAGCTGATCAGCGGATTCCGGCGCTTCCAGAAACGCTATTTCTCGGAAGACCGCGCACTATATGAACGCCTCACCCGGCAGGGCCAGTCGCCCAAAGTTATGATCGTGGCATGCTGCGACTCCCGGGTAGACCCAGCGATCATCACCGACAGCGATCCGGGGGACTTGTTCGTAGTGCGAAATGTCGCGAACCTAGTGCCGCCATGCGAGGTGGGTGGTGGCTATCACGGTACGAGCGCGGCGCTTGAGTTCGCCGTAAGCGTGCTGCGCGTGAGCCAGTTGATCGTGATGGGACATGCACGCTGCGGCGGGATTCGCGCGCTTCTCGGAGAGGTCCCGGAACAGCCCGCTCCGTCCGGATTCATCGCGCCTTGGATGTCGATCGTGGAGGAAGCCCGGAACGAAGTGCGGGCGGCATTTCCTGATGTGGCCACTGAAGCGCGCGATCGTGCCTGCGAGCAGGCTGCGATTCGGATTTCCATTCATAATCTGATGGGGTTCCCATTCGTGCGCGACGCGGTCGCTGCCGGGAGGCTGACGCTGCATGGGTGGTATTTCGACCTGGAACGTGGGGAGCTGCTGTGCCATTCTTCAGCCACCGATGCGTTCGAAGTGACGGTGTCGCATCTGTAGCGACGACGTTCTTTGGCGGCACACCCAACAATCGACGCTCAACTATTCTCCCCCCGATGTCAGGTGGCCACCGCCTGTTCCGTGAGTGCCCTTCCATCGATCCAGAAGTTAAGGTCGCGGTCGAGGAATTCCTCGACCGACATGTAGTGTGAACCGTCGCAGGAGAAGGTCAGGCCCACTATATCGTTCATGAGATTGAGCGACCCGGAGCGCAGGTAAATCGTTTCATCCAGGAACCGCAGCACCTTGAATTGCTCCAGAACCCGGATGATATCTCCTTCCCGAGTCTTGGCATTCTCAGCATAGCGACGTTTCGGATATACAAGACGCATTTCCGGATCGATGATCTCGTCGACGCTGTGCAGGCGATAGCTATAGGGATCGTCCAGCAACCACAGGGAGCAACGTCCGCTCGAGAAGTGGATCTTGCTGTGGAATACGCCATATTCGCGCATCAGTACGACAATACCTTCGATCGTCTCGTTCGCGTACTTGTCGAAAACGCTGGGCGTGCGTGTCTGCATGAAAACCGTCCCGCGCACCGACGGATCCCCCCGAAACTGCTGCCAGTGCACTTTGCTCGGCACCGAAAGCTTGGTATTGCGAAGCAGATCGTTGACCGAAAAGTCAGCAGCGATGAAACCGAGCAGCTGGTTGTCGCGGCGCACCGCCTGCAACACCGTGAGACAGTATTCGAAGGTGTATTTGGATAGATAGACGGACGAAAGCATTACTCCCTTGAAAGGCAGATGATTCTTCAGGTAGGGGCGGTCCGACAGATCGCGGCTGCGCCACGAAGGATCTGGTCCGGATGCCCGCACCATGGAGGAAAGTTCGATGCCATTCACGTCCCAGGCATACAGCAGGTGACAGTTGGGCAGTGACGGCAAGCCTTCGCGCAACCGTTCGTCGATCATATCCGCGTCTGGCCAGATCTCGGCAACTTGTTCCGCCACGTGCGCGAATGGGGCGCTGACGATCTCCGCAAGCGCGGCTTTTTTTTCGAGGATGGTCTGTTGCAGTGTCGTCATAGCTGTTACCTGAGATTGCTTTGTTGCTGCTGAGTTCCAGCAGACCCAGATTATATCGCCTATGTGTCTTTGTGATGAACGCAACCACCGGCGTATGAGCCCCTATCGGATCTTGGCATTTGCCCAGGCGCCATTTCCGACGATCGGTCTTCGGTGTCCGACCCGGAGCCCAGGCGGGTGTGCGTGATGCCCCGGAACCGTCTTTGCAGATTGAGTCTGCTGCAGGATCGCGTCACACGGTGCGCCACCATCGGATGGCAGCCTCAATGCCCGGCATGTGGCGAAGAACGACTCCGGTGATTTTAGAGTGCCTGTTTTCGCACAAGCGGGATGTCGCTGACCGCCTATCGAGGCATGCGCTCGATTGTGAACCATCGCATCCGGTAAGAGGTCTACGGAAAGACTGTGATGAATTGTCTGCCGTGCCGCCCGGAATTTCGGTCGTGCCTTGCGCATGCGGTGTCGGCGCAATGATAGACCCGTTTTTGCCGGACAGGAGGTTATCACATCTGGCCCGCTGCTGCGGTCTGAGACCAGACCATGGCGGATGCACATGAGAAAGAAGCAGATCCTGAAATGGCGCCATTTCAGGATTCGGATGGAGTTAACTGGCGGCTTCCTTGCTTGCGTCACCAGATTGAATGATGATAGTTTACCGCCGCGGTAGGTCTTTCCCTGATTCAAGAATCTGGACTCCCCTCCTCACTTCAAGCTAAGGAACAACAATATGCGTTCATTGATTATTGGAACTTTAATTGTCGGATTGATTGGCGCGCCGGTGGTGGCGTTCGGCGCTGCGCATCGCATAACGATTGCGTTGCACGCACAGAACGGGTCGGGCGAAAATGGCAAGGCGATTCTCACGGCCGAGGGTGCCAAGACGAGGGTGTTCGTTGAGGTTGGGCATGCGCCCAAAGGAATTGCACAGCCCGCACATATCCACGAAGGCATGTGCAGCAAGCTCAATCCAATGCCGGCCTGGAAATTGAAACCGGTAAAGGATGGCAGATCCGTTACGGTAGTTCCTGTCTCACTGGGCAGACTGCTGCACGGAAAGTATGCGATCAATGTTCACAAGAGCTTCAAGGAAATCAAGCATTACGTTTCCTGCGGTGATATCGCTGTACAAAAGTAGCAGCCTTTCTGCCCCGAGGCCGAACGGCATGAGCCGCCAGCCTCGGGACGGATACGCTGACCACTGGTACGCGGACGACCGGCGGCCGGAGTGCATGGGCATCGGTCGCGAGCGGCGACAAGTCTTCGGCCGGCGATGTATCGGCGTAACCGAGATGGGGTCCGTGTCGCCCCGTTCTTCGGAAACGGAATCCGTCCTTGGCGACGCCGCAGCCCGTCGTCTGCCGGGCGGTTTTGGCAGATTCGGCCGCCGATTGGAACGGGCCCCTGTTACTGAGCCGGATTTCGGCGTATAAGACCTTTCCCGATCTTGCCGATTCGGCGAAACCGTATGGAATTTGCCAATGTTTTCGGGTCCTTGGCCGGCACCCTGACTACCATCGCCTTTTTTCCGCAGGCAATCAAGACCTGGAAGACAAAGTCTGCCGAGGACATATCGCTCGGCATGTTCACGCTCTTTGCCGCCGGTGTGTTTTTGTGGATTGTCTACGGAATCGCGATCGGTTCGGTTCCAGTGATTATCGCCAACACGATCACTTTCGTCCTAGCAGCGACGATTCTCGTGTTTAAGATAAAATACAAGTAACCCCATAGCCCGACAAGGCGACCGTGGCATCTCTTCCTGAATACCCCATTGGTGTTTTCGATTCCGGCGTAGGGGGGTTGACTGTCGTGCATGCGCTGCGCCGGCAGCTGCCGCGCGAGAACATCTACTACTTCGGCGATACTGCGCGGGTTCCATATGGCGTCAAGTCGGAAGAGACTATCGCCCGGTTCGCCACTCAGATCGTGGAATTTCTGCTGGAAAAGCGGGTAAAAATCCTGATTGTCGCCTGTAACACGATGGCGGCAGTCGCCTCCCAGGTTATCCGTGGGCTGTCTTCGGTGCCGGTACTGGACGTCATCGAATCGGGCGCGCGGGGTGCGGCCCAGGAAACGCGCAGCCGGCGTGTAGGCGTGATCGGTACCCTGGCAACGGTCGCGAGCGGAGCTTATGATCAGGCGATCCATCGCCACGATGCGTCGATCCAGATACGGTCCCGTGCCTGTCCGCTGTTCGTGCCGCTCGTGGAGGAGGGTTGGCTGGATCACGTCGTCACCCGCATCACCGCCGAGGAGTACCTCCGGCCGCTATGTCGCGAGGCTATCGACACCCTCGTGCTGGGCTGCACGCACTATCCTCTGCTCAAGCCCGTGCTGCGCGAGGTCGTGGGTGCGGACGTACGTCTTGTCGATTCTGCCGAAGCGATCGCCAGACAAGCCGCAGAGCTGCTCGAGGCGGAGCAACTCGCGAATCCGCAGACCGGTGCGCCGGATTACCGTTTCTTCGTCACCGATGTGCCGCAGCGATTTCAAGAAGTCGGAGGACGTTTCCTGGGCCGCGCGCTGGAAAACGTGCATATAGTACAGATGTAGGTTGTACAAGGCGTCGAGGCGCCAGTGCCATGACTGGATTCGACCATGTTTTCAGGGCCACGCCCGACAATTTTGGGGCGCTGGTGCTGGAAAATTCCGACCGGGGTCCGGTGATGGTAAATTACTGGTCGCCCCGGGCTGGTCCGTGCATGATCCTCATGCCCCGGCTTGCCGGTCTCGCGACCGCGTACGGTGGCCGATTTCTGCTGGTTACTGTCAACACCGATGAGCACGGATCTTTTGCCCGCGGGCACGGTATCGTCAGCGTGCCGACTGTCAAGATGTTTCGCCACGGGAAGATCGTCGACACTATTTACGGTGCCTTGACGGAAGGCGAGTTCCGAACCGTTATCGAACGTCACCTTGCCCGGGAATCCGGTGCCATGCATGTTTCGGCGGTCACCGAGCATCGCGCAGGCAACGCGGATCGCGCGCTGACTCTGCTGACCCAGGCGGCGATGGCCGACCCGCAGAACGTGCGCATCGCCGCCGATCTTGCCAAGCTGCTGATCCTTGAGAACCGGCCGGCCCAGGCCGAAGCGGTGCTACACGCGTTGCCGGAGGCGGCCGGGAAGGATCCGCAGATCGCCACGTTGCGTGCGCATATTGGGTTTCTGCGTGCCGCCGCCGAGGCGCCGGCACGGGAGGTGCTGGAGCAGGATCTTCGCATGCACCCAGGAGACATTGAACTCCGGTTCAAGCTGAGCGCGCTCAAGCTTGTTGAGGACGATTATGCCGGGGCCATGGACGATCTGATCGAGATCCTGCGGTGCGACCGTGGCTGTCATGCCGCACGCACGGGGCTGCTGGCAGTGTTTCAGCTTCTTGAACGCGACAGCGAGCTGCTTCTCCGATACCGCCGGCGCGCGTCGGAGTTCATGGATTGATGTGCACGCCGGGGAAGAATGTAGCGTGTCGCAGGATCGGCCCGCATGCCGGCTGTGGCGCAGAATTTAGATTTCGTGGGAGGAAGAACGGATGAGACAGACGGAAGGAAAATTGGAAAGGTCGGTAATGATGACCTTGCGCGTGATCGAAGGGCTGGGGCTGGTGCTCATAGTCATCGGGACGCTGGTCGCAATCGGCCTTGAAATAAGGCGGGCGATGGCAGACGGTGCGGTATCTTTGAAGGATATTTTGCTTCTGTTCATCTACCTGGAAGTCATCACCATGGTCGGTCTGTACTACTCCAGCGGCAAATTGCCCCTGCGCTACACCCTCTATATTGCTATGGTAGCCGTTG
>JAPTTX010000036.1:0-8641 GCA_028068195.1 Gammaproteobacteria bacterium
TACGCGGATATCATTCACAGCTCGATGCCTTTTTGGGCTCGGACGCCAGGCCGGAACGCATGCCTGATGTCCCGCATGTCAGACACAGTATCGGCAAGTTCGATCAGCGCGGCCGGTGCGCCGCGTCTGGTCACGACCCCATGCTGGGAGCGAGGCCTCGACCGGAGGAAACCGAGCGCTTCGCCGAGGGATACATAGCCGCACTTCAGCGCGATACGTAGTTCGCCCGGTACGACCAGCTCGAAGCGCGGATCGGCGAGCAGGCTTCGCGCCTGGGCACAGGCGGCGCCAACCGCCCACACATTGCGCTCCCGGTCCTGCGTCTCCCAGGTAAACCCTTCGCCCATGACGTGATCGCTGACCTCCGGTAAGCGGCGGAAGAACGCCACCTCTCCCGTACGACGGGATCCTTTGATGAATCGCACCACGGCTGCGCGCACGCCGTGTCCGAGTGCCCGCCCCACCATGCCCAACGCCGCACTGCTCTTGCCCTTGCCGGTGTGCACCAGCGGCACACCGCGATCGGACTGTGCCGCAGCGATGCTCGCGTCTACGATCTGCTTCTTGCGCCGCATGCGCACACGGTGGCGTTCCGCATGCCCTGTCTCGTCCATAAATCTAAGCTGACGTCGATGGGCAGACGATTCCGCGGCAGCCGGTGCATTCCATGGTCGGCGTCAGGCGCTGCGGGACCACCGCGGTACCGGACCGGCGCAGGGCAGAGCGCACCGCCCGCATGCCGTCGAAGCGCTGTGGGTATGCAATCCCACTGGGTGGCGTCATGAACGGATCCATCATCGGTCTGCCGGGAGCATCACTCCCGAAAGAGTCCTCTGGCCGAAGCATCGTCGCGGGAGAGGAACCGCGCATTGCCTTTCTCCATAGGAAGGCACACCTGCTGTGGATGGAAGAGGAGGAGGACGGGCGTGACCGGAGAGACTGTGCGCGCCGCGTGTCGCCCTCCGCAACACCGCCGTGTCGCTTCAGGCCGGTCTCCGGGCTTGCGGGCTGGTCTTTCGGGGATCTGCGCCTTCCCGTGCGAGCACAGTGGCATGATGCAGATCCGTCGGCCCGTTCACCGTTGCGGGGGCAGCGCCGGTCTTGCTCTTGTGGGTATTGGAGCGCACCGGCTTCCCGTTTCACCCTGCGAATCGAAAATCCGCGGGGAACCTGAAGCACTGGTAAAACGCCCGCAGTCTATGTCTTCGGCCGCGGACCTGTCAAATCCGACCATCACCGCATCGTTGGCTTGGAATTGTTGGAGTCGTCTCAGAAAACGGAAAGTAGGGAACGCTAGGGATGGTGTTCCGTGGCGGCATCGGAAGTGGGCCGGGGCCGATTACGGTGTGCGGCCGGCAACCCAAGTCCCGGAACCGTCCGCTGATAGCGTCCGCCTAACAGACCTGCCCGCCGGCAGCGGAATCTCGGGTAATGCCGGCATCGCCAACCAAGTCGCTATTGCCAACGCGAATGGGTCGTATTATCATTTTTAAATGAATACAGAAAAGCGCAATCCGCCCGGACACCCCCGCAAGCGGCCGGGCGAAACCGAGACAGCGCCGGTGGTTTCGGCGTCCGTGCTGTTTGGCGCAGCGCGCGCACTTGCGATCGAACACAACGGGGAGCGCTATGTGCTGCGCATCACCCGAAACGGCAGATTGATCCTGACAAAATAGAAACTCGACCCGCCAGCCATCGGGCTTCGTGCCCCAGTAGCCAGCCCCTAAACCGACGCAGCAATAGGAGGCTGGATGTCAACAATCCGCTCTTCGTGGAAATCGTATATGCCGCCGGATCCCGACAGGTCGCCGCGGTGCAGGCGTCTGTTCGCATTGGGCGTCCCGATCATCCTTTCCCTTGCGTGCGTTCCGGCGCGTGCCGCCCCGCCGCCCGCGCAAGTGCCCACAGAACCGCAGTCCTTTCAAACGCAAGGAGGGGGCGCTCTCGGGTTTCTTACCGGAATCTCACGCAGCGGCTACCTGCTGGGCGACATGTGGGGGTTGCGGCCAGCCCTCAGTCGTTACGGCTTGTCCCTGGGATTGGAGGAAACCAGCGAGGTGCTGGGCAACATAAGCGGCGGGGTACGGCAAGGCGCCAAATACGACGGGCTGACCCAGATGGTGATGCAGCTCGATACCCAGCGCGCCTTTGGCTGGTATGGCGGCACGTTCAACGTCAGCGTCCTGCAGATTCACGGTGACAACCTCAGTGCGGATAACCTCCTCACGCTGCAAACCGCGAGCGGCATCGAGGCCGATCGCGGCACCCGCCTCTGGGAGCTGTGGTACGACCAACGGTTCGGCCAGCCGGGTTTGTCCGACGTGAAAATCGGGCAGCAGAGCCTCGATCAGGAATTCATGGTGAGCCAGAACGCGCTACTTTTCGTCAATACGATGTTCGGATGGCCGATGCTGCCCTCGGCCGACCTGCCCGGCGGAGGGCCTGCCTACCCCCTATCCGCGCTCGGTGTCCGGTTACGGTCACAGGTCAATGCATGGACATTTCTGGCGGGCGTGTTCAACGGTAGCCCGGTAAGCAACAACAATACGGGGGATCCGCAACAGCAAGACCCCTCCGGGACGAGTTTCCCGTTGAACGGCGGCGCACTCGTGATCGCCGAGGTCCAATACGCCTATCCCAGCCTCGGCACCCTGCGATACGCCAACCAATCAGCGCCGCTGGCGGGTGTCTACAAGTTGGGTATCTGGTACGACACCGAATCATTTGCCGACCAGGAACTCGATAATGCGGGCCTGTCACTCGCCAATCCCCGCAGCACAGGAACACCCCTCACGCATCGCGGCGATTACGCCCTGTACGCCGTCATGGATCAGATGATCTGGCAGGACCGGAACCGGGCCGACCGCACGCTCAATTTTTTCCTGCGGCCGATGTGGACGCCTCTGGAGGATCGCAATCTCAGATCGGTCAGCATGAATGGAGGAATCACGCTCCATGAACCGTTCCTCGAGCGCGATGACGACACCTTCGGCTTGGGCATGGGTTATGCGCACGTGAGCAACCGCGCCGCGGCCCTGGACCGGGACACGCAGTTTTTCACCGGCTCCTTTACCCCGGTACGGAGCAGCGAAACCTACGTCGAGGCCAGCTACCAGTATCAGGTGACGCCGTGGTGGCAGCTCCAGCCGGATGTTCAGTACGTATTCAACCCAGGCGCCGGCATCGCGAACCCAAACGACCCCACGCAGCAGGTCAAGAACGAGACCGTGATCGGGCTGCGAACCAACATCGTATTCTGACAGGAGTTTTATTTAATGATGAATCGTTCGATGACATCGATCCGACCCATGGCCGGAGCGCGCGCATTAACAAGATACGGCAGCGAACCCCACCAAGGCGGGTGGAGCGACCTCGGCCCCAGGGACCAGGCCTGCGAAGCGCCGCTGACCCGCGATGGAGGTCGGGAGCACCGCAACGTCGGTGATGCACCTTCCGCGATGGCGTCAGGAAGGGCGGAGCGCCTGCGAAACCGGCCCGGGGTGCTTTTCAGGCGGTACGCCGGGAAACTGCTCCTCGCAGCGCTGGCCGTGTTCGGCCTAGCGGCCGTCCACGCTGCCCAGGCAGCAGACCCGCAAGGCTTTCTCGAAACGATCCACCGTCACTTCATGTTGGCCTCAACGATCGCGCCCAACGGCGACCTCAATCCCTATGCGGTGGTCGTGGCGCCGGTTTCCGCCGGCAAAATTCATCGGGGCGATGTGCTGGTGACCAACTTTAACAACGTGTCCAACCTTCAGGGCACCGGCGGCACCATCGTCGATTACAACCCGTCCTCCAAGAAAACGACGCTCTTTGCCAGTCTGCCGCAGCACCTGGCGCAATGTCCCGGCGGCGTGGGCCTGGGAACGGCCATGACCATGCTCAAGAGCGGCTGGGTCATTGTTGGCAGCACGCCGAGCACCGACGGCACCACGCGCACCAAGGGCGATGGCTGCCTGCTCGTGCTCGACTCCAACGGCCAGCTTGTCACGGCCTGGTCCGGCCCGAACATCAACGATCCCTGGGGCAACATGGCGACGATCGACCGGGAGACGACCGCGACGCTGTTCGTCAGCATGGCCGGATTTGGTGTTCCCGGACCGGCGGCGCTCGATCCGAAGACCGGCCTCCCGGTAACGGTGAACAATGCGACCGTTCTGCGGATCGATCTTGCGATCCCCCCCGGCAAGCCTCCGCAGAGCACGAGCCAGACGGTCATTGCCAACGGCTTCGGCCAGCGCGCGGACCGCGACGCCTTCCTCATCGGTCCGACCGGGCTGGCGCTTGGCCCGGACCGCACGCTCTACGTATCGGATGCGCTCGGCAATCGGATTGTGGCCATTCCCGAGGCGGCCACGCGCACGACCAGTGCCGGCACCGGCCGGACCGTGACCCGGAATGGTCTGCTCAAGCGGCCGCTCGCCATGGCGCTGGCCCCCGACGGAGATCTCCTGGTAACCAACGCCAAGAACGGCGAAGTCGTGGAGGTGGATCCCGTTACCGGCAGGCAGCGCTATGCCCAATGGATCGACACCGACCAGGCGCAGTCTCCACCCGGGAACGGCGACCTGTTCGGCCTCGCCATGATACCCAACGGCAGCGGCTTCTATTACGTCGAAGACGACGTCAACACCCTCATGGAGGCGACCCGATGAGCCAGAGAGACTATGTCCGGCTGCGCCTTTCCCGCCGCGGTTTTCTCGCCACCACCACCGGCCTGGTGGCCGTTGCGGGAGCGGGCCTGCGCCCGAGCATGGCGGCACCGATCCCGGCCGACCGGGAGCGGCCAAACGGTTACGGCGCAGCCGGGGCAGGGCAGACCGAGCCCTTCTGGGGCAAGCATCAGGGTGGCATTGCAACAACCCCCGTCCAGGGCCATACCTATTTCGCGGCCTTCGACCTGGCCGCGATCCACCGGGACGATGTGGCGAATCTGCTGCGGGCATGGACAGCCGCTGGTGCGCGGATGGGGCAGGGCCGGACCGCCCAGACGCTTGCCGGCCGATTGAAATCGGTTGCAGCCGGTGGCGATACCGCTCCGACAGAAGGGTATGGGGCTGCTCCGCAACCCGGCGCGGCACCGGCCGCCGATTCCGGAGAAGCGCTTGGCCTGCCGCCGGCCCGGCTGACGATCACTTTCGGTTTCGGCGCCGGATTGTTCGTCAAGGACGGAAAAGACCGGTACGGCCTGGCCGCCCGCCGCCCCGATGCGCTCGTCGACATGCCGCGATTCGCCGGCGATGAACTGGTCGCAGCACACACGGGTGGCGATCTGTCGGTGCAGGCCTGTGCCGATGATCCGCAGGTGGCGTTCCATGCTGTCCGTCAGCTTGCCCGCATCGCCGGCGACACTGCCCGGATCCGCTGGGCGCAAGCCGGTTTCACGCCACGTCCACCCGCCAAGGAGACCCCCCGCAATCTGATGGGCTTCATGGACGGAACGATCAACCCGCCGGTCGCCGACCCCGCAGCTATGAACGAATTCGTTTGGGCCGACCACAAGGGGCCGGCATGGATGCGCGGCGGCAGCTATGTGGTGGTGCGGCGTATTCGCATCGCGCTTGAACACTGGGATCGCATGAACGTCGCGTTCCAGGAGCAGACCATCGGGCGTCATAAGTATTCCGGGGCGCCGTTGGGCAAAACCCATGAATTCGATTCGCTCGACCTGAAGGCTACCGACCGCGATGGCAACCCAATCATCCCCGAAAACGCTCATGTCCGTCTCGCCGCCGCTGCGAGCAATGGCGGCGCCCAGATACTGCGGCGGGGTTATTCCTACAACAATGGGGTCGACCTGACCGCGGAGCGTTGGCCGCCGTGGCGTCAGGGGCTTGAATACGACGCCGGTCTGCTCTTTGTGGCGTATCAGCGTGATCCACGAGCCGGGTTCATCCGGATCTTCGAGCGCATGTCCAAGCTGGACATGATGAACCAGTTCGTGACCCATGTCGGTGGCGGGCTGTTCGCTTGTCCGCCCGGCGCCGCGCAGGACGAGTTTATCGGGCAGCGCCTGTTCGAGTCGCTCTGAGGATTCCCGCGCCGGGCGGGCATCTCCTCCCTCTGCGGGCAGGCGGGGAAGCGGGTTATGCCGCCAGCGTTGTGGAATCCGCGGCCGCCGCCATCGGCCGAGACCCGTCCGGCATGCAACCCGGGGAGCCGGCTGCCACAGCGATGTGCCGGATCCATGCATCCGGTGCTCGCTGCCGGTGTTCTTGCCACCGGGGTTGCTTGCGGTATGCGTCCCCGTGTTATCTGGCACGCACTCCATGTCCCCGATTTGGAAGTCTGGGCGAGGCCGGCGATTGACTCTTGAACTCGGCGCTGTATCCCCAAGCGGTGACATAGCACAATCTGGGTCTGGTTGCTGCATCGGTGAACACCGCAGTCCCCGGGCACCAATCGAAACGAGTCGCACGGGGGTGCTGTGATCTCCCGCTTGCTGGCGGTTCTCTGTCCCACGTCCGGACCATTGCCGGGGAGCACATTCTTTGCCCGACCCCGATGCTGTGCCGGGGGAATACACCCTCAGCATCGGCCGCGACCCGCTCCGGCGATGCAGAGATCCTGTGAGGTGTGGGATGTTCCACCTCGCGTCCGGTTCTTTTGCGCTGCGGAACTCCGCTATCTGGAGTGATGCCCGGCGTGCCGGGTCCCGACCCATTGCTTGACAGACCCCGTTGCCGACGGTAGCGTGCCGGGTGAATCCGGATACAATCCCACCGCACCGGGAGATACCATGTCAGTTATGCGTCCTATCCGAAAACTTTCGGCCATCGCCGGGGTTTTCAGCATTATCCTGTTGCTGTCGGGCTGCGGCATCAACAACATCCCCACGTATAAGCAGCAGGTAGTCGCGGCCTGGAGCCAGGTGCTAAACGAATACCAGCGGCGCACCGATCTCATTCCCAACCTGGTGGCGACGGTGAAGGGCTATGCGGCTCATGAGACCAAAGTGCTGGTGGCCGTCACGAAGGCCCGTTCGCAGGTGACCCAGACCCGGATTCCAGCTGACATCCTGACCAATCCCGCAGCGTTCCATCAGTTTGAGAAAAACCAGGCAACGCTGGGTGGTGCCCTGTCGCGCCTTATGGCAGTCACCGAAAATTACCCGAACCTAAAGGCCGACCAGAACTTCCTCATGCTACAGGCACAGCTCGAAGGCACTGAAAACCGCATCGCGGTGGCGCGCCGCGATTACATTCTCGCGGTACAGCAGTACGATACCGAGCTCACCACGATTCCGGGCCGCTGGTACCACTCGCTCTTCTACAGCAACTACGCCCCGATTCAGAACTTTACCATCTCAGCCGCGTCCATGCAGAACCCTCAGGTCAAGTTCTAGCCTATGAGACGTTTTTTCCTCCTCTTGCTGATCGCGGGCCTGTGCGCACTGACTCTGACGGCAGGCCCCGCCCAGGCTGCAGACGCCGGCTCGCTGAATGCCGGCCGGCCGCCGTTCCCCGCCCTGACCGGGCCCGTGGTGGACGACGCCCACCTGCTGCCTCCCGCCACGCGCAATTTGCTGGCCCAACAGCTGGCGCAATACGCCAGGCGTACCTCCAACCAGGTGGTGGTTGTGACCCTCCCGTCATTGCATGGATATCCCATTGACATGTACGGCTACCAGCTGGGGCGCCACTGGGGCATCGGACAGAAGGGCAAAGACAACGGGGCACTGCTGATCGTCGATGCCGGTGAGAAACAGGTCCGCATCGAGGTGGGCTATGGTCTCGAAGGCACGCTGACCGATGCAGCAAGTTTCGAAATCATCCATAACATCATCGTACCGAAATTCAAACAGGGCGATTATGCCGGCGGTATCGTGGCAGGCGCCAATGCGATCCTGTCCGTGCTGGGCAACCGGGCTGTCGCCGGACAGCGCGCGAATGTCCGCGAACGCTCCGGCACCGGGTTCCTCATGTCGTTCGTCATTTTATTCATCATATGGTCGTTCGTCGCGGCACTCGGCAGCCGGGGTCGCGGGGGCAAGCCGGGGCAGGGTGGCATCGGCGGTGGCTTCGGTGGAAGCGCGCTGCTGTGGGGTGCACTGGGTGTTCTGTCCGGCCTGGGCGGAGGCGGATTCGGCGGCGGTTTTGGAGGGGGCTTCGGCGGCGGCTTTTCCGGTGGTGGCGGGTCATTCGGAGGCGGCGGCGCCTCCGGCGGCTGGTAGGCGCAACAAAGACATGATCAAGTTCAGCGAGCAGGACAAAGCCCGCATCACCACGGCCATCCACGCGGCGGAACAAAATACCAGCGGCGAATTCGTCGCGGTGGTGGCACGCATGAGCGACCACTATGTCTTTCTGCCGCTGCTGTGGGCGGCAATCCTGGCCCTGCTGGTGCCCGGCATCTTTATTCTGCTGTCCGTTCCGCTTGCCTTTCTTCGCGTGTACCAGATCCAACTGCTGGTGTTCATCATCCTCGGCCTGCTGCTGCTGTTTATTCCCGAATTGCATCTGCAATTGATTCCAAAGCGCATCAAACACGCCCGTGCCAGCCGGCTCGCCAAGGCGCAGTTCTATCTGCAGGGCGTGCACATGACCCGCGACCACTCGGGCGTGCTGTTTTTTGTTTCCCTGGCGGAGCGCTACGTCGAGATCGTGGCCGATCGCGGCATTCACGAGAAGCTTGGCGAAGC
>JAPTTX010000043.1:0-8446 GCA_028068195.1 Gammaproteobacteria bacterium
CACTGACCCCCGTGATGACAGGCGTGGCGAAGGCCACGGGCAGCTCCAGGAGACACAGCGAGAGGAGTGCTGTCCAGACAAGCGTTTTGCGTAGGGGTGCCGTGGTTAACATGGCGTGTTTATCCTCTCAATCGTTGAAGCCGGACCAGCGGGCACATCTAACTGTCGCAGCAGATCACTGTCAGTCCCGCAATCTGGTCATTAAATACCACCGTTCAGACGACGTTTCAACCGGTGGGGCATTGCCCGAAAATACATGCTTAGGGTGCCGACAAATATGGGGTTGCGCAGACCATTACTGTACCGAATCAGACGCAACGCTAGAATCCCCGCTGTGCTGCCCGGATGTATCTGTCACCTGAACGGTGAAATACCAGGTGCCCGCAGGCAGATTCGCGATGGGGTAAGTGCAGCTCTGGATCGGGCCGCAGGCATTGGTGGTGCCAGTATTTGTGCAGGACATTGATCCGGCCGGGACAGTCGCCGTTTGGCTAAGGTTGGTTGCCGATGTGCCGTAGTTGATCCGATAGGATGCGACGTTGATGCACGCACCGCTCAAGTCCTGGTTCGGCGCATCCCACGTCAACGTTGCCGACGAGACACCTGAAATCACTGAAGAGGTGCCTGTGCTTGTTTGGCCGGAGGATTGTCCGCCCCCACAGCCAGCTAGCATCACACACAGCATGCCGACCCCAACCAATCCCACACTATGTATGCCGCGCGACGTAAAGCGAAAGCGTATGATCACAAGTCCTCCCGTGCATTCTTAAAACCTGCGGGCGGCATGATCTTGCAGGTGAATGCACTTGAGGTGAAATTCTAGCGTTACTTGGACAGGGTTAAAGTGAAAGCAGATGGTCGATCTGCATCCTCCGATGGGTGGTTTGGACCGCCACCGGTCCATGACAGGCGTCCCGCGCACGGTTACCGATAGTCGGTCAGATTGTTTCGTTGGTCGCAGTTGGTAGGACGATGAGAAGTGGACCCGGAGATTTGGACAGTGCGATAAGTGCTTCCTTGGGTCATGCCGCCAACTTGGCAGTGTCTTGGTAATGCGCACTGTCGGGCGTGCGCCGGCAGCGCAGCTTCTTTTCTGTAAATCTCCCGAGCGATTCCATTGGAGTTTGGTTGCAAGGTTTCATGGCTAGATAGATTTTTCCGCTCATCCACTCCTCGTCATGCCCGGTCAGCAGGGCCGAGACCAGGCGCAGGCAGGAGGCGGTATTCGGGAACATCGACACCACGCGCGTGCGCCGCTTCAGTTCGCGATTGATGCGTCCGAGCCCATTGGTCGTGCACAGCCGCACGCGGCGGGCTTGGGGGTAGTCAAATACGGCAACGCCCTCGGGCAGATTGGCCCCGGCCCAGTCGGCGAGCTTCAACGCGTCCTCGCGCCATTGCGCGATCGCAACCTTGAGCAGCCGTTCGGCTTCGGCGCGTTCGGGCGCATTGAAGATGGCGCGCTGCTTTGAGGCCGGCGTGATCGTCGGAAACGATGAGCGTCACGCCGCTTAAGCCGTGTTTCACCAGGTTATCGAGGAAAGTGCGCCAATGCACTTCCCAGGCAGTTGGAGCGCCGTCTGATAAACGGGAACCACTGGGTAGTTAGCGGACTGTCAGGTTGCTCACGGTCTGCGGACAGCTCGAGCAGAGCGGATAGCCAGCCTGGTTGACGTTTCCGTTGGAGTCAAAGACATAGAGGTACGCATTGCTGAAGCTTGGCAGCGAGCTGTTGTGCAGCACGACCGAGATAGAGGTGCCGGACCAAGCGGTGGGTATTTCGATGTCGTGGGCCGTGCTCTGGCTCCAGGTCGATGCATTGCCGATCATGACCCGTGACCAGGTGTTGTCCACGTAGATGTCGGCCAGACCGAAGGTGTTGGTGTCCGGAAACGAGGCATCGTTGTCCGCGACCCCCTGGATAGACATATTTGTCATGTCTTCACCAGTCGCGGAATCACGCAAGGTCAGCGTCCAGTTGGTCCATACCATGTTGATGGGTTCCTGCCCAACGAGCGCCCCATTGACCCACCACTGCATCGCGCCATCCGCGCAGGTATAGCAGGAGTTCACCTGATAGGCGATCTCGTCCGTAAACCACTGATTGATCGGGCCCTCAAGGACGGACGGATTCGTCTGCGTGCCGCCGGAGGCGCCGTTGACATAGGTGGCGGCGTAGGCATTTGACTCCCCGTTGGGAGCATTCAGCAGATTTTCGACGAGAATGTTGCCATTGCTGGACGCAAAGTACCAATCCGGACCGGCTCCCTGGACCCCCATGCGGAAGGGCTTCCAGTTGATGTAGGTTGGGCTCACCACATCGAAATTCTTCCTCATCTCCCGGAAGACATAGTATTTCGCGCTGAGGTCATTCCAGGTGAATCCCCAGACGCCCGTGGAGCTGTTGTAGGGAGGGCTCAGCATCAGAGTCCAGTAGACCCCGGATCCCGATTGCGGCGTGCCCTGTGCGTACGGTCCATTGTCCGGCCCCCCGGCGGCGCTGTAGACCATGTTCTGGATGGCTGACCAGGAGTGATCCTGCCCGAGCGGCGAGGGGTTGATGTTGCCTTCTCCGAAGTCCGCCCACAGGTATGGGGCGGCAGGGGTCTTGGTTCCGAAACCCGAACCCGTAATGGTCAGTGTGGCACCGTTCATCAGACCACCTGGGGCCGCCACCCCCGTGATGACGGGGGTGGCGGCTGCCTTGCCGCTCAGCATACACAGCGCGATGAACGTATTCCGGGAAAGGGTTTTACGCACGGTAACGAGAGTAAACACGGTGTGTCGGTCCTCTCAGCCGTCGGGTTCCGGACCTGATGGGTATTCTTGATGTCGGGCGGGATCAGATATCGTCTGTCGGGCCGGGCCCGCAGGTCTGGAGCGACTACTGCTCTTACTCTTCGGGCGATATTTCAACCGACGGACGTCGCCCGGAAGCTTCATAATCAGGCATTTGTGTGCCGGGAACTACACGCCCGCGCTTTGCTTTCCCTGGCGCGCGCGGCAGCTTGCCCGTTCTTTTCGTGGCGCAGGCATTGGCCTGCATTACCTCACTGCAGTGACTCGGTGACGATGATGGACTGGCCGCTTTGCTGGCCAGAGGTATCCGTCAGCTGAACCGCGAAATACCAGGTGCCGGCAGGCAGATTCGCGATGGGATAGGTGCAACTCTCGATCGGGCCGCAGGCGTTGGTGGCGCCGGTATTCGTGCAGGAAACCGTGCCCGCCTGCACGGTTGCCGTCTGCGACAGACTGTCCGCGGAGGTGCCGTAGTTGATCTGGTAGGCGGAGACGTTGATGCATGTCCCGGTCATGTCCTGGTTTGG
The DNA here is from genome assembly GCA_028068195.1 of Gammaproteobacteria bacterium. Taxonomy (GTDB): domain Bacteria; phylum Pseudomonadota; class Gammaproteobacteria; order Acidiferrobacterales; family UBA6901; genus JAJYCY01. The sequence continues at coordinate 3,327 of JAPTTX010000043.1, forward strand.
CGCGGTCCATGCAAGCGTGGCTGTCGAGACACCGCCAATAGTCCCGGCCTGACTGGATGACGATCCTCCGCCTCCGCCGCAGGCAGCCAGCATGGTACACAGCACCCCGATTCCAAACAGATTGACCCCACACCTGCCGCGCAACCCCATAACTGTGGTCACGTTTCCTCCCATCTGATTTGTCTCTGCGGGGACGCTACCCGCAGTACCTGCCTTTCGGATGAATTTTAGCGTTCTCTTGAAAACCAAAAAGCGAAAGCAGACAGTCGACCTTGGCATTCCGATGGATGGTGCTGGTCAGCCGTAGCCGGCAGCCGATGCGGTGCGGAGCTTGCCGTATGTCTGTCAGATTGATTCGTCTGTCGTGGCGGCGAGAGGTGACCCTTTAACAATGAGTGCGCCGTGACGAGGCGTCTACCCGGCAGGTGCAAGCCCCGCCTGGCAACCTTTTTCTCTAGCCGGAAGCAATTGGGGCAGTCATTTGTTGCCGTTTATCTAAAACTAGCGCTGGCGGACGGATCCGACTGAGTCCCGGTACTTCGGGAGGAAATATGTCGCATGAAGACTTCATGTTGCCGGATCAAGTTAAGATGCCCCCCAACCCATACGGGCGCCCTGCAGGCCGTTTATGCCCGTGCAGGCAGGCAACTTCGGGTATTCATGTGAAATTAGTACCTTATAAGTCAATTCTCTATTCAAATCTGGGATCAGGAGCGTCAATCGGTATCCGGCTCTCCACCAGCCAATGGCATTTTCATTCTGAATCCGTATAATGCTGGTCAATACTGACAGTTGTCCCAAGAGGAAGGGTTACCATAGTTTTCCGGGTAAATTGGGGACACCATACCGGCTAGATCTATAAACCAACGGGCGGGAACCAGCCTGGTCGTGGGTGCCAAGCGGATGGACGATCCAGTTATCTTGGTCAGGGACGCTGCCAGACACTATTAAAAAGCTGGACAGTATACGGGGTGGCACAGACTTCCGATGAAGGCGCGTGGGGGCACAGCCTTAAATCGGGTGGAAAGTGTTTATGTGGGAGCACTTTGCCGGTCGCCGGCGCGTCAACAGGGAATCTTTCCTGTCTGGTGCGCCAGCTGAAAATCACGCAGCCAGCACGCCGAACACGTTTCGTTGATTCATGCTGAAGGCCTGCAATCAGCGAAAGCGAGATACAGCGGCGCTTGAATTTGGCTTGCCTGCACCGACAGAGTGAATGGAATCGACGTTGAGGGGTGCACAAAAAATGAAAAACAGAACCGCGCTTCATTCTCTAGTCCTGCGCTCGGCAGCAACAATCTCCGCAGGACTTCTCATTAGCCCGCTGGCTGCGCACGCAGCAACGTTTAACTGGACCTGCGTGAGCGGCAACTGGGCGGACACCGCATGCTGGAATCCTGCCGGGACCCCCACCAACACTGATTCCGTCGACGTGCCCACGGTATCTGGCACCAATACCAGCTTAACTATAGATGGTTCGACCGGTACGGCCAGCGCCGGGACCCTGTACCTCGATGCCACCGCGGGAACATACGTCACGCTTCAGCAGAACGGCGGCCTGCTTGATACAGGGTACGAATATATCGGCTATTCCGGCTCTGGTGCCAACAATTACGTTGAATCCAGCGGCGCGAACTCGGCGAGCAGCTTTCTCTATCTTGCATATGGGTCCGGCAGTAATGCTGCGTATACCCTGAGTGGCACTGCCAGCCTGAACGCGGGCAGCGAGGCAATAGGTAATTCCGGTACGGCCACGTTTACTCAAAGCGGCGGTAGCAATGCCGTAGCCAGTGTGTTCGTCGTGGGCGAGAACACCGGAAGCAATGGTACTTATACGTTTAATGGCGGCAATCTCGGCGCAGCAGATGAATACGTGGGAGATTACGGTACCGGTTCCTTTGTTCAGAACGGCGGTACCAACGCGATAAGCGGTTACCTCATTGTCGGTCGCAACGGGGCGACCAACAGCAGCTACACACTCAGTAACGGTATGGTCGCAGCAGCTGATGAAAACATCGGTGAGTCCGGAATTGGCGCTTTCATCCAATCCGGTGGCACGAACACTGTGAGCGCCTCCTTGACCCTGGGAAGCAATAGCGCGGGCGCTGGTACCTACTCCCTCGGAGGCGGCAGCCTAAACGCTGATTATGAGTATGTCGCCGATTCGGGTACGGGTACCTTCAGCCAGAGCGGTGGCACGAATACAGTGACCTCCTCGCTGGTCGTAGGCCGCGCCATTGGCGACAGCGGCACTTATGTCGTTTCCGCGGGAGCCCTTGCGGCCTATGACGAGTACATCGGTAGTTCCGGAACCGGCAACATGGTTCAGACCGGCGGCTCGAACACGGTAAACCTGCTTTATGTTGGAAACGCTGCAGGTAGCGTGGGAAGTTACACACAGAATGGCGGCACGCTGAATGCCGCTTATGAGACGATAGGGAACAACGGATCCGGTAATTTTACACAGAATGCCGGCAGCCACGTAGTAACCGGTACAATGTGGCTCGCCGCCAATGCAGGCAGCAGCGGTACGTACGGCCTGAACGGCGGCAATCTCAATGCTGGAATAATCTCTGTGGGCAGCAACGGCACCTTCCAATTTAACGGCGGCCTGCTGACTGTCGGTACTTTCTCCGGAAACCTTTCTAACGCTGGCGGAACACTTGCGCCCGGGGGCGCGCTCATCGGATCGACAAAAATCCTCGGGAACTACCTCCAATCGGGAACCGGTTTCCTCACCGTCAAGATCGGAGGAACAGGTACTGGGCAGTTCGATACGGTGGATGTAACCGATACCGCAATGCTGAACGGTACCCTCAACGTCGATCTTTTCAATTCTGGCTCAGGACAGTTCACGCCAACGTATGGAGAGTCTTTCGATATCCTAACCGCGGCTGCCTTGGATAGTCACTTCTCGTCACTCAATTACGCTCCTTTGAGCAATGGCCTGCGGTGGGAACTGCTCTATCTCATCAATGGCAATACGGACACAGTACAGCTCACTGCCGTTCCGCTTCCAGCCTCAGCCTGGCTGTTGGCGTCCGGTCTGGTCTTCCTGATGGGCACATCACGACGGTATCGTCGCAGCCCACGCACCCTCTCATGACACGGGTCTCAACGACCGCCAGCCGTCATGGGTCTAAAAGACTTGTGCAATGGGCAGCAAAATCATGATAAGTGCGGTGCCTGGCACCGAGACTCACTATCCCTAGCTTGACGCCGAATCGGATAACTCCCGTGGCACCGGCACCGAAGGAAAAAAAGCAGGGCTGGGGCGCCTCTGCTGCTACCAATCTGCCTGGTCAAGACGTTCCGGTCGTTCGGGTCGAATGGCGTTTTCCGGGCGATAACCCGGGACAAGGTGTCTTGCGGCCGGCGTTTTGCAACCTTCCGGTCTGTCGTTGAATTTCCACCGGCAATACAACGGATACACGGTCCGGCTGCTAGAGGACGCAGCCGAACGTGCGCAATTCGAGCTTGAACTGGCACAGTCCGGGATCATCCTGCCTATGCCGCATCGCTGTTCCTGGATACAGGCTCAGCCCTCTGCACACGTTGCAGTCTTCGGTATCCGTGATTCCGCTGGTAAGGCGGTACATGCCTTTCCCCTTGTCATGATACCCCGTCGGGTGCTTCCCGGTCATACCCACGGCTGGGTCGAACGATTCCGACCAATCGACGACGCCAGTACGGAGGCTGGCCTGCGTGCACTGGTGGATTTTTCCCGGATGCAACCGGGTTTACTCGGAATCCATCTCGAGGTGTTCTCGCGAGAGGCTGACACAATAGGATCGACCGGGAAAATCGCCACGCAGCTCGGCTTCTGTCGATGCGCCCAACCCCGCAACTACACTCGGACGGTCTCTGTAGACCTTGCGCCCGATGAATCGAGCATCCTTGCCTCCTTTCATCCGACTGCGCGCAGGCATATCCGTGCGCTAAATAAACACGGCCTTTTGGTGCAACCCATTACCAACCCGGGCTGCGCGGGGCGGATGTCAGAGCTTGTATATGAAACCATGAGTCGTACCGGAGGCCATTCTTTCGATGTCGATTGGAGGCTCGTCATTGATCTTTCAATCCGATACCCCGATCAGTCGCGTATCGTCGGCATATTCTCCAATGGTGGCCTCGATCCAGCATCGCTTCTTGCCTTCGCCTGGGGACGCCATCATGGCGATCACGCCGAGTATTCGGTTGCCGCCTCAACGCGATCCGCAGACCTGAAGCTACCCCTCGGATATGCGCCCGCATGGGATCTCATGTGTTGGGCAAAGCGGTCGGGCGCGACCTGGTTCGATTTTGGTGGTATCAGTGCCGGGAACCACGGCAGTGCTGATCCGGTTGGCGGAATCTCCGACTTCAAGCGTTACTTCAGCAAAAACATGATTACAGTTGGTGAAGAATGGACTTTTAACGCGAAGCCGTTTCGCACGCGGCTCGCCCGTGTGCTTGGCAGGGCGGCCACGTGGGCAAGAAATCCGACGGCTCGATGAAAAGCAGCGCAACGTTTTAGCAGTATGCTGAGTGCGCCTTGAAAAGGCGCCGGCTTATGCTCGCGGGATAAAGGGCAATGGCGCTGATATATGTTGACCAGTCAAATCAGCGATGCGCTTGCTTGTTGTCACGCGCCTCACTTTCCCTGGCACGCAGCGGTGGGTGTCGGATTTTGCGTATGTCTCGACCTGGCAGGGATGGTTTTATGTGGCCTTGGTCATCGATGTCTGCGCCTGGTGCATTGTTGGCTGGCGCGTGAGCCCCACCATGACCACGGACTTCGTGCTGATGCCCTGGAGCAGGCGCTCTATGCCAGGCAGCCGGAGCCAGAGGATGCGTTGGTCCATTACAGCGACAGAGGACCCAATACGTCAGCATTCGATACACCAAGCGTTTGGCTTGAAGCTGGCATCGAACCACCGGTCGGCAGCCAGGGGGCGACGACAGCTACGCCAATGCCTTGGTGGAAACCATCAATGGCCTGTGCAAAGCCGAAAGGATGCCGGATTACCGGACGGTCAGATTGCTGACCGGCTGCGGGCAGTTCGAGCAGAGCGGATAGCCGTTCGCGTTGACGTTGCCGTTGGAATCGAAGACATAGAGATATGCGCCGTTGAAGTTCG
>JAPTTX010000058.1:0-36238 GCA_028068195.1 Gammaproteobacteria bacterium
AATCTGCGAGCGATAAAGCGACTCAAGACCGGCCACATCCGTCGGCGCCAGAAGATTCCGCTGTAAGGTCCAAATTCGCTCCATGGCCAGACGGTCCGCAGCGCTCGTCTGTCCACGCGCCCGGCTCGCCGCCCGGTAGACCCGGTTCAAGGTGGCATCGAGGGATCGCAGCTTCGGGTGGGTGCAGATCGTCACCTCCACCGGGGTGCGGGGGTGCGCACAGAACCCCTGGGCGAAGCCCGGGGCCACCCCCAGCAGACTGAGGACCAGGGCGGCCATCCAGCGGATTCCCGGTGTCCATCGGCCGATCCCATACCCGGAACCGGGCGTTATCTCGGGATCCCGACCCCGCGTCGCTCGACATCCCGGCCCGCGCCGAGTAAAGGCCCGCCGGGCAGACCCATCTTGCCGTTCCCGGTTCCACGCAGTTCCGTCGGTTCCCTGGATCATTCTTGTTCTTCCTCCTTCTAATTATCTGCTCCCTTCTGCGACCGCAGCGGCGAATCCCGTCTGGGTGCCCCATGGCATCACCGTCTCAACCTTAATCGAAGATCAGGGAAAGACCCGAGAAGGTCCCTGATTAGCCGATTCCGGACTGGGGGGGCGTCGCATTGCCCGACATGGCATGGGGTATCCGCTTTCCCGCCAATCCCGGGCGTGTACCCACCAGATTATGTAGCAGATTATGAAGGGAATCGCCAAAGGCACAGCCACGCCGACCGCCAGTGCGTTCCCGTTGGGTCGGTGCCGTCTCTCGTTGCAGATTCAGGATCGGTGTCCGCACGATGAGTAAACCCAACGTCGGAAGTCTGCGAAAAACCCGTCATTCATCCGTGCGGGTGGTACCGGCTGCTGTGGCCGAGGAGTTCGCGTTGACCTTCTGGCCGGTTCTTGGAGCAAAGCGGAAGTACAGGAAACCGGTACAGAAAATACGCTGGCAACAGCGAGTCTTATCGTCGGAATGGAACATCCATCACGGACCGGTTTTCTAAAGGACCCATCCGTTCCGGAGATCGCAATGGACGCTTTAGGGTCGTTCGGGTTGCGATGCGTTTTGACTCTGTGCCCGCCAGGAATGTCCGCTTTGCCGCGTGATCGCGACGGGGGTACCTGCGAAATGCTGCTGCCACAGCCTCTTGGCGCCTCTACCGTCATTCAAACGGCGGGTTCACGCTGCTTGCTGTCAATCGCCAGATTAAACATGGCGAGGTCCCGAACCGCATGTCGATTCTGGAGATGAATGCGGATGGCCCAAATGTCCTTCGGTTTGAGGGGCGGCTTCTGGCCGACAAGCTTTCCCTTGTTCCAGGCTTCGCGCTTGTTGATGGTTTCCATTACGGACTCCTTGGTTATGGATCGGAGTCATATTGTCGGGACTGGTGGGAGGGGCCGCTCTCGACCCAAAGCGGCCTGTCGGCCCGCAAAACCACCGTCTCTTCCCGCCTCAAACCGGGCATCCGGCCCCCAGTATTGTTTATGGCTGCAATCAGGGGCGCTACCGCCGTTCGAAGCCGAACTCATAAGGGAAGTTCGCCCTTTGCCGCAGGAGTAAAAAACAGAGGCATATATGTAATTTCTATTTACAGAATCGAGTATGTAATCCTATAATACAAAACCGAGTATGTATATCGTATTTACAACCTGTGGTGTGTTTTATTGCAAGAATCCGGAGTCAAGTATGGACTATTCAATCAAGGCGCTTGCCCAGCTTCCACCAATACTCAAGGCGTTTCGCAAGGAGAGTGGGCTGTCTCAGGCGGATATGGCTGAGAAGCTCGGGATTACGCAGCAAAGCTACGCCTACTTTGAGTCAAACCTGGTAAAGGCGCCCCTTGAGCGGGTGTTTCTGGTTTTGCGGCTGCTCGGGGTTGACCTAGTGTTGTCCCAGTCTACGCCTGTGGTCCGCAAGGCGCCTGCTGCAACATTCGCCAAAGTCACCGGTCAACGGCCAAAGGAAGTCGTCGTGTCCGTGGAGAAGACTAAGCCTACCGCCACCAATAAGTTGGTCCGTGTGGTCACGCCGCGGAAGAAGGAGGCTTGGTAGCAATGGGGCGCCGGAGTCATTCGCAGCGTTTGAACATCTGGATGAACGGCGTCCCCGTTGGCTATTGGGAGGTGAGCCGAAACAGCTCGCAGCTTAGGTATTTCGATGCGTGGCTGGAAGACGAGCAGGGACGGCCATTATCCTTGTCGCTCCCGTTCTTGCCGGGCAATGCAATCTACCAGGGCCATATCGTCACCGATTATTTCGATAACCTGTTGCCGGACAGCGATGCCATCCGCCGTCGTCTGGCCCACCGCCATTCTGCGGACAGCACGTCTGTATTCGATCTCCTGGCCAAGCTTGGCCGGGATTGCGTGGGTGCCATTCAGCTGCTTCCAGAAGACGAGGAGCCTTCGGATATCTATGAAATCAATGGCCAAGCCCTGAATGAAGCTGGTGTTGCTGCTCAGCTCCGAAGTGCAACGGCTGTCGAAGGAATCGGCCATCATCATGATGATGGCGATCTGCGTATCTCCATTGCTGGGGCGCAAGAGAAGACCGCTTTTCTGCTCCAGGATGGGAAATGGTGCCTGCCTACCGGCAGTACGCCCACCACACACATCTTCAAGCTTCCCCTGGGCCTCGTTGGCCAAATGCGGGCCGATATGCGGACCTCAGTGGAAAACGAATGGCTCTGCTCGAAGATCATGGAGGCCTTTGAGATTCCGGTGGCGCATTGCGACATCGGGTGTTTCGAGGACCAGAAGGCGCTCGTGGTCGAGCGCTTCGACCGAGCCTTGGCAAGCGATGCGAGCTGGATCATCCGGTTGCCACAGGAAGACATGTGCCAAGCCATGGGAATATCTCCATTACACAAGTACCAGGCGGATGGCGGGCCGGGTATCGCCAGAATCATGGACTTGCTGCTGGGCTCCGAGGATGCGAGTAGTGATCGCCGACACTTCTTCAAAGCGCAGCTCATATTCTGGCTACTGGCAGCTCCTGATGGACACGCAAAAAACTATAGTCTCGCGATTCTCGCTGGCGGACGGTATCGGGCGACGCCCATCTATGACGTATTGTCGGCCCACCCCGTTATAGGGCATGGGGCGAACCAGCTGTCACCACAGAAGGCCAAAATGGCTATGGCGGTGAGGGGGCGGTCGAATCATTACCGTTTCGCCGAGATTCGTCGGCGCCATTGGATCGAGCAGGCCAAGCAGATCGGGCTTGGCCAGACCGAAGCAGAACGGTTGATCAAGGAGGTTCTCGCTTTGACAAAGGAAGTCATTCGTAAGGTCGAACCGCTTATTCCCAACGGCTTCCCTATGGATGTAGCCGAGGCGATCTTCAGCGGAATGCGCGATCAATGCTCGAAGCTCGAGGTAGACCGTTGAGCCAAGTTAAGTTTTTGTAGGCTGGAGGGCAGCATTTCGATGCGGAGCTGCCGTTTGAATGGCCCGATGGGCGATCTATTGAATGGCCGCCGCAGTTCATAGCAGTCACCACATTACTCGCCGGAATCGTGTCGGGAATGCTGCTGCTCACGATGCTCTTCCTCTATAGTGTCGCCATCGCACGCAAGCATCAGATCGCTAAAGCACCGCTTGTATGGAACGAAGTGATCCCCGCGTTTCGGGGGGCGGCCTTCGATCTGCTGCTGCCCATCGGCATACTCGCCGGCCTCATCGGCGGCTACCTCACTGCCACCGAGGCGGCGAGTGGTGCCGCCGCCTACGCGCTGTTGCTCGAGACGGTGATCCACCGACGCATCCGCTCGGCCGGGGCCGTTATCGAGCAGTTCCGCGAGACCGCCGTGCTGGTGGGAAGCCTCCTTATCATTCTCTTCGTCGCCGTTGGACTCACGAACCTCATGCAGAAGTGGCCAAGGGCAAGATCCATTACAACTACGGAAATTGGCCGCTCGCTGGCGAGGAGTGGCCCGGTATCAGCGTATTCTACAAGGACGACGCGGACCAGGTTTTCCACGCCTATTCGACCTACGGCCGCGGCGTGGAGGCGATGATGGGGGCGTACCGCATGCTCGATCTTACGCCCAAGGGACGAGGGGAGCGCGACGACACGATTTACAAGATGGAATGGGTGCGTCACCACGACCGCTACGAAGCCGGACCGGTCGCGAAGCCCGCGTCGGAAAAGGCTTCGTGCTGCAAGTCACACGCGCCGGACGCCGTGTCATGACAATACCCCACATCGTGAGGAGGGCCCCAATCGGAGAAGGTGCCCGGAGCGGTGCGGCTGCTCCGGCTGGGGCCAGGTGGCTCGGGCTGGCAGCCGCGCCGACATTTGCAATCATGGCGCTGTGGACCGCACTTTCTAGCGCTCCGTCGGGCATGCCTGACATGGAGATGCGCGGCTCCTCGGCCCTGAGCGGAATGACGCTGATGTATCTGATGATGAGCGTCTTCCATTTGTCGCCATGGCTGACACTGATTGCGGGCCTAGGAAACGGCGCTTGTCGGCGTACCGGCTCGAATCCGGAGATCCAGGCCAATTCGAGTCGCTCCTAGCACCGGGGCAGCCCCGGCTAGCGTCCCAGCCAGCGGCTGTCCCGCCCTTTTTTGTGAACAGCCGGTGAGCGTAGCGTGTTTCAGATCCATGTATTCTCATAGCCGGAAAACAGCTGCTTGACGGTAGCGACCATTCAGACAACATACCGCACCAAGGGCGGCAATCTGTGAGAGAACCGTCATTCAACTGAGTCGACGCTCGGGTCGGATCCGGCCGAAAATCACGCGTCGGCCTTCTGGCGGGCATTCGGCGATCAGCAGGCCTCCGCACCGGCATGGTCTCAAAGGTTCGCTATCGATCTCAATGAATGCGTACTTGCCACGTTATGCCCACGCTCCGCCGCGTCTGCCCACAGGAAGCAGGGTGTCGGGAACAGGTTGACCGATTTTACGCAACCAATCACAATCGCCCCCACGCGCTGCGGTGGGAGCATGACGACGACGATGCATTGCTGGCTGCGGGCAACCCTGCAGTGGTTTCTTGAAGTAAATCCGGAAACTCGCTGGATGGGCGGCCGTTGACCTAATGGGAGTGGTGAACGAATTGACAAGAAACACGTCCATCGTGCTTTACGTTGCGGTATTAATCGCCGTTATCGTTAGCGTCGATGTGCTGTTCTTCAAGAATCGATTCTGGGAACGTTTTATGGTGAACGTTGGCATTGTCTTGGTGTTTGCAGCCTTCTATTTGAGATTCTTCAAGAACCCATAAGCGATGCCAGCAGGCGTGCCTCACATCCGCTTCAAATCCGACGCCGTACCCTTCCATTGCTCGACAGAGCAGGCCGCCGCTCATACGGAATGTAGACCGCTATTCGGCAGTGAACTGAAGTTGCCGAATGCCTCTTCTTGTCGTTATTGGAGGACGGGCGGCAGCTGGGATACAGTAGTCAGGCGCCTCGGGCGATAGCCCGCCGCCGCGATGCGGGACTTGGTTTGACCCGGAATCGGGTTGGCGTCTTCCGTTCCACCGTTCCGACCAGATCCATGATGACCCGTCGGCTGGTTGCAAGGATGTTGTCCTTCAGTGTCGGGTCAATTACCGCGGCACTGATTGCCACGGCACCCACCATGAGCACGGTGATTGGGAGGGAAAGCTCCTCGCTCGACAGCCCACTGACATGTGAATTGATGGCGCCGACCAGCGACTCGAACGCAATGGTGTATGTACTGCGCACCTCTTTGGTGCGCACGCCCACGTCAGTAGCGAAAAACGCCAGCGGACAGGGCGCCCCTTGCCCGTCTACATGTTCGCGGCTCAGATAACCATCCACGATACGCTGTAGCGTCTTGAGACCCTTTGGGGCGTCTGACATCGCGGCAATCATGCTGGTATGAACGCCATGACGGATCGCCGCGGCGTAGAGCTGTTCTTTGGAGTCAAAGTGGGCATAGAACCCGCCGCGTGTGAGCCGGGCATGGGCCATGATTGCGTCGATCGTGACCTGTGCGAAACCACGCTGCGAAAACAGATGCAACGCGCTTGCCAGGATACGGGCGCGCGTACGGTCTTTGTGCTCCTGCGAATAGGGCATGGAAGTCTCTCGAATATATGTTGTTGAACATAAATTAATCTACCGTATTGTGAGGCGTCTAACCACACCAACGCGGAGACACCGCAATGCTAAAGCAAGGAAAGCATTATGCCGTGGCCCACCTGGGCGCCCCAGGTGAATGGGCCAAATACAGCTTCAACCATGCGGCGTTTCCTAGGCCTGTGCCGGGCAAGACGTTCCTGAAGGACGGCCTGGGTCTGACCGGCATGGAGGTGAGCCTGAACCATGTGCCGGCCGGCACCGCCATCCCTTTTTACCACCGTCACCATGCCAACGAAGAACTTTATCTATTTCTATCCGGGCAAGGGGAAATGCAAGTGGATGGAAAGAGCTTTCCCGTGACTGAAGGCAGCGCCGTGCGTGTGGCACCGGAAGGCAAGCGCGCATGGCGTAATACCGGTGACTGCGCACTCGTGTTTGTGGTGATCCAGGCGCGTAATAAATCGCTGCCGCAAGGCGATATCAGCGATGGTGAGCTTGTGTCGGAGGAGGTAGTCTGGCCCTCAATGGCTACGCCGTGAACGCCATGTGGTTAGGCAGTGGTTCAACGAGCAAGAAATGTGCTGGCTGCATCACTCTTGATTCCCAATGCGGTCAACCGCCCTTCGTCGTGCCTGTATGTTAGGACAAAGTCCCCTGCATCAAAGTCTATAGAGGAAAAATAACCTTGATCTTCTGCTACCACAAAAGTGGAACGCTCCCCAACGAAGCATCTCTACGGCGGAAATTGGTCATCGCGGCAAAAATCCGTCACCAAGTATAGGTCGACAACAAGAGTAGCCCCGCTTTTTTGTCTCTCCCAAAAATTCATCGCCGTTGATTTGACCGGGATTTCCGGCTCCCGGAAAAGATCTGTTAGCCTTGGCATCAGCTTCCGATTCAAGGGCATGACAATAACGCCGATCTTTCCAACACTTCTTGGTTTCCTCGTTGCCGCGTTCCGTACCCGAAGTTCGCCGCATCTTGAGATTGTAGTGTTGCGACAACAGCTCGCGGTCTATGGACGATCGACGCGGCAGCCGCGTATCCAGGAGATCGACCGGATACCCTGATCTTGGCTCTCGCGGCATTGGTCCAAATGGCGGGAGGCTCTGGTATTCGTCGAACTCTCCGCGGCGCTCGCCTGGCAGCGCCGCCGCTTTCGAGAACCTTGGGAAAAATTGAGTAGCCGTGGCAGGATCGGCCGGGCCGCGGTAGCCGAAGAGGTCAAGACGTTGATCAACCGAATCTCCACCGACAACTTTTCTGGGGGACACTGCGCGCTGTTTGCGCAGGTGATGGAATTCATACCGTGGACCACCCTCCAACGAATCGTCATCCGTTACGGCGGCGATCATCGTGTCCGGCGGTGAAATTGCGCCGATCAATTCTGCGTCATGGCCTTCGCCCAGATGACCTTCCGTGAGAGTCTGCGCGACATGGAGATCTGCTTGTCGGCGCAACGCGATCAACCGGATTGTCGGGCGGGATGCAACGAGCGGTGGGCGACGGCAGCTGGCATGCCGGTTTTGCTCTATCTTATGAGCATGCCCGTACCGACGTTAACGGCATTTCCAGCACCACCGGGGATGAATGGCAAGCCGGAGCGATCCTGAAAAAGGCATTTGGGCCGACATCTCTTGCCGCTGATTTGAGCGGTGGCTATGGTAGCTACGACACCGAAAGGCAAGTCGGAATTCCTGATCCCTGGGTCATCGCCACAAGCAGTCCGCAGAATGAATACTATCGCCGAAAAGGTCGCCAAAGCTCTCCATGGGAAAAGTTTCCCGGGGCCCTTCGGGACCCGACGCCAAACCTACAGACCCAGATACGTCTGCAGTGGTTCGGATGGAGTGGTCGTCGTCGCGCCATTGACCGTGCGGGCGATCTGCACCTGTCCGGCCCCCAGGAACGTGAAGGTATCGGATTCATTGCCGCCCGTGACGGACAACACACCGCCCGAAAGTCCGGATGTCCCGCTGCCGCTTGTGTACGTGAGCGGTATCTTGGTGGAGATAGTATAGGGCGTGCCGTTAACGACGAACTGTCCCGAGTTGATGGTCACCGTGGCGCTGACAACTCCGGCGCTGCCAACCTGGAATAAAATGGTTTCGTTGAGAGTGAGATCTGTGACAGAGGCGCTGATCTGTCCGCCCGCAGCGGTCGGTATCGTCAGCAACAGTTGCCCGGTAAACGGATCGGCGCTGGGGATGGTTACGGTCAATGGTATGCTCAGGATGCCCGAATCGCAGGTGGAAGGGGCGGTTTCAGCCGCGGTCAGCATGCCGTCTCCGGAGATCTGTTCGGTCGGATTCGATTGCGAGAGCAAATAGTTGGACAGCTCATACTTTAGAGTGAACGTGTCCGGCATCTGCAGACCGGCGCAAGTCGGTGTGGAATACGAAATGCTGGATACTCCTATGTTGATGGATCCGGAACTGGTGAATGGCGTTGTTCCGGATGGCGGCGTTGCAACGCAATCGTGGAGCGTTTCGCTGATCGAAAAAGAGCTGGTCGAACCGGTGCCCGTTACCTGGCCCGATCCGCTACTGCAGTTAAGGCTCTGCGTGCCGTTAAAGCTACTGTAATATTGGCTTAGGTTGGTCGATCCGGCGTGAAGTCCGAAGAGCGATGCTGCTTCATAGGTCGCGGCCATCACCCACAGGCCGGTCTGTCCGGGCGTGGAGGTGACAGCGCTTGTCGTGCCTGTTGAACCGCCTGTTCCTGACGACGCGCTGGCTGTCCCGCCGCCGCCGCCGCAGCCGCCAAGCATAGCCGCCAGTCCCAGGATGCAACCGAATAGCAGCATTTTCTTGAGTTGGAATAGCATGATTGCGTCCCCCTAAGCTCGCTTCATTATTGTTGCCTGTTTGTTTTCGGCTAACACTGAACCTGCATTTGGATCCAGACCGGTGTGCTCCGGCGTGCTGTAGAGCGTGAGCCGCGCGGCGGATGGTTTGCCAGTTGTTCGCTTCATTTTTCATTCAATCGTGCGGTGCCGGCGCTCCCGGAATTCGTTGCTGGTCTCAAAACACAGTGTTCCGTCAGAGCCAGACGTGGTCAGGGTGCAGGCAGGTCTTCCGATCGTCGGGCAGGCCTGCGGTACCTTGTGTTCAAGTCGCTTTGAAAAGCACTTTGAGTTGGCATCGCCGAGAAAATGATGCATGCACTACACGGCAACACGAAGTCTTCCAGACTCCGCTTCCTGGTGCATCCGCGTCTTTCTTGTGTGTATGCCAATCCGCGCGCGTCCGTGCCTGGACTTGTTATACCCAAATATTATCGCGGAGAGAAACAGGAGGCTAGGGGTCTGCGGTTTGGTCGATGGGCTTATGCTGCAGATATTTTCCTGAGATATTCGGCAGCCAGGATTCGCCATCAAAAGTCTCTAGTGCACGCACAGCTGACGCTGTCGGCAATGTTTACATTGTCCTGGGGCTGATAAATCCGGCAACACCTTGATTCCAGGCCAATGACGCCTTGCCGTAGTAAAAATGGCACGAAAGTGGATAGGTTTTTTTGTCGAAGCATTTAACAAGCGTGTCCTGCTCGGCAGCAAGATTTGGTGAACGGATGTAATTTCACATGCTGAACCAGTCGCTTATGAAACGGCAGATTCTTTGGCATAGTTTGTGCTCAAAAATCGTGCGGCAATCGCCACCGTGACCATCAAGCGGTGCGTCACTTTGTCCTGCAAGCGGTGGCGCGTGGCGTGTTTCAGGCATGGCGGCTTGCGAGTGTTTAACAATAAAAATTTCGGGGGCTACATGAAATTTGTCCGCAAATCCGGTATCGGGTTCGTGCTTTTCACCGCGTTGGCCGCCTGGAGTGTCTCACCCAGCGCGAGCGCTCTCGCACTCGCGCCTGTAGGTTTGCTCGCAGTCAGTCTCTGTCCTTCCGGTGGGAGCGGCTGTTGGAGCGGCACGTGGCAAAGCGGTTCCGGAATCAGCAGCTGGACCAACATCACTGCCGATGGGTCCAGCTGGAATGCGACGATCAATGACCTCTCGGTGATCCAGTCCACGCTCGCAGATCCGATTCTGAGTGGAAACTTCACGCTCACCAATACCACGGCCTTGACGCAGGCCTACACGATGACGTCGAATCTGATGACCGGCCCGATCGGTCCATCCACGCTCACATTCGGCAATGTCACGGGAACGCTTACCGCGACTGGCGGCGGCCCGGCCGCTCTCAGCACCTCGGGCAGCACCCCGATCTACACGGCGCTGCTCGATGGAAGCAGCTTTCAGACGCTCTTGAACTCGCCCTTCAGCATGACTGCTACTGCAGCGAGTGGCCCGCAGACAATTGTTTCGAGCTTTGGACAGCTCGTACCTGTCTCCGGTCCGGCAGTCTACTCCAGCATGGGGACTGGCATCGACTTCTCGCTCACGCCGGGTGCCACAGTGAACTTTTCCGACGTCTTTCAAGTCCAGCCGGTTCCGGTTCCGCCGGCGTTCGCTTTGTTCATTTCCGGCGTCATCGGGCTTATGGGCATGGCGGGTATCACGCGCCGCCGCGCGCAGCGCTAGCAGTGCCGAACGGCCAACCGCGATGCGGGTTCACGGAGGAGACTTCGTGGTCTGCGGGGTGTCGTTGTTCTGGGCAAGGCCGAGCATCAATGTTCATGTTTGACGGGATCCCTGATCCATATTCGGATCCGCGACTTGCAGTCATTTCGGACCGGTAAAAGCACGCAATGATCCCATTGCGGAGGATGCGCGTCCTCCTCATGGAGATCGTTTCATTGTCTCATCCATCGCACGGAAGCAATGGGGCTGGTGCCGCAATGTGCCGGCCTGGCCGGTGGTGGGCGAGTCCGGGCCAATCGTCCAAAGAATTCATGCTTCGGAAGTTTTCGCAGAATCCGCCAGCGCACGAGTTGCCAGATGCGCGGCGGAAAGATGGACATAACGCTGCACCAGCGTGTACGTATTCCCGTTCAGGCTCAACCTCGACGGACCGCCTCCGGAATGAGGAGCCGGCCGCAAGTATCTGGTCAGCACACACCGCACCACGTCCTTAATTGATCGGTCTGCCAAAGGTATTGCCGATGATGAATGCGATGCGGAGACAGCCGAACCGCGGATCGTGCTGCTTTATCTCGACGATTGCACGGATCAATTCCGCGGAAGACCCTTTCGGCCCAGGTTTCCCGCAGTGCCTGGGCGAAGACCGCAGCCGGTATCTGCGTTTTACCAAGGCCCGATGAAATGGGAGGAGGGTGGCGGGCTTGATCGCTACCGCCAAGCGCAGTCCCCGGCGCGGCATGATCAAAGGTATAAAGATTCCCATCGCGAGCCTATCGCCGGGCGAAAATCGAGGCGTGCGGCGCCGAGAGCAGCGAGCGTATCGTCGCAATGCTACGGCTCCAGCGTGATAACGCAAGACTATAAATGCGTGACGCCGTATTCTAGTGCACTAATAATTCGCCAGGGACAAATTCCTTTCATTGCGTCGGTATTCTCCGCCGCCAGGATTGTTGTCGGCTGTCCCTGGCGAATTGTTATCGCGTCGCCACCGACGCGTGCTGCAACCCGTGGCAGTATGATATCCAGGAGAATTGCTCAAGTCGGTCCGGAATGGTGGATGCGTGAGCGCTGATTTGTTCGGGTGTTTGACCATCGAGGGGGCTGAGGACCCGGTGGGCATTGTAATAGCTCCTGAACTCAGTGGGCTTCCGCTCGCGATCCGAGGCCGTCCAGAAAAGAAACCTGGTCGAGATACGCACGCCGGATCGTTCAGATCAGCCGTTCTGAGATCGATAGCTACCCCAGGCCCGCCATGCCCCCGGCCGGCAATGCAGGTGCCCGGCACCGCGAACGATTGAACACCGGAAGTTGCTGTCTGAGGAGGCGATTCTCCGCAACCACCGACCGCAGGCCGCCGAGGCCAAGCAGCTTGGCCAGGTTGGCTAAACAGTGAATCAACGGAAATAGCAGCGACCGCATAGTGGTCGTAATAGCACGGTGCAAGCGCGGCCTGGCAAGATTGCGAAACCGTCACTGATCACGATTCGGGACCGATAATTCGTCAGGGGCGGGCTTGGCTATTTCATTCTGGACGGCAATTTGATTATTTCGCCGTCGACGGCAAACACGCCGCGGCCACGATGATGAATCGTGCGTGGGTTCTTCTGAGAACGATCGATCCACGCCTTGACTGTTTCAACGATGAATATGTTGTATCGATTGACAAGACTGGCGTCGACCACCCTGCATTCAAGGTTTGCATAGCACTCCTCGATCAGCGGAGCCCCGACATGTTTTGCCGGAGATGGAGTTAGGCCGAATTTCCGGAATTTATCGACGGTTCGCCCCGAGGAGTTGCCGCAGGAAACCACCTTTTGAGCCAGTTCCGCCGTTGGAATGTTGATAACGCACTCCTTCGTTTTCTTCAGGATCCCAAACGTGTAGTCACGGTTGCTGATCACGCAAGCCAGGATCGGCGGCTCGAAATCGAGCATCATGTGCCATGACAGGGTCATGATATTGGGTTGCCCACCGACGGCGGTCGTGACCATCACTACCGGTCCGGGTTCGATCAGACGGTACACCTGAGAGAGCGGCAAAGACTTCTTGGCCATGGCTGAGTCCGGAGGCGACCTACCTCCAAGCCACAATTTCCGCCGGCTTGCGGGAAACAGCCGGCGGTTCGCCGCCGGGTATGCCCGCAATGATCGGCGCTACGGCCGTCATGGTGGCGGGGATTTTCAATTCCGTCTTCCAGATCGGCATGTTGAGCGCCGCCACGGCGGAGCCAATCACGCAGGTCCCCAGCCCCAATGCGCAGGCAGCCAGCATCAGGTTTTCTGCGGCCAGCCAGCAGTCTGCAACCACGAACGGACCGGAGAATTTGCTGTAGATGACAATTAGCGTGCCGGCGTCGTGGAAAACATGAAAATCGGCCTGGCTCAGAAGGCGGGCAAGATGCCTGTCCGTCTCCGACTGGGAGTCCGGATCTGATCGGCGTGCTCCCTCCTTGACGCTGTCGGAGAGGCGCTCGAGCAGGTTCCGGTCCTGAATGACGGCAAATGCCCAGGGTTCCTCGTGCAACGCGGTGGGGGCGTGAACCGCAGCATCGAGCAGCGTCCGGATCGTGCTCGGATCGATCTGCTGTGGCGCATAGTGGCGAACGGCGCGGCGCCGATGGATCGCATCCATCACGCTCATTGAACCCTCTGGTATGGACACCTTCGATGGAGCACCCATGTGAATCTCCCTCCAGCGCCGTATGGATTGCGGTATATCGCATGGCGCACCGCCGGACAGACATCTGCCGCCACCGCCCATGCGGCGGCCATCATCCTGAATAAAGACAGCATTCTTTATAGCGCCGAAGGTCGGGATCGGCGTTGACCGCAGTCAAAATCGGGGTTTGCGTGATTGCCGCCCCGGCTCCGCCGCACGTCGCAGCATTCGCGACGGCCGGCAGGCTCGAATCGGAGGCGGGGGCGAAACGTGTATACTGAGTTCGTCGACACGAACAGTGTCGGAGAGTGACCTATGGGGGCGAGAACATACCTTGGGGGCGCCATGCTCGCAATCGGCGCCATGCTCGCCGGATGCGCGACCCTGCCGCCCATAACGGCTCCGCCGGCGGGCTATCCGACCGCGGGGCCGATCATGCGGATCCCGCGGACCAACCATCCGGTCGTGGTTTTGGCCCTGAGCGGCGGGGTCGCGCATGGGTTTGCGCACATCGGCGTGCTTCAGGTGCTCGACGAGAACGGGATCCGGCCCGACGGCATTGTCGGCACTAGCGCCGGGAGCGTGGTGGGCGCTCTGTACGCGGGCGGCCTGCGCGGCGAGGCGCTGATCGAAGCCGCCCTCGATCTGCGGCGCAACCAGGTCATCGAATTCACGTTTCCCGATCGCGGATTCATCAATGGCCAGCGGCTCCAGGACTACGTCGACCGGCGTCTGGACGACCGGCCCATCCAGCGGCTTGGCCTGCCGTTTGTGGCGGTGGCAACGGACCTGCGCACCGGCAGGCTTGTCGCCTTCAATCGCGGCGATACCGGCATGGCGGTGCGCGCATCAAGCAGTGTGCCAGGCGTATTCCAGCCGCTTGTGATCGGCGGACAAGAGTATGTCGACGGCGGACTTGTGAGCCCGGTACCGGTGCGTGTGGCGCGTGCCATGGGCGCCGACATCGTCATTGCTGTCGACGTAACGCGTCAACCGATCGCCGCAAGGAATCTGAGTGACACCACTTCAGTTGTCAGCCAGTCCATCGTGATCATGGAGCACGCGTTGGCCAAAAGCGAGCTGTCCGGAGCTGACGTCGTAATACGCCCCGATCTGGTGGGCGTGCCCAGCACCGATTTTGATCTGCGGGCCGAAGAGATCGCAGCCGGTGAGCGCGCAGCACGCGCTGCTTTGCCGCGGATCCGTGCCCTCATCGCGCAAAAGCAACGCGAACTGTTCGGCACGGCCGCGGATCGGGGAAAGGCGGGCGCGTTCCGTCATTGAGGCGGCGCAGCGCGGTCGGTGCGGGGCACGGCGGAACGCCCCTGCGGAGCAGTCCCGCGGCGTCCGCGTGCACCGGACCGATGCCGAAATTGCCCGAAGGCGAATCGCCCTACAGGTGCGCCTGGCCTTTGTCCGTGACATTGAACAACCGATCAATGACGGTTTCCTGATCCAATTTCTCGCCGTTTAGGGCCATTGCCAGGATTTCCCCGCCCATCACCTGGGGCGCAATGATCATGTCGGGATGGACGCTACGCACGCGTGTCATGTTCTTTCCGTGATTGACCGCCGCTACGGTGCGCGGAGTGCCGCCAGCCTCCTTCACCGCCAGAACCGTGAAGGCATTCTCGGAATCGTCCTCGCGCAGCGCGAGGACCGCGACCGCCGTGCTGGCGCCGGCCTGGTTGAGGGTGTCGACGTCGCTGCCTTCACCGACCACTATGTCGGCGCCGGGGAAGTCGGCAGGCGCGGGTGGCTGCGTTGCGATCACCGTGACCGGGAGCTCGCGCGCCTTGAGTTCGCGGAAGGTGTTGCGCGCGAGCGGCGTGTTCCCGACGATGATGTAATGGTGCTTGCGCGACATGAGCTTTTTCCCCCCTTCCAGAATCCGGTTCATGCGGTTGTTGACGGCCGGAACGATAATCGCCGAAACGGAGGTGGCAAATACGGTGATACCCAGAATGATCACCGACACCGTGAACAGGCGTGCATCGACGCTAGCCGGCACGATATCGCCGAAGCCGACGGTCGACATGGTTTCCACGGCGAAGTATAGCGCTGTCGGCAGGTTCCGGATGGGCGGAGAGAACCCGCTGCCGAGCGTATAGGCGCCGAAGACCGCGTAACTGAGCAGCATCAGCACGCTGATGGCGGCAAACAAGGTGCCGGCGGCGAGGCTCGATCGCCCGAAGTGGCGGAAGGACAGCAGCATCGCCAGCAGCGTAATGCCGTTGAAAACGGTGAGCGCCTGTGCATGGGGGGTTGTCGCGTGCCACCCGATAGCCAGCGTGGCCAAAGCAATGAGCAGAGTGATGACCCAGGCCAGCCGCGAGCGCAGCAGCAGGCCGGCCATCATGACGAGCATCATCAGTCCGGCTACGCCTTGGGGCAGGCTGTGGAGCAGGCTGAGGTTCGGCAACAGCGGACGCAGGCCCGCTGCGCCACTCTCGCGGTACAGTCCGCGGATGTATTGCGCCAGGGGCAGCAGATTGATCAGCCCCAGCAGGCCGACCGCCAAGGCCAGGGGCACATGAGGAAACCAGAACTCGCACCGGAGGTCGCGCCGCCATCGGTCAAATAGGCGTTGCACGCGAAGGCGCGTGTGCGGGCGAAGCATGTCGGTGGGCAACATCGGCAATGCTTTCGGCTCCAAAGGCTCGGACGATGACCGCCGCGTGATGCTTACTCGTAGCGCGCTGGCCGTCAAGCTATTTATGTGGAATCCCGGTCGCGGAGAGCCGGCGGTCTCCCGCCGATGGCCCGCTTCCCCAGCCGCCAAGACGCTGACTGAGGCGACACCCGGCCGCCGCCACAGAGGGGCGGCCCCGCCAACCTCGGCCTTGATCTGGAACAGTTCGCGCTCTGATTCCCGCAATTTGTGGCATTCAACCGTAGCCGGATGTGACCCCGTTTATTGACGGGTACACCGGGCGCGCCGATTGTAATGCCTGCGCCATGAGTTAAGATGATGGCCCGCATCCCCGGCCCGGCCGGGATAGATCGGTCGATAACAACAAGCGAGACGTGCGGGCATGACGGAGACGATCATCGCATTGTCTGACTGGTGTGCCGTAACAGTTCGGGTCCTGTCCGGTTGCGGCAGCCTCCCTCCCGGACATCCCTCTGGTCCATCGCTTCCGGTGTTTGCCTGTGTCTCGGACGTTCGACAGGTGGCCGATGCGGCACTGTCTGCGGTTGGCGCGAGTCCGACGGAGTTTCCGGGCAATACACCCGGCCGGGCGCGCCGGTCGCCCCGTGCCCGGCAGTCAGGGGCAGGCACCTTCCGGGCCATCGATTCTTCAGCATCGCCTTTATGCCCGCATCGCCGGATTGCAGTGGGCCTGCCCAAAGTCGGACCGGGCCCAAACGACGGGATCGTCGGCATGGACTACCAGTGGGTGTCCTGGCCAGCGCTGGCGCCGCGGTTCCGGGACAGCGCGCACCATGAATGTCGGTTGCAACGCCCGGCGCCGGGCATTCTTGGCGTCTAGGGCTCCCGAAATCGCCGAGGCATGCAGCGGTTGGCCGCGGCCCCCGGTGGCCGGTGTACGGCGCCATCCGGAATGCGGCGTACCGGATTCCGGAGAAACCCGGACTGGGATGTAGCCATGGAGCGAGGACCTCTTGATGACTGAACCTGCAGCAAGCGCGACAAAGCCGCCCGTTGGACTCAGCAGCGCCGAGGCGCAGCAGCGTCTCGAGCAGTACGGCCCGAACGCGGTGGCCGAAGAGCGGCGCAGCCCCTTGCTGGCATTCCTCAGCAAATTCTGGGATCCGGTGCCGTGGATGTTGGAGGCGGCCATCATCCTCGAGGCCATCCTGCGCAAGAAGGACGAGGCCATCATCATTGCCGCACTGCTGGTGGTCAATGCGGTCCTGAGCTTCCTGCAGGAGAGCCGCGCCAACCGTGCGTTGGAGCTGCTCAGGAGCCGGCTCGCCGTGCGTGCCCGGGTGCGGCGCGACGGGCGCTGGCAGCAGGTGCCCGCCGAAGCGCTGGTGCCCGGCGACGTGATCCACCTGCGCATGGGAGACCTCTCGCCCGCGGACGTGCGACTGGCCGAAGGTCAGGTGCTGCTCGATCAGTCCGCGCTGACCGGGGAATCGTTGCCGGTTGAGGCGCAGGCGGGTGCGCAGGCCTACGCCGGATCCGTGGTCAAGCGCGGAGAAGCGACCGGGGAGGTCGCCGCCACCGGGTCGAACACCTATTTTGGCAAGACCGCCGAACTGGTGCGCACCGCCCGCACCGTGAGCCACCTGCAGACCATCATTTTTACCATTGTCAAATATCTGGTGGCCGTCGATGCGACGCTGGTTGCGGCATTGCTGCTGTACGCGCTGTTTGCCGGGTTATCCATGACGGACGTCATTCCGTTTGTGCTCATCCTGTTGGTGGCATCGGTACCGGTCGCGCTGCCCGCGACTTTCACGCTCGCTACCGCGCTGGGCGCACGCGAGCTGGCCCGCAGCGGCGTGCTGGTCACCCGCCTGTCCGCGATCGAGGAGGCCGCGGCCATGGACATCCTGGCGAGCGACAAGACCGGGACCATCACCGAGAACCGGCTGGCAGTGGCAGACCTGCGCCCGCTGGCGCCACATCGCGAGCTCGACCTGCTGCGTGCGGCGGCGCTGGCCTGCGACGAGGCGACGCAGGACCCGATTGATCTGGCCGTCCTGGCGGCAGCGCGCGCCCGGTCAGCGCTGGCGGATACGCCGCAACGGCTGCAATTCATTCCTTTCGATCCTGCCACCAAGCGCTCGGAGGCCGTGTTCCAGGACGGAACCGGGCAGTTGCGCGTGGCCAAGGGTGCAGTGCAGGCCGTGGCTTCGCTATGTGCGCATGCACCGGATCTCGATGCCGACGTTGCGCACCTCGCTGCCAAGGGTTACCGCATTCTGGCGGTGGCGGCCGGAGGCGCGGATGATATGAGCGTGCTGGGGCTGCTTGCCCTGCAGGATCCGCCGCGGGCCGATTCGAAGGACTTGATCGATAACCTGCGCGCGCTCGGCGTGCGTGTGGTGATGGTGACCGGAGATGATCTGGCAACGGCCCAGGCGGTCGCGGCCCAGGTCGGGGTGGGTGACCGGGCCTGCCCTCCGGAAGTGCTGCATGGCGAAGGCAATGCGAACCTGACTGATTGCGATGTCTTTGCGCGCGTGTTTCCGGAGGACAAATTCCACCTGGTACAGGCGCTGCAGCGTAAGGGTCACGTAGTCGGAATGACCGGAGACGGGGTCAACGATGCGCCAGCGCTCAAGCAGGCGGAGGTGGGCATCGCAGTCTCCAGCGCAACGGACGTGGCGAAGGCGTCGGCCAGCCTGGTTCTCACCAATCCGGGACTGAGCGATGCGGTAGCAGCAGTGGAAACGAGCCGCCGCATCTACCAGCGGATGCTGACCTACACCCTTAACAAGATCATCAAGACCATCCAGGTTGCTGTGTTCCTGACCATCGGAGTGATGCTTACCGGGACCTTCATCATCACGCCGCTTTTGATTGTCCTGCTGCTGTTCGCCAATGATTTCGCGACCATGTCGATTGCCACCGACCAGGTCGCATTCTCGCAGCGGCCGGACCGCTGGAACATCGGCACACTGGTGCTGACCGGAGGTGCGATCGCGTGCCTGGTGCTGGTGCTGTCATTCGCGGTTTTCTTCTGGGCGCATGACTGGCTGCGCCTGCCCCTGCCGCAGCTGCAGACGCTGATTTTCGTGATGCTGGTATTCTCGGGACAGGGCACGGTGTACCTGGTGCGCGAGCGGCGCCATTTCTGGCGGTCGCGTCCGGGTCGGTGGCTGCTGCTGAGTTCGGCCGCTGACATTGTGGTCGTCAGTTTCCTTGCCTCGCGGGGTATCCTGATGACCGCGATCCCGTTTGGTCTGGTGGCGGAGATGCTGGGGGTGGTTGCGGCATTTCTAATCGTTGCGGATTTTCTCAAGATTCGTGTTTTCCGGGCGCTCGCCTGGAGTTGACGCGGGTTGCGGAAAATAGGAATGCGGGTGCGGGCGGCAAGGAACCCGCCAGGCTCCATCCGGCACTGCTGAAGCGCAGTGCCAGGATGTTCCTGGGTTCCAGGAACCTGAGGTTTCGCTCGCCGATCCTGGCCCATACGGACCGTCTGCAACTGCGGCGAGTGCTTATCAGGGAGAGGTTACGGTTCAGCCTTCGGTCGATGCCGTCGGCGCCCGCCAATCGGACTGCTACTTCCTCAGTTATCTGCCGCCGGCCTTGCGCCCTGTGGTATGGCGGGGCATCGCCACAATGAGCAGCCCCACCCCAGACAGCAGCAGGAGCAGGCTCGATGGCAGCGGGACAGGTTCGACATCCGACATCACGTTGACCGTATAGCCTGGAACGTGGAGCGGGGCGCTGAGGTTCTGCGTCGCCCCGGTTTCGGTCGCAAACGTCAGGTTCGGATTGGTCGAGGTGTTTATCGCAGCCGCGATCTGGGTCCTGAAGTCATTGAACGGTGTGCTGTTGTCGGAGAGCAGCACGACCGTAGGCGTGGCTTGCCCGGGAAAGGTCGTGGACATGACCAGATCGCTGAGGTAGCGCCCGCCGGTAAGCGGAATGGCGCCGCCATCCGCATCGCTGGCCGGTCCATTGGGTTCCAGCAGACCGACGACGGAGCTGGTGTTGATCAGGCTGGTCAGGCTCGTTGCCGAGAATAGATTCGGTAACGGACCGTATACCAGCGGCATTTCGGCGCCGGTTTCCGCGTTGGTTGCATCGTAGACGATGCCCGAGGATCTGCTGATGATCATCTGGTCGGACAGCGGTACGGACTGGGCGGCTGCCGGATGCGCCGTTGCGGCCAAAAGACCTGCTGTGGCAACGAGCGGCAGCAGCGTTTTACCTAAGTAATGTGTACGCATGGATGTGTCCCTCCGTTTCTGATTCAAGCTTCAGATTGCCTGGCGTTGCGATGAAGGTGACCCGCGAACCTCGCCCGCGGGCGCTTCCGCCAAGTGCCCGGCCCTGGGCCATGCCTGAGCGCGCTGAACTCGGCAAGAAATTGCACAATGTGACGATGCTTCGTGACCATGCCGTCTCCCGGGTTTCAACTCCGTTTGAATCGGATGCCAAGGCGGTCATACCGGCCGTCATCGGGCAGGCATCCCGGCCACGGCAAATCACGTGCCATCCAATAATAAGAAAGTTAAATCAATTAGTTAAAGTTTGGTTGTCCGGTATTCCAAGGATCTCAACCGTGGTGCTGTAAGACTTGGTGACCTGGCCGCTTGTCCGAATTAGTGAACTTCATTGATTGGTTTTAATTCAATCACTTAAACATGATTTGATATGTGTTTTATATCCGATGTCATCAAAAGTATTTATTTTCCGATGCTTGTATTTAGTCAAATCCGGGCAATCTGTATTATTCTTTTATATATCAATAGGTTAATATGATCTGGAATGTAAAGGCTGCCGACATTTGGGATCATCGTCATCATCCGGCCGAAGAGCGGGGAGAGCGGTTTTTCGGTCCGGCAGGTCACTTCGGTATTAAAAGGTGAGTATGTGCACACTTACAGACCGGAGGCCGGCGCGGTCGTCGAAAAATCTTTCAACCCGTCGCGATGTAAGCCACTATAATCATTAAACAATCCAATTTGGATCAAGCAGGCGGTGGTCGTTCCTTGATTCGAGCCGACTGACGGTTGCACGTCTGCCCGTGGATGAGTAGCCCGGCGGTGACCTGCCCTCGGTTCCGGCCAGCGAGCGGCGCCGGGTCATTGTCACTCGCTGCCGGCATCGGGGCGGCATTCCGGTGTCGGTTGGGCAGAATGCATGGGGTGGGTCGCGCAGTATTCCGATGCCGGCCCGCAGCCCGTTTTTGGGATCCACGCCTGCGGAATTTGCCGCCTCCCGCCAGGATCGGCGCCCGGGGATACCGTGGGCAATGTTCTTCCGCGGGGCGGGCTGGCGATGATTCATTCTGTCATCCCCAAATTTCCGCCCGTCCATCACCCTGAATCCGCGC
The DNA here is from genome assembly GCA_028068195.1 of Gammaproteobacteria bacterium. Classification (GTDB taxonomy): domain Bacteria; phylum Pseudomonadota; class Gammaproteobacteria; order Acidiferrobacterales; family UBA6901; genus JAJYCY01. The sequence continues at coordinate 21,229 of JAPTTX010000058.1, forward strand.
TCGAGGGCGTGGCTGCAGCGCTGCGTTCTCTCATGAAATGATGGGCATGATCAGCGCCTGAGTTCGCGGAAGCGTGGTGGCCATATTTTCCGAAGACGCTACCCGCAAGTACCGGACCGTTGGAAGCGTTTCCCTCCCTTACGACTCCTTGAGCAGATAGGCGGTGTTCAACCGCTTGTTGGCTTTGAGCAGAAGTTTCAGATTCGCCCGCACCGAGCCCTCGAGGTTCTGCGGATGCGAGAGCAGCGCGTATTTCTGGCCCTTGATGAAGTGCCGTTTCTTGCCATCGAGGCGGGCCTATTCCTGCTTGCGGACCTTATCGAGCCCATCATTCAGGTGGCGCAGGACGTGGAACCTGTCGAAGAGGATGGCGGCCTGAGGGGCATGACTGCGGGTAGAGTTGCGAAAGGGTTTCCACATGTCCATCACCGCCGGGCGCACGCGGGAAGCGGCCTTTCCCCCAAGGAATTCGTAGAATTCATCCATGCTCTGTTCGCTGGCGAGAGGACCGGCGGCTAGTAAGCCGCCTGCGCGCAGCACAGCTTCGCCAGAATGCCTGCCTCGAAGACATTGACTACCGCACTTCGCGCGGGCTCGATCGATCCGTGATGACGAAGCTTGGCCAGGGCCGCTGGCTCAAGGAGCATCTCAACTGCCTCATTACGGGGCCGGCCGGGGTGGGCAAATCGTATATTGCCTGCGCGCTTGCGCACCAGGCCTGCCGCGAGGGCTTAAGCGTGCGTTACCTGCGTCTGCCCCGGCTGCTCAATGAGCTCGCCGTCGCCCGTGGTGATGGCCGCTACCGCAAACTCCTCGTGCAGCTCGCCCGCACCGACCTCATCGTATTCGATGACTTCGGGTTGGCTGCCCTCGGTGAGGAGAGCCGCCGCGATCTTCTGGAGATCCTGGAAGACCGCTACCAGTGCCGATCGACGATCGTGACCAGCCAGTATCCGGTGGAGAGCTGGCATGAACTCATCAATGATCCGACGCTTGCCGATGCCATCCTCGATCGGCTGGTACACCAGAGCTACCGCCTTGCGCTCAAGGGGGAATCCATGAGAAAACACCAACAACCATTAGAGACCGAAAACACCTAAATCAACACCGCGTCGCTGCGCTCCGATGGGGGTGGCAGGAATGACCGGAATGCCTGGCAGCAATCAGGCCGGAATGGGTGGCAGGAATCGGCGGAATACGCAGCCAGCAGGCTGCGCAGCAGGGCCTCTCCCTGTGGTGGCGTGTAGATCACCTTACCCGTGGCGTCATTGGCCAGCGCGGTGCCGGGCACGCGCCGGATATCCAGGCCACCCCTTTGATGGTGCGGCAGACTTCCACGGCCGTGGCCTTCGTGAGCGGCCGTTTCTTCAGCGACTGAAAACCACGCCACAGCGCGGTGCGGTACCGCAACGTTTCCTTGGTGGCAGGATCGGCGAGCCCTCCCCGCTCATCCTGGGCAAAATGAAACAGGCGGTCGGTGGTGGTGACGATGTTTTCGATCTCGGAACTCGCGCGCGCCTCGAGCAGGGGGACAGTATTGACCAAGATGGTCGGGTTGGGGAGCAGGCCGCCCGCCTGTTTGAGCTCTCCCAAGGCCGCCCGGGCGCCGATACAGGCCTTGAGGATGACCCGGCTTTCGATCTCCGCTTTCGGGGGCAACGGCGGCAGGCTGTTGTAGGGCCGCTCCGGGTTGCATTCGTCCATTCTTGTATCGGCATCCCTTTTCGACAGGTTCATGGGGACCTGTCGATGACTTCGACAGATCGGATGAATATGTCGAAATACTATTTTTCTTCGACAAATTAGAAAGGTTCTCCGGTGCAGCGAAGAGCAGACATGTATGTCTCTGTCAAGGAGGGGTGCCCGGCAATATCTGCGGTTCTCTTGATCTAGATCAATTACCGTGGTGCTGCCGGTGGGTTCTACTCAACCAATTATCTGTTTAGGGATATTACAAGTCTTAGGGATGTAATAACTCCAAGCGTGGGTGATGAACAATCAGCCTTAAGCGTTGCACGTAATTCCGAACAGAAAGAATGAACGGCAATTCCTGTACGCGGCGCGTTCCGCGTTGCGAGACCAACTACTGCAGTGACTTCCGATGGCAGCGTGCGCCGGCGGCGTACCGGCTGCCGGCCAGCGGCCGATGCGGATGGGCCCGTCGTGCTGTCCGCAGCCGCGGGGAGGGTCGGCCAGCCGAAACGAGCGCTGCCAGAACGGACAAGAACGCGAACTTCACCATTGGGGGGATGTGGCATGTCGGCTAGGAAAGTTTTGGCGCTGTTGTCGGGGCTGGGATTGGCGGCGTGGGCGGCCCCTCAAGCGGCCTACGCCAGGTATCCCTGGGAGTTTCCGACGCCGGTCACGCCCATTGCCAAGGAAACGCTTTGGATCCACAACATTTTCCTCGCTTTCATCTCGGGCGTGTTCGTGGTGGTCCTGAGCATCATGCTCTATTCGCTCTTCTTCCATCGCAAGAGCCGCGGCGCGAAGCCCGCCAGCTTTACGGCGCCCCGCACCAAGATGCAGTTCGCCCTCTCCGCCATCCCGTTCCTGATCCTCACGTTCGTCGACTACGTCGTCATGGGCATTCCCGCCTATCATGCCGTGATCGCGATGGCCAACACGCGGGCGGGCGCACAGATGGTCGTGAAAGTGACCGGAATGCAGTGGAAGTGGCAATACGAGTACCCGGGACTGCATATCAAGTACTTCAGCTCCATCAGTACACCCCAGGCCCAAATCCAAGACCAGGCGCCGAAGAACCCGCACTTCCTGCGGCAGGTGAACCACCCGCTGGTGCTTCCGGTGCACGAAAAGATCCGTGTCATCCTGCTGTCAAAGGACGTCATCCATGCCTGGTGGGTGCCGGCTTTCGGAGTCAAGATGGATTCCATCCCCGGATTCTTGCGCGAGACCTGGCTGAAGATCGACAAACCCGGCGTCTACCGCGGTCAGTGTGCGGAGCTGTGCGGCGTAGGCCATGCCTTCATGCCGGTGGTGGTGGATGCCGTCTCGGATGACCAGTTCAAGCAATGGGTCGGCCAGGAGCAGGCGCGGGAGCGGGCCCTCAAGGTGCAGGAGGCCGCCGCCACTGCCTTGACCTATTCCAAGGCCCAGCTCGTCACGATGGGTCAGAAGGTGTTCACCGCCAACTGCTCGGCCTGCCATCAGCCGAACGGCCTGGGGATTCCGGGAACATTCCCGCCGATCGCTGCGGGCCATCCGTTCTCGGCGGCGCCGAACATGATCGCGCAGCTGCGCACGCGCGGATTCATCACGCCCGGAGGAAAGATCACCGAAGGACCGGTTGCCAATCACATCGATATCGTGCTGCAGGGCATCGCCGGCACGCCGATGCCGTCGTTCGCCTCATCGCTCAGCAACGTCGACATCGCGTCGGTGATCACTTTCGAGCGCAACAGTTTCGGCAACCATACCGGCGACGTGATCCAGCCGGCTCAGGTGCAGGCGGCACGGGCCGCAAACCAGAAACCCTAGCAATCCCAGTCGCGGAGACCAGAGATGAACGCAGCTCACGCCCATGACGCACACCACGACGAACATCCGCGCGGGTTTTCGCGCTGGCTGTTTACGACCAACCACAAGGACATCGGCCGAATGTACATCATCTTTTCGGTGGTGATGTTCCTCGTAGGCGGGATGCTGGCAATGCTGATCCGCACCGAGCTGCTGCGGCCTTGGCTCCTGATTCCACCGGAGGTCTACAACCAGATCATCACCGTGCATGGCCTGGTCATGGTGTTCGCGGCGGTGATGCCGGCTACCACGGGGCTGGCCAATTACCTCATACCGATGATGATCGGCGCCCCGGACATGGCCCTGCCGCGTCTCAATAACTGGGGATTCTGGCTGTTGCCGCCGGCTGCGGTATTGCTCGTGATGCCGTTTGCCCTCGAGATGTTTGGCATCGGCAACGGAGCGATCGACACCGGCTGGACCATGTATGCGCCGCTGTCGGTGCAGGGCGGAATCGGGGTGGATTTCGCGATCTTTGCGGTCTACCTGATGGGCATCTCGTCCTTGCTGTCCTCGATCAACATCATCGTGACCATTCTGAACTTGCGGGCGCCAGGCATGTCGTTTGGCAAGCTGCCGATATTCGTCTGGAGCTGGCTGATCACGGCATTCCTGCTGGTCGCGGTGTTTCCGCCGCTGATGGGGGGCGTGACCATGCTGTTCGCCGACCGGCATTTCGGGACCCACTTCTTCAATGCCGCCGGCGGTGGGGATCCCGTGCTCTGGGAGCATATTTTCTGGTTTTTCGGGCACCCCGAGGTATACATCCTGCTGCTTCCGACCGCCGGCATTCTGCCGCACGTCCTGTCGACCTTTGCGCGCAAGCCGGTTTACGGCTACAACGCCCAGGTATACTCGTTCTGGGCGATCGGCCTGCTGTCGGTGGTCGTATACGCGCACCACATGTTCACGTCGGGTTTACCGGTGCCGGCGCAGCTGTACTTCATGTACAGCACCATGGCGATTTCGGTTCCGGTGGCGGTCCTGTTCTTCTGCTGGTTTGCGACCATTTGGCAGGGATCGATGACGTTCGAAACCCCGATGCTGTTTGCGCTGGGTTATATCGTGCTCTTCGGCGTAGGGGGGCTGACCGGCCTGATCCTGTCGGATGCGGTGGCCGACCAGCAGTACCACAACAGCTACTTCCTGGTTGCCCATTTCCACTATGCATTGTTCGGCGGTCCGGTCATGGGCATCATTGCCGCGACCTACTATTACCTCCCCAAGATCACCGGCAGGATGTACAACGAGACCCTGGGCAAGTGGCATTTCTGGCAGACGCTGATCGGATTCAACCTGACCTTTATTCCGCAGTTCTTCCTCGGGATCGCGGGCATGCCTCGGCGCATTCCGGATTATGCGCTGCAGTTCGCGCACCTGAACATGCTCTCGAGCATCGGTGCCTACATTCTCGGGTCCGCCCAGCTGGTGCTGGTCTACAACCTGATCCAGGTTTTGCGCGGTGTGGGCAAGAAGGCAACCGCCCAGGTCTGGGAAGGGGCGCAGGGGTTGGAGTTCACCGTGCCGTCGCCGCCTCCGTACCATACGTTTGAAACGCAGCCGGTGATCCCGTAATGCGGAGACATGCGGCGTCCGGCCAAGTCCGATCCGCGGTGCGATGCGCCCCGGCCCGGACCGGTCTGCCGGTTTCCGGAGGTGAGATTCCGGGTGCCGGCCTGTCGCCGGTCGTCTTTGTCGTGACAATGCGTCAATAACATCTACTTCTTTTCGAAGGAGAAAGCGATGTCGGCAGTAACGCAGAACAAGGGTCACTACTATGTCCCTCCGCCGTCCCCCTATCCGGTGATGCTGTCCGGGGCAATTTTTCTCATTGCCATGGGGGCAGTGCTGGAGGCCAATGCGCTCAAGGCCGGCCTGTGGTCGCTGCTGCTGGGCGCGCTGCTTCTCGTCTATGTGCTCTTCCACTGGTTCGGGAAGCTGATCGGGGAGAGCGAGGGCGGCGTGTACCACAGCTGGGAAGATCGTTCCTTCCGCATGGGCATGGTGTGGTTCATACTCTCGGAGATCGCCTTCTTCGCCGGACTGTTCGGCGTCCTGTTCTACGAGCGCAACATTTCGGTGCCGCGGCTCGCGGCAATCGATCCCGGGTTCACCCTGTATCCGGGCTTCACGGCCGCCTGGCCGACCGCCGGCCCGCTCGGAAAGCCCTTCTCCACGGTCCAGCCCTGGGGTATTCCGGCCCTCAATACCATGATCCTGCTGACATCGGGCGTCACAGTCACCTGGGCGCACTGGGGACTCAAGACCGCCCGGCGCAGCGCGGCCATCATCGGGCTCGCCTTCACGGTCGCCCTGGGCCTCGTGTTTCTCGGCTTTCAGGCCCGCGAGTTCTACGAAGCCTATACGCATCTCGGCCTGACGCTGGCGAGCGGCGTGTACGGCGCGACTTTCTTCATGTTGACCGGGTTTCACGGTCTGCACGTGACCGTCGGCGTAATCATGCTCAGCGTGATTCTGATGCGCTGCATCAGGGGCCATTTCAAGCCGGACCAGCATTTCGCATTCGAGGCGGTCAGCTGGTATTGGCATTTCGTCGATGTGGTCTGGCTATTGCTGTTCGTATTTGTCTACTGGCTGTAACCGCGCAGGGGGCGTCCGCGGCGCCCGGCTTGGGGAGCGGCGGCGCGTCCCTGCGTCCGGGCGGCGAAATCGTGACTGCGCCGCCACCGATAACAAGCCGATGAACGGAGTTGTATGACGACACTTGCAGCAACGCTCAGGCGCCACGCCACAGATGGCATCAGGGGTTTCTACCTGCTGTGCAAGCCGCGCGTGACCGCGCTGATCGTGTTTACGGCGGCGATCGGCGCGCTGCTGGCGCGCCGCGGACTACCGCCGCTGTCGGTGCTGCTGCCGGCGCTGACCGGCATCGCTCTGGTGTCGGGATCGGCCGCAGCGTTCAACTGCCTGATCGAGCAGCGCATCGACATCGTCATGGCGCGTACCTGTCTGCGCCCGCTGCCCTCCGGGCAGGTGAGCGCGCGCCAGGCGCTCGTCTTCGCATCGGTGATCGGCGCGCTCGGCCTGCTGATCCTGTACACGCTGGTCAATCCGATCACCATGTGGCTCACGCTGCTTGCCTTCGTGGGCTATGCCGTCATCTACACCGCGTTCCTCAAGGGCGCCACGCCCATGAACATCGTCATCGGCGGTGTCGCCGGAGCGATGCCGCCGATCCTGGGCTGGGCCGCCGTGACCGGACATGTGGCCCGAGAGCCGCTGGTGCTGTTCGCCATCATCTTCTCCTGGACGCCCCCCCATTTCTGGGCGCTCGCCCTCTACCGTCGCGACGAATACGCGGCCGCCGGGGTTCCGATGCTGCCGGTCACGCACGGAGAGCGGTTCACGCGCCTGCATATTCTGCTTTATACGCTGATCCTGGTCGCGACCTCACTCGTGCCCTACGCGCTGGGCATGAGCGGGCTGCTGTATCTGGCCGTGGCGCTGGTGCTGGGCGCGGGATTCCTGCGATTGGCGGTGCAGCTCTACCGCCGCTACAGCGATGCGCTGGCGCAGCGCACGTTCGTCTATTCCATCATTTACCTGTCGGTGCTGTTCGCCGCCCTGCTGCTCGACCACTACCTTCTGCCGGGCGCGGCTGCGCTGGCCGGCTGACGACCGTCACGTCCGGTCCCCTCCCCAAGCCGCAGGCTACGGCAGGCGCGCCGGCATTTGCCCCGTCCGGCAATTTCGTGCGACGCTAGCCCTGCCGCAGAGACTTCCCGGCGCCATCGTGTTCTCAGGCATGACGGCGGCGCAATCGCACCGGGGGGCGCGGGCGGCGGGGGCTTGAACAGTTTGCATTGAATCTGCGTAAATCTATGCTAATAACTCCAAAGTGGTCGCCGACCGCTTCTTTGCGAGCAGCAAGACGTGCTCGGCGTGCGGCAAGAAGCTCGACGAACTGCCGCTGTCGGTGCGCGAGTGGGCGTGCCCGTCCTGCGGCGTGGTCCACGACCGCGACGTGAACGCGGCGGTGAACCTGAAGAACATGGCCGTGAGTTCCACGGTCACAGCCTGTGGAGAGGAAGGCTCTGGCTCGGGTCGCAAGACCCGAGTGAAACCGGCCTCGACGAAGCAGGAAGTCAGCGGCAGATTTGCTCAGCAATGAGCAGGTTTGCGTAGGTCTGACGGAACGGCGGACCTTGAAACGGCGAACACAGGATTGTGCAGGTGTGGCGGCAGCCGACCCCCTGGGGGCGGCGCGGCGCGGGCGCGGGGCGTGCAGCAACCCGGAAGCGCGTTTCGAGGCCCTGCGCCACAACGCGGAGGACGACGGCTGGACCGGGGCCGATGCGGCGGCACCGGAACTGCAGACGGTCGTATCCACGGAACGGGCGCGCAGCATCATCACCCGTAACCGCTCTCCGGACCTGCCGTTTGCCCAGTCCGTCAATTCCTACCGCGGCTGCGAGCATGGTTGCATCTACTGCTATGCGCGGGCAACGCACCCCTACCTCGGCCTGTCCGCAGGGCTCGACTTCGAAAGCCGGCTGTACGCCAAAGACAATGCCGCAGAGGTGCTGCGCGCCGAACTGTCGCGGCCTGGATATCGCTGTCAGGCGATCGCTCTCGGCACCAATACCGACCCCTACCAGCCGATCGAACGCCACCGGCGCATCACCCGCGCGCTGCTGGAGCTGCTGGAGGAGTGCAGCCACCCCTGCACCATCGTGACCAAGTCGGCGCTGGTGGAGCGCGATCTGGATCTGCTTGCGCGCATGGCCTCCCGGCGCCTGGTGAAGGTGTTCGTGTCGGTCACCACGCTGGATCGCATCCTCGCGCGCCGCATGGAGCCGCGCGCTGCCGCACCGCAGCGCCGCCTCGCGGCGCTGGCGGCCCTCTCCGCGGCCGGGGTTCCCAGCGGGGTCCTGGTGGCGCCGGTCATACCGGGGCTCAATGACGCGGAAATCGAGCGCATCCTCGAGGCCGCGGGTGCCGCGGGTTGCCGCGAGGCCGGTTACGGCCTGCTGCGCCTGCCTCATGAAGTGCGCGGACTGTTCGAAGAATGGCTTGCCGGCCATTATCCGCTGCGGGCCGGTCACGTGCTGAGCCTGCTGCGGCAGGCGCGCGGCGGCCGGGATGACGATGCGCGCTTCGGATCGCGCATGCGCGGGGAGGGCGCACTGGCGGATCTGATCGAGCGCCGTTTCGATGGCGCCTGCCGCCGTCTGGGCCTCGGGCGGCGCGACGCGGACCTCGATACCGCCGCCTTCCGGCCGCCGGCGAGCGGCGGCCAGCTGTCGCTCTGGTAGCGGTTCGGGCGCGCCGGCGCCTACTTGGCGTGGCGTTTGCTTTCCAGCATGATGTGGATCATGGGGGTCAGTATGATCTCCATGGCGAATCCCATCTTGCCGCCCGGCACCACGATCGTATTCGGGCGCGACATGAAGGAGCCGTCGATCATCTGCAGCAGGTACGGGAAGTTCTGCTTGCGCGCCTCGCGGAACCGGATGACGATGAGGCTCTCGGTCGGTGTCGGGATGTCCCGCGCGATGAAGGGGTTGGACGTGTCCACCAGCGGAACGCGCTGGAAATTGATGTGCGTACGCGAGAACTGCGGCGTGATGTAATGCACGTAATCGTGCATGCGGCGCAGTATGGTGTCGGTCACGGCCTCAGCGGTGTAGCCGCGCTGCGCGGTATCGCGGTGGATTTTCTGGATCCACTCGAGGTTTACGATAGGCACCACGCCGATCAGCAGGTCCACCCACTTGGCGACATCCACGGCTCCGTCGGTGACGCCGCCGTGCAGGCCTTCATAGAACAGCAGATCCGAGCCCGGCGGAATCGGCGTCCAGGGCGTGAACGTGCCCGGTTCCTGATGGTACGGCGCCGCCTCGTTGTGATCGTGCAGGTACAGGCGGATCTTGCCGCTTCCGGTCTCCCCGTATTCCCGGAAAAGCTGCTCGAGCTTGTCGAAGATGTTGGCGTCCGGGCCGAAGTGGCTCAGATTCTTGCCGGCAGCCGATGCCGTCTTGATTGCCTCCTTCATTTCAGCGCGGTTGTAGCGATGAAAGCTGTCACCTTCGACGACCGCCGCATTGACGCCCTCGCGCCGGAAGATATCGCCAAACGCGTGCTTTACCGTGGTGGTGCCGGCCCCGGAGGAACCCGTCACCGCGATGATCGGATGCTTCTTGGACATGCTGTTATTCCTTACGCTCTCTCAAATGTTTCGGGTTTGCGCAAACCGGACCGCACGCGTGCCTTCCCGGTGCGCACCAGCGCTTCCGGGCGCTTGATCCGGCTTCAGGAAAGCGATGAGCGATGCCGCAGGTGCTCGGCAGCGATCCGGTTTGGGTCCAGACCGGTACTCTGTAAGCGGCTATTATGCCACTAAAAGCAGCCGATCCGCACTATCGCCGTGCCCGGCGCTCATGCGCCTGCTCGCGTCCCGCCAGCGCCGCCAGACCCATGATTTCGTCGGCCAGCAGCTCGAGCAGGTCGTCGACCGCCACGATCCCGACCAGTTCGCCGTGCCCGCCCACCACCGGGATGCGCCGCACCGCCCTGGCCCGCATGCGCTGGATCGTATCGTAGATGCCGTCAGACTCGCGGGCGACGGCCGGATCCGTGCTCATGATGTCACCGACGCTGACCGTGTCGATGTCGACGCCGGCGGCCAGCACCTCGACGACGAGGTCGCGGTCGGTCAGCATTCCGACCGGATAGCGCACGCCGCCCCGGTCCTCCGCGACCACCAGATCGCCGACATGGTGCTGGCGCATGAGCCGGGCCGCCTCCTGGACGGTGTCGTCACGCCCGACGAACACCACTTCGCGATTGCAGATTTCCCCTATGGGCATAACCGCCTCCTTGGTTCCGTGGTTTCCGGCCCTGACCCGCGGCCGTGGCCGGCGGACTCGGATCCACTATACCGCAAAAGCCGCGACATTCCTGTGCGTTGGGTCAATCTGGCCGGCAGGCTTGAAGTGCCCCATGGGCGCCCTTATATAGGATCCACACAACCCGGCTTTGATATCGGGGTAGTACCGAGCTATGAAGCGTATTCTTCTGTTTTTGGCGACCAATCTCGCTGTATTGCTGGTCCTGAGCGTTTCCTTCCGGCTGCTCGGCCTGGACGGGCTGCTCAAGGCCAATGGCGGGCTCGACATGAACGCTGTCCTGGTGCTGGCGGCGGTCATCGGCATGGGCGGGTCGTTCATTTCGCTCGCCATCTCAAAGTGGTCCGCCAAGACCATGACCGGCGCCCAGGTGATCGAACAGCCGCGCAACGCGTCGGAGGCCTGGCTCCTCGATACGATCCGGCACCATGCCCAGCGGGCCGGCATTGGCATGCCGGAGGTGGCCGTCTACGAATCCCCGGACATGAATGCCTTCGCCACCGGCATGAGCCGCGACCACGCGATGGTGGCGGTCAGCACGGGCCTGCTCGCTAGCATGCGGCGGGACGAGATCGAGGCGGTATTGGGCCATGAAATCACGCATGTGGCCAATGGCGACATGGTCACACTGGCGCTCATCCAGGGCGTGCTGAACACCTTCGTCATCGCCATTTCGCGCATCATCGGCTACGCCGTAGACCGGGCGGTATTCCAGCGCGACCACGAGAGCGGGCCCGGATTCTTCATCGTGAGCATCGTGGCGCAGCTGGTGCTGGGGGTGTTCGCGACCATCATCGTCATGTGGTTCAGCCGCCACCGGGAGTTTCGTGCCGATGCCGGCGGTGCCCGCCTCGCAGGCGCTCAGAACATGATCGCCGCGCTGCAGCGCCTGAAGCTCGGAGCCGAGGAGGCCCACCTGCCGCAGCAGATGGCCGCGTTCGGGATTTCGGGCGGGATCGGACAGGGCCTGGCGCGCCTGTTCATGTCCCACCCGCCGCTCGACGAACGGATCGCGGCACTGCAGGGTCACGTCTAGAACTGCGATGGCGTCGCCGGCAGACGCCGATTCCGGAAGGCCGTCCGTGCAGCGCCTGTTTTTCGCGGTCTGGCCGGACGCATCCCTGCAGCACCGCATCCATGCCCTGGCGCGCACCGCGCTCGCGCGCGGCAACGGCAGGCTGGTGACGCCGGAAAACCTGCACCTCACGCTTGCCTTTCTGGGTCCGGTCGACGCGGACCGGCGCCGCTGCCTCGAAGCGGCCGCCACAGCGGTCCGGACCGGAACATTCAACCTGGAATTCGATGTCGCCGGCTACTGGGCGAAGCCGCGCGTGTTGTGGCTGGGGTGTACCCGCCCGCCGCAGGCCCTGCTGGACCTGGTGGCGGCGCTGCAATCCGGAGTGCGTGCCTGCGGCTTTGACCCGGACCGCCGGCCGTACGCCGTGCACCTCACGGTGGCGCGCAATGTCGGGCGCAATCCCGGTACCGCAGGCATCGCGCCCCTGTCCTGGCCGGTGGAAAAGTTCGTCCTCGTCGAATCGCAGACCCGGCCGGAAGGGGCGCAGTACCACCCGCTCCGGGCCTGGGCCCTCTAGAACCGCACTCCGGCTTGCGCGGGCAACCGGTTCTGGTCGCCCACGCAGGAGCAGGGAGAGCCGTCCGGCCGTTAGAGCGCCACGTAGCCCTTGTTGCCGGCGATGCCCTTGAGCACCGGCGTATCGGGCCGGTCGATGGTCACAGTTTTCTTGTCGCGCAGGTATTCGGCGACGACCTCCCAGATCGGGCGGGTCGTGAGTGGCTTGGCCACGCTGGCCCATCCCGCCACCTTGTAGCGCTTGTTCGCGCGCACCGGGACGCCGTTGACTTCCAGGTCGGAAATGCGGTGCCCCATGGTGCGGGTCGGATTCATGGCGTAGCGGATGCCGCCGGTACGCACCATGTCACCGCCCATCTGCAGGTAGGGGTCGCGATTGAACAGATTGTCGGCGACGGCTTCGAGGTATTGCTTGAGTTCGGCTCCGGTCATTTCATTCACGTCGGTGTTCGGATAGGTGATCGCGCTCTGGTCCATCAGGTGTTCCATGTCGATGGTGTCGCCCGGCAGCAGCGACGTGCCCCAGCGGAAGCCCGGCGACAGGGCAATCGGGGCATCCTGGACTTCGCGCATGGCATCCACGATGACCTGGTCGAAGGTGCCGTTGAAATTGCCGCGCCGGTACAGGAGGCTGTCGGTCACGGCCAGCTTCTCCGCCAGCTTTTCCTTGAACGGCGCCCGCGACCGTTCGATGTGGGCCGTCATGGCGGCGTCGGGCTCGATCAGGTCGGCGAATATCGGCAGCAGGTGGTAGCGATAATCGGTCATCTTGCCGCCCTTCACTTCCAGGTCGAGCACCGAAAGGAATTTCGTGTTCGTTCCGGAATTGATGACCAGGGTGCGGCCGCCGGCGTTCGGGACAATGACCGGAGCCGGTACCACGTCGTGGGTGTGCCCGCCGAGTATCACGTCCACCCCGCGCACACGCGTGGCCATCTTGAGATCGACATCCATGCCGTTGTGCGAGAGCACCACGACCACCTGGGCGCCTTCAGCGCGTGCCTTGTCCACCATTTTCTGCATGTGGTGGTCATGGATGCCGAAGGTCCAGTCCGGTGTCAGGTAGCGCGGGTGGGCGATCGGCGTGTACGGGAACGCCTGCCCGATCACCGCCACCGGCACGCCGTTGAGTTCGCGTATGACGTAGGGCTTGAAGATCGGATCGCCCCAGGTGTCGTCGAATACGTTCTGGGCAAGGAATTCGATATGGGACTGCTTGAAGTCGTGGTCGACCACGTACTTGACCCGATCGGCGCCGTAGGTGAACTCCCAGTGCCCGGTCATGATATCGATGCCCAGGAGCTTCTGCGCGTCGATCATGTCCTGTCCCCGGGTCCACAGCGCGGTCGCCGAGCCCTGCCAGGTATCGCCGCCATCGAGCAGCAGGTTACGGCCGGTGCGGGCGTCGCGCATGCGCCGGATGAGGGTGGCGAGATGGGCGAACCCCCCTACCTTGCCATAGCGGCGCGCGGCTTCGGTAAAGTCGAGATATGTGGATGCGTACGCCCGGTGGGTTCCCGCATCGATTCCGTAGAACTTGAGGAAGTGTTCGCCCACCAGGTGCGGCGGCTTGTTGGTGTGTGATCCGACCCCGATATTCTCGTTGGGCTCGCGGAAGTAAACAGGCAGGACCTGGGCGTGCGTGTCGGTGAAATGCAGCAGGCTGACGTTGCCGAATACCGGCACGTCGTAGAGGTCCGTGGACGGACGACCGCCCTTGACCCAGCCTTCGTTGCTGCAGCCGGGAAGCGCCAGTCCGGCCGTGCTGGCCACCGCCAGCATCTGGAGGAATTCGCGTCGTGATAGGCTCATGGCATCGTCTCTTTAAAGAAGAGGATAGCGCAGGATTTCCTGCGCGTGACCGGAAGCGCCAGCGGACGGTGGGGCAGGGGCCTGCCACGCGCCGCTGTTGCGTCTGTGCCGGAGGGACGGGAGGCGGCCTGAAATTATTCCGCCCTGAAAAAACAAACCCGGCCCGCAGGGCGCGGGCCGGGTTTCGATGTTACGCACCCCTGCAGCCTAGGGCCGGTAGCTCGGCGCCTCCAGCGGCAGGCCGGTATCCATGTAGGTCTCGTAGACCTCCAGGTCCCGGTACTCCACGCTCTGCGGTTTGAACGGCGCCGCCCGCACCTTCTTGTTGCAGCCCATGTAGCGCTTGTCGAGGGTGATCAGGTGGCCGAACTTGGCACGGTAGGCGGGAAATCCCAGGCCATGGCCGAGGGCGGCGCTCAGCACGTTGCCGCGGATGTATTTGCCGGCATTGTCCACGTGGCAGGTCGCGCACGAGAAATTGAGCTGGCCGCGCCGCGCCCAGAAGAATTTGCGGCCGTTCTCGTAGGCCTTCAGCATGCCCGGGGACGACAGGTTGATGCTCACGGGCTTGCCGCGCGACAGCGACTTCATGTACGCCGTGAGTTCGGCAATCGGACCCTGGGTCAGATCCTTGAAGGGCGCCTCGCCGTTACGCTTGCGGCAGCTGTTGATGTCCATCTCGATCGTGCGGACCTCGTGGGTGCGCTTGTCCCAGTAGGGATAGTGCTGCGCGATATCGACGCCCCCGTTGCGGAAGCAGCTGGCGTAGGTCTTGCCATCCTTGAAGGGGGTGTTCCAGAGCTTCTTGCCCTTGGCGAGCTCGAACTCATACGGCGGGAACAGCATGATGGATTTCCATTGTGCCCGCGCGTTGGCGTTGAGCGCGTAGGCGCCGTTGGCGTAGGCAGCCAGCGGAACATCGGGGAAGCGCTTCTTGAAGTAACCTTGGAATGCCTTGAGATCCGATTGCGGGCTGGCCTGGGCCGCGACCGAAACCACCGACATCGCGCTCAAGGCGACCAGAAGTGCAAAAAATTTCTTCATTTCATAATCCTCCTGCGGATTGCCGCGCCGCCGGCGTACCGGCGGCATCCCCCTCATGGGCCGCGGGGGTCTTAGCTCACGAGCGCCTTCGCGCCCCCGGTCTCGCCCTTGTTGTCGCGCCAGCTCACCGTCACCGTATCACCGGCCTTGG
>JAPTTX010000046.1:0-116051 GCA_028068195.1 Gammaproteobacteria bacterium
CGAAATCACGGCGGCAGGCGAAGCGCGTAAGTTCGAAGCCGGCGGCCGGTCCGTGACCTTCGTGCCGCTGTCCATCAAGCACCGCAATCAAGCCATCGATCGATCTGCCCCTGATCCACACCCTAGGCAAAGCGTACTACTGGCAGCATCTCCTGGATTCCGGTAAGGCGGACACCGTTGCCGAGATCTCGCCCGACAGCTCAATCTCGAACCCGTGCTGTCGGGCAACGCTTCCGACTGCCTAATGTTTGGTGTGAATTCGTCGGTATTGGAAGTTGACATTCAAATTCCCAATACCGCTACAGGCAGCAATGGGCCGCATTGCCGACGTAGCGCTCGATATATCCCGCTGGCTGCTTCGGCCGATCAAGAGTCAGCGGGTCGAGAAATCTGAATGGCAGCACCCGCTGCATTGCTGCCATTGGCCCTTCGGTATCCAACCCTATATTACACAAGACGGCCCGATCCCAAGGCGCCGTTGAACACCGGATTTCCAACCTCAGATTGCAAATAGCCGAAAAAAGTCATCCCATTTCTGCCCTGGCGAGAACATTATGGCCCGCCTTTCCGGTATCGTCGGCATGGCTACCTCGGAAACTCCTACCTGCGCCGCGCCGCACCCGTCAGAAGACCGGGCAAGATGCTGTACGTACAGCGAATGCGACAATTCCTCGTCGCGCAGACAGCCGTCACCCGTCGCCGCGGTCGCCCATCTCGTAGCTGATGACCCCATCGGGATTTCCCGATTAGAACTTCTGCGAATTGCCTTTTTTGCCGGCAATTTGGTCCGAAAATCTATTGAAAATCGAGGATTTGTTAAGAGATGCCGGATATGCACGATCCGAAAGCCGATTAGGTTGAGGCCGCGTGCTGCCGCCCCACGGCAGCCACGACCTGCACGGCAGCTGCTTCACGCCGGGCGCCGGAATATCCACGCTGCCAAAAGCAGCCCGGCCCCCGCCAGACCCATCAGCCAGCCCGCGACAGGCAGTCCCGACCAGGACCGCGCCCCCGGCCCCGCCAAATAGACGACAGCGGCAGCCAGCACCAGTCCGCCTCCCGCCAAGGCAAGCGCCATGCGTCGCTGGCTGTACGCCAAATCCCTGCGCAGCCGCTCGAATTCGCGCCCATCGCTGGCAACCGTGCTGACGCCGCGCTGCAGCGCCTCGTAGAACAGCACAGGAAGCTCTGGCAACACGCTGGACCACTTCGGCATTTCTTTTGCCAGATTGCGCAGGAGCGCGCGAGGCCCGACCTGGCCACGCATCCAGCGCTCAAGGAAGGGTTTGGCCGTCTCCCACAGATCCAATTCCGGATAGAGCCGCCTGCCCAGCCCTTCGATGTTGAACAAGGTCTTCTGCAGCAGTACGAGCTGGGGCTGCACTTCCATGTTGAAGCGCCGGGCGGTCTGGAACAGTCGCAACAGCAGACGACCGAAGGATATGTCCTTGAGCGGGCGCGCAAAAATGGGCTCGCAGACCGCGCGGATCGCGGCCTCGAATTCATCCATGCGGGTATCGCCCGCCACCCATCCGGCACGCACGTGCGCCTCGGCGATGGCGCGATAGTCGCGCCGGAAGAACCCCAGGAAGTTCTGCGCAAGATACCACTTGTCGCGGTCGGTCAGGGTTCCCATGATGCCGAAATCGAGCGCAATGTACTGTCCGCGCGGGGATACGAGGATGTTGCCGGGATGCATGTCGGCGTGAAAGAAGCCATCGCGGAACGCCTGGGTGAAGAAGATCTCGACACCATTGTGAGCCAGGCGGTGCAGATCGATCCCTGCGTCCTTCAATGCCTGGATGTCGCTGACCGGGATGCCGCTGAGGCGCTCCATCACCATGACCTCGGTGCGGGTCAGGTCCCAATAGATCTTGGGAACATACAGCAGCCGGGATCCGGCAAAGTTGGCGCGCAGCTGACTGCCGTTGGACGCTTCGCGCATAAGATCGAGTTCGGCGTGGATCGTGTTGCGGTATTCGTCAACGACTTCGAGTGGGCGCAGGCGCCGTGCCTCCGGCCAGTAGCGCTGTGCCAGACCGGCCAAGGTATAGAGCAGAGCGAGATCGCGCTCGATCACCGACTCGATGCCAGGCCGCAGCACCTTGACCGCCACCGGGGTCCCGTCCGGCAGCTCTGCGAAATGCACCTGTGCCACCGAGGCCGATGCTGCGGGCTGCAGATCGAACGCCTTCAGGAATCCGTCAAGCTTTCCGCCATAGGCGCGTTCGATCACTCCGACCGCCCGCTCTCCGGGGAAAGGCGGAACCCGATCCTGCAGCCGGCTGAGTTCTTCGGCGACGTCCTCGGGCAGCAGATCCGGACGCGTGGACAGCAGCTGCCCGAATTTCACGAATACCGGCCCCAGTTCTTCGAGCGCTTCCCGCAGGCGCCGGGCCCGCGGCGCGGAACTGGTGCAAAACCACCGCCACGGCATCAGGCGCAGTAGCAACCGGTAGGGGCGGAACAGATGCAGGACCCTCACGAACTCGTCGAGGTCGTGGCGCACGAACACCTGCGTGATCCGCAGGAGGCGTCCGATCTGTGCCATGCGCGTCATGGACGATCCGGTCCGGCGGGTTGCGCGAGCCGTGCGAGACGCTGCTCTAGGCGATCGACATCCAGACGCAGCACATCAACACCATCGAGAAAGGCGTCAACCTCATGGCGCTGCGGAAGGTCGCGCCGCTCGCACTGAAGATATTCCGCCAGATCCTGCAGGATGACCGCACCCGAAGCGCGCGCACCGGTTCTGGCTGCCCGCACGGCATTACCCAGCTGATGGGCCAGCGGATCGCCGAGCAGCCGCGCCGCAGCTTCTTCCCAGTCGAGGTGTATGCGCTGCAGGATTGTCTGAAAGCGCTGGCCAAGCTCGAGGTCACCGCTGATCTCGACCTCGCCGGAAGAGAAGGCCTGCGACCATCGCCCGCGCGCCAGATTTGCAAGCCCGCTGACGCTGGCGCTCAGGGTCGCATCGGGAACACCCGCATGTGCACTACGCACGTCCAGCCCGGCTTCCGACGGAAACAGGTAAAGCGGCCTGCCCAGGCCACGAATGTCCAGGCAGATGACGTGCCCCGAGAGCCCGCCCAGGTCGCGCAGGCTGTCTTGATCGAGCCGCAGCATCCGGTTTGCCGCATCCCCGACGGCGCCGATCAATACCTGCAGGACGTCAGCCATCGATTGCGGTTCGGGATGCGGCGGCCGTCAGAGCTTGTAACCCCGGTGCAGGGCAACGATTCCGCCGCTCAGGTTGAAATAGTGCACTTTCTCGAAACCGGCCGCCTCCATCATGGATTTGAGCGTTTCCTGATCCGGATGCTTGCGTATCGACTCCACCAGATACCGGTAGCTGCCCTCGTCATTGGCGATGATCCGCCCCAGCAGCGGCAGCAGCGAGAACGAGTAGACGTCATACAGCGTTCCCAGGCCGGGAAAAATTGGCTGCGAAAACTCCAGAACAAGCAACCTGCCGCCCGGCTTCAACACGCGAAACATGGAGGCTAGCGCTGCATCCTTGCGCGTCACATTGCGCAAGCCGAAGGCGATGCTGACGCAGTCGAACTGGTCGTCGCCGAAGGGCAGGCACTCCGCGTCGGCCTGGACGAATTCCACATTACCCGCGATGCCGCGATCGGCCAGACGCCGGCGCCCGACGTCCAGCATAGAGGAATTGATGTCGGCGACGACCACGTTTCCCGCGGAACCGACCCGCCTGGCAAATTTTGCCGCCAGGTCGCCAGTGCCGCCGGCGACATCAAGTACGCGCTGCCCCGTGCGCACCCCGCTCTGGCCCACGGCAAACTGCTTCCACAGCCGATGGACGCCGAACGACATGGCGTCGTTCATCAGGTCGTACTTGGTGGCGACCGAATCGAACACCTGCGCGACGAGGCCGGCCTTCGCCTGCACGGGAACCTCGCGAAAGCCGAAATGGGTCACCGCGTCGTTTGAACCCGGATCGCGATGCTGTTTCAATGGCCTATGCTCCATCCGCGGGTTGGGGATTGCGTTTATAGCCGGCCTTTTCCAGACGCTCGAGGTACTGGCCCCACAGCTGCTGCTGATTGACCCCGAGGCTGTGCAGCAAATCCCAGGAATAGATTCCGGTATTGTGCCCGTCGTCGAAATAGAGGCACACGGCGTAGGTGCCCACCGGCTCGATATTGGTGATGTTCACGTTCTCCTTTCCCACCTGCAGCACTTCCTGTCCGGGGCCATGGCCGCGGACTTCTGCCGACGGAGAATAAACGCGCAGATACTCGCACGGAAACCTGAAGTGGCTGCCGTCGTCAAAGCTGACCTCGAGCGCACGTGATTTCTGGTGCAGCTTGATGTCGGTTGGCCTTACCGCATTCTTTCGCATGATCTGCCTATTAAGCCCTTGTGCCTGGCTAAGTAAACGGAAATGAAATGGTGTGGACTCCTCCACGTCGGCCGTCCAGCTCCGGACCTTCGACCCACGCCCCGCCGCACAGGAGCTGCCCTGCATCCCGGTCCCCGGCGCCCCGGGGAATTATACCGGTTTTGCCGGGGGATACGCGCCTGGTAACCGAACTGTCATACTTATGGTATGAAATATGCCCGCAAAAAACGAGCAACACCGAACCCTGCATGACCGGCAACCGACCCATGGCGGCAAAAATTTTGATCGTAGAGGACGAACAGGCCATCCGCGAGATGGTATGCGTGGCGCTGCGCCACGCCGGCTTCGAATGCCTGGAGGCGGCTGATGCCACCCAGGCCCAGGCCAGGATCCTCGCAACCATGCCAGACATGGTGCTTCTGGACTGGATGCTGCCGGGTATCAGTGGGGTCGACTACGCCCGCCGTTTGCGCCAGGACAGGCTCACCCGACACCTGCCGATCATCATGCTGACGGCACGCACCCAGGAAGAGGACAAGCTCAAGGGCCTGGAGACCGGCGCCGATGACTATGTCACAAAGCCTTTTTCCACACGCGAACTGCTGGCTCG
Source organism: Gammaproteobacteria bacterium (assembly GCA_028068195.1). Lineage (GTDB taxonomy): Bacteria > Pseudomonadota > Gammaproteobacteria > Acidiferrobacterales > UBA6901 > JAJYCY01. Next base: position 4,977 of record JAPTTX010000046.1, read on the forward strand.
CATCAAGGCACTGCTGCGGCGCAGCGCACCACAAGCGGCCGATATCGCCGTGGCGATCGGCGGGCTGCATCTCGATCCGGTTACGCACCGGGTACAGGCAAACGGCGCCAAGCTCGCACTCGGGCCGATGGAGTTCCGGTTGCTGCACTTCTTCATGACCCACCCCGAGCGTGTACACAGCCGCGAACGGATACTCGACAGCGTCTGGGGCGGCAATGTGTATGTCGAGGAGCGCACGGTGGATGTCCACATCCGCCGCCTACGTAAGGTGCTCGAGGCCACCGGCCACGATTCCCTTATACAGACCGTACGCGGCGCAGGCTATCGCATGTCGGCTCAGGACTAACCGGGTGCGCGACAGTTGGGTACGCGAGATCTGGGTATTGATTGGCATCCTCGCCGCCTTTTCCGCGTTCGGCCTGGTCTCGGGCCATCTGTTTGCCGCCGTGCTGGTTGGCCTCGGCATCTACCTGGCGCTCAATCTGCGGCATCTCTTTTTGCTGCACCGCTGGCTGCAGAGCCGCCGCCGGGAGGATATTCCCGAAGCGGCGGGGCTGTGGGGGGATGTGTTCGACAGCATACGGGTCCTGATGAAGGAGACCGAGCGCCGCGAAGACCAGCTCACGCAGATGCTGGCGCGCTTCCAGAACACCAGCGCCGCGACACCCGATGCCATGGTGGTGCTGGCGCACAATGACGTCATCGAATGGGCCAACCCCGCGGCTGAACGTCTCCTGGGTATCGCGTTCGCGCGCGACCATGGCTTGCGGGTAACGAACCTGCTGCGCGATCCCGATTTCGCCAACTACCTAAAAAAAGGCGACTTCGCTGACGCCATCACCGTTCCCTCGCCTGAACGTTCAGAGAAGACCCTGACCCTGCAGATCATTCCGTTCGGCAGCAGCCAGAAGCTGCTGATCGGGCGGGACATCACCCGCCTCGAGCGGCTGGAGGCGATGCGGCGCGATTTCGTGGCGAACATTTCCCATGAGCTGCGCACGCCGCTCACCGTGATTTCGGGATTTCTCGAGACCCTGCAGGACATGGACACGCCCCAGATGGACGAAATCCGCAAGTACCTCGCCACAATGCACGAGCAGGCGGTGCGGATGCAGCGCCTGGTGAATGATCTGCTGACCCTGTCGCGTCTTGAGACCGAACCCCCGCTGGTACACCAGTTCGCCGTTGACGTACCGGCCATGCTGTCCGGATTGAAGGAGATGGCCGAGATCCTGAGCGGAGACCGCCGCCACCGCATCACCCTCGAAGCCGATCCCGACTTGCGACTTCTCGGCAATGAAGACGAGCTGCGCAGCGCTTTCTCCAACCTGATCAACAATGCCGTCCGGTACACGCCTGCGGACCAGTCGATCCAGCTCAAGTGGACCGCCACACCTGAAGGGGCGAGATTCTCGGTTGCCGACACGGGCGAGGGGATCGCCCCTCAGCATCTCCCGCACCTGACGGAACGCTTCTATCGCGTGGACAGCGCCCGCTCGCGCGCTACCGGAGGGACCGGGCTGGGATTGTCCATAGTCAAGCACGTGCTTCTGCGTCACGACGCGAAGCTGCTGATCGAAAGCACGCTCGGTCGGGGCAGCACCTTCGTTTGCCAGTTTCCGCCGTCGCGCACGCAGCGCGTGATCCGCTCCGGCACCATGTAATCCCGGCGTCATCGTCCGGAAACTCATCGGTCAACGGCGCTTGCTAGTCTTTGCGGCCCGTGACTGGCAGCCGAGGATGGCGCGTCGCGGGGCGGAAGCGCGCGTCGCCGAAGATCGCGACCATAAACTGGAGAACGCCAGCCGCCGGCAGGGAAGCTTTGCTCCGTGTGCGGGGGTCACACGTACAGGACGTTGCATCGGGCCACGCCGGCTCGAAAACCCCACCAATTTGGCCAGTTCGCCGTAGCCGGGACGAGATCCGGACCCGCCCAGGCCGGCGGGCACGGCAGATGAATCCGTCCGAGCCGGGGCTCGGCTACCGCGGCCGGGCGCCCGAATCCGGGGCGCCACGCACCCCGGACGATTGACCGTGCCGGTATTTGAGCATACATTTTTCGAATGCCTATCGATGCGGTGGAGCGGGCCTCCGTCCGGAGATGTGCGACACCCAGGTGTCCAGGTGCCGCATCGCGGCACCGGTATCGACCGCGCCCGCCGGACTGCAGGGACAGCACCGGGCCCAGACAATTCGCGCCGCAGCCGGCCGGGGCGCCCCAGCAAACCGGTCAGCACGTCATCCTTCCATGACCGCGGCCGGATCCGGGTCGCCCGATGAACAAAGCGAAGAGCTGGCACGCGTCCTGAACCGCGATTGCCATTGCATCAGTATCGACCCGGACGCACTACGACGCGAGCTCGAGCAGGATCCGGAAAACAGCGACCTCTATCGTTCGATCATCGAGTCTCGCCCTTATCTGTTCAGCGCCTCGGCCGTGTTCGTCTCGCGGCCGGACGTGGAGCGCATGGCCGCCATCATCCGCGCCGTAGAGAGCGTGGTGGCCTTGCCCTCCTATCGCGAGACCGTCCTCGGCTGGGCGCCAGCCATCGCCCACGCGGATCACGGCCCGCGGGGCGTATTTCTGGGCTACGACTTCCATCTCGGAGCAGGTGGACCGCGGCTTATCGAGATCAACACCAACGCCGGCGGGGCGTTACTCAACACCGCGCTTGCCCGAGCCCAGCGCGCCTGCTGCGACCAAGTCCGACACCTGGCCACCGGTCCCATGGACCTCCGAATGCTCGAACAGGTGTTCTACGACATGTTCCTTGCTGAGTGGCAGCTGCAGCGCGGCGACCGCCGCCCGGCGGTCATCGCTATCGTCGACGACGATCCGCCGCAGCAGTACCTGTATCCCGAATTCGTGCTTTTCAAGCAGTTGTTCACGCGGCGCGGCCTTAGGTGCGTCATCGCCGACCCCCGCGATCTGGCCTACCACGGCGGAACACTGTGGCACAACGGCCAGCGCATCGACCTCGTCTACAACCGTCTGACTGATTTCTCTCTTGAGCAGCCGCTCCATGGACCGCTGCGCGCCGCCTACGCCGAAGACGCCGTGGTGCTGACACCGCATCCTCGCGCCCACGCGCTCTATGCCGACAAACGTAATCTCGCCGTTCTCACCAATACGCAGCTTCTGACTGCCTGGGGGGTACCCGAACCCACACAGCGGGTCCTGCAGGCAGGCATACCGCATACCACGCTCATAGAGCCAGACCGGCACGATGGGCTATGGACGGACCGCCGCCGGCTGTTCTTCAAGCCGGTGGCCGGCTACGGGAGCAAGGCAGCATACCGCGGTGACAAGCTCACCAAGCGGGCATGGTCGGAGATTGTCGCCGGGCAATTTGTAGCTCAGGAAACCGTACCCCCGAGCGAGCGCCGATTGCGCGTGGGCGGCGAGGAAGTCAGCCTGAAACTCGATATGCGCAACTATGTCTATCACGGTTCCGTCCAGCTCCTCTCGGCACGGCTGTATCGGGGCCAAACCACTAATTTTCGCACGCCCGGCGGGGGGTTCGCGCCGGTTTTTCTGCCTGATCGTGCGTGCGAGCCCCGGAATTAAGGCGGCACAACGCACGCCAGCCTGAGGAGACCGGAGGGGACGGCGATGTACAAACGCAACGCACGCGTCCTGTTCCTGGGGATGGGCCACTTCTCCCGCTCATCGATGGCCCAGGGCTGGGTCGGGCATCTTGGCACGGGTCGCCTCGAGGCACGGGCGGCGGACATCGAACCTCAGGCCAGGAACCCCGCCGCCATGGCGGTGATGCGTGAAGCCGGGGTCGACATGCCGGGCGGACTCCCCGTCCACCCCACTCCTGCGTTGCTGGCCTGGGCGGACCTGGTGATCAGCGTCTGCCCTGATGCGGACAAACGTTGCCCGGCACTCCCGGCAGGGACGCAGAAAAGGCTCTGGCGGCTCTCCACCCCCGACGACGGGGGAGCCGATGAAGAATCGGATTTGTATGCCTGGCGCACTGTTCGGGATGAAATCCGGAGCCGGATCGAAGGCATGATCGGCGGCATGAACATGCTGGAGCGGATGGATCGGGAATAGGCCGTGATACCCCGCTACGCCCCTCAGCAACGCCGGCCGGCGAAGGCAAAACGGCTCGAACGCTAACTTAAGGATCTGAATCTACGACACAATAAATATTCACACGTCTGTCACATTTGTTCATCAAACTGTCACATCACGGCCGGATCATATGGCCCGCTGCAAATCTACCCCAATTTCTGGAGAGTAACATGTCAAATTCTGTGCACAAAAAAGGTCGCCGGTCGGCCGGTCGGCTTGCGGTCGCCGTAGGGACCATAGCTCTGGCGCTTGGGATAGCCAACGCCCGGGCGGATGAAATCACCGGTGCGGGCAGCACCTGGGTATATCCTCTGGTCGTCAAGTGGGCGGCTGCCTACCAGCAGAAGACAGGCACCCGGGTCAACTACCAGGGAATCGGCTCGGGCGGCGGTATCGCCCAGATCGATGCCGGCACGGTTGCGTTCGGAGCGAGTGACATGCCACTTACTCCGGCATACCTGCGCAAGCATCATCTGATCCAGTTCCCGACGGCCATTGCCGGCGAGGATCTGGTCATGAACGTCCCCGGCATCAAGCCTGGTGAACTGATCCTGAGCGGCCCGGTCGTTGCCAAGATCTATCTGCATGAAATTACGAAGTGGAATGATCCCCGCATCGAGGCCCTGAACCCGGGGTTGAAGCTGCCTGATCTGGACATCGCAGTCGTCCATCGCTCCGATGGCTCCGGTACGACCTTCACGTTCACCAATTATCTGTCCAAGGTGAGCCCCGAATGGAAGAGCCGGATTGGCGCCAATACCGTCGTCGCCTGGCCCACCGGCCTCGGCGGCAAAGGCAATGAAGGCGTCGCCGCTTACGTACAGCGCATCCGCGGTGCGATCGGTTACGTCGAATACGCCTACATCCTGGAAAATCATATGACCTACGCCCGGATGTACAACCGGGAGCACCGGCTGGTCAGCCCCAGCCTGGCCGGATTCCAGGCAGCAGCCTCACATGTGGACTTCACCAAAGCCCATGATTTCTATGTCATCCTGACGGACCAGCCCGGTCCGACGACCTGGCCGATCTCGGGCTGCACCTGGCAGATCCTGCGCACCGATGCGCCCAAGGCTTCCAACGAAAAGGTGGTAAAGTTCTTCCGTTGGGGCTTCGAGCACGGCCAGAGCATGGCGCGGTCCATAGCATTCGGCCCCCTGCCGCCGCCCACGGTGCACGCCATCAAAGCGTACTGGAAGAAGAATCTGGGCATCTAGTCAGGCCCGGAGTAACAAGCTGCGATTCATTTCGACACGGGGCCGTTTCGGCCCCGTTCTTTTCTTGGCTCGTGTGCTTTGATATAACCTGCCCCGGACTGTTGCCGTTCACAAGACCGTTTGCCCAGGAGATCCCGTGGAAAAGCCGCAATCGCCGTCCCGCTTGGCCCGTTTATGGGACCCCCTGTTCAAAGGAACAACGGCGACCCTGGCTTATCTGGTACTGATATTGCTGGTGGCAATCTGCCTGGCCCTGCTGCATCAGGGCTGGCTCGCTTTCCGGACCTTCGGCTGGCATTTCCTGATCAGCAAGGTCTGGGATCCGGTCAACAACAAATTCGGCGCCCTGATTCCGATCTACGGAACCCTGGTCAGTTCGCTGATTGCCGTCGTCATCGCGGTGCCGGTCAGCCTGGGCATCGCGCTGTTCATCACCGAACTTTCACCGCGGTGGCTACGCCAGCCGGTCGCTGCCGCCATCGAACTGCTCGCCGCCATCCCCAGCATCATTTTCGGAATGTGGGGCCTGTTCACCTTTGCCCCCTGGTTTTCCGGCTATGAACCCTGGATCAGTGACCATCTTGGAACGATTCCAGAAGTCGGCGCCCTGTTTCGCGGCCCACCGTTCGGAATCGGGATGCTCACGGCAGGTATCATTCTTGCCATCATGATCATTCCCTTCATCGCGGCCATCATGCGCGAGGTGTTTCTGCTCACGCCACCGCTGCTGAAAGAATCCGCCTACGGAGTCGGCGCGACCACCTGGGAGGTGGTGCGCAACGTCGTACTGCCGTACACCCGCACGGCCGTGGCTGGCGGCATCTTTCTTGGGCTGGGCCGGGCGCTGGGCGAGACCATGGCCGTGACCTTTGTAATCGGCAATGCGCACAGCATCAGCGCTTCTTTGCTCAATCCCGGCTATTCGATCGCCGCAGCGCTGGCCAACGAGTTCACTGAAGCCTTCTCGCCCCTGTACAAGTCGTCCCTGATCGCGCTTGGATTCATTCTGTTCGTCATCACCTTCATCATTCTGGTCCTGGCCAAGCTGCTTCTCCTGAAGCTTGAGCGCGCCCAGGGCGATTCCGCATAGGACCGTCCGCATAATGGATCTGCGCTACCTGAGACGACGCGTCACCAACGTCTTCAATCTGGGCATGGCGGTCGCGACCACCCTGCTCGGGCTTTTCTGGCTTTTCTGGATCCTCTACACCACCGCGCGCTTCGGCTACCACAGTCTCAACCTGGCCCTATTTACCCAGGATACGCCTGCTCCCGGAGAACCCGGCGGAATGCGGAACGCGTTTGTGGGCAGTCTGGTTATGATCGCCGTGGGCATTGTGGCCGGAACACCCATCGGAGTGCTGGCAGGCACCTACCTCGCGGAATTCGCCGGGCGCAAGCGCATCGGGGAGATTGTTCGGTTTTTCAACGACATTCTGCTGAGCGCGCCCTCCATTGTGATAGGGCTGTTCGTCTATTCCGTGGCGGTGACAATGATGGGCAATTTCTCCGGGCTCGCCGGGGGGCTGGCGCTCGCCGTTGTCCTGCTTCCAGTCGTGGTGCGGACCACCGACGAAATGTTGCGCCTGGTGCCATCGACCATGCGGGAAGCGGCGATGGCACTCGGCTCGCCGTATTGGCGGGTGGTGGTGCAGATCACCTACCGGGCGGCACGTTCCGGAATCCTGACCGGGGTGCTGCTCGGCGTTGCGCGGATCAGCGGTGAAACGGCGCCGCTACTGTTTACGGCCCTTAATAACCAGTTCTGGAGCACGGACCTGACGAAACCCATGGCCAACGTCCCCGTCACGATATTTCAGTTCGCCCTGAGTCCCTACCAAGGATGGCAGCATCTGGCCTGGGCCGGAGCTCTCGTCGCCACCCTTGCCGTTCTCGCGTTGAGCATCTTTTCCCGCTTCCTCATCAGGCAAAGGAACAGTTAAATGAGCGGTACAGCGTTACCGGAACCGAAGATAAGCGTGCGCAATCTTAATTTCCATTACGGCAAGTTTCACGCGCTCAAGAATATCAGCCTCGACATCGCCGAGCGCGAAGTCACTGCCTTCATCGGTCCCTCCGGCTGCGGCAAGTCCACGTTGCTGCGGGTCTTCAACCGCATGTACGCGCTATATCCGAATCAGGTGGCGACCGGAGAGGTGCTGCTGGACCAGCAGAACATCCTCGATCGCCGCCAGGATCTGCACCACCTTCGCTCCCGGGTCGGCATGGTCTTCCAGAAGCCGACGCCGTTTCCGATGACGATCTACGAGAACATCGCCTTCGGGGTACGCCTGCACGAACGCATGAGCAAGGGGGCCATGGACGACCGCGTCGAGGCGGCGCTGCGACAGGCGGCGCTGTGGGACGAGGTCAAGGACAAGCTCAAACAGAGCGGGATGCGCCTCTCCGGTGGACAGCAGCAGCGGCTGTGCATTGCGCGCGCGATCGCGGTCAAGCCGGAAGTGCTGCTGCTCGACGAACCGGCATCGGCCCTGGACCCGATATCAACCCTAAAAATAGAAGAACTGATCTATGAATTGCGGCAGAATTACACGATAGTAATCGTTACGCACAACATGCAGCAGGCCGCGCGCGTGTCCGACTACACGGCGTTCATGTACATCGGGGAACTGGTGGAATTCGGCGACACCAACTCGATCTTCACCAACCCGAGCCAGAAACAGACGGAAGACTACATCACCGGCCGCTACGGCTGATTGAAGGAGCGCAGGCCATGGAACCAATTCATACGCATATTTCCCGCCAGTTCAATGCCGAACTGGAGGACATTCGCACCCGGGTTCTGCAGATGGGCGGCCTGGTCGAGCGGCAGATAGAGCGCGCCATCGAATCCCTGGTCCAAGGGGATGTGAACCTGGGTGAGTCGGTCATCATGGACGACACCAAGGTGAACGGCATGGAAGTGTCGATCGACGAGGAATGCAACCAGATCATCGCCAAACGCCAGCCGGCGGCAAGCGACCTGCGGCTGGTCGTTGCGGTGATCAAGACGATAACGGACCTGGAGCGCATCGGTGACGAGGCCGAGAAGATCGCCCGCATGGCGGTGCGCCTGGCACAGGAAGAGCGGCCGAAAAACAACTACATGGAGATCCAGGCGCTCGGCAACCGCGTACAGCAGATGCTGCGTGACGCCTTGAACGCGTTCGCGCGCCTGGATGCCACCGCGGCGGTCCACTCCGCCCAGGAAGATATCAAGGTGGACCAGGACTACGATGGCGTCATGCGGCAGATGATCACATTCATGATGGAAGACCCACGGACCATCACCCGCATGCTGAATGTCATCTGGGCTGCCCGCGCGCTGGAGCGCATTGGCGACCACGCCAGCAACATCTGTGAGTACGTCATCTATCTGGTCAAGGGCAAGGACGTGCGGCACGTCAGCCTGGAGCAGATCGAAAAGGAAGTCCTGGGAGGAAAAATCGTCTAGCCGTCCCCGCCTGCCGGGTTTCAGGCGTGATGAGCTGGCAATCCTTCGCTCTTGAGGGTCTCCCTGATGCGTCGGCGAATGAGCACCGGCAGGTATTCCATGATCTTGGCGCCCGCCTTGAGCTTCTCGAGTTCCGACTCGTAAAGCGCCTCGATTTGGCCCTCAGGCAGGCCGCTTTCGAGAGAGATCGCATGGATCAATTCCTGGTGGACTGCGCGTTCCTTCTCGTTCCGGTAGAGCTTGTTCAGCATAGCGCCTCCGTAGTCGATTATTGATTTCCCGGTACCAATCCGAAACCGCCACGACCTCGATTCTACTCCGATCATACCGGTCAGGCGCGCCAAATTTCGGGACGGACGGGACCATCCGCGCCCCGGAAAGCTGTGCGTCAGATAAAATAATGTTGTATAAATAACGATAAACGGACCAATTTTCAGCTATTACTTAAGGTCTATGCTGCAAGTTGGGTATGCTTGGCCGGGATGAGCCCGGCCTGTCCGACCGAAAGCTGAGATGCCGGCAAACCGGTCCGGGCTCACTACCGAGACCCTATCGCCGGATGGCCGCCAAGACGCACACGTTGCAATATTTCCGTCATGTTCACGGCGTATAATGTTTTTTGGGAGTTTGTGCGCTTCAAAAAGGCTCCACCTACATGAGCGTGGCTGAATCCGCCGTTGTACCGGCCCAACAATCCTCTCTCCTGAGCAATCGGGAACTGGACCTGCTGGCGTTCAACGGCAGAGTACTCGAGCAGGCCCGGGACACGACCACGCCCCTGCTTGAGCGCCTGCGCTTCCTGTGCATTTCCAGCACCAACCTTGATGAATTCTTTGAAATCCGCAAGGCGCGACTGCAGGAACAGGTCGCCTCGGGGTCGGTGGATACCGGCCCCGACAACCGCAGTCCGCAGGAACTGCTGCAGCAGATCAGCGCCGAGACGCACCGTCTGGTCAACGAGCAGTACCGCGTGCTTAATGATGAACTCATTCCGGCGCTCGAGCGGGAGGACGTACGCTTTTTGCGGCGCACCGAATGGGCCCCTGCGGCGACCGAATGGGTGAAGGGCTACTTCGAAAACGAGCTGCTGCCCATGCTCACGCCCATGGGCCTCGACCCCGCACACCCTTTTCCGCGCATCCTGAACAAGAGTCTGAATTTCCTGGTAACCCTGCAGGGGAACGACGCCTTCGGCAGGCGCAGCGGCATCGCCATAGTGCAGGCCCCGCGCGCCCTGCCGCGCGTGATCAGGCTTCCGAAGGAGTGCGACAGCGGACCGCACGCTTTTGTCTTTCTAACCTCCATCATCCACGCCCACGTAGGCGACCTATTTCCAGGAATGGAAGTCACCGGGTGCTACCAGTTCCGCGTCACCCGCAATTCCGAACTGTTCGTGGACGAGGAGGAGGTGCAGGATCTGCTGCGCGCGCTCGAGGGCGAACTGGCGTCACGCCGCTACGGCGATTCCGTGCGTCTCGAAATCGCCGACAACTGCCCCATGGACATGGCCACCTACCTCCTGCGCCAGTTCGAACTGGAGCCGCAGGACCTGTACCAGGTGAACGGGCCGGTGAACCTCAACCGGCTGATGGCGGTCGCCGACATGGTCGACCGGCCGGATCTGAAGTACCCGTCCTTCACACCCGGCCTGCCGCGCCGCCTGACGGGGACCCACAGCCTGTTCGACGCCATTCGCCAGGACGATATCCTGCTTCACCACCCCTTCGACTCGTTCGCGCCGGTGGTCGACTTCGTGCGCCAGGCGGCGGCCGACCCCAGCGTGCTCGCCATCAAGCAGACGCTCTACCGCACCGGACCGCAATCGGCGCTGGTTGACGCACTGGTGGCTGCGGCGCGCGCCGGCAAGGAAGTCACCGTAGTCATCGAACTGCGCGCACGCTTTGATGAAGAGGCGAATATAGGCCTCGCAACCGTGCTTCAGGAAGCCGGGGCACACGTTGTCTACGGCGTGGTCGGGTACAAGACCCACGCCAAGATGATACTGGTCATGCGCCGCGAGCGCGGCCGGCTGCGCCATTACGTTCATCTAGGTACCGGCAATTACCATGACCGCACCGCGCGCCTGTACACGGATTTCGGCCTGTTTACCTGCTCCGACACCATCGGCGAGGACGTGAACAAGCTGTTCCGGCAGCTGACCAGCCTCGGGCGGGTGCCGAAACTTACCAAGCTTCTGCAATCGCCGTTCACCCTGCACGCGGAATTGCGCCGACGCATCGAACACGAGGCCGAGCTGGCGCGTCAAGGCAGGCCCGCACGCATTGTCGCCAAGCTCAACGCGCTGACCGAACCCCAGATTATCCAGGCCCTGTACGACGCCTCGTGCGCGGGGGTGCGTATCGACCTGATCGTGCGCGGCATCTGCTGCCTACGCCCGGGCCTGACGGGCGTTTCCGAGAACATCCGGGTCCGGTCGGTCATTGGGAGGTTTCTCGAACACACCCGGGTGTACTGGTTCCTCAACGGAGGGCGGGGCCCGTTGGGCAAGAGCAACATTCAGGATCCGGAAATCGTGCCCGGCAGCGGGGAAGTATTCTGTGCCAGCGCCGACTGGATGGACCGCAACTTTTTCCGGCGCGTCGAAGTCGCTTTCCCCATAGAGAACCGCAGGCTGCACGAGCGTGTCGTGCGCGAATCCCTCAACTATTACTTGCGCGACAACACCCACGCATGGGTTCTGGATTCCGACGGCGGCTACCATCGCCTGCATCCGGATGGTGCCGAGCCCTGGTCAGCCCAGGCGAAGCTTGTCCAGGAACTGTCCGAGCCCTCCTGAACGACAGGCGCCACGGCCGCAGCGGTACCGGCCGGCCGAAAGACAGCGCCCCTAGCTGAACTCCAGGGCGATTCCGGCCGCCTTGAGCCACGCCGCCTCCTGAGCCAAGTCCGCCTCGGTCAGGGGATGGCGGCGCAGCCAGCCGCGAGCAAACCGCACTTTCAGCGACCGTCTTCCCGCCCGCATACGGAGGTCACGCGGGGTATTCCCGGCGCGCGAGCGATGCAGCAGGACCGCAAGCCGCAGCAAGACGCACAGACGACCGGCAGCCGAACACTGCCGCACGGGCAAGGCCTCGAATACATCTGCCGGGAATTTCCGGCGGTGCCCGCGGATGATCGCCGCCAGCTGCTGCTGCTTCTGCCAAGAGAACCCGGGCATATCCGACTTCTCGGCCAGATAGGCGCCGTGCTTGTGATACTGGTTGTGCGCTACGGCCAGCCCGATCTCGTGCAGCCGTGCCGCCCAGTTGAGCAGGCGTTCGTCATCTTCCGTAAGACCCCAGTCACGGGCCACCTGCTTGAAACCGTACCGGGCGGTGCGCATCACCCGCTCCGCCTGGGCGAGGTCTGCGTGGAAGCGACGCGCCAGCATTGCAACCGTGTGTTCCCGGACGTCGTCGTGCCGCAGGCGGCCCGCCAGATCGTAAAGTAGCCCTTCCCGCAACGCGCCATCGGCAACCTGCATGCGCTTGATCCCGAGAGATTCGTGCGCGGCAAGCAGGATGGCGACGCCCCCGGGGAACACCGACGCCCGGTCGGCACCGAGCCCTGGCAGCCGGATACGATCCAGGCGACGTGCCGCAATCAGTGCCGCCCGCAGGCGGCGGAGCGCGGCGGGCGTGATCGTGCCGTCGGTCCAGCCCTGCGCACGCAGCACTGAACGCACCGCACGTATCGTCCCCGACGTGCCGATGACCGTCTCCCAGCCGTGGCGAAATTGTGCCTGTACCGGCCGCAACTCCAGTCGCGCCGCGGTTTCGGCCCGACTCATGGCCTCGTCACCGATCAGGCCATCTCCGAAGTAGGCCTCGCTCACGCTCACGCACCCCATGTACAGGCTTTCCATGGTGATGGCGTCGAGTCCCTGGCCGATAATGATCTCCGTGCTTCCGCCGCCGATGTCGACAACGAGCCGGGGCCGCCCGTCGTCCGGCCAGCTGTGCGCCATGCCCTGGTAGATCAGCCGGGCCTCCTCGCGTCCGGCGATGATCTCGATCGGGTGGCCGAGCGCACGTTCGGCGACACCCAGGAATTCCGGGGCATTGTGCATGCGCCGCAGCGTATTGGTTCCGACGGCTCGTACGCTCCCACGCGGAAAGCCGCGCAGGCGCTGGCCAAAGCGGGCAAGACAGGCGAGCGCCCGCGACCGCGCCGCGGGCATCAGGCGGTCGCGGGCGTCGAGACCGCCGCCCAGCCGGACCATTTCCTGCAACCGGTCGAGCACATGCAGGCGCCCGTCCCGCATCTGCGCCACAATCATGTGAAAACTGTTCGATCCGAGATCGAGCGCTGCGACGGTGTGCGGCGAATCGTGCCGATTGCGACGCACCGGTCGTACCCGGGCAGAACGGATGGGGCCACCACTTCGCGGCTTCTTCACTCAGCCTCTCCCAACGCGGCCATGATGACGTGCCCGGACCGCAGCTTCGGCGGCGAGCTGCCGCGCCAGATCCCGCGGCGCCCGCAGGAGCGCCCGTGCGCGCCCGCCCAGAAAGCGGCGGGTGATGTCCTCCTGCAGATCGTCGGCTTCCCGGCGGTTCTGCTGCGCGACTGCCCTCAGTCCCGGGACCAGGTCATGGCGCGAACCGCGGGGCACACCATCTTTCAGCGCCCAAATGATAAGGTGCGCCATCACGTGACGATCGTGCAGATCCCCGAGGCTATCCTGGAGCGCTTTCAGAGGTCCGAGCACCCGTTCCGCCTTTTCTCCCCGTACTAGCGGCTCGACCAGGTATCGCAACCGTTTGGCCTCAATGCGCGCGACATGCACCTCAGCTTCGTCTTCTGCCGAACCGATGCGCCTCAGGTCCCCGGCCAGCACGGCGGTGGATTGCCGCACCCGCCGCCCCGCCGCCTGCGCAAACGTCACCTGGCGCCGCACAGCAGCGGGCCGCGGCCGTGTCGGCTTGGATTCCAGCGCATGCCGCATTTTTCGGGCTAGCCGGTCGAACTCCGGGAGCGCTTCACTGCGGATCTTGCGGTAAAGCGATTTGCGCTGCGATACCAGATGCGCCCGTAACCAACGCCTGCCGGGCCGCTCCGCCGGGCGTGGGTAACGTGCAGCGGAATCCATCCATTCGAGCTGAACCTCAGCGTCACGCGCGGCATTGGTCGCGTGCGCCAGGACACGCAGGCGTTTCCTGAACCTGCCATAAATCCCATCGGCAAGAAACGGTGCATAGGCGCGCAAAATGACGCGCAGCCGCCGCACGGCAACCCGCAGATCATGCATTGCTCCGGGGTCGGATTTATGCCCCATCCGGGCACGTGCGGCGATCGCCGCTTTCAGATTGCGGCGCGCGAGCCGCCGCGCCGCGCGAGCCGCCGGAAGATCCAAAATGACGGGCCCCATTCGTTAACCCCCGAGCCGCCGCAGCGCATTGGGTGTCAGCAGCCACACAATGAGACCGGCTCCGGGGGCCGGGGTTCCGGCAAACTCGATCAGGCAGGCGCCGCCTTTCCTGAACGGAAGGAACGATTCCCGGCACCCGGCAAGCAGCCAGCTCGCCATGACGCCGAGATCAGGCTCATGCCCAACTGCCGCAAGGACCGCATCGCCTGGCTGCTGCCTTAGCCAGCCCAGCATGGCACGCGGCGCGTTCCCCGGAGCCAGCGCCGGCAGACTGACGATGTCCGGCAACGCATACCGGTCGGCCACGATCAGTGCCGACTGCTGCGTCCGTACCGTCGGGCTTGCTGCGATTTGCGTGATGCGCGGGATTAGGATTCTCAGTCCCTTTGCCGCCGCCCGCATGCGCCGGCGTCCTTCGGCGGTGAGCGGCCGGGCATGATCGCGTCCAGCGGGCGGGCGCTCTGCAGCGGCAGCATGACGAATCAGCACAAGCCTCATTGCCGCCAGTATATCGGAATCGGCTCGGCTCCGACGACTTCTGCCGGCCTGGGAACATGCGCCGGTCGCCCGGGGCCACACTTCCCGCTGACTCCGGTACGCCGTGGTGCCGGCTGCCGGCACCGCCGAGATCAAGAACCAGGCCGGCCCTCGCGCAGCCAGCCGGCTACCCGCGCCGCGAAATAGGAAAGGATCGCGTCCGCCCCGGCTCGCTTGAATGCCGCAAGCGATTCGAGTACGGCGGCACGCTCGTCCAGCCATCCATTCTGTGCCGCCGCCATGAGCATTGCGTATTCGCCGCTCACCTGGTAGACGAAGGTCGGCACACCATAGGCATCCTTGACGCGCCGCACGATATCAAGATAAGGCAGACCGGGCTTGACCATCACCATGTCCGCGCCCTCCTGCAGGTCCAGCGCTACCTCGCGCAGGGCCTCATCGCTGTTTCCGATGTCCATCTGGTAGCTGTACTTGTTCCCGCTGGCGAGATTCGCGGCCGAACCGACAGCCTCCCGGAAGGGGCCGTAGAAGCTCGAGGCATACTTTGCGGAATAGGCCAGGATACGGGTATGGATGTGTCCGGCGCGCTCGAGGGCGTCGCGAATCGCGCCGATACGTCCGTCCATCATGTCGGAGGGCGCCACGATATCGGCACCCGCCTCGGCATGAGACAGCGCCTGCCGTACCAGTACTGCGACGGTCTCGTCATTCAATACATAGCCGGCGGCATCCACCAGGCCGTCCTGACC
The DNA here is from genome assembly GCA_028068195.1 of Gammaproteobacteria bacterium. Taxonomy (GTDB): domain Bacteria; phylum Pseudomonadota; class Gammaproteobacteria; order Acidiferrobacterales; family UBA6901; genus JAJYCY01. The sequence goes on from JAPTTX010000046.1 coordinate 20,350, forward strand.
GTGCACCGTGAAGGGATCGAGCGCTACGTCAGTGATTACGCCCAGACCGGGAAGCTCTTTCTTGAGCGCAAGTACTGCGCGCTGCGCCAGACCCTGCGGATTGTATGCTTCGCGTGCATCGGTGGTCTTCAACGTAGCGTCGACCACCGGGAACAGGGCGAGCGCCGGGATACCATCCCGAGCCCAGCCTTCGGCCTGACGCAGCAGCAGGTCGATCGTTAGCCGGCTGATCCCGGGCATCGAGGGCACCGGCTCCGATCGGTTTCTGCCGTCAATAATGAAGACGGGCTGGATGAGATCGTCGCAACCCAGACGCGTCTCGCGCACCAGGCGGCGTGTGAACTCGTCCCGCCGCAGCCGCCTGGGTCTTGCCTGCGGAAAACGGACACCGGTCCACGAACCTGACGCCACAGCATTGCTCCCGCCGGACAGAGCCTTGGCGGCAAGCCGGCCTGATCGATTGACAAAAAGGCCCGGGCTTGGCCGGGCCTCGAACATGGCTGCCGCCTCGCGGCGGCTTATTTCTTCTTTTTGGCCTTCTTGGCCGCCTTCTTTACCGCTGCCTTGACCGCCTTCTTAGCAGCCTTTTTCGGCGCCGCCTTCTTGGCCGCCTTCTTTACCGCTGCCTTGACCGCCTTCTTAGCAGCCTTTTTCGGCGCCGCCTTCTTGGCCGCCTTCTTTACCGCTGCCTTGACCGCCTTCTTAGCAGCCTTTTTCGGCGCCGCCTTGGCCGTCGGAGCGGCGGCCTTGGCCGCTGCCGCCTTGGCTTGGCCTGCCGGCTTTGCTGCGGTCATCGCGGCGCCCACGGCTGCCAAAGGACGCATCTGCGCCTCGATGATGTCACTGACCGACTTGAAGATGTCGCTAATGCTTCCGACGCCGCGGGCCGTCCGCAACTTGCCCTGGGCCTTGTAGTACGACACCAGCGGTGCGGTCTGCTCCTCGTATACCTTGAGCCGGTTGCGGACGGTCGTCTCGTTGTCGTCCGAACGGTGCTGCAAGGCTCCGCCGCATTTGTCACACTTCCCGGGTAGCTTCGGGGGCGTGTAATAGACATTGTAGATTGCCCCGCAGGTACCGCAGGTGCGGCGGCCCGTGAGGCGCTTCATCAATACCTCGATATCCACATCCACCAGCAGCGCCAGCTGCAGCGGCTGCCCCACACGGGCCAGCATCGCATCCAGGGATTGCGCTTGGGGAATATTCCGCGGAAACCCGTCCAGAATGAAGCCGCCCTTGGAATCGGCTGAAGCCAGTCGTTCCTGGATCATCCCCAAAACCACGTCATCGGCCACCAATTGTCCGGCATCCATGGCCGCCTTTGCTTTTTTCCCGAGCTCGGTGCCCGCCGTTACGGCCGCCCGCAGGAGATCGCCCGTGGAAATCTGGGGTATTTTATACTTTTCAACCAACAACTTGGATTGCGTTCCTTTTCCGGAACCCGGCGCTCCCAGTAGCACAATTCGCATAGTTTTTTCTCGCTTTAGGTTCTTGGATGCGAACCCACCTTTATGATCCTCCCCCACTCGGGGTCCAGTGCCCCGGTAAACTACCTTCTGGTTTTGCTGCCGTCAATGCTTTTGGTGCCATAAATAGCGCCTATCTGTACATATAATCTTTGCGGTGATCCACTTTGGGATTTCAGTTAATCTACCCCCCGCGCTGCCGGCCGAATCGGTCGCGACGCAGCGGGTCGGGCCCAAGCGGGAAACAAGTTCAAACAGCCATGAACCAGATACCGGATTTCAGCGAAACGGAATTGTGGGTCATTCGCTCAACCGTGAATCAGCGCTATGGCAAAGCCGTCGCACTTCAGCTGGCCGACAGCGAGCTGAGGCTTGATCCGTCCGCTGCGGTTCTCACGACCTGTCCGACCGTATTCTGGACGGAGCGGGACGCCAATTTTGTCATCTGCAAGGTTGGCGATGGCCGTTATCGCAGCCAGTTCTTCTACAGCATTCGTGACCAATACGGCACCGGGCGCGAGATCTACGACGATCTCGCCGAATGCGTGACGGTTCTCCTGCAGGTTCAGTCGGATCACGAACGCGATCGGGCCCAGGGAGCCGAGGCTGGCGGTCCCCGGGACTCTGACTAGCCCAGGGAAACAGAATTAATCACACTACGGGGAGCGGGATAATATGCCAAAAAAGTCGCCAAAAAACGCCTTCTACGCCCAGTCCGGCGGGGTAACGGCTGTCATCAACGCTTCCGCCTGTGGTGTCATCGAGACCGCCCGAAAGCACCGCAATAAGATCGGTAAGGTTTATGCAGGACGTAACGGGATCATCGGGGCGTTGACTGAAGACCTGATCGACACCAGCCGGGAGTCAGCGGGCGCGATCCGGGCACTGCGCCATACTCCGGCGGGCGCCTTCGGCTCCTGCCGCTACAAGCTTAAGAGCCTGGAACAGAACCGGCGCGAGTACGAACGCCTCATCGAGGTCTTTCAGGCGCACGACATTGGCTACTTCTTCTATAACGGCGGTGGCGATTCAGCCGACACCTGCCTGAAGATCTCGCAGCTTTCCGAGACGATGGGCTACCCGATTGCCGCGGTACACGTGCCGAAGACGGTGGATAACGACCTGCCGGTTACCGACAACTGCCCCGGCTTCGGCTCGGTAGCCAAGTACATCGCGGTGTCCACCCGCGAAGCAAGCTTCGATGTGGCGTCCATGGCTAAGACATCGACCAAGGTATTCATCCTGGAGGTTATGGGACGGCATGCGGGCTGGATTGCAGCTGCGGGCGGACTGGCATCGAGCCGTGACACCGAGATCCCGATAGTAATCCTGTTTCCGGAGGTTGCGTTCGACCGGGACAAGTTCCTCGCCAAGGTAGACGCCGCTGTCAAACGCTTTGGCTATTGCACCGTTGTGGTATCGGAAGGCGTCAAGAGCGACGATGGCAAGTTCCTTGCCGACCAAGGCTTGCGTGATGCCTTCGGTCACGCCCAGCTCGGCGGAGTGGCGCCCGTAGTGGCCTCGATTGTTAAAGACGGTTTGGGGCTCAAGTATCACTGGGGCGTGGCGGATTACCTGCAGCGCGCAGCGCGTCACATCGCTTCGAAGACCGACGTGGACCAGGCCTACGCCATGGGCAAGGCAGCGGTTGAACTGGCCATCCGCGGCAACAATTCGGTAATGCCGACCATCGTGCGCAAGGCGAACAAGCCCTATCGGTGGGCCGTCGGCGTAGCGCCACTCAGCAAGGTCGCAAACGTCGAGAAGATGATGCCGGGCGATTTCATCACACCGGATGGATTCGGAATTACCGCCAAATGCCGCGCCTATCTCGAGCCGCTCATAAAGGGCGAAGACTATCCCCCGTACCGGGACGGCATGCCGCAGTATGTGCGCCTGAAGAATACGCCCGTGAAGAAGCGACTCAAGGGCGAGTTCAAGCTGTGAGTACGGATTCGACGGACGCCGGGTTGGCGGGTGAAATCACCCGGTTCGGCGTCCTTTGTTCACGATGGGCCACGCTGGAACGCGCGGCGGCTGCCCTCCCGTGACACTCGACAAGGCAAGAGAGCTGTTGCAGGTTCAGGCTGATTTCGGCGGTTTTTACAATGGCAATTCGGCCAAGCTGATCCTGTCGGAAGTCAGCCGCGAACACGGCCAGGAGGCGGTGGACCGGCTGATCCGCGAGCTGCATCTCGACCAGGTTTTCGGCTTTGTTCCCGGCACTCGTTTCGAGGGAGGACTGGCTGTCAAGGACAAGCACTCCTGACGGCGCAATTATCTACATTGACGGAGATCAATGTGACGGCTTTCGGTGCATGGCATTTTAGAGGTCTTTGCTAAAAATGCCTTGCTGCAATCCCCGATAAGCGGTTGTTGAGTTTCATCTAACTGGGAGGATCAATATGTCTGACAGTTTAGTATTCGCGTTCGTATGCGCGGCCGCGGCCCTGGTTTATGGGGTCATTTCAGTCTGGTGGATATTACAAAAGCCGACCGGCGACGCACGCATGCGGGAAATTGCGCTGGCGATTCAGCAAGGCGCCTCCGCCTACCTCAAGCGGCAATATTCCACCATTGCGATCGTCGGCGTCATTCTGTTCGCCGTCATCTTCTTTGTACTAAACAGGCTGACCGCCTACGGGTTCGCCATAGGCGCGATATGCTCCGGCCTGGCGGGCGTGCTGGGCATGAACATCTCGGTAAGATCGAACGTGCGCACCGCCGAGGCCGCCAAGGGCGGACTCAACGCGGCGCTGAAGGTCGCATTCCACGGCGGCGCCATCACCGGCCTGCTGGTCGTGGGACTGGGGCTGCTGGGCGTCACCGGCTACTACACGGTGCTGCATTACCTTACGCCGGCTGGCGAGAGCATCAACCTCTCGCCCCTGGTCGGACTGGCCTTCGGTGCGTCCCTGATTTCGATCTTCGCCCGTCTCGGTGGCGGCATCTTCACCAAGGGCGCGGACGTCGGGGCGGACCTCGTAGGAAAGGTCGAAGCCGGCATTCCGGAGGACGACCCGCGCAATCCGGCGGTCATCGCTGACAACGTCGGCGACAACGTCGGCGACTGTGCCGGCATGGCTGCGGATCTTTTTGAAACCTACGCCGTCACGATCGTCGCCAGCATGTTGCTCGGCAGCCTAGTGCTCAAGGGGTTCGATAACGCGGTGTATTATCCGCTGGTCCTCGGCGGCGTATCCATCCTGGCATCAATCGTGGGCACGTTCTTCGTCAAAGCGCGCGAGGGCGGCAAGATCATGAATGCACTGTACCGCGGCCTGATAGTTGCCGGCGTGATCTCGGCAATCGCATTCTACTTTGCGACTCGTAAACTGATGGCTGGCAACGGCGTTTATGCCTGGCATTCGATTTATTATTGCGCGCTGGTCGGGCTGGCCGTAACTGCGGGGCTGGTGCTGATCACCGAGTACTACACCGCCACCGAGTTCAAGCCGGTACGCTATATCGCCGAAGCCTCTACGACCGGCCACGGCACCAACGTAATCGCCGGGCTCGCGGTCTCCATGAAGTCGACCGCCGCGCCGGTGCTGGTGATATGCGCCGGAATCTGGGGCGCATACACGCTTGCCGGCCTCTACGGTATCGCTGTCGCCGCCACCTCCATGCTGTCGATGACCGGCATCATCGTGGCGCTCGACGCATACGGACCGATCACAGACAACGCTGGGGGTATCGCGGAGATGGCCAACCTTCCGGCCGAAATCCGCGATATCACCGACCCACTGGATGCGGTCGGCAACACAACCAAGGCGGTCACCAAGGGCTATGCGATCGGTTCGGCCGGCCTTGCCGCGCTCGTGCTGTTTGCAGATTACACCCATGACCTTGCAGCTCACGGCAAGATGGTGACGTTCTCCCTGTCCGACCACCTCGTGATCATAGGGCTGTTCATCGGCGGACTCGTGCCCTATCTGTTCGGCGCCATGGCCATGGAAGCGGTTGGCCGCGCGGCAGGTTCCGTGGTGATCGAGGTGCGCCGCCAGTTCAAGGAAATCAAGGGGATCATGGAGGGCAAGGCCAAGCCTGACTACTCCAAGGCGGTCGACATGCTCACGCGCGCCGCAATCAAGGAGATGATCATTCCCTCCCTGCTGCCGATCCTGGTACCGGTCGTCGTAGGCCTGGTGCTCGGCCCGCAGGCGCTGGGCGGAGTGCTGGTAGGGTCCATCGTCACCGGACTGTTCGTTGCGATCTCCATGACCACCGGCGGCGGTGCCTGGGACAACGCCAAGAAGTACATCGAGTCGGGCAACTTTGGCGGTAAGGGCTCCGACACCCACAAGGCCGCAGTCACCGGGGACACCGTAGGCGACCCCTACAAGGACACCGCCGGACCGGCGATCAACCCGCTGATCAAGATCATCAACATCGTGGCTCTGCTTCTCGTGGTAGTGCTGTAACCGCGGGCTGGCGCCACGCCCGGGACACCGCGCGCGGCGCCAGTATCGAAGTTGCAGACAAAGGGGGCCGGCAATCGCCGGCCCCTGCTTTTTTCGTGTACAATGCGCCCAGAAAACAGTACGACCGAGATCGGAAGCTCATCGTGAACCGTGGCAACTGCATACCGCATTCCCCGCAGCAGGCAGCATTTTCGCACCGCCCGCTGGCAGGCAGATGGTGCCGGCCGGATACATCCGGGGCACGCCTCGGGCTGCGCTTCGGCCTGAGCCAGCCGGATCTGCTGTTCGCCCCCGGAATCAGGTTGGCCAATGCCGGTGCGGCGCCCACCGCCTACGGCCTATGAAGATCTGCATCGTCTCGGACAGCCACGACAACCGCCAGCGGCTGGCTGCAGCGGTTCGGGATGCCAGACATTGGGGAGCCCAGGCTGTCCTGCACTGCGGCGATGTGGTCGCTCCGAGCACCTTGCACGCCGTCATGCCGTTCGGCCTGCCGACACACGTCATACACGGCAATAATGCGGGCGACACCTACCACATGAGCCGCCTGGCCCACGATCCCGACAGCCGGATTCATTACCATGGTCAGGACGCGAGCATCAACCTGGGCGGCCGCCGTATTTTTCTGGTGCATTTTCCGCACTACGCCCGGGCATTGGCCTTAACCGGAGACTATGACCTCGTCTGCAGCGGGCATGAGCACCGTGCCCACCTGGAGCGGATCAAGACCGTAACAGGCACCGAGACCCTTTGGGTCAACCCCGGCACGGTCGGCGGCGTCGGCGCTCCCGCAACCTATGTTCTGGGCGACCTGGAAACCATGGAGTTTTTCATTCGCAAGGTGCCGGAAGACACCATGGTCACCAGCGTCCCCAGAGCGGCCTCCGGCACGTAATCGACTTGCCCCACCTTCACCCTACAGCGAACGGGCGCGCCTGAACGCCCTCACTTGCCACCCGTCTACCCATGGCCGAAGAACACGACAAGCCCACGCACTGGATCAAGGATGTCTTGGTGCTGGGCTTTGTCATCGGCCTGCTGTTCAGCTTCATGTTGGGCAGCCGCGCTTTCTGGGAGCCCGATGAGGGACGCTATGTCGAGATTCCCCGGGAAATGGTTGCCACCGGCAATTATGTGACGCCCCGCCTCGATGGCGTGATCTACCTGGAAAAGCCGGTGCTTTTTTACTGGATGGAAAGCGCCTCCATCAAACTCTTCGGCCTCAACCAGTGGAGCATGCGTGTATGGCCGGCGCTGCTCGGACTGCTCGGCTGTATCGCGGTGTACTTTGCGGGTCGAAGCCTCTATGGCCGGCCCGCCGGTCTCATCGCCGCGACCGTGCTGGCCACGAACGTCCTCTACTACGCGCTTGCCCGCATTATCACGATAGACATGCCGGTCACGGCGCTGGTCAGCATATCGATGCTCGCATTTCTGCTTGGCACCAGAGAACCGCCCGGCACGCGACGACGCTGGCTTATGTGGTCATTCTACGCCTTTGCCGCCCTGGCGCTGCTCGCCAAGGGCCTTATAGGGATCGTCTTTCCCGGAATGGTGATCGGTGCCTGGATCCTGATCCGCAACGACTGGCGATTGCTGCGCTCCATTTACCTGCCGAGCGGGCTCATCCTGCTGTTTGCCATTGCCGCTCCCTGGCATATCCTGGTGGCACGCGCCAATCCGACCTTCCTCTACTATTACTTCATCCGCCAACATTTCGAGCGCTATCTGACCACGGTTGCGCACCGTTACGAGCCGGTATGGTTCTTCATACCGATCATCCTGGCTGGACTGTATCCATGGACAGTATTCCTGTTTCAGGCGGTGCGCCGCAGTTTGCCATCCTCATGGGCAGAGCGGGAGCGGGAGCGCGACGCGCTGTATCTGCTACTGTGGGCAGGCCTGATTTTCGTCTTTTTCTCGTTTTCTGATTCCAAGCTCATTCCTTATATCCTGCCGGTATTTCCACCACTGGCGATTCTGATCGGGCGCTATCTGGCCCCGGCCTGGCACGGAGCGGAGGTACCGGGGATGCGTGCCGGGCTTTGGGCATTGCTCGCTGCAAGCATCGCGCTGGCGGCCGTCATGGTTGCAGCACCGCGGCTTACTGCCGCAGATCCCAATGTAGGAATATATACCGCGATGCTGAGCCACTACCTCTATGCCATGGCAGCAACGCTCGTGGTCGGAAGTGTGGCAGCACTTGTTTTCGTCTATCGCGGACGCCCCTTGCGCTCTCTGGCGGTCACTGCGGTGATGGGCGGCCTGTTTCTCAGCATACTGACGAGCGGCCTGCCGCTGATGGACAGCAGGCAATCCGTCAAAGCGCTCGCCATGGATCTCAAGCCGCTGCTCGGGCCCCATACAGAGGTCATGAATTACCACGCGTACTACCAGGATCTGCCGGCCTACATTGGACGTAAGGTGACCATCGTCGGATTCAAGGGTGAGCTGGCTTATGGCACCACCCTGGAGAACGACAGCGCCTGGATCATCGGCGACCGCACCTTCTGGCGGCGCTGGCAAAGTGGCAGGACCATCTATATGCTAACGACCCGCAAGCTCTACGCACAGCTTCGCGCCAGCGGGCGGGGGAAATTCGACCTGCTGGCCACAAGCGGCGACAACGTCCTGCTCACCAATAACGAGACCCGAAGATGAGCTATCTTCCGCTGATTCTGCTGGGCGTGCTGCTCAACGCCGGGGCCCAGCTGCTGCTAAAAGAAGGGATGCGCCGGATCGGCCACTTCGCTTTTGCGTGGACGAACGTAATTCCGATAGGCATGCAGGTGGTCGTCAATCCCTTCATCCTGTCCGGCCTGTTCAGCTATGCAGTGAGCGTCGTGGTGTGGATACTGGTGCTGTCACGCGTGCAGGTAAGTTTCGCCTATCCGATGCTGAGCATTGGATACATCGTCAATGCCGTCGCCGCCCATTATCTGTTCAATGAGAACCTTTCGTTCACGCGCGTGACCGGCATTCTGGTCGTCGTCGCCGGCGTGTACCTCATTACCCGCAGCTGAGGCGCGCTCTCATGTCCGATGAATTTCTTCCATTTTCCCGCCCGACCATCAGCCGCGAAGCGATCGACGAGGTAGTCGCCTGCCTGCAATCCGGCTGGATCACTACCGGCCCCAGGGTAAAAAGATTCGAGGAGGCGCTCGCCACCTACGTCGGGGCACCCCGGGTGCTGGCGCTTTCTTCGGCAACAGCCGGACTGCATCTGGCGCTGGCGGCACTGGAACTCGAGCCGGGCGATGAGGTCATTACTACCCCCATGACCTTTGCCGCGACACTGAACACGATTGTACTTGCCGGCGGCAGGCCAGTGCTCGTTGACGTTGAGCCGGACACCTACAACATGGATGTAGGCCGGCTCGCCGGCGCCATCACCGGACGCACCCGCGCCATCGTGCCCGTCCACTTCGCGGGGCTGCCGGTCGACATGGACCCGCTTTATGCGCTGGCGGAGAGACACGACCTGCACGTGATCGAGGATGCCGCACATGCAATTGGCACGGAATACCGCGGGCGGCGCATCGGAAGTTTCGGCGACACCCAGGTATTCAGCTTTCACCCGAACAAGAACATAACAACCGGGGAGGGCGGCGCGGTCGCGACACGTGACGCAAAGCTTGCCGATACCATTGCGCTGCTGCGCTTCCACGGCATGGACCGCGAAGCCTGGAACCGCTTCGGCAAGAGCGGAAACCAGCACTACGAGATCATTGTCCCCGGATATAAGTACAACATGATGGACATGCAGGCGGCGCTTGGCCTGCATCAGCTTCCGGCCCTGGACGGATTCATCCGCCGCCGCACCGAGATCGCCGGACGCTATCGCGCGATTCTCTCGGCCTGGCCGCAGTGGACTCTGCCTGGAACGCCGGCCTTCCCTCATTGCCACGCCTGGCACCTCTTCGCGCCGCTCATCAATCCGGCGGTTGCGAAGATGGACCGCGATGCGTTCATGCAGGGGATGAAGGAGCGCAACATAGGAACCGGCCTGCACTACCGCGCGGTTCACCTCTATCCATACTATCGCGATCGTTTCGGCTTCAGGCGCGGCGATTTCCCGAATGCCGAGAGCATATCTGACCGCATCGTCAGCCTGCCGCTGTTTCCGGGGATGAGCGACTCCGATTTTGATCGGGTAATCGCGGCCATGGCGAACCTGTTCGGGCGGGCTTGAGTCATGACGCGACCCTATCTCAGCGTCGTTGTTCCCGTTTACAACGAAGAAGCGAATCTCGAGGCTCTTTTCGCGCGCCTGGTTCTCGTGCTGGACACAATCGGCAAGCCCTACGAGATGGTATTTACCAACGACGGCAGCCGCGATCGATCCGCGATGCTGTTGGAACAGTTCCACCGGTGCCATCCGGACCGGGTATGTGTTATCGACTTCAACGGCAACTTCGGCCAGCACATGGCAATCATGGCCGCGTTCGAGCACGTACGCGGAGATGTGATCGTGACCCTGGATGCCGACTTGCAGAACCCGCCTGAGGAGATCCCCAAGCTCCTGGCAGCGATCGAGGCCGGTCATGACCTGGTCGGCGGCTACCGCAAGGACCGTCGCGACACCCTGTTCCGCCGCTACGCCTCGAAGCTCATCAATTCCCTGCGCGCTCGTATCACCCACATTCGCATGCGCGACCAGGGATGCATGCTGCGCGCGTACCGGCGCGAGATAGTGGACAACATCAACGCTAGCAACGAGACATCGACGTTTATACCGGCACTGGCCTACAGCTTCTCGGCTAATCCGACAGAGATCGAAGTCGAGCATCGTGCGCGCGCTGCCGGAAAATCCAAGTACCGCCTCTACGATCTTATTCGTTTGAACTTCGATTTGATGACCGGATTTTCCGTGGTTCCGCTGCAGATGTTCACCATGTTCGGGATATTCGTTTCCATCATGAGCACCCTGTTCGTCGTATACCTTTTCATCCGCCGTATCGTGATCGGACCCGAAGTGCAGGGCGTGTTCACCTTGTTCGCCATACTTTATTTCCTGGTGGGTGTAGGCATCATGGGGCTCGGAATCATCGGGGAGTACGTTGGGCGGATATACCAGGAAGTCCGGCGGCGGCCCCGGTTTGTAATCAAACGGACCCTGGCCGCGGAATCCGCGTCCGCGGCCGGAGACAGCGCCGGTCTATCCACCCACAGGGCCCGTGGCGGTGACTAGGCCGCCAATCGTAGTTTTCGCCTACCACGATGTAGGTTACGAGTGCCTTGAGGCCCTGATCCGGCACGGAGCGAACATTGTCGGGGTGTTTACGCACCACGATGATCCGACGGAGAACATCTGGTTCAAGTCGGTATCCGCACTCGCGTGCGCCCACTGCATTCCGGTATACGTCCCGGACTCGGTCAACTCGGCGGACTGGATCGAACGCATCCGCGCGCTGCGGCCACAGATACTGTTTTCATTCTACTACCGCAACCTCATCTGCCAGGAGATTCTTGACATGGCGGGTCTGGGCGCATTCAACATGCACGGATCCCTGCTGCCGCGCTACCGGGGACGAGTGCCGGTAAACTGGGCGGTGCTGAACGGCGAGACACGGACCGGAGCAACGCTGCACGTCATGGTAAAACGGCCGGATGCCGGAGAAATTGTCGATCAGGAGGAAGTGCCGATCGGCCCGCTCGATACCGCCCGTCAGGTCTTTGTACGTGTCACTGCCGCGGCAAGACGGGTGCTCGAACGACAGATCGACGCCATCGAGGCCGGCAATGCGCCGCGTCGCCCCCAGGACGAGGCGGCAGCAAGCTATTTCGGTGCGCGCAAACCGCAGGATGGCCGTATTGACTGGACTCAGCCGGCGCAGCGGATATTCAACCTGGTTCGGGCCGTGACCCGGCCCTATCCGGGCGCATTCACGGAACTGGACGGCCGGCGGCTTTATATATGGTGGGCATTACCGCGTCCGGATCGTCACGACGGAGCGCCAGGCGCGGTGCTGTCGGTGCAGCCGCTGACAGTGAACACCGGCGCCGGAAGCCTTGAAATCGTCACCCTGCAATGGCAGGACGGCGCAGAGCAGCCGGCATCGGACGGCACACATGGCCTGCGCCAAGGGTTACGGCTGGGCGCGCTGCATGCGTCGCCGTGTCCGGATACAGCAATTTGACATCTTCAACGGAGACATGACATGAGCCTTAAGGTTCTTATTCTTGGCGTCAACGGCTTCATCGGCAACAGCCTGACGCAACATATACTCGAGCGCAAGGACTGGGAGGTCTACGGAATGGACATGAGCGCCGACAAGCTCGGCGACTGCCTCGATGACAAGCGCTTCCATTTTGTCGAGGGCGACATCACCATCAACCGCGAATGGATCGAATATCACGTGAAGAAGTGCGACGTGGTGCTTCCGCTCGTCGCCATCGCCACCCCGGCCACCTATGTGACCGACCCGTTACGGGTGTTCGAGCTTGATTTCGAGGCCAATCTGCATGTCGTGCGCATGTGCGTCCGCTACGGAAAACGGGTGCTCTTCCCGTCCACCTCTGAAGTCTACGGCATGAGTCCTGATTCCGAATTCGACGAGGAAAACACCAACCTCGTTCTGGGTCCGATCCACAAGCAGCGCTGGATCTATTCGTGCTCGAAGCAGCTCATGGACCGCGTGATCTTTGCCTACGGCGCCAAAGAAGGACTGCGGTTCACGCTGTTCCGGCCGTTCAACTGGATAGGACCGAAGCTCGACAATGTTCTGGAACCCAAGGAAGGCAGCTCGCGCGTGCTGACCCAGTTCATCGGGAATATCCTGCGCGGCAAGGATATCCGGCTCGTTGACGGCGGGGAGCAGCGTCGTAGCTTCACCTACATCGACGACGGGGTTGACGCGCTTCTGCGCATTATTGAAAACAAGGACGGTTGCGCTGACGGACGGATTTTCAACATCGGCAATCCGAAAAATGACATGTCGATCCGGCAGCTGGCGGAAACGCTGGTCGCGCTCATCAAGACCTACCCGAAATATGCCAACCTTGCCGACAACGTGAAGCTAGTGGCCACAAGTTCCAGCGAGTACTACGGGAAGGGATACCAGGATATTCTGACGCGTGTTCCTTCGATCAAGAACGCGCAGAGATATCTCGGCTGGAATCCGACTACTGATCTCAAGACCGCGCTGCACAAGACGCTCGACTATCATCTGGGGCGGCCGACGCAGGAGCTTGAAGGCTGACGGCGCCGCCATGTCCGAGACCGTGCTCGCGGTCAAAGTCGATGTCGACACCGACAGGGGAACGCGAATCGGCGTTCCGAATCTTCTGGCGCTGTTCCGGGAATTCGGAGTCAGGGCGACTTTTCTGTTTTCGCTTGGCCCGGACAATACCGGCCGGGCGATCAAGCGCATGTTCCGCCCGGGCTTTTTTCGCAAGGTTGCGCGCACGAATGTCGTCGGAACATACGGGATTCGCACGCTACTCAATGGCGTTCTGTTGCCGGCACCACATATAGGGCGCCGCAACGAGTCGGTCATGCGCGCGGCGCGGTTTCAGGGTCACGAGGTCGGCATTCACTGCTACGATCACATACGCTGGCAGGACGGCCTCGGGCGGATGCAGGAAATCGAAGTGACCGAGGAATTCGGCAGGGCACAGCGCGAATTCCTCCGGATTTTCGGGGAACCTGCTACCACAGCGGGTGCTGCGGGCTGGCAGGCGAATGCCTACAGTCTGGCGGCTTACGACGGGGCCGGCTTGCGGTACGGGAGCGATGCACGCGGAACCCATCCTTTCCTGCCGCGCGTCGGACAACGGGTGTTCGGCACACTGCAGATTCCGACGACGCTTCCGACTCTGGATGAATTGCTCGGCCGGCCCGGATTCGGGGAACCCCAGATCCTTGATTTATACCTGGCGCGTCTGCGTGCCGGCGGCCTGCACGTTCTGACCGCGCATGCGGAGATCGAAGGCATGAACAAGCTGCCGCTTTTTCGTGAGCTGCTGACACGCGCTCTGGCTCTGCCTGCGCGCGTGTGCCCGTTGGCCGACATCGCCGAGGAACGGCTTCACTCGGGGCCGCCGATTCCGGTATGCGAACTGGTGCAGGGTCAGGTAGACGGTCGCTCCGGTACGCTTGCGGTTCAGCACTGCGCCTGAGATCTTTGGGCCGTATTCAAATGCCCCTCGTGCCGAATCCACCTTGCGGCTCGGGCGGCATGGGACGGAGCCCGAGCTTGTTGAACAGCGACTGGTCCTGGTCTGTCTGTGGGTTTGGGGTGGTCAGGAGGCGGTCGCCGTAGAAAATGGAATTGGCGCCGGCAAAGAAGCACAACGCCTGAAGCTCCTCCGGCATCTCGCGGCGGCCCGCAGACAGCCGGATGAAGCTGCGCGTAAGCGCCAGCCGGGCCACGGCCACCGTGCGCACAAATTCTATGGGATCGAGCGCCGGCGTGTCGCTGAGCGGGGTGCCGGGAATGCGCACCAGCAGGTTGATCGGAACGCTTTCCGGCTGCGGATCCAATGTCGCGAGCTGGGCAATCAGTCCGGCGCGATCGGCTCGCCGTTCTCCCATGCCGACAATCCCACCGCTGCAGACCTTGATGCCGGCTTGACGCACAAGCTCCAGCGTGTCGATCCGGTCCTGCCATTGGTGCGTATGGATTACCTCTGTATAGAACTCCGGCGCGGTATCGATATTGTGGTTATAGTAGTCCAGTCCGGCCTCGGCCAACTGCTGCGCCTGATCGTCATGCAGCATCCCGAGGGTGACGCAGGTCTCCAGACCCAGGGAACGCACCGCGCGAACCATGTCGAGTACCGGATCGAGGTCGCGCTGTTTGGGCCCGCGCCATGCGGCGCCCATGCAGAAGCGGGTTGCACCTCGCGCCTTTGCAGCACGTGCCGCTTCGGTAACCTCGTCCAGTGACATGAGGGGCTGACTCTCAACCCCGGTGTGGTAGCGCGCAGCCTGCGAACAATAGCCGCAATCCTCCGAACACCCGCCGGTCTTGATGGAAAGCAGGGTGCTGACCTGAATGGAATTGGGGTCGAAATTCTGCCGATGCACGACGTGAGCACGGTATAAGAGGTCATTGAAGGGCAGACCAAACAGGGCATCGACCTGGCTGGTGGTCATTGCAGACATAGTACTGTGCTCGCGGTAGTGGAGAGCTGGCGAAACTAGGCGAAGCAGGGGTTATTGTCAACCCTAACGGCCGATCGGGGTTGACGACAGCCGCGCCGGCAACCGGAGGGCCACACATCCGACATCCGGCCGTCTCTAGCCCAAACGACGCTCTATGGCATCAAGACTCGTCAGGTGCACGTATTTGCCCCGGACGGTGAGCAGGCCTTCCTCCTGAAAACGCGAAAACAGCCGGCTCACGGTCTCGAGCGCCAGCCCCAGATAGTCCCCCAGGTCCTGGCGGGACATGTGCAGCTTGATGTCCGTGGGTGACAGGCCAAGACGCGTCTGGCGCCGGGACAGATTGTGCAGACATGCAAGCAGGCGCTCGTCGGCGCTCATCTTGCCGATCATGAGCAGGAGCTGGCCTTCCCGTCCGATCTCGCCGCTCATCAGGCGCAGCAGCTGGTGTTGCAGTCCGGTAATGTGCTGCGCAAGCTCCTCTAGCCTGGCCCATGGGATTTCGCAAACCTCCGAAGAGCTGAGCGCCTCGGCATTGCAGCGGTGCTGCTCGCCGTCGATCGCATCGATGCCGAGAATCTCGCCAGGCAGCTGAAAACCGGTGATCTGGATGCGTCCATCTCCAAGCAGTTCGGAAGTCTTCATCGCTCCCGATCGTATCGCGTAGAGCATGTGCAGGGGCTCACCCATGCGATACAGATACTCGCCCTTGCGCACAGTGCGTCGCCGCCTGACGATCTGATCGAGCGCCGCCAGGTCCTCATCGCGCAATCCCAGCGGCAGACAAAGGTCCCTCAATGCGCAATCCTTGCAGGCCGCCTTGATGGTGGCAATACTGATCACAGCAGCGCCCGTCTTGTGGTTGATGAGTGCTTCGGACACGACCTGCAAACCTCCTGTAAGTAAGATCGGATTCTCAGCCCTGCTGGAAACAGCCTCGCGTCATTCTATTTTATTGGGCACTGGCAAAGGCACACCAGACGTCCACCCCGGGTACATTGCGTCCAGCCTTTACCGATCGACTATATAGCGGATCAAATCGGATGCCAATCAGCGATTAGCGGCTCACCCTGGATCTGTTCCGGCGGCACCCCGGCCACGTCCGCGCCCTGGTCCGTGCATGCGTCCACCGCCATGGGGCCCGAGTGTCCGCGTCGAGCACGCCCCACAGGGCGCGCCACGTCCGGAGAACACTCCGCGAGCTCAGATTACCTTGGAGAAGCGTTGTGCGCGCTGCGCGCGCAGATACCGGTCGAAAACCATACAAATATTACGGATAAGAAGCTTGCCCGAAGGCAACACACGGATCGTGTGCGGATCGACCGCCAACAGACCGTCCGGCTCCATGGAGCGCAACTCCTCCAGTTCGCGCGCAAAGTAGTCTGGGAAGCACACCGCAAACTGCGCACTGACGGCGTCTACGTCGAGCTCGAAGTGGCAGATCAGTCTGGTGATGATCTCGCGCCGCAGACGGTCGTCCCGGCTCAGCTCTAAACCGCGCATCACCGGAATCCGGTCCGCATCGACCAGGGAGTAATAGTCCTCTAGCGTCCGCACATTCTGGCTGTAGCTTGCTCCGATCTTGCCAATTGCGGTGATTCCGAGCGCCACGAGGTCGCAGTCGGCATGGGTGGAATAGCCCTGGAAATTGCGATAGAGCGTGCCGTTGCGCTGGGCGATTGCGAGCTCGTCGTCGGGACGCGCAAAATGGTCCATGCCGATGTACACGTAACCTGCGGCTCCGAGCTTGTCGATCGTGAGCTGAAGTATGTCGAGCTTTTCCGCCGCACTCGGCAGATCATCGGCATTGATACGGCGCTGCGGCTTGAATAGCTCCGGTAAATGCGCGTAATTGAACACTGAAAGACGCTCCGGACCGACGGCAATCACGCGATCGAGCGTGCGCGCGAAGCTGTCTCGCGTCTGGTGCGGAAGCCCATATATGAGATCGATGTTGGCCGAGCGAAATCCGTGCTGCCGGGCCGCGTCGAGCACCGCTACCGTCTCCTCCTCGGTCTGCACGCGATTGACCGCCTTCTGCACCACGGGATCGAAATCTTGCACACCCAGACTGATGCGGTTGAAGCCCAGCTCGCGCAGCAGGCGGATCGTCGCCTCGTCAGCGGTACGCGGATCGACCTCTATCGAGTACTCACCGGTGTCGTCACCGCGAAGGCTGAAATTTTCGCGCAGCGCTGTCATGAGTGCCCGCATCTCGGCCGCAGAGATAAATGTCGGGGTGCCGCCGCCCCAATGCAGTTGGTCAACCGGCCGGGAACGGTCGAACATCGCCCCCTGAAGCGCAATCTCGCGCTGGAGCCGCTGCAGATAAGGCGCCGCACGGGAATGATCCTTGGTAACTACCTTGTTGCACGCACAGTAGTAGCATACGGTGTCACAGAAAGGCACGTGAACATATAGCGACAGCGGCGGCGCGTGGCTGCCGTCATTGCTGCGCGCGGCCCAGGCGCGATACTCCGTCTCGCCGAACCCCTGATGGAACTGAACTGCCGTAGGATACGACGTGTACCGCGGCCCGGCCTTGTCGTATCGGCGCAAAAGTTCCGGGTCGAATTTGAGAGAGTGGTTCATATCTTCACTGTGCCAGCGCCGTCGCTGCCGTGTCACGAGGTCTGGGTCTGCGGCGTTCAGCACCCGGACCCGCCCCTGGCCGGACCGGGGAGCGGAATCCCTGCGGCGCCTGGGGCGGCGCATCCTCGCTGGAGGCTGCCCAAAATGGTAAGGGTACATCACACCGCCGGCACCGCGCCATCTCGATCGGGCTCGCCCCGGTTGGAGCAGCCGCGGCGCCGCCCAGGGCTCTTCAATATCCCGATTTCTGGCTCCTTATCGCGCACCGGCCGCAGCGACCGGCCTGGCAGCGCCCTAGGCCGAAGGTGCCCACAGCGCGCATCCCGGCCGTTTCGGGCGACCGGCCTGACCGCTAGACACGTTGCGGTATCCAACCCGCATTACCCGCGGATTTGTTGACGCCGGTCAACTCCGCTCCTCCTTTGCCCGGTTATTATTGTCATTTTTGCAACTGCACATGAGGTATCGCTGCATGCGCCTCCCCGTCCAACCTGCGCTGCTCGGCCTGCGTTTGATGCCCGAGGCGATTCACGCCCAGGTCGTTGCGCATGTCCTCAACCGCCTGCTGCGCGGCCAAACGATCGAACAGAGGCTGCCCGAACTCGAAGGGAAGCGGGTTGACATCGAAATCTCCGATGCACCCTGCAATCTGAGACTGCGCGTGTCCGGATCACGGATCCATGCCTGTACACAGAAATCGTCCGCCTACGATGTGCGCATCCGAGGGACGCTCGCCGATTACTGGAAGCTCGCTACCCGTTCGGAAGATCCGGATACGCTGTTCTTCGCCCGCCGCCTGAGTCTGGAAGGCGACACGGAGACCGGTCTGTACATCAAGAATTTGCTGGACGCGCTAGAATTCGACTGGCAGACCCACGCAGTCTCGATGCTGGGCCCACGCCTCGGCCCGGCTGTGCATGGCCTGGCACGCAATTTCGCGGCTGCGAGTCCGTTTTCCGTGCACAAACCGAGGTGGCGCAACGGATAGCCGGGCGCTGCCTGCCCATCCGGGCATCCTGTATCGCCCCCATTGCCGGCAACCGCGGGTTATGACTTTTCGCCCCCGGTGTCGGGGATGAGAGCCACGACCTTGCGCAACAATTCTATGTTCAGTTGCGACTGGGCCTGGAAGGTGCCGGCATAGGCGAGATCCTCCTGGCGCAACTCGTAACAGTTGG
The DNA here is from genome assembly GCA_028068195.1 of Gammaproteobacteria bacterium. Lineage (GTDB taxonomy): Bacteria > Pseudomonadota > Gammaproteobacteria > Acidiferrobacterales > UBA6901 > JAJYCY01. Next base: position 39,119 of record JAPTTX010000046.1, read on the forward strand.
CTCCGCTGATGTCCATCAGGACTGCGGGGATTCCGGTCTCGTCGAAGGCCACGCGCCGCTTCAGGTAGAAGTTCCCGCAGCACATGCCGACGTAGGCCTCGGCGCCTTCGCCCTGAATGCGGCCAAGCGTCTCACGCAGGTGCTCATAATTGTTGATGGAGATCACCCGCATCCCCCGCTCCCGCGCCAGCCGGTAGGCCTCGCCGACTTCACAACGGCCGCACTCGGTGCAGCCATCGCGAAAACGCCATTTGCACCATAACGGCTTGGCACAATACGGAACCAGCATGACGGTCGCCCGGGAAAGGATGTCGCCGAGTACCTGGTCCTGTCCCGGGCTATGCACCATAAGCAAGTTGGCGGCGGCCGCCTCGACCCCAAGGTCTGCCTGCTCGCGCTGATGGTTGATCGCCAGCTGCAGCACGTAGCCCAGATCCTGCGCGGTCGCACCAACCATTTCCCAGTCTACCGTGCGCAAAAACAGTTCCAGGAACACTTTGGACTGTCCAGCATCCTGGCCGGCCAGACCACGTTCGATCCGCATGAGCAGGTCGGGCGGACTGAGCTGGATGCTTCCCGATAGGTGCACGCTGGCAATCTCGGTCCCGCCGCCGGCCAGATCGACTTCTGCATGCAGAACACCACCGGCAGTGCGGTGGAATGCATGGAAAGTATCGCTCGAAACCGGACGCGGCGAGATCGCCGTGCCTGCGGGTGGCTCCGCGTGATCGTAGAGCGCGCACGGCGAAAAGCGGAAATCCACCCCCAGCAGTGCGCCGAACGCTTGGGCCATGCGGGATTCGATTTCCGCCACCGGCGGGATACTGCCCAGCTGCTGGCACAGGGTGGTAAAACGCTCGCGTGCGCTGGCCATGCCCTGCGCCGATAGCTTCTCAGTCGGGACGCGCAGGGCCTTGAGCATGGTTTCGACATCCACCTCCAGCAGCAGGGTTCCCTGAAATACCATCCGGCGACCATCATCGCCCAGGAAGCCGCAGGCAATCTTGCGTCCGTCGACCTCGATATCGTTGCAAGCCCTGAATGCCGCCCGGACCCCCAGGCTGCACAGTGCCTGGGCTACCGCCCCGCAGAGGCGTTCCAGCGCCGCCGCCAAGGAGGCCCCCGCCGCGCGACCCTTGGCCGAAGGCAGCGTCAGGCTCCAGCAGAGCTGGCGGTTATCCAGATAGAGCGCGCCGCCGCCGGTCAGACGTCGGGCTACCTCGATACCGTGCCGTTTGCAGTAATCGGCCCTGGAGACCCGCTCGGAGTCCTCATGCGCTCCCATGAGCACACTCGGCGTGAAACGATGGAAGCGCAGCTGCCCCGATTCGCCCGTATCGCGATGGGCCAGACGGTCCAGGCCAAGGTTGCCGCGGGCGGACCGAATTCCGCTGTCGCGCCATGTCCACCGCGTATCCATCACGGATCGAAGTCGGTCAGCCATTCCATTCCGGCCACGCCACGCCAGAAGCCGTTGCACGGACCGGTCGCCACTGCTGCTGCCAGCGCCGTGGCAGCTTCGTCAAGATCGATATCGTCGTCGATGGCCCTCCGGAACCAGCGGATGACCGTCTCCATGCCGCGGGACTGGGGCGAAAGACGCAGCACGTCTACGCTGAACTTCCGCAGCGCCGGAAGTTCGCGCACGAGATTGACTGTATATCCGGACTGGACCTGTATACCATTCAAGGTCAGAAACTGCTGCCCCTCCCGCGTTTCCAGATCCATCCCGTCAGGGTAGTCGGCGCAGCAGAACTGGCAGCTATCCTTCGGCAGGCCATGGGCGCGTGCCGTAAAGCAGCGCGCGGAGAAGGCGAGCGGCAGGCGTCCGAACGCGAACACTTCGGTCTCCATGCCTTCCGGCCGCACCGATTGCAGCTCAGCCACCGCTTCCCGGCCGAGCTCGAGCGGCGGCACCCAGCGACAGGCTCCCAGGTCCGCAAACAGGCGCAATGTCTCACCGTTGTATATGTTGATGTGCGGACCGGCAACAAAGCGCTCGCGATTGCATACCATGCTCACTGCTGCCATGTCATTGGCCTCAACGCGATAGCGCCCGTTTTCGACAATGCGCCGCATGCGGCTGAGTTCGGATGCCGCCTCGACCAGGACCATCGTCGTCAACACCACCTCCTTGCCGGTGGCCGCCAGTCGGTCTGCGATATCCAGCCAATCCGCGGTGTTGAGAGCGCGGCGCTTGGCGCAAACCGTCTCCCCCAAATAGACGATATCGACCGGCGACTCGGCGATGCGTCCATAGAACTGCATCACCGTGTCCCGGTCCCAGAAATACTGTATTGGCCCGAGAGACAGCCTCATGGGGCCTCTTCGCTGCGATCCAGCCGGAATCGGGATGGGGTCGTCATGGCTGGCAGCTACTGCCACGCACGATCGATCGCGCCGAGCGTGTGCTGCCGCCCCTCGGCCAGACGGTCCAGTTCGGCGATCCATTCCGGGCGCGGCGCGTAGCCCACGGGATCACGCATGCAGGCGTCGAGCGCCGCGCGCAGAACGCGTGTGACCTGGCCGACATAGGCCGGACTGCGCTGTCGTCCCTCGACCTTGATGGCCGCTACACCCGATTGCAGGAGCTCTGGCAGTATTCCGAGCACGTTCAGGCTCGTTGGTTCTTCCAGGGCGTAGGCCGGCGACGGATCCGGTCCTCCCCGGACGACGAACCGGCCCTTGCACAACGTCGGGTAGCCGGCACTTTCGCCCGGCGCGTACACGTCGATAAGCACGCCGTTCAAGCGCGATCGGCGACTGCTTCCCGATTCTTCCCAGCGTACCGCCTTGGCTGGCGAGCAGACTCCGCAGGTGTTAGGGGATTCTCCGGTGACATAGGACGAGAGCGCGCAGCGTCCTTCGACCATGACGCACAGACTTCCGAAACCGAAGACTTCGGCTTCCGCCGGGGCGTTGCCAATCACGTAGCGCACTTGGTTGAGAGACAGGACGCGCGGCAAAACCACACGCTGCACCCCGAACTGGCGCACGTAAAATCCGATAGCCTCTGGGTTGGTAGCCGACCCCTGCACCGACAGATGAAGTCGCAGCTCCGGGTGCCGCTCTCGGCAATAGCGCATGAGCCCTGGATCGGCGAGGATTACCGCATCCACGCCCAGACCCGCTGCAACATCCGCCGCGTGTGTCCAGTCGGCCCACTGCCCGGCGCGGGCATAGGTATTGAGCGCGAGAAATACGCGCGCGCCGTGTTCATGCGCATACTGTATGCCACGGCGCATGTCGTTGTCATCGAAATTCAACCCGGCAAAATTGCGGGCGTTCGTAGCATTTCGGAAGCCGAGATACACGGCGTCGGCGCCGTGGTCCACCGCTACCTTCAGCGCCGGCAGGCTGCCGGCGGGACAGACGAGCTCGAGTCTGGAGTTCAATTTATGCCCCCTACGGCAGCATGTCCGGGCGCGGCACGCCGCAACGCGCCGCCTTGCGCGGTGCCGCGACGCCGGAGCGCCGCCTCAATCCCGTTCAACACCCGCCATTTGTGTCCACACCAGGACGGCGCAAGCAAAATGCCGGGGGACGCAGTGCCCGTCACCCGATGGTAGAGCACATCCGCCGGCGTCATTTCAATGAGATCGGCGGCCAACTCGATGTATTCGTCCTCGCGGATGGGTTGATATCGGCCGCGGCGCCATTCATTGGCAAGTTGCGTGCCCTTCACGACGTGCAGTGGATGCAGTTTCAGGCCGTCCACACCCAGATCGATGACGCGGGCAAGCGTCGTGCGATAGTGGCTGGCGCCCTCCCCCGGAAGGCCCAGAATCAGATGGGTGCAGACCGGCATGCCGCGCGATCGTGCTGCACGGACCGCCGTGCGGTATTCAGAATAGCCATGGCCGCGGTTCACGCGTCGAAGTGTCGCATCAAAACTCGACTGCAATCCGAGTTCCAGCCACACCTCATAGCCAGCATCGCGGTATTCCTGCAACAGATCGAGCACCTCGAGTGGCACGCAGTCTGGCCGCGTCCCGACCGACATCCCAATCACGCCTGGCTGCGCCAGCGCCTCGTCATAGAGGGCCCGCAGCTGGTCGACGCCGCCATAGGTGTTGGTATATGCCTGAAAATAGGCCAAAACGTACCGCGCGCCGGTGCGGCGCGCGACCACGGCACGGCCGGCTTCGATCTGCCGCGCGATCGCAGGCGGCCGGCGGCCGTTCGGGCTGAAGGACGCATTGTTGCAGAAGGTGCACCCGCCGCGACCCTTGCTTTCGTCGCGATTAGGGCACGTAAACCCCGCGTCGAGCGCGATCTTGTGCACACGCTCGCCATAGCGGCGCAGCATGGCTTGCCCGAAGGTTGCGACATAATCCGACAGAGCCATCCGGGAAAGCTAGCCAACCTCATCGAGGACGCGGCGGCGGAACTTGGCGCCGACACCGGCCGCGATGCTGGCGCAGGCATCCATGTCGACACCTGGAAGGCCGTCGATCGCGGTGAGCGTTACCTCGGGCACAAAATCGCGTGCGCGCCGCGCGAAATCGAGCAGAGAGCGGTAGGCTCCCGCAAGCTTCGGCCGGCAATAGCGGTTGTACAGGATCTCGTTCTGGGCATTGAGCGATATCGACAGCGCGTCGATGTTGTCTTCCAGATCCGGGGTAACGTCCCTGCCATAGACCAAGTTGCCAAGGCCGTCGGTGTTGATGCGCACACGTGCCCCGCGCGCGCGCAGTCGCGAGGCGATCTCGAGCGACGTGTAAAGGCGCAGCGTCGGCTCCCCCAGCCCGCAAAAAACAACCTCGTGATACTGCCGCGGGTCTCCTACGGCATCCAGGATTTCGTCTGCGGTCGGCTCCCGGCGCAGGCGCATGGCGCTGCCCTGCACATCCCAGGTGCCATTGAATTTCGGGCAAAAGCTGCACCGCAACGTACAGCGGTTCGTGATATTAAGGTAGCAGTTGCCGTGCAGGACGTACGAAACTACGCCACCGGGCGCCTCGAGGCAAGATGAAAGCTGATTACTCATACCGAAATCTAAAGGCAAACGGTAGGCGCCAACCTTGACATAAGTCAACGAAAGGCGTCAGGCAGCTGGCGTCGCACCTCACCGCACTTCAGTGCATGGTTAAGCGACCCGTGTTCGCGTCCGGCAACCGGCTACGGGTCTGGCACTCCCTGGGCCTGTAGTGTGCCAGCCCGCCTTCGCCCTCGGAAGGCGCCTCCGCACACCACCGGCGGGCCGATCCCGGTCGGGAGAACCAGGGACCAGACCGGTCAAGCGGTGAATCCCGCCAAAATGTGCGCGCCGCGCTAGCCCGTGCTCCACGCGCGCGGCCTGCGCATGCCAGCCACCTTGCAGGCCTGCTGCATATAGCCATACGGGAACAGCTTGTAGAGCCGGTCACGCCCTGAGCCACTGCCGTACTTCTCGTTGAGAAACTTGATCACGAAACGTGCATCCGCTGCAACATGGTGTTGGGTAAAATAGTCGCGCATGAAGTTGAGCACTTCCCAGTGCTCCGATTGCAGGCTGATGTTCTCTCGCCTGGCCAATTCTTCGGCGACAACACTGTTCCAATCGTCAGGATCGACAAGAAAGCCCTCGTTGTCTGTGACAAGCCCGTTCGTCTGCACCTGCATAGCGGCTGCGTCTCCTCAAGAAATTTGCCCGATCATTGCCTCCGCAGGCCGTTGCCGGGACCTGCCGGGGCGGACCCAGGGCGCTGTACTCGTACGCCCAACTACCAACACTAATTAAAGATATATTATATGTACATCTTTTATATAACATGGCACCATATCATAATCAATATCTCCAATGCCTCTTTTGGATATCCCTGGAATAAAGCCTATGCGCCTGACCGTGTTTTCTGACTACAGCCTGCGCGTCCTGCTTTATCTTGGCGTGCACCACGAAGGCCTGGCCACCATCCATGAAATCGCTGAAGTCTATGGCATTTCCAAGAACCATCTGATGAAGGTGGTCCACACCCTGAGCCGGCGCGGTTATGTTGAAACCGTACGGGGAAAGGGGGGCGGCATTCGCTTGCGGCTCGCGCCCGCAGAAATCAATGTGGGCGCGGTGGTGCGCGCCACCGAGGCCGACACCGCGCTGGTTGAATGCTTCGATCGCCCGCACAACAACCGCTGTCCGATCATCCCGGCGTGCCTGCTGCGGGGCGTTCTGGCCGAGGCACTCGAGGCATTCTTTCGCACGCTTGACCGCACCACGCTGGCCGACCTGCTCCGGACAGACCGGCGCCTTGCGCCGCTGTTGGTGATCAGATCACACCACCTTCCCAAGGCCGCGGAGACTCCGGCCTAAATTCGGGGATCAACCCCGCCGCGGGCAGAGGCCCGACCTGCAGACCATAACGACAGGCTAAACACATGCCCAGCGCAAGCCGGGCCATCATTGCACGCCGGCCTCGCCGGTCGCCGCGGCCAGCAGGTTGACTCCGGCAACGAACGCACGGACCTTCTCACTCAAAGGTCATCCGGAGATCGTCGTTTGGCAGTGGATGAGACGGACGATGCCCTGCAAATCAAGGATGATTCCCATTGCGGCCGGCCTGCAGCCACCACAGACACATCAGCTCAAGGGCTGTACCGACCCCCTCGCGTTGATGGCCGGGCAGCAATCGGGCGTTATCCCCCGGCAACGGGAATTTCAATAGGGTATCGTTCGTCGCAGACGGCGACGGACCATGGGAAGACCGGTTCGGTTCCAGACCGGCGGGATGACGGCGCGTCCCTGCGCACCAGCGGCTATCCGTCGGTCGCAGCGGGACCAAGCGGATCGCAACTCCTGCTCATGCGTCCCAAGAGCTTGTCACCAAACATCACGAACCTGCGGTCGGAAGCGCGTAGACCATCGGCCAACAGTCCATCGCCGGCAGGCACATCGAACCTGGCATCCAACACCCGGTATATCCCAGCGGCCGGCACGCCGACCATGACGAATAGACTGGTGGACTTCGCGCAGCAAACCCCGCGTGCCGCAGCCTCAGTGGTCGCGCGAATTCCAGCCCCGATCGGACAGCACCCGGTCTATCGCGGAACCTACACCCCACAGCCAGCCGCGCGCCTGATACCAAAGCATCGCTGGCGACCGGCCGCTCTGCGCCATGCGCGAGGACATGCCCTCGGTCGCAACGATTGCGACGAGACCACGCTGGAACTCGAGGCTTCCGGGATCGAACCCCCGGTCCGTGCGGACCTTGAATCCAATATCCAGCAGAAATACCGATTCGATTCTGCGCAGCTGCAGAATCTGCCACGTCACAGCATGCGCACCGGCATTTCCGGGGCCTCGCGTCTGAAAGCAGCCTACCACCATGACGCCTTCGCGGTCGGTGTAGATCACGTGCGGCTCGACGACGCGAACGTGCTGTTGGCCATCATAACGCAGGACCGTGCACCGCCTTTCCTTTATGGACTGACTGAGCCGTTTCAATATATCGGGAGTCATGGCTGGATTTCCCGGCATCGGGTTTTCGAAAGACACTGGGTGAGTATAGGCGCTGCACCGAATCGGCGGGGCCCTGCCGCCAGGCGGCTGCGACATTCGCTTTGAAAATCCGGACAAGCGGGCAGGCAGCGATGGCGATGGCAGCTGCCCCGCGGCATGGGTCCACGGCCGGCATGGCAGCCCAGGTCTGGCACGGGAATTGCCCGGCATTCAGGCGCGCAGCAGCTATCCCGCAGCGCGGCAGGAGATACATCCAGACACGATAAATCCACCTTCTTCGGGACCATATCCCTTTGGGGTAGTAAACAAACAACGGCCAATTCATATACTTGGTTTGGTCCTCTGCCTCCGTAAAAGGGCAAGTGGTGGTGGAGACAGCGCCACAACCAGCCGGGGCTGCCGCTCCGGAACACGAACCGGCTGTTGCCGAATAGAGAGGAGCCAGGAAAATGGGGATCGAGGTGAACGGAAGGGTGCTGGACACCGACGAAGAAGGCTTTCTGCTCGATCCTTCCGTCTGGGACCGGACGATCGCCGAACGCATTGCCCGCATCGAGTCGCTGGAGATGACCCAGCAGCGATGGGTGGTGGTGAATTTCGTGCGGGAATATTATGAGACGCACCACTCGGTGCCGGAAGCGAGGGTATTGCTGAAGGCAATGGGCGAACGGATGGGCAAGGAACGGGCAACCCGCAAGTACCTTTACGAGCTGTTTCCTTACGGCTACGGTCAGCAGGCCTGCAAGATCGCCGGAATGACCAAACCGCGGAAGCTGATGCTGGACGTCTGACCGACACACGGGATAGCCTGCCCGGCGCGAAGAAACCAGCCCGGCCAAAACATTCCATGGCGGAAATCTTGCGAACCATCTGGTTAGGACTTCATTCGAAAACCGGAGTCGCGTATTTGGCCGCGGTCTCCGGCTATCTTGCACTATTCATCCTCCTGCGGCTGCGGACCGTGCTGCATTCCGTCGTGGTGATCCCGGGAACACTCCTTCACGAGCTGGCACATTGGATAACCGGCGCCTTGTGCGGCGGCCGGCCCCTGGGACTCAGGCTGTGGCCACGATACAGCGGCGGACAGATGGTTCTCGGAAGCGTCGAATTCGCAAACCTGCGCTGGTACAACGGGGTTTTCATCGGGCTGGCGCCGCTATCCTTGCTGCCCACGGCACTCATGCTGATGGCCTGGAGGGTCGGCCTAAACCCACGGTTCAGTGCAGGCGAGGCCGGCTGGGCCTATATCATCGCCTGTCTCATGTACGCCGCAGTTCCTTCGAGACAGGACCTGCGAATCGTGGCAATATCGCGCTGGATGCTGGTCAGCAGCATCGGTTTGGCGGGGATGGCCTGGGCAGGGCATTGGTAGCCGGCACATGACCCGCCGGAGATGTTCTCCAGGGAGCCACCATGCAGATCCGGCCGCGACCGTCATTACGCCATCGGCCTGACATCTGGGGCCCCGGGCGCACGCTAGCCTTCGGGGTTGCAATTGCCGCGGCGTTCCTGCTGGTGCAGCTCGGGGTCATTTTTGCATGCGCCCTTTACGAAGTGGAGCACGGGCAGCAGACCTCCGTGCGCGCAGCCGCAGCCGGACTCAGTGACAATGGCCTGGTTTTTTCGCTGGCAACTGTCGCAAGCGCCGGCGCCTGCACAGTGTGTACGTGGGGGGCTGCACGCCTGCGCAAAGGCAGCGATCCGGCGGATTACCTGGGCATGCATCGCGTGCCAGCGCGCGCATTGATGGCATGGCTGGCCGTCACGTTAGCGCTGATGGCGGTTTCCGATCTCGTGGAACCTCTGATCCGGAATCCGCAGGGCCCGGAATTTACTCTATCCTTGTACCGGTCCGCGACTCTCGCTCCGCTGTTCTGGTTCGCCATCGTGATTGCCGCCCCGGTTTTCGAAGAACTGTTCTTCCGCGGATTCCTGCTTCAGGGGCTGCGATGGTCGAGATTAGGGCCCGTTGCCGCGGTCATCCTGACAGCCCTGGCCTGGGCCTTGAGCCACGCTCAGTATAGCCGCCCTGAGGTTGCAGAGATATTCATATTCGGACTCTTTCTCGGCATGGCGCGGCTGCGCACCGATTCCATATATCCGCCCATTGCGATGCATGCCTTTGTGAACCTGGCGACCCTGATCCAGGCCGCGATGGTTGTCGGCAGTCACTGATCCCCGGTGCGCCACCCGATGTCCGGGGCTTGTAGGCGGTCGCGACACCGGTACGGCCGTCGTCTGCTTCGTGCCTTCATGGCAAGCACATGGTAGTGTTTGTTTGACGCAGGCTCCGCTGTTCAGGCGGGCCTGGCGTGAGCAGAGGTAATCCCTTGGGAGGCATGATGAAAGTGGCGGTGCTATTCGGCGGAACCAGCGCCGAGCGTGACGTGTCGATCGCCAGCGGGGCGCAGGTCATCATGGCTCTGCGCTTCGCTGGCCACGAAGCAGTTGCAATCGACACCGTGCGTGGCGTGCTTAACCCACAGGAAGAGAAGCGCCTGCTGGAATGGAACGTCGCGGAGGCTCCGCCCGCGGCAATCGATTTGGTGTCGGCACCACCCGCTTCGCCCCTGGCACTCACCGATCTGCCAGAAGTCAGGTCGGCAGATGTCGTATTTCTCGCACTGCATGGAGGCGCGGGCGAAGACGGCACCCTGCAGGCGGTGCTCGATCTGTGCAGCATCCCCTATACCGGCAGCGGTCACGCGGCCAGCGCGATTGCCATGGACAAGGATATTTCAAAGCGCCTGTTCCGCAGCGCCGGTATTCCTACGGCCGACTGGCTGATGGCCCCGGCGCAGACACACGATATCGTCAGCGCCCTGAACTTCCCGCTGGTGGTCAAACCAAACAGACAGGGCTCCACCGTCGGGCTGACGGTAGTGCGGGATCCGCGGCGTCTGGCAGCAGCGATCCAGCTCGCGACCCGCTTTGACACGGAGGTGATGCTGGAGCGCTTCATTCCCGGACGCGAGTTCACAGTTGGCGTGCTTGATGGCGAAGCATTGGCGGTAGGCGAAATCATTCCGCGAAAGGGCGAGATCTTCGATTACGCGAGCAAGTACCAGAAAGGGGGCGCCTCCGAAATTTTCCCTGCCCCCCTTCTCCAGCATCAGACCAGTCGCGCCCAGGAGCTTGCTTGCCGGGCGCATCGCGCCCTGAAGCTCGAGGGGCACAGCCGCATCGATTTCCGGATGGACAGCGGCGGCGAGTTCTGGTGCCTGGAGGCAAACACGAGCCCAGGCATGACTGCAACCAGCCTGCTGCCCCAGTCCGGACTGGCTGCCGGGATCAGTTTTCCCGAGCTTTGCGAACGCATATGCCGTCTCGCGATCGACCGGCACCGGCGTGCGCATAGCGCCGGTTGACAAGCCAAGCCGGACACCAGGATAATTTTGGATACCTGCCTGTCCCGACCGGACGATCCCCTGATGCCACATTCAATCATTCAGCTCCACGGCAAGTCCGTACGCATAGAACTGAGCACTGCAGCCGAACGTGCCCTGGCAGCGCGCACCGAACCGCTGTTCGTCGAAATCCAGCTGATATTCGGCTGCATGATCGCCAAGCGCGTCTGGTTCCGCGATGATGCCAACGAGCATGCGGTTGCGGTGAACCCGAAGCTTCGCGTGTGGTTTCGTCCGGCACGTTATGACAAGACATGCAGTTTGGACGACATCGATGACGGCGCCGTCGCCAGCGACTACCCGATGGTTGCCGGACGCAAGGGCTTCGTTCCCGATGTGGTGCGTATCGATTTCCGGTCCGGTAAATGGGTCGGGGACTTTACCTACTCGATGGATGTCTTCCGCGCACAGAACGCGGCCCTGACACACGGGTGACCGCACCACCTCCTGTGGGACGTCCCGACTAGGCCCGCAACCGACGTGTCGATGCAGCCTGCAAACAAAAGCCGGCCGGCATTCTTATAAAGAATATTTAGATACATTGTGTTGCAGTCATTCCAGATACCCGTCTCGATGGGCAGGCACGGGCGACGATTCATCGCTGGCCGCGCAGGAGTCCTGTGCCTGCACTCCGGATCGCACATCACATTCCATTTGTACCCGGTCGCCCAGTTGGTACAAGATTGACACGTATCGCACGGCCGGCGAGGCCCGGCTGCCGTGAGACCGACACCACAGGAATGGGCCCCGGGCCCGGGAGAACAGCCATGGCAAAGGTTGCCGACAATCTGGTCAGCGCGCAATCTGTGCTGATATCCGGTGCAGCAGGGGTCGCCACCATGGCGATCGCCGACACCCTTTGGATGGCATACCGGTTACCACCCCGATGGACCGCGCTTGCCATCAGCTTCCTGTTGGGCGTGGTGACATTCTTCGCGGTCCGGCAAACTCTGGCCCAACGCATCCTGTACTATCTCTGCAGTTCGAGCATCATCTTCCTGGTGGCCGTTGGAAGTAACCGAGCCGGCATGATCCTGGCCGAGCTGACCCAATCCACCGGGCCACCCCCTAGCATATCCCGTCCTGACCTGAATACCAGCAGCCAGAAACGCGTGCTGCAGCACTTGGACATGGGCGCGCGGACTCGGACCAGCGGGTACGGTCGCCGTCGGCCCAGGCTGATGGGCGGAAACAGGAAGGTCGCCGCCCCCTCCTTGACCCAGGCATCCAGCGCTGCGGTACACATACTGCCTTCGCCCAGATCCGCCCGGAAACCGCACTTCTTCACTCGATGGTAGGCCTGCCGAGGAAGCCGCGGCCCGTCCGCTGCGGATGGCGATCGTCTCCGCGGCCCGCGCCAGCCCGGCGTGACCGCGGGTAAATTCAAAGCCCCGCGGCGAATGACGGTCTTAGTACTCCATCGGGACTGCCGGATCAGGTAATCCAGGCCTGACCGTGGTGGACAAGCATTTCCGGAATCCGCTCTGGCGGCACCGGACGACTAAACAGGTATCCCTGCGCTTCCTGGCAACCATGCCGTTGCAGGAACTCCAGGTGTTCCGACTCTTCTACTCCTTCTGCCACCAGACCCATTTTGAGGCTGCGGGCAAGGTTCGATACCGCCACCGTGATGGCCATATCCTTTTCGCTGACGGACAGATCCCTGATGAAGGTCTGGTCGAGCTTGAGATAATCCACGGGGAACTGGCGCAGATAGCTCAGGGAAGAATAACCCGTTCCGAAATCGTCAAGCGATATGCACACACCGAGCTCCTTGATCTGCCGCATCATGTCTATCGCGGCTGCCGTGTCCTCCATGAGCAGACTTTCGGTCAGTTCCAGCTCGAGCCAGCTCGGCGAGAGTCCGGTCTCGTGCAGGACACTGCGCAGCGTGTCGACGAGGCTGCCATTGCGGAATTGGCGCGATGAAATATTCACGGACACCCGCACCGGCGGCAATCCCTGAGCCTGCCACGCTGCGTTTTGGGCGCAGGCAGTGCGCAGCACCCAGGTCCCGACGGATACGATCAGCTCAGATTCTTCCAGAACCGACAGGAACTTGTCCGGAGCCAGGATGCCCGACTGCGGATGTTGCCAGCGCAACAGCGCTTCGATTCCAGCCGTCTTACCGTCGGCGAGCAGCACACGTGGCTGATAGAAGAGGACGAACTCTCCGTTCCTCATGGCTCGCTGCAGCGAGGTCTCCAGGCCCAGACGCTCCATTGCCCTGGTGTTCATGTCCCGCGTGAAGAACTCGTAGCGGTTTCTGCCCGATTCCTTGGCGCGGTACATCGCGGCATCTGCGTCCTTGATCAGGTGCTCGGCGGTGACTCCGTCCTTCGGATATATGGCAATGCCGATGCTGGCCCCCGGGTTGATCTCGTGATTCCGGAGCAATACCGTCCGGCCGATCTGGTCGATGATGCGCTGGGCCAGACGCGCCGCATCCTCCACCCGCTCCAGACCGTCCATCAAAACGGCGAACTCGTCGCCACCCATGCGAAAGACCGGATCGCCATCCCGCACTGTCCGACAGATCCGCGCTGCCGCCTCAAGAAGGAGCCGGTCTCCAGCCTCATGCCCCAGGCTGTCATTGACTACCTTGAACCGGTCGAGGTCAATCAGCATGATGCAGAACATTGCGGCCTTCCGCCCGTCGCGCGTCACTGCATGGCGCACGCGCTCGCTGAAACTTGCGCGGTTTGGCAGACCAGTGAGCGAATCCTGGTGTATCAGCCGACGTCCCAAGTTCTCCGCATGTGCGGAATCCGGTTGCGGCCCCGCCAGCTGCCTGAATCGCAGCACGACCATAACCCCGGCCAGGCAAATCGCGGACAACATCCCGAGCGCCGCACGCAGCAACCACAGCTGGTCCTCGCGAATGCCCCCGGCGAGATCCGTCATGCGGGAGCGGATTTCGACCACGCCCTCCACAGGGCCGGCGACGCTGAGACGCAGCGGCAGGAACGACACCGCCCTGACCGGCACCGGAATGACGTGCGCGAGGAGAGAACTACGGCCGTCAAACCGGACAACGCTCGATGCGCGACCGGCACGGGCGGCCGCTAGTTGGGTGTCGTGGCCCCCCCGGGGACGGCTGCCGGCCATTCCGGCCGAAAAAAGGATCAACCCGTTCGGCGCGATCAGTCTCACCTGGGTGATGCCGAGGCCACGGATGAGCGCACCAACCTTGCGCTGCAGTTGCGCCCCGAGGCGCTTCGAGGACACCTGCACCCCCGCCCCGCGCGTGGAATCGCGCAGGATTTGCCGGTAATCCGAGCCAAGAATGTCGCCGAGCATCCCCGCCACGACCTGGTTGACCGCCGTCGCCTGCTGCTCGGCTGTCCGGATAACGCCCTGGCGATAAAAGGCGTACAAGCCGGACGCCGCGATCGCGATGCCCACGGAAACTGCTATCCAGACCGGGCCAATGAATTTGGACATTCTCGACAATTTTCCGAGGGTTATGACTTTCCGAGGTACGGACCGACGGCGACCGCGAGGATACCCTTTTGAGTTATCGGTCGGGAGTTGCAGGAACTTTAGGCCGGCCAGGGGGAACCGGACTGATCCCGGACCTGGTGGTTCATTGGGTAGCGCGTCGACCTGAAGACCGGACGCGTCCCATTCGCAGGCGCCGGCGCGGGCGATGACACGGCATCGCCAATGCCGGGGCGCTGCGCGTGCTGCCGCCTGGAACCAGGCCGGACATTCCGGAAACGCGGGCTCAACCGCTGCGCGCCGGCATAGCTTGACCAGCAAGGACACGACAAGCAAGACGCGGCACGAGGGGCTGGCGCTGCCGGAGCCAGGCCTGCTGGCGAGACGCAGGGACCGGGAAATCTCAGAGCAGGCCTCGCGCGCCAGGATACCGACAAAGAGAAGGACGGATCCCGCTACTCTGGCTTTCCTTTGGGAGGCGCCTCGGCAAACGGCCCGATCTGGCGCACCACTGCGGAGACCTCCTCAGTCTTGCCGTTCAGCGGTACGATCTTGGCAATACCCTGCTTCGCTACCTCGTCGATGCGGACTACTGCATGCACCGGGATGCGCGTCACCTGTACCCCGTCGAATTCCGCCTTCAGGCGCTCCTCGCCGGGGTCAATCACCACCGAGGATTTTTCGCCGAACGTGATGCCCTCGACCGCGATGAAGCCATAGAGGTCGCCCTGACTCACACGCTTTGCGTAGAGCTCGTAAACCTTGCCCTGATTGACAAAAGTCACCCGATACATGCACTTCTTTGCCATCGGCCTCGCCTCGCATTGCTGTCGCATAGCATAGCACCGCATTTCCGGCAGGTCATGAGCCGCCGCCCGCAGGCCCGTTTGACAAGCCCGGCAGCCGGCTCCAATATGAATAACCCGCGTTATCGGCAACCGTGAGGCGGGCTCGGACGTGAGTTCGTCGCATCATCCATCTGGACATAAACTAGCGTGACGGACGGCTTGCCATGTCGAAATCGCACCCCATTGTTGCAGTGACAGGATCCGCCGGCTCCGGCACAACCACAATACGGCATGCCTTCAGCGACATTTTCCGCCGGCAGGGCATTCGTGCTGCGTTCATCGATGGCGAGAGTTTCCATCGCTATGACCAGGAAACCATGGCCCAGGTGATCGACCAGGCTCAGGTCGCCGGTCTCGCCCTGAGCCATTTCGGGCCGGACGTAAACCTGTTTGAACGGCTCGAGATGCTGTTCGCTGAATATGGCCGCAATGGCGGCGGGACATTCCGGCGATGCATCACGGCGGACAATTGCCGGGAGCTCGGCGGAAAGCCCGGAACCTTTAGCCCGTGGGAGCCACTGCCTCCGGACACGCACCTCCTGTTCTACGAGGGCTTGCACGGGGGGGTCGTGGCGCGCGCCTGGACCCGCCGCCAGATGAGCCCGTCACACAATCCAGCTGTCGCCGAGCGGCGTTCATCCGACCACGGTGAAGGCGGTGTGGACATCGCCCAGCACGTCGACCTGCTGCTTGGCGCGGTTCCGGTCGTGAACCTTGAGTGGATCCAGAAGATACATCGCGATACACGCACCCGGGGCTACTCTGCCGAGGCGGTCACCGATACGATTTTGAGGCGTATGCGCGATTACGTGCATTTCATCGTGCCCCAGTTCTCCGTCACGGACATCAATTTCCAGCGTGTCCCGGTGGTGGACACGTCGAATCCGTTCATTTCCAGGGACGTTCCTGCGGATGCCGAGAGCATCGTAGTCATCCGCTTCCGCGATCCGCACCGTTTCAACTTTCCGGAGCTCCTGTTCAAGGTGGACGGCTCCTTCATGTCCCGCCCCAACACTCTCGTAATTCCGGGAAGCTATTTCGGACATGCACTGGAAGTGATCTGCGCGCCGCTCATCCACGAGCTGTGCGGCAGGTAGCCGGCCCGCATGTAGTCCGGTTCTAAGTCGGCCGCAGCAGCGCGATCAGGTCAGCATGGACGCCGCGGCCGTATCTGCCGAAATTGACCGCCATGCCGCCAGACTCCACCCGCACAACCCGGGCGAGCACGTAGCGCATGGTCGCGGCGCTGTCGGACCCACAGCGGAAAGCCACATCGAGAAGTGTGCCGACCGGCATGCGCCCCGATGCCTTGCCCAGGAAGGCGCCGTGCAGGCTCAGGTTGCAGATCGGCCATTTGCCAAAGCAAGTGACGCACTGACCGAGGGTAACCTCCATGGAAATCGGTCTGCGTGGGCTGCGGCGCTGATCCAGCCCTCCCGTGCCGCCGATAGCGATGCGCTCCGGCCAGTTTTTCTCCTGACTGCTGTACTTGCCGAACCGCTCATAGCTCACATTCCTTTTCATCATCACCTCCATGGACAGTTGCTCACCGCCGTTCGCATGAGACAGGGCATTGGGAACCGGCCAGCGACGCTTCGCGCCGCTCGCGGCATCAATGCGCCGCCTCTGCGCCGGTACTGATCGGGTACGAGTTTACGGGAAGTTTGATGACAGGAATTGCGGGAAGGTTCGCCGCTCAGCGCCCGGTTTCGCGGCTTCGTCGCCGCCCGACCAACGGGCGCACGGAAGCATACGCAACCCGGCCGCAGAACCGGGGTCCGGCGGCACAATTCAGCCGACTAAAAAAGCGGTGCGTCCTTGCACCGTACGCACAGGAAACTTTGTCGCTCTCGGGCGGTCCGGAAGCCGGCCTTTGCCCTACCGGCGGCGCTTCTTACCCCCCGCCCCCGGGACGGGGAGTCGTCCCGCCTGCGCTAGAAGCGGATATGGGTGGACGCATTCAGGCTTGCGCGCGATCCACGCCAGTTGTCGATGTGGAACTTGGTGAACGGCAGATCGGTCAGCTCGAAGAAGCGGGGCCAGCCTATGCGTTCCACCCACTCGCCCATGCGCTCCCAGTCCTTCGCGTCCTCCTTGTAGACGCGCAGGATCTTCTTGACGATCGCCGCCGCCTCGGGCCAGCGCGGCGGGTTGTTCGGGATCCCGGCCGCGACGAGCTTGTGGAACATCGGCTTGGAGCGGGCGTTGGAGTTCTTGCCGCCCACCCAGATCGCGATCTTCGAGTGCTCGGGATCGTTGATCTGCATCGGCGGGCAGGGCGGATAGCAGGCCCCGCAGCAGATGCACTTCTTCTCGTCGACTTCGAGCGAGGGTTTGCCGTTGACCATCGCCGGACGGATCGCCGCCACCGGGCAGCGCGCCACCACCGAGGGCCGTTCGCAGACATTGGCCACGAGGTCGTGGTTGATCTTGGGCGGCTTGGTGTGCTGGATGTTGATGGCGATGTCGCCCTGTCCGCCGCAGTTGATCTGGCAGCAGGAGGTGGTCAGGCGCACGCGGTTCGGCATGTCCTCGCGGACGAACTCCTCATGGAGCTCGTCCATCAGCGACTTCACCACGCCCGAGGCGTCGGTGCCCGGGATGTCACAGTGCAACCAGCCCTGGGTGTGGGAGATCATCGAAACGGAATTCCCCGTTCCACCCACCGGAAAGCCCTCTTTAGCAAGCTTCTCTATGAGGCGCTCGGCTTTCGCGTAGGAACCCACCATGAACTCGATGTTGCTGCGGATGGTGAAGCGCACGTAACCTTCGGCATACTGGTCGGCGATGTCGCAGAGCTTGCGGATCGTATGCACATCCATCTGGCGCTGGGTACCAGCGCGTACCGTCCAGACCTCATCACCGCTCTCGGCCACGTGGTGCAGCACGCCTGCGCGCGGCCGGTCGTGCCAGGCCCATTGCCCGTAGTTGCGGCGCATGATGGGATGCATGTACTGAAAATGGTCCGGCACACCGCTCTCTATCGGCATGCGCTGCTTGCTGCCACCCGCTGTCTGGGCTGTTGTCATTGCTGTCTCCTAACTCGGATTCGCGGAATATACAGGCCGGCTCGTTACCGCTGGGCGCCAGCCTTACGCTGGACCCAACGTTCCGCCTCTTCTTCCCACATATCGGTGCGAATGAACGGATTGCTGCGCGGATGCGCCAGCATGGCCGGTTCGGGCTCAATGCCGATTCCCTCGAGGAAATTGGCCAAACCGATGCGCTCGATCATCTCGCCGCAGCGCTCATGCTCCAGGCCGTTCTCGGCCCAGAAATCCATAATGGTGTGCCCCAGGGTGACGAGACGTTCGAAATCCTCGTCGCTTTCCAGTTTCATGAAGGGGACGATAACGACCCCCATCAGGTCGCCGATCTTCAGTGTGCGCTTGCCACCGACCAAAATCGTCACGCCGCGATCCTTGCCCGGGGACAGGGCCTTCGTCATGACGTTGATGCAGTGCATGCAGCGCACGCAGTTGCGGTTATCAATCTGGAGCGTGTCGTCGGCCTTAAGCTTCAGCGACTGGGTCGGGCAGCGCGTAACGACGTTGTCGATCACATAATCGCGGCCTTTGGCGGCGACGAACTTCTTGACCTCATCCTGCTTCACCTGGATATCGTCGCGCCAGGTGCCGATGACCGCCATGTCTGCGCGCTGTATCGAATTCATGCAGTCATTGGCACAGCCGGAGAACTTGAATTTGAATTTGTACGGCAATGCGGGCCGGTGCAGATCGTCTGTGAAGTCGTTCAGAACCGCACGGTGTGCACGTCCTTCGTCGAAACAGGAGTGCTCGCAGCGGGCGTGCCCGACACAGGACATCGAAGTGCGCACAGACGGGCCGGCTCCGCCCATGTCGAATCCGAGTTCATTGAGTTCGTCGAATGCGACCTGGACATTATCAGTGGTGCATCCTTGAAACATGATGTCGCCACTCTGGCCATGTAGGGCGATCAGGCCCGAGCCGTGCTTTTCCCAGATATCGCAGAACTTGCGCAGGATGCTGGTGTCGTAGTGCATGCCGGGCGCCGGCATGATGCGTATCGTGTGGAACTCGGCAGATGCCGGGAACTTGTCGGCCACCTCGGAGAACCGGGGAATCACGCCGCCACCGTAACCTATGACGCTGGCGGTGCCGCCTTTCCAGTACCCCTTGCGGGTTTCGTAGGAGTGCTCCAGCTGGCCCAGCAGGTCCACCATCATGTCCTTGTCTTTCGCGAGCCGCTTGAGCCCGCTCACAAAGCTCGGCCAGGGACCGGACTCCAATTGATCGATCATCGGTGTTGCAGACATCTTCTTTGTCACGACGGTTCTCCTCACGTTGATCGGCAAAAGCCACGCAGTCCGGCGAGTGGACAACGGCACCAGCACCGCCTGGTTGGCCGGGCAATGGCAATGCGTCGGGTGCAGACGGTAACCAACCGGTCCGGACGAGTGATTGATCCAGATCAAGTGAACTGCAGAACGTCGGGCGCCGTTGGGATAGGTACAACCATCTCCTTTGGGATAGAAGAATGCTCCGAGCAACGCTGGGAGCGAACAGCAATATTCTGTATATAAAGGAAAACATGGCATGCCAGCCGCCTTGGCGTGTCACGCTGGCACCGACGCCATCGGAACCGCTTATCATGCGCGACGACTGCCTGGGTCCGGCCTCACTTGCGGCCAGGACCCGGCCGCACTTCAGGCACACCGACAGGGTGGCTGCCTGCAAGTCCGCCCCAGGCTTTCTGGGCGCGCAGAACATGCCGGCATTTCTGGCCGGCCGCTCGCGCCAAAGGCCGAAGTGCCGACGAAACCCGGAGATGATCGAAAAAGGCGTTTACGCAGCCCATCCTCCCAGGATTGCACTGCGGTGGCCATTGAAAAAAACCTGCTTTCCTGACCCTACGCATCCCCGGCGTCGCGAGCGCCCCACGATGGGCGACTTAACCCTCCACTTGGGAACTGCGCCAGATAAAGAGGGGGGCGCCCCAGCCCACTGCCGGTTCGGTGGATATCGCCCGATTGTGGGTGCATCCTTAGCGATTCGCCGTTCCCTCCAGGAACATCGCCCTCGCGCAATCCTGTAAAAGGAACGAAATGGTGGATACCGGTCGCCTGTCCCACGTCCGGACGGATATTGGGGCAACCGGCCGGGGCCAGCTGCGCCGACCCCGGGGGAAGGGGCCCAGTCCGCATGCAGCGAACTGCCATCTGCCCCTGCGGTCAGCCGCGGCAATCTGCACTTGGATCATTTATAATGCATTGCTGCTCGGGTGTGCGAACCGGGTGCCTTATGCTGCAAGAAATGCCAGATTTCGGCAACGTGCCGGTGTTCCGCGCATCGGGCCTGGATCGGGAACCCTCGTGGCGGCACCGCACATTGCCCGACTTGCATGCTAACGCCGACTTTCAATTCGCCACGGAACCCTGACCCATGACAGACCTCGCATTCGCCCAGGAAACCCGGCCTTCGGTGCCGGCACCGAAGGCCCGCTCGCAGCGTGCTATTGCCATATGGCTGCTGCTTTGCTGTGCCATGATCTATGCGATGGTGATCGTCGGTGGCATCACCCGCCTCACCCATTCTGGCCTTTCGATCGTGCATTGGGACCCGATTATGGGCGCGATTCCGCCGCTCAACATGGCACAGTGGAATCACGTTTTTCATCTTTACCAGCAGACGCCGGAATTCCGCGACGTCAATTCGGACATGGATCTCGCCCAGTTCAAAACCATATTCTGGATGGAGTATGCCCACCGCCTGCTCGGCCGCAGCATCGGTCTGGTTTTTCTTCTGCCATTTCTTTATTTTCTGATACGCGGCCGGATCGAGAAGCGGCTGATACCGAAGCTGGTCACCATGTTCATACTGGGCGGCTTGCAGGGGGCTCTTGGCTGGTACATGGTCAGCAGCGGCCTGGTCCACAACCCGCACGTCAGCCAGTACCGGCTGACTGCGCACCTCTCGCTAGCCTTTCTCATCTACGCGTACATCCTGTGGGTGGCACTCGACCTTCTGGGGCCGACCGCGCCGATCCCTGCACCGGAATTTACCCGCTTGCGCCGATTTTCCTACGGCGTCACCGCACTCGTGTTCCTTATGGTCATCGCCGGAGGTTTTGTCGCCGGCCTCAGGGCCGGTTTTATCTACAACACGTTCCCGATGATGAACGGTCGCTGGCTGCCACTCGGCATGTTTGCTTTGCATCCGCTGTGGCGCAACTTTTTCGCGAACATGGGCACGGTTCAGTTCGACCACCGCATGATCGCCTACCTGCTGATCATCGTGATTTCCTCCTTCTGGTTCATGGCACGGCGCACGCCGCTGCCCCGGCGCCCACGTATCGCCATTCATCTACTGCTGGCCATGCTGGCGATCCAGGTTACCCTCGGAATCACCACGCTGCTGCTCGTGGTGCCCACACCGCTCGCATCAGCGCACCAGGCGGGTGCGCTGATGCTGTTCACCATCGCCGTGTTCACGAGCCACGCCATGCGCAACGCGCAACCGACCACCGCCTGAATTCGGCAACGGCCCAGCGACGACAAGGCCGGGAGCGGTCCCGCTTTCGTCCGGAATCCGGAATGTCCGGAATCTGCGCCTGCTGCAGCGCACCCGTTCGCGAACGCGACCGTCATCCGGGCGGCGGACCGGCGCTTGACCAATGTCAAAGACGGCGTAAAAGGTGCTGTGAATAACTGGACGCCAGCATCAGGAACCGGAGTCCATGACGACACCCAGGGAAAAGACCACCACGCGTCCCGTTGGCATCTGGCAGGCGTTCAGTGCCGCGCCCCATCGCATGTTCTTCCTGGTCGGCACGGCCCAAATCGTGCTGATCATGGCATGGTGGGCCTTCACGCTGTGCGGCCGTTATGGACTGTTTCCGCCCGCAAAGACAGCGCTGGATCCGGTTTGGGCCCACGCCTTTTTCATGATCTACGGCCTGTTCCCGCTTTTTATATTCGGCTTTCTCGCGACGGTCTATCCCCGCTGGATGAACACTCCCGCCCTGTCGCGCCGCACCTATGTCAGCGCGTCCCTGCTGCTGGGCGGCGGCATTGTCCTGTTTTACGCCGGGCTGTACATGGGTGCCACAATCGTGGCGCTCGCCACAGTCATCCTGCTCTGCGGCTGGCTGACCATCCTCGTCGCGCTCCTGGGAGTCTGCAGATTGGCGAACCGGATCGACCCATACGAATGGATCTTCAACCTGGCACTTGCGGCCGGAGCAGCGGGCATTGTCTGTTTCACGGTGGCTGCGGTAGGCGGAAGTTATAGCTGGTTCGTCGCGGCACGCGAGCTCGGACTGTGGGTGTTTCTGGTTCCTGTCCTATTCGGCGTGAGCCACCGCATGATTCCGTTCTTCGGCAGTAGTGTGCTGCAAAACTATCGCGTCGTGCAGCCGGCCTGGAGTCTACCCCTGGTGCTGGCCTGCGCTGCCGGCCATGCTGCACTCGTGCTTTTTGGGCAGCGGCGCTGGCTCTTTTTGTGCGATCTGCCGCTCATGCTCACCGCTATTTACCATACGATTGCCTGGGGCTTTCGCCGTAGCTTCGAGCAACGCCTGCTGGCCATGCTCCATATCGCATTTTCTTGGCTTTCTCTGGCGATGGCACTCTACGCCATCCAGAGCCTGATCCTGCTCGGCAGCGGACGATTGCTGCTTGGACGGGCACCGCTGCACGCCCTGGGCATCGGCTTCATGCTGGGCATGGTGGTGGCTATGGTATCGCGGGTGAGTCTCGGCCATTCGGGCAGGGCACTCGCTGCCGATCGCCTCACGTGGAATACGCTGCTGGGCGTCAATGTGACTGCGCTGCTACGCCTGGCGGCGGCACTGGCCGCGCCATTTTTTGTCCATGCCGATTTGTTCAACCTCGCGGCCGCCTGCGCCTGGCTTGGCTGGCTCGTGCCCTGGGTCTGGCGTTACGCGCCGATGTATCTGCGAAGGCGCGTCGATGGCCGAGTCGGCTGATGAGCGTTTTGCGCCTTGACCTGAATCAAGGCATCCAGCCGGCGCGTTAAGCACAGTCGATGTCGGCGGGACATATCAGACAGGGTGACTTCATGAAAGACTCCATCTGTTCCGTGTTCGGCGCCCATCACCGGCACTGTGACGATCTGCTGAACGCTACCGAAAACCTGGTCCACCGCGGAAACTGGCCAGGTGCGGAAACGAGCCTGCGGGCGTTTGTCGGCGCCATGCTGCATCATCTTGACGCAGAGGAGTCGATTCTTTTCCCCGCGGTCGAGGCGCGCACAGGTCAGGTATGGGGACCGACACGCATTATGCGCATGGAACACCAGCAGATGTGCGCCCTGTTCGAGAACATGCGCCAGGACATCGAGGCGCGGGACCGTCAGCACTACCTGGGGCTATCGGAAACCCTGCTCACCCTGTTACAGCAGCACAACCTAAAGGAGGAGCAGGTTTTGTACCCGCTGGCCGACCGGGCGCTCACTGGAGAGATCAGCGGGTTATTGCAGCGCGTGCGCGCAAACATTGCCCCGGAACCGTGACATTCGACCCACGGAAAATGCCGTTGGAGAATTCCGGCCCGCAGCGCCGCCCCGGACTGGCGCGCCCGGCAGTGGTGTCATTCGAGCAGGCCCCGCCGATCTCCGTTCCGATGCGGTTCTTTCTGGCCGCTCCACTGTTCGGAGTCGCTGCTGCGCTGGTTGTGCTGTTCGAGGGAACCGGAATCTGGATTTCACGCTGGTCAGCCGGAACGCTGGCCTTGACGCATCTCATGACGCTCGGTTTTCTGGCCATGGTCATGGTCGGCTCCCTGATGCAGATTCTGCCGGTCGTTGCCGGCGCGCCCATCCGGCACGTGCTTATCGTGTCCGGCACGGTGCATGCGTTGTTGGGTCTGGGAACCCTGGCGCTCGTGGACGGATTCCTTTTCAGGCATGTCCGGATGCTGCGCCTCGCCCTGATGCTGCTCGCGGCGGCTTTTATCGTATTCGTCGGCGCTGCCGCAGACAGTCTGGTGCGCGCCCGCAATGCAACCATTACAGTCCGTGGCATGCGCTACTCCATCGCTGCACTCACCGTGACGGTATGCCTGGGTCTGCTGCTTGGAGGGGCACGCGCCTGGCAACTGCGGCTCGCCGTGCCGCGGATCACGGCCCTGCACCTTGTCTGGGGTCTGATGGGATGGGTGGGGCTCCTCGTCGTCAGCGTCGGATTCCAGGTCGTCCCCATGTTTCAGACAACACCGCCCTACCCTCGCAACCTTGCCGCCTGGCTTCCCGGACTGACCTTCGCGACTTTGTCGTTGTGGTCTCTGGCTCGCTGGATCGGGACCGGCTCGGTTCCAGCACGCGACGTCTTAGCCGCACTGGCATCTCTGCTGGGGCTTGGTTTCGCCCTTTTTGCGGTCACGACGCTGGCGCTCCAGCGGCGGCGGCGACGCGAGATGCCGGACGTCACCGTGCGATTTTGGCGCATCGGCATGGCCAGCCTGCTCGGCAGCGTGCTGATCGGGTGGACAGCCCTGTGGAATCCCGGCGCTGTTCCGCCCCCGGTCGAGCTAAGCTGGGGAATCCTCGTGATCTTCGGCTTTGGTGCCTCGGTAATCAGCGGCATGCTATACAAAATCGTGCCATTTTTGGTCTGGCTGCACCTGCAGGCCAGCGCCGGAGGACGGGGCAAGCTGCCGAACATGAAAGAGATCATCCCCGACCGGCGTGCCGGCATCCAGTTGGACCTGCATGTCGCCGCTCTGCTACTGCTGACCGGTGCGCCCTGGCTGCCCGGCCTGCTGACCTATCCGGGCGCGGCAGCATTGGGATTGTCAAATCTGCTGCTATGGGCAAATCTGTTCAGCGCGTACCGGCTGTACGGGAAAAATCTGGCTGGGAGGTGCGGCTGATGGGCATCATGCTCGTAACCCATGTTTCGTGCGTCATCCTGACGGTCACCGGATTCGCCGTACGTGGAGTCTGGATGATGACGGGCTCGCCCCTGTTGAAAGCGCGGTGGGTCCGGATTGCCCCCCACGTCGTCGATACGGTTCTGCTCGTGTCCGGAGCCGCCCTTGCCATCAAGATCCGCCAATATCCCTTCGTTGACGGCTGGCTTACCGCGAAGACGCTCGGGGTTATCGTCTACATCGGGCTCGGGACGGTTGCGCTCAAGCGTGGCAAGACCCGGAGCATACGGGTAATGGCCTGGGTTGGGGCGCTGCTGGTAGCAGGTTATATCATCGCCGTGGCGCTGACACGCAGTCCGGCGCCGTTTCGGATGCTGTGCGCCCGCGCCGGCTGAATTCCGGCGCCTCGTGGCAGAATATGATCGCGCGACCATGCTGCGATTGCGCGAACCGGTGGCCCCCCAACACCCGGCACGGCCGGATCCGACCTGACGCGAAGCCATGAGCACCAATATTCGCTACCTGGACCTTCGCACTGCCCCGCCTGGAATGCCGGCACATACCTACGCATTCTACGCGCTCAGGGAGCTGGAACGCGGCATGGAGGTGATCCTCGTTACCGACGAAGATCCGGCGCTGCTCCTCAACCAGCTGCAGTTGCAGTTGCGCAACCGGCTGCGATGGACGTGCGTGCGCGAACAGCAGCTGTGGAAAGTGTCCATACGGCCGCGGCAAGACACCGAGGCGGTATCGCTCCAGGATATCCTCAGTCGCGATCATGAGCGGCTGGACGGGTCATTGGCACAGACGCTGACACGGCTCCGCACGGTCGGGGCCGGCGCCGCTGCTGCGGAGACGCTTGATTTTCTGCAGGGCCTGCGGCGCCACATTGGCGTGGAGAACGATGTGCTCGCACCAGCCTTCCCGTCTCTGTACGAGCCGCAGGAGGACAACCCGGTCACTACGATGCTGCGCGAACACCAGGACATCTTGCGACTGGCAGCTCTGATCGAAGAGCTGTTCCAGGAGGCGTCGCCCGATACGGCTGAAGCAGAAATCTGGTTCGGGCTGCTGGCTGCAGCTTTGTCCAAGCATGAACACCGCGAGGAAACCCGCCTCTTCCCGCTGTGGGAGGCCCTGCTAGGCAGGTGCCCGGAGGCAGATCATCTCATCCTGCAGGTCCGCACCCGCCTCGCCCTCCCTGAGGCCGGCGCACCTCATGCAAAGGAATAGCCCAAGGAACAGTCCGCCCGGGAAAGAAACCCGGGACGCCCGGCATGAAACCGGCGGGTTACCGCGTCGCGGAGCAATGGCCAATTACGCTGCCGCGATGGATGCCGTTCTGTCGGGGGTCTGCGATGCTTCCGGAGTCGCAGTCCGTCGCCGGGTTCGTCATGCCCTGACCGCGGCTCCGGACGCCCGCGCTCATCCCGGGAGAAGCTGGAATGGCGCGATGATACGGTGCGGTAATTCACGAGGCGCCATACGAACAATTTCTCGCCATGCCCCGTACCCGGATCACGGCGTCCCCGGCAGGCGCAAGCTTTACACCGTCATCACTGTCGCGCTGGTGGTTCTGCGCGCTTCCAGATCGCGGTGGGCGCGGGCCGCTTCCCGCAACGGGTACGTCTGTCCGATTGCGACTTTCACCTTGCCCGCCTCCACCATTCCAAACAGCTCTTTGGCGGACGCCAGCAGGTCTTCACGCCTGGCAGTGTAGGAGACAAGCGACGGCCGGGTGAGAAACAACGAACCTTTGGCCGAGAGCAGCCCTAGGTCAAACAGCGGGATGGATCCCGAGGATTGGCCGAACGAGACCATCATCCCCAGTGGTCGCAGGCAATCGAGCGATTTCATGAATGTGTCGCGCCCGACCGAGTCGTATACAACATCCACACCACGGCCGGCCGTGATGTCCCGGACCCGCTGCACGAAATCCTCGCGTCTGTAGAGTATCGGGTGGGTACAGCCGTGTGCCCGCGCCACGATCGCTTTTTCCTCACTGCCCACGGTACCGATCACCGTAGCACCCAGGGCCGATGCCCACTGGCAGACAATGAGCCCGACTCCGCCGGCGGCAGCGTGGATCAGGATGGTATCCCCCGTCCTGACCGGGTAGGTGCGGCGCAACAGGAACTGGGCGGTCATGCCCTTTAGCATCAGGACAGCCGCCTCTTGGTCGGAAATGGAAGCAGGAAGCTTAACGAGGCGATCCGCGGGCATTAGCCGCTCTTCCGAATAGGCCCCCATCGGCGCAGAGGCATAAGCGACACGGTCCCCGGGGCCGAGTTCGGTCACCTCCGGTCCGGCTTCTAGCACTACTGCGGCTGCCTCCAGACCGAGAACCGTCGGCAGCGGCACCGGATAAAGCCCGGTTCGGTGGTAAATATCGATGAAATTCAAGCCGACTGCGGTGTGCTTCAACCGGACCTCGCCCCGTCCCGGCTTGCCCACTGAGGCCGCTTCCCAGCTGAGCACTTCGGCGCCACCAGTCTTGTGGATGCGCATCACGTACGCCACGGAACCTCCTTTATGTGTGGCCAGACAGACA
This sequence comes from Gammaproteobacteria bacterium, assembly GCA_028068195.1. Lineage (GTDB taxonomy): Bacteria > Pseudomonadota > Gammaproteobacteria > Acidiferrobacterales > UBA6901 > JAJYCY01. Next base: position 66,672 of record JAPTTX010000046.1, read on the forward strand.
ATAACGGAAACGCAGTCGCGCTGAGCGCTCGAGTCCTTCGCATGCCGCTCCATTGCTGCAAAGAATGTCCGGCGCATGCAACATCGGGGAATCAGCCGCCCTTCCTTTTGTTCGTAATTTATCGAACAATGGAACACTATCATGCATCCATGCGATAATGCAAACATGCGCGTGTTACATCATCCTTCGCGAAGAAACCTGGACTTGACGGCGGTCCTGCATGCTCTGAGCGATCCGGTCAGATTGCTGATCGTCCAACGCCTCGTGTCGGAAGGCGCAAAACCGTGCGGAACCTTTGGCCTGCCGGTGGCCAAGTCCACGGCCTCGCATCACTTCAGAGTGCTGAGGGAATCGGGAATTATCCGGATGCAGCCTGAGGGAACCCAGTATATCAATTCGCTGCGGCGGGACGATCTGGATGCCTGCTTCCCCGGCTTGCTGGAGTCAATACTGATGGCGGCAGGTCCGCTATGAGCAGGAAACGGCCGCCGGCCGGATCGGCCTGTTCGGAATCGCCCTAAAACAAAACCTCCGGGCGCGGTGCCCGGAGGTTCATTGACCAACCAAAACTTCTGCGATAACCGGATCGCTATTCGGTGATGTTACCGCAGGCTACGTAGACGGTCAGCTCCTTGGGGCTCTTGTGCGCATTGATCGCGTACTTGCCCTTGAGCAGGGTTTCCAGCGAAACCGGGACCACGGTCACCGACCGCCCATTGCGGAGCATGTTGAGCCCCCATGTCGGCTTCGGATTGATGTGGCCGCACACGCCCTCATGAATATGAATGGGTTCAACCGCCCCCTTTGGTTCGCCCCGGAGCGTTACCACAACCCGGGTCTTGTCGCCTTCCGCCGTCAGTACAGCCTTGCCGCTCTCGCGAACATAGAACCCAGGCTCGGGATGGATGATCACGGTTACGCTGTGCGGACCCGCCGCAAATGCCGCGCTTACGGAAGCTGCCATTAGTCCTGCAAAAAACGACACCATAATAAATTTGCGCATGTTATTACCCCTTTCATTTTTGTACGGCACAATTAATCACTAAACGACACGCAAGCAATTTATCACAGATCTAAATCCCCGCCCACCAATGTACGCCTGCCTCGACCTCCCCAAAAATATACGGTCCGGCACATCGGTAGCAGATCTCGAGCTCTTCGCCCCTCAGATTCAACAACACACTTCCAAACAATGACTTAAAGCACTTCTGGACAGCAGTCCTTAGTACGTTGCCTGGGCCTCCCTGCCAGCAGCCCCCAGAGAGCCGGGGGAGCGCTCGGCCCGGACCCCTCTCTCCTCTCCCCAGATGCCGGGGAAGCAGGGCGCACGATTCAGGCCTCGTGGTGTTGCGACCTCCAAGGGATCGATGCCACCCGGCTGCCGATTGCAAGGCCGCGTCCCATCTTCAGGTCCTTCGCTTCTTTGGCGGTCTTCGCGGGCACCCGATACGATGCCCGCGAATTCCGCTCAAGATGCGTTCTGCTGCTTCGTCAGATGTCCGTTACCACGCAAACCAGCCGTACAGGAAGGTGTAGTTGTCGTTCGAGACATCAGTCGTCGAGCCCACGTACTTGGTGTAGGCACGGTACTGCAATCCGAGCTTGGTGTTCTCCCAGGGCAGGTAGTCCGCCTCTGCGGTCCAGTAGGCCGTGTCCGGGCTGCCGGACAGGTTATTGGTCCAGGAGTACAGCGTCGCGTCCGAATTGCCGCTCCAATTGTCGTAGGCCAGAATCAGCTCGTAATCATGGCTCCAGTGCATCGCGCCATCGAGATGAACGTCATTCAAGTGATCGCTCGAATTGGAGGTCGGCGCCGCGGCATTGCCAGCCGCTACAGACGTGCCGTAATCCTGGCTCTCGTGCAGATACTGCGCGTGCAACGCCAGCAGGTCCATTCCTATCGGCAACTCGTACTGCGTATCCACGCCGACATCCGTGTACTTGTCGATCGCGCCTACGCTGTCAAGCCCCTTGGTCTGCATGCCGAACGTGCCGATCTCCCAGTACGAATCATCGAACTGGTGCTGCCAGGCCAGACGCCAGTAAGGCGCCAGCCCGTTGATGCTGTCGAGCGTGTCTGCCAAGCCGCCCCCGCCGGCCCCGACCGGCTCGACCAGGTTGCCCTGGATTGCGGTACGATAGAAGGACAGCGCGGCATACCAGTCATTGTTGATGAGCGTGTATGCACCGAGACCGGCCACATTGCCGCCCAGGCTGTCGAGCATCGAATCCGGCGGCGAACCGGGAGCACCGTTGGCATAATGATCATACGGATGCTCGCCCGAGTGGATCCACGGATAGCCCCAGGCAGGGGTGTCATTCCACACATCTTCGACCGACGGGTTGTTGTTCAGGGTCAGACCGTAGATCTGGTCCTGGCCGAACATCGTGAAATGATTGGCATAACGAACGTCAGTGTTGTCCCACTGGAAGCTCGAGCCCGCCGCCTTCTGCTCATAGGTGATCTGCATAAACGTGCCCATGTGCGGCGAGATTTCGCCGGCATAGAACAGGCTCAGCTGGCGCGGGAATTCCACATTGTTATTCTGATATGCGGGTGCGCGCTTGCCTTCGTTCGACATGCCGACCTGAAGCATGACCGACAGCGGGGCCCCGGCATTGATCTTGAGCGACTTGCCCCCGGCAGCCTCGATCTGCTGCAGACCCGTCAGCGTATAGCCGTTCAGCTTGAACAGCCGTCCGAACGGCGTGAGTTCCGGGAACACCGTATGGCAGACTTCGCAGGCGAGGCCGGTCTGGCGCGCATAGCTCGGCACCGCAAGCGCCTCCTGCGAAGACAGCGCCAGCAAAGCGATCGCGCCTCCGCCAGCAATGATCAGACTTCTGGATAAAGAAACCTTCGACATGTTATTCCCCCTTGCTTCGTTGACAGAACCCGACCGATGCCGTCGCCTCTGCCCCCTGACACCGCGACGCACATCGACAAACCGGCAGTTTCCGGACAATCCACCGCCTGATGCGGCCAATTTGCGGGCGACGATACTCCAGCCCCATCACGCCGACTTTGACCCAAGTCAAGATTGACGCGGTATCTCGCGGCAAAAAGCCGGGCTTTCTGTACGTCCACTCCGCAAGCGCCTTCGTGATACTTATCAGCCGACGACGGGATGCGTTGCCGGTCGGTCGGACACATGACGATGCGACCTTAACCTCACCAGCCTTGAGCCGCGAAACCGGAACAGCCCGTTGCGTCCATTCAGCTGGCGGCCCCTGCAGGCATACCGGTGCCGCCACTGGCCCCGCCAGCCATGGCGCAGACAAACCCTGCCAACCCGACGACCGATTTCGTAGCAGGGACGCATGACAAGAACGGAAAATGCCGGGGCACGCCCACAACCGTCTGGCCTCGCGGGCACATCTCATTTCAGCGGAATATGGAAGCAGCCATGAAAAGGGCTCCGAGACATCTGCGTGTGCGAGGTCGAATTGGCACAGCAACCGCCCGGTCCTCTGGGGCAGCCTGCATCACCGGCTAGCGACAAACGCCGATACGCCGGCCGTTCACTCGCTCCATCACGGCCTGCGGCCCGCGTTGCGGCACATCGATGCGCATCGCAATCACGCCTCGATACCAGTCGCGTCCATAGGCCAGGCGAACATGACCGCTCGCCTCAGTACGGCTGTCGCATCGCAGCTCCCAGCTGACGCTGCCGTGGGTGCGATGGAAATCCACGAACCGGCAGGGGCTGTGCGCCGGATTCACCTGAAGTATGGCGCGTGCGTGCCGGACATCATGGCGAGTCAGGCACCGCGCCTGCGTGAATGGCTGCGCGCCCGGCGGGGCGCCGGGCGCATTCAACGCCACCGACACCCGCCACAGGCCCGGACGGATCAATGCCGGGGACGCCTGCACGGCACGGCTGCCCGCCGCGGCCAGGAACAGCACCAGGACCACCCTGGAAGACCCGGGTAGCCGAATTCGAACTCGACCGCGGCCGTGGACCGTTACACACGGATCTCTGTCATGACGCATCGTCTGGATCCTCACACTTTAAAACCCGATACGGCGGCTCCGCGGCCACCGGCTGTCAGATTCTGCTGTGCCGTGGTCCGATCGTCATCCGGTCAGCCTTCGGACCGCCCCATCGGCCCACGTCTACGCCCCGCCATCGCCGAGCAGGTGCACGTCGTCCGCACGGCGTACCCGGCACTGAAAGATTGCATCGCCAGGGTAAGGCGATAAGGCCGAAGACGACCCAAGCCGACCGTGCCGGAAGCCCATGAACTTCGACTCTTGCTGCAACAACGAGATTCAGGCCCCGGAGAATCTCAACCAGATTTAGATAGGAGATGAAGCCTGTGAGCGCCAAGGCGGGAAATATCGCGGACAGACATGCATTGCAGCGATATGCGTTTCCATGCCCTTTGCGCGAACCCATCGCCAACCACGCCAGATTCAGGAATCCGGCCAGAACCAAGCTTCCAATCACCGTGGCCGAGACGTCGATCACAAAGCCGGTGACAGCCATTATTCTGCCTGCGCCACCGAGATGCCAGCCGGGAACCTCTCGACTACCAGAAAACCGCTTACCATGCCGATGGCCGCGACAAATGCCAGGGATTCGGAAATCCGCCGGCCTTGGCCAAGCTCCGGAGAAACGCTGCGGGTAGTGTCAGCACCGGCGGCGCCTGACGTGGAACCGAATCCAGATCAATCTCACGGTCGCACACGGATCCCTCCGGTGGCTCGGGAACAACTCGCTCCGCTACCTGTTCGGTCCTGTCTGTCCATCGGCGCGCCGCAGCGGTTGTGGGCCCAGCCGGAATTCGCAGCGCAATCTGCCACGAACGGTGATTGCATGCAACGCTTCATGGTCCGCGACCCCGACCCCAAGCAGCATATTCAGAAATCCCCCCACAGCGCCGCGAACGCCGCCAATGCCGCTGGCGCCGCGGTCTCGGTCCGCAGAATCCTCGGGCCGAGCCTGATCCCGATAAAGCCCGCCTCCGCGGCGGCGCGTTCTTCTTCATCAGCGAGACCGCCCTCTGGACCAACCAGCAGCTGCACGGCGCCTTCCGGACGCCCCAGCACCCGCGCCGTACCGGCCGCGCGCGGGCTGAGCATCCAGCGCGCAGCCGCGCGCGGCGCGTCGCGGATCCATGCAGCCAGGGGAAGCACCGCGTCCACCGGCGGCAGGCGATTGCGGCCGCATTGCTCACAGGCTGCGATGACCACATCCTCCCAGTGCCGGACGCGCTTTTCAGCACGATCGCCGCTTAGCTGCACGACACTGCGCGCCGCGATCACAGGCACGATACGCGCTACGCCCAGCTCCACCGCCTTGCGGATCGTAAGGTCCATGCGATCTCCCGATGAAACTGCTTGGACCAGGGTGATATCAAGCGGTGACTCACGCTCGACTGCGATGTGGTCACCGATTTCGACCGTGACGTGCTCGCGAACCATGCCGACGATTGCAGCGGAATATTCACCGCCCACGCCGCCAAAAATCGTGATTTCATCGCCTACACGCAATCGCAGTACGTGCGCCGCGTGATGCGCCGCCCGGGGCGGCAATTCGACGGTCATGCCGACCGCGAGAGGCAGGGGACAGTAGAAGCGAGAAACGGGCATGGAATTGATTCGCTGTCAGGGCGCGCGCGAATCCCGCGCACCGAGGCGCATCATAGACCTGCCCGATCCATTTGACGATACGGAAGGCGGCCAGATTCGCCGTATGGCGGAATATAGGCGCGCCGGCCGGCTTGTGGGCACTCCGCACCCAGCATCGCCGGGCGCACGGCCGCAGCTGCCGCAAAGCGATACGCTACCCCGGACGCTTCGTAAGTTAAGAGGCGCCCGCTGCGGCTACAGGCTGGGCGTCATGTCCTTGGCCATGCGCTCGTGCCGCATCTGGCACTCGGTACAACGTTTGGCTGTCGGATAGACCCGTAGCCGCTCCACCGAGATGTCCGCTCCGCAATCCGCGCATTGTGCGTAGGTTCCGGCACTGATGCGGGCGAGCGCGGCTTCCACGTCGGCGAGCTCGACCGCCTCCTTCTCCAGCGCGATTATGTGGAAATCAGCCAGCAGGTCCGCTACCGATTGTTCGCCGATGTCGAGCACGCGGCCTGCAACCTCAGCGTACGTCTTGTCATCGGAATGAATCAAAGAGCTGTGAATTGCCTTGCGCAGATTCAATTCCCGGCCCTGAAGCTGCTTCTTGAAATTCTGGATCTCTGACTGGCTCAGCGCGGGCATGGGAACTCCTCCAGGTGTCCGTGTCTTTGCACTTTACATGGGGGCGGCGATGATAAATCCAAGAGCCAGGGCGCTACGCATGGCGAGCGCCCTGGCGTACTGTTCGACGCCGGGCGCCTTGCGTAGCGCCCCGACACGCCTCGGAACGGATCTTCGCGTTACCACGAAAGCCCGAACCGCATTCCCCACTGCGTTGTGGTCAACGATCCGCATCAAGAATGGCCTTGAGCTCAAGGGCATTGCGCACGGCATAGGCGGATTCGTCATTATCGAAATAAACATAGACATCGGAGATTCCCGACCAGGACCGGATTCTCTCCGCCCATTCGGTAAGTCTACATCTGCTGTAACAGCCTCCATAGGCGGCACCCGGCCCGTGCAATCGCACATAGGCATAATCCGTGGTGAGCTGAATCGGCGCACGGAACCCGGCAAGCTCCCAGATGCAAAAGGCTGCGCGATGACGGTGCAGCAGGTCATAGATTTCGGGATCGTGCCAGGATGGATCGCGGAGCTCGAAAGCGCAGCGCAGTCTGCGGGGCAGGGCCCGCAAAAACAGGGCCAGGCGCCGGGGATCGCGATGCCAGTGGGGTGGCAACTGAAACAGCACCGGTCCGCGTCTGGCACCAAAAGCATCGACTACCCGCACAAACCGCTCCAGGCTGCGCCCCGGGTCCGCAAGCTTCTTCATGTGTGTGATGTAGCGGCTGGCCTTGATGGCGAAGCAGAACGCAGGCGGCGCGTCTGCGGTCCAGGCATGCACGGTCTGCAGGTCCGGAAGACGGTAGAAGCTGTTGTTCACCTCGACCGTGCTGAAATGGCGCGCATAGAACCTTAGCCACTCCTCGGGCGCCAGCTCGGGCGGATAGAACGGACCGCGCCAATGCGGGTAATGCCAGCCGCAGGTGCCTACGTGATAGACGGAACGGTGATCAGAGGCGGTCCAAGCCAAGCGGAATCACCATCACCGTGTCGCCCTGATCAAAGCCGGTGCTCTCTTCCGCAATCCTGATAAGCCCGTTGGTATCGCGCAAGGCGCCAATCTGATGCGAGCCCTGTCCTGGCAGCGCGGTGGCGATCAGGCGCCCCTCGTGGTCGAGGTGCAGGCGGGCGCGCACGAACTCCGTGCGCCCGGGCTCACGTCTGAGTCCGTTACCGGCCACCGCCCTGAACGCCGGCATGGCCCCGGGCGCTGCGTGATTCCACGCCAGCACCGCGGGCTCGACGAAGAGCTTGAACGTGACCAGGCTCGACACCGGGTTGCCGGGAAGCGCAAAGAAATGGCCGCGCGCGCCCAGGCGACCAAACGCGAGCGGCTTACCCGGCTTGATCCGCGCCCTCCAGAAATCGATTTCGCCGATCTCCGAAAAAACCTGCCGCACAAGATCATGATCACCGACCGACGCACCTCCACTGGTGACGACAAAATCATACCCGGCGCAGGTCCTCAGCAACGCGCGCAGCGCCTCGGGATCATCCGGCACGGTGCCCCCGTCGACCGCCTCGACGCCGAGGGTCTCAAGCTGCACGAGCGTAGCCAGCCGGTTTGATTCGTATATCTGTCCGGGCTTGAGCGGCGTTCCGGGCGCGACCAGCTCATCGCCCGTCGCCACCACCAGGGCCCGCGCCCTGGGGTAGACCGGAATCTGGTCGAATCCAGCCGAAGACAAAAGCGCCAAATCGTACGCAGCCAGCCGGCGGCCGGGCGCGTAAAGCCGGTCGCCAGCACGGAAATCCTCCGCGTGCCGCCTCAGATTCCTTCCCGGCTGCACGTCACCCGGAAATTTCACCACCTCTTTCTCAAGCCGGACATCTTCCTGCATGACCACGGCGTCTGCGCCCTGCGGCAGTGGCGCCCCGGTAAAAATGCGCATCGTCGTGCCCGGCATAAGTACTCCCGGAGGATCGCCGCAGCGCGACTCGCCCTGGAGCGGCAAGCTGAAGCCGGCGGCCAAGAGATCGGCCAGGGCCAGGGCATAGCCGTCCATGGCCGAATTAGTGAATGCCGGGTTGTCCACTCGCGCACAGAGTTCCGTTGCGACGAAGCGCCCCAGCGCCCGCCGCAGCGGCACTGCTTCTGCCCCGGCGCAGGGCCGGATGCGGCTGAGAATTGCGGCGCGCGCCTCATCCAAGGACAGCATGGTCACGCTATTCGGGACGCCATGATGGATCAAGTCCTGAGCTGAACATACGCCACCGGCTGCCGCAAGCCGCGCGCATAGTCGGGCCCGATGGCGTAACGCCAGCGGGGGCCTTTCGGGCTGCATGCGCTGCCTGCTGGCACCGGGCCAGGGACCCGCCAGCAGGGGGGCAGTCCGGTGCTGCGTCGAATTTCGGATCCGCGCGGCATCGGATTCCTGTTGATAGCCATGCCGGCCTAAGCGCGCGCGGCGCCATCTGCCGCCGACACGGTGCCGACCGGTCGTGGCCACAGTACCGGCCACAGCCTCAACATGAACAGGAGCAACGCCAGCCAAGCGAGGCACGCGCCACCGAGCGCAAGCCAGCGCCAGCCCGAGAAAAAGCCGGCGACCAGCGTCAAGAGCCCGGCGTGGGCCAAGCCAAGCTGCATCCACGCCGGCCACCCGCCACGGATCGGGTTGCCGGTAAACCGCGGCAGCATGTGTTCGCCAAGCGCATACACCATGAAGGTCATGAAACCGAGCGTAAACAGATGCAAAGGCGCCACGCGCGCGAACCCCTGCAGGAAAAAAGACCCCTTGACCGCTAGAAATCCTCCGGCCGCAACCAGATAGGCCAGCGAGGAGTGGACCGCAACCCGACCACTGGACTCCATGCTGAGCCCCACGTGGTGCACCCGCGCCGCAGCCTTGGGGGGCGCCGCGGCGACGATGGCGAGCGCCTGCTGCCGGGTCTGCACGCCGATCGCGGTCAGCTTCCCGTCGACCACCAGCGCCGGAATCGTCTTCAAACGTAGCCGATTGACCAGTTCCCTGCCTTCGGACTGACCCATGTCCACGACATCGAACTCGAACTCCCGCTCTTCCGACACCTCACGCCAGACCTTTTCGGCCTGGTGGCAGGAGGCGCACCAATCCGATACCAACAGTTGCACCTTCATGCATGCCCCCGGGACAGCGTGCCTGCAGCCAGCATCAATCCTGGCAGCGCATGCACTGGACGTCGTAGCGGTCTATCCATTTGCGCAATGCCTCTATGGCCGCCGCACCTGTGTGCAGACGCGCCGTCGCCGCGGAAGGGTCATCCGGACGCATGACCACGAGCCAGGCTTCGCCATAGGGGGAAACATTGACCAGGCCGGGCCGGGCTGCCACCTGGTCGTTGATGCGCAGAATCTCCCCGTCGAACGGAGCCGGTATGCCTCCGGCCCATTTCCCGGATTCGAGGCGTGCCACCGGTTTGCCGCTGTCGCGATGCGTTCCGGGCTTCTTGAAAAATATGTACTGCACCCGACCCGCCATGGTCTGGGCGGCATCGGTGATGCCGAGCGTATAGACGCCATCGGCCTCCGGACGTACCCACACATAGTCCAGGTCATAATACAGTTCTTCCGGCAATTCGCAGCCCCGGTATTCAGACATGACTCAGCCCGCCGGTCCGTGTGCCTTCACGGTAAGCATGATGTTGAGCGCAAACATGCCGATACCGGCCCAGCTGACCACACCACCGATTAATACAAGATGGTTGAACGTCATCACCCATCCTGCTGACATCAGCCACAGTCCGGCATTGGAGACATACAGCTGCCAGTTCGCCAGGCGCTCGGAAAAAAGTGGATTGCCGGAGAATCGCGGCAGGACATGCAGGCCTATGCCATAGATCATCATGCCGATAAAGCCGAGCAGCATGATGTGACCGTGCAGGCTCGCGACATCCCCCGGAATCAGGCCTGGATCGTAGAGCCACGCGATTCCCACCAACCCGCCGATCAACGCGTAGGCCAGGCTGAGCGTGACGAAAAGACGGTTTCGTTTATGCATGCCGAAACCCCGATTTTTGCTTAGAATGGCGCGAGACGGCCAAAATCCATTTGACCTCGATCAAGACCGGAAGCAACGATGGGCAGTATAGCCGAATGACAGACACGGTTAAACAAGCCGGCGAACTGCGGCGCGCGGCCCTGTTTGCCCAAGCTGATGACTCCCAGCTGGCGATCCTGGGGCACATCATGCATGAAGTGACGCTGGCGCCGGGGGATACGCTGTTCACGCATGGACAGGCGGCCGACCGTTTCTTCTTTGTGCGATCGGGGCAAATCAAACTGTTTCGGCTGTCCCCGGAAGGACACGAGAAGATCATCGAGATCATCGGGCCCGGACAGACCTTTGCCGAGGCGGTGATGTTCATGGGCGTTCCGGGACGCTACCCGGTAAACGCCCAGGCAATGGCTGAATCGCGGCTGTACGCGTTCGAACAGAAACAGTTCCTCAAGGTCCTGTCCGAGTCGTCCGAAATCAGCCTGGGCATGCTCGCTGCCATGAGCCGCCGGCTGCATATGCTCGTCAACCAGATTGACGGACTGACCCTGCAAAATGCGACGTATCGCCTTGCGCTATACCTACTCGAACACGCCCCCAGGTCTGGGTCCGAACCGACCGAGATGGAACTCACGACACCGAAAGGCGTGATTGCGGCACAACTGGCAATCCAGCCGGAGACCTTCTCTCGCATACTTACCAAACTCAAGCGGCTCGGTCTGATCGAGGTGAACGGCAACCATATCGCGCTGCGCGACCTTCGCGGGCTGCGCAATCTGGCTTATGTGCCGATGTCCGAGGACAGCGCCTGAGACAGGCTGCGCCAGCCCTTAGGAGAATTGAATATGACCAAGGCCGAATCGCCATTTGTTCCGCTCAATATCGCGATACTGACGCTGTCGGACACCCGTACGCGCGAAAATGACACGTCCGGAGACCTCATCCAGGAGCGCGCGCAAGGCGCCGGTCATCGTGTTATACAGCGCACGCTGGTTCGTGAGGACATGGACAGGCTGCGTGCGCAGTTCCGCAACTGGATCGATGACCCCGAGATAGATGTGATCATTTCTACCGGAGGCACCGGCATGACCCGGCGCGACATCACTCCCGAGGCCGTGCGGCCCTTCATCACCAAGCCCATTCCCGGATTCGGAGAGCTGTTTCGAATGCTGTCATACGAGGAAATCGGAACCTCCACGATACAGTCACGCGCCGAGGCAGGAATTGCCGATGGTACGGTGATTTTCATGCTGCCCGGATCTACCAATGCCTGCCGGCTGGGCATGGACCAGATCATCCTCAGCCAGATAGACAGCCGCCATCGGCCCTGCAATCTGGTCGAGCTGCTGCCGCGCATACGCCATGAGTAGCCGCCCGCGCAAGAAAACTTCCCAGACCTCCGGGGCCGCCGTGGGGATGGAGAAAAAACTGACCCACATCAATGCCGCGGGTCAAGCGCGCATGGTAGACGTAGGTTCTAAAAGCGTGACGCGGCGCGAAGCGGTGGCTGCCGGAACCATCCGCATGCAGCGCCGGACGCTGCATCTCGTTCTGACCGGCGGACACAAGAAGGGAGATGTGCTTGCCACGGCTCGCATCGCAGGAATCATGGCGGCAAAGAAGACTGCGGATCTGATTCCGCTTTGCCATCCCATTGCGCTAACCGCCGTGGACCTGGCGCTCGAGGCGGACGAGACGGAGTCCGCGATTCGTTGCCGGGCGACTGTGCGCACGTCCGGAAGGACCGGCGCAGAAATGGAAGCCCTGGCGGCGGTTCAGATCGCATTGCTGACCCTTTATGACATGTGTAAGGCCGTCGACCGTGCCATGGTAATGACAGACATACGTCTGTTGGCGAAATCGGGTGGGCGCTCCGGCAGCTGGACGCGCACCTGACAGCGCGTACGCCGCTCGCCGGCGACGCAACTCTGGGGAGCAGTAATACGAGGAACCATCCATGCAACAGAACGTCGGCAGTGCAGACAAGGTAGTGCGCGTGATCATCGGACTGGTCCTGGTGAGCCTGGTATTTTTCCTGAACGGGAGCATCCGCTGGCTGGGACTCATCGGCCTGGTTCCGATTTTCACGGCATTCGTGGGCTGGTGCCCTGCCTATTCGCTGTTTGGTCTGAGCACTTCCGCCAAGAAACACTGAGGCCCGGCTGCGCAGCCCCCAGCGTCCCGGCCGCTGGGGCGTGCCGGCGCCAGGACGTTCAGAGCGCAACGTACCGATTTCGGCGCAGGGCTACGGCCACGTCAACGAAACCCTAGGTAATCGGTTGGGCGACCCACTACAATAGCCGGGTCCTTCTCCCCGATACCCCTGATTTTTTGTGAGTGTATGGCAAGTATCAACAGCGTGAACGAATTCAGGCCAGGCCTGCCGGGCCTTACCTACGATGACCTGTTTCGCCAGGAAGGTCTCGCGAAGCTCGACCGCGAATTTCTGGCGCGTCTGGCGAAGCACGATCCACCGCGGCACGATCAGCTGCTCGCCTATCGTGCCGGCCAACAGTTGGACGCCCTGCAGGTGAGCGAACTGCTGCTGGCCGCCGGCCCGGCGCTCGAGGAGTTTTTGGGCGAGCTGTTCGGCATCCAGGACGCTCTCGAGAACGCGAGACTGCGTACGCTTGGCCACGATCCGGTCTTTGTCTTTAAGAAGCTCTTTGTACAGCGCCGTGCCCGCCGCCGGCTTCTCAGCCCCGAACAGATCGAGCCGTTTCCCGAACTCGATGCGTTGCTGGAGCGCGCGCTGCGCCTGTCGGGACAGAATGACGTTGACCGCGAACTGGCAATTGCGAGATGGGGGGAGCAGCTGCTGGCCGACCCGCAGACAAACGAGGAGGCGATCGAGCTGCTCACGCGCTGGTGCATTCAGGCAATCAAGACCCCTGAAGGTCAGGCGCGCGTGCATGGCTGGGTGAGCTTCCGTCTCCCTCAGGGGGTCGACCATTCCCGCCTTGTTCCGGTTGTTCCAGTTGCCTCCGATCCGATCGGCCGCATCGAAGGTCCGCCCGACAACCGCCGCCGGCGTGACGGTTTCGGCTTGACCGACCCGCGGATGGGGCCGCGCCAGATCCAGAATGAAATTCATTACTGCATCTACTGCCATGATCACGACGGCGATTTCTGCTCCAAGGGCTTTCCCGAAAAGAAGGGTGAGCCGGAAAAGGGTCTCAAGGTCAACCCCCTCGGCGTAACGCTTACGGGCTGTCCGCTCGACCAGAAGATCTCCGAGATGCACGTGATGAAGAGGTATGGTCACACGATCGCCGCTCTCGCCATGATTACCGTAGACAACCCCATGTGCGCCGCCACAGGCCACCGCATCTGCAACGATTGCATGAAGGCCTGCATTTACCAGAAGCAGGACCCGGTGAACATTCCGCAGGCGGAGACCGGCATCCTGACGGATGTGTTGCGTCTGCCATGGGGCGTCGAGATCTACGATCTGCTCATACGGTGGAACCCCCTGCGACAGCACCAGTGGCTGCCAAAACCCTACAACGGGCTGAAGGTGCTGATTGCCGGCATGGGGCCGGCCGGCTTTACGCTCGCCCACCACATGCTCATGGAAGGATTTGCAGTCGTCGGTATAGAGGGGCTCAAGATCGAGCCCTTGCCGCCAGAACTGGCAAGGCATCCCATACGCGATTACTCCGCCATCGAGGAGCAGCTCGACACGCGGGTTATGGCAGGCTTTGGCGGTGTGGCGGAATACGGCATTACCAACCGCTGGGACAAGAATTTTCTGCGACTGATCTATCTCAGTCTCGCGCGTCGGCCAAGGTTTCAGGTCTTCGGGGGTGTACGATTCGGCGGGACACTTACGGTCGAAGACGCATGGCATCTCGGATTCGATCATGTAGCCATCGCCATCGGCGCGGGCCTGCCGCAGGCACTGCCGGTACCCGGGAGCCTTGCGCCCGGGATGCGCCAAGCCAATGATTTTCTGATGGCGCTGCAGCTGACCGGGGCAGCCAAGGCCGCTAGCCTGGCAAATCTCCAGGTACGCCTGCCGGCCGTCATCATCGGAGGGGGCCTCACCGGTATCGACACAGCCACTGAGGTCGGCGCTTACTATATTGCCCAGACCGAAAAGACGCTGGAGCGGTACGAGCTGCTGTGCGACAGTCTCGGCGAAGAGGGGGTACGCAGCGGATTGGACGAGGGAGACCGCGCGATTCTCGATGAGCTGCTGGGCCATGGCCGGCTTGTGCGCGCAGAACGGGCACGTGCTGCAGCTACGGACACGAGCCCGGATTTCGAGAAGCTGCTGCGTGCCTGGGGCGGAGTGACCGTCGCCTATCGGCGAGGAATGAACGAGTCCCCGGCTTACACGCGCAATCACGAGGAGATCATCAAGGCTCTGGAGGAAGGAATCTACTACGCCGAAGGGCTCGACCCCAAGGAAGCAATAACCGACCGCTTCGGTCAGGTGGAGGCCTTGCTGTGCCGGCAGCTCAGCCGCAATGCCGACGGGAGCTGGGAAGACACCGGCGAGGAGATCGCGGTTCCGGCGCGCTCGATACTGGTAGCCACCGGAGCGCGCCCGAACGTCGCCTATGAGTTCGAGCACCGCGGACATTTCCACAAAGAACACGGCCATTACCAGACCTTTCATGACATCGCCGGCGGACTAGAGCCGGTGCCGGTAGGGGCACACTGTAAGGTCGATGATTTTGGCCCCTTCACCTCATACAGCGTGGACAACCGGCGCGTAAGCTTTCTTGGGGATACTCATCCGGTGTTTCACGGCAGCGTCGTGAAAGCAGTCGCCTCGGCGAAGCGCACCTACCCGAAGATCATCGCCGCTCTGGGCGGTGCGGGCCGATCGGGAGACGCGGACGAGTACGAACGGTTCCGCAGCCAACTCGATGAGCTGCTGGCGGCGAAGGTGGAAAAGGTGAAACGCCTCGCAAAGTCTGTAGTGGAGCTCACGGTGCGCGCACCGATGGCGGCGCGCCGCTTTCGCCCCGGCCAGTTTTTCCGTCTGCAGAACTTCGAGGCTCGTGCGCCACTCTTCGATGGAACCCGGCTCCAGTCCGAGGCGCTCGCGCTGTATGGCGCAAAGGTCGACAAGGATCTTGGGCTCGTTTCTGTAGTCGTCATCGAACACGGAGCCAGCTCGCGCCTGGTGGCGATGTTGAAGCCCGGAGACCCGGTAACACTGATGGGTCCGACCGGCGTGCGTGCGACCATTCCCGAAGGCAACGAGACCATCATGATCGTGGGTGGCGTGCTCGGTATGGCGTATCTGCGCTCGGTAGGCAAGGCATTGCGCGATGCCGGCAACCGGGTCCTTTTCGTTGCTGCGTTTGCGGATGCGGAAGCGGCTGTTTGCCGGGATGAAGTGGAAGGTGCGGCGGACTGTGTCCTCTGGGTTGCCGAAAGCGGCAATCCACCGGCGTCCCGCCGACCGCAGGACCGGTCGGCGAGTGGGGATCTGGTTGAAGTGCTCCTTCGCTATGCCGCCGGCGGACTCGAGCTCGCGGGGGCGGCACCACCGGTACGGCTGGAGGAGGTCGATCGGCTCATGATCATCGGGTCCAGCTGCCTAGTGCGCCGCCTGCGCGATGCACGCGGCGCCGCACTTGGAAATTTCCTCACCAAAAAACCCCAGACCATCGCTTCGATCGGCACCCCGATGCAGTGCATGCTGAAGGGGGTCTGCTCCCAGTGTCTCCAGTGGCAGGTCGATCCGCATACCGGGCGCCGCACCAAGGCGGTTTTTGCCTGTTCCTGGCAGGATCAGCCTCTCGACATTGTCGATCTCGACAATCTGGACGAGCGTCTTTCTCAAAACCGGGTCCAGGAACACCTGACCGCCCTCTGGCTGGATCACCTGCTGGCCAAGCACAGGCTGCCGCGGGTGTAGTCAAACCCCCCGGAGTCAGCGGCCGGGCTTCCGCATCGGGTGGACGAATCGTGACTGGGCGCCAACCGGCATGCAGCGCCCCGGGCCAGACATATTGGGACTACAGGTTCGCCGCGACCGGCAGATACTGCACCGGATTGATGTGATACAGGCCCGGCTCTACGACCCGCTCGATTTCCAGCGGCCGGCCACCCGAGGCCTGCTCCATCAGGTCAACGGTGCGCGGAACTTCGTAGGGGGTGGCGTTGGACTTGAGCACCACGGTCACGCGCGGCTTGAGGCGGCGTTGCCGGTTCATGGCAACAACCACGCCCACTTCCCCGGTATTGAGCTCGACGATGCTGCCGATGGGATAGATTCCCATACACTGGATGAATTGCTCGACCCGTTCTGGATGAAAGGTGCTTCCCCGTCCAGAGTACATCTGCCGCAGCGCAACATGGGCAGAGAGGCCGGCGTGATAGGGGCGGTCGCTTGTAATGGCATCATAGTAGTCGACGATGGCGCCGATCTGCCCGAACAGGCCGATCTCGCCACTGCGCATTCCGCTGACGTAGCCGGATCCGTCATGGCGCTCGTGATGGCAGCGCGCCACCTCGATAGCAGCCCGTGGAATGGCGGTACCCTCGAGGATCGATACCCCCAGCGGAACGTGGGTCTGCATAATCCGATACTCTTCCTCGGTGAGGGGCTCCGGCTTGTTCAGAATCTCGCTCGGCACCTTCAGCTTGCCTATGTCGTGCAGCAACGCCCCGACACCCAGCACGTTGAGCGCGTCGACGTCGAGCCCCATGTGCCGGCCAAACACCAGCGCCAGTATGGACACGCGCAGGCTGTGGAGGGCTGTATACTCGTCCTTGCTGCGCAACTGACTGAAGCAAACCAGGGCATCCGGATTGCGGATCGCACTCGCAGCAAGTCCAGCGATCACTTTGCGGGCTTTTCCGGTATGAATCGCGCGTCCGAGGCGCACGTCGTCCATCACACTATGGATGAGCTGCTTTGCCTCCTCGTGCAAGGCACGGACCGCCTGTACCTCTTCCTCGACGGTCGTCAGGTCCTCATAATAGAGGCCGGTCGACGTCGGCGCCGCCGCTTTCCGAAGGATTTCGAACTCGATTCTTTTCTGCTGTTCGCCATAGGCTGCGGGACTCCCGACCTCGGGTTTTCCGGGTTGGATCTGGACAGGTCGCGCGACGCTGTGCTGGGCAACCAAGATATGGACGAACTGGCAGTAGCGCTTCAGCTGGGCGATTTCCTCCAGTGAGCGGATTTCGAAACCCTGAAAAAGAAAGGGCGTTTCCAGCCAAGGACGATCCAACTCGGAGACATACATTCCGAGTTCAAGATCGTGAACGCTGATCTTCTTCTTCATGGGTTGGCCATGCGGCATTAAGTTAATGATTATTCGTGCAAAATCTGCGCCAATACGTAAGGGTATCTATCCCGCCGACGAGCCGACATTTCGGGAATTCCGGAAAATCAATGTCTTACCGTGAATCCGGCGACCCGAGGATTTACCCGATAATCCGGATTCGGGGCGGGTCGTATGCCCAAACACGTCACCCTGGGCACCGAACCGCCGCTGCGCTGCAGGCCGGCCGGAACCTCCGTCCGGGGTCCCTGCGGCGAACCGCCTCCTCGTATGCGCGCCAGCCCCGGAAGCTGTTCGGCAGCTGCCGGCATCGGCCGGGGGAGACAACATAAGAGCGGCGGAGCCCGCCGGCAAACGCAGTCTAGCAAGCGCGGAATCGGAAATTCCATCGTGGCCGGTTGGCCCACACGCCATCCCGGGACCGCTGCTGTCAGCCGCGCCATCCAAAGGGGAAGCGGATCGAACTGCGGCTTGGCCGGTGTCCCGGCCGGGCGCTCCCACCTCATCGGGCACCCCCGCCGCAAAGACGCGGTTGACGCCGGAGCATCCGGTGAACACACTTAGCGCGGGCCGCGGCCATGGCAGCCTTCGATCACCGCCGGGATCTCCCTAGAGGAACCTCGGTCTCGCGGAGGAAACCGGGAATGAACTTTACAGATCTGTTGTCGGGCAGATACAAGCCGCTCACGCGCCACACACGCACGATCATGGTCATGAACAGCAAGGGCGGCAGCGGCAAGACCACGCTCGCCACCAACCTTGCCAGTTACTTCGCATCCCGCAAGAAACCCGTGCTGCTGGCTGATTTCGATCCCCAGAGCTCCAGTCTGGCGTGGCTGGCGGCGCGCCCCGGGGAGAGTGCTCCGATTCGCGGACTGGCCGCCTGGCGCGACCGGCTCTGGATCCCGCGGGAGATCGATACTGTTGTGATGGACGTGCCTGCCGGAGTGCGCGACCGCCGGCTGGCACGACTGGTGCGACAGGCCCAGACCATCATCGTTCCGGTCCTGCCTTCGGCGCTGGATATTCGGGCTGCCGCCGATTTCATCGGCGAACTGACCGGCATCGATTCGCGCCCGCGGCTAGCGCCGAAGATAGCGGTTGTTGCAAACCGCGTACGCGAAAATACCCGCGCTTTCGAAAACCTTGAAGAGTTCCTGAGTGGCCTCGACCTGCCGGTCCTTGCCAGCTTGCGCGACAGCCAGAATTACGTCACAGCGGCAGAGCGTGGCATCGGGATATTTGAGCTAGGGCCGGCATCCGTGGCCACCGACCTGGAACAGTGGAGCCCCCTGCTCAGGTGGCTGCGGAGCAGACGCAGTAAGGCAGCGCCGGCCTAAATGGGTACCGCCCGGCCGGTGCCCGGGCATCCGGAATGCCTGCCCGCGCAAACCGTCCTGGAACCTCCGGCAACGATCCTCGTCTGCCGGAAGATTTATTACGTCGCCGCCAGCCTCATGATTCGTCCGCCCCCCCGGCGCCGTGTTGCTGCGCCCGTCCTGCCGGCTTGCTCAGATCGGAGGTAACCCGCTCTAGGGTCGGCGCGGCGCCCGCCTCTGCCGGCGGGTTCTCCAGCACCTCGGCTATGGCCTCCGCACGTTTCGTGGGGTGGCCGTGCGACTTGCGCCCGGTGATGGCCTCCAGCAGCGATGGCTTTGGATGAGCCTCCTCGAGTCCGAGGGCCTCGGTGTACACTGAACGTCCGCGCAGCAGGCTGCCTATGACGGATGCCACCACACATGCGGGCATGGCGGCAAGCACCACGCTGTAGTTGCGCGTCGTCTCGAACACCATGATTGCCGACATCGCGGGCGCGTGGGTAGTGGCCGCCAGCAGGCTGCCCATGCCGACCAGCACCCACAGCGCCTGCGAATGGGTGGCGGTGGACGTCAGCAGTGTCCTGTAAACAAAAAGGCCCAGGGCACCGCCCAGCGAAAGGGTGGGCGTAAGCACACCGCCCGGGATGCCGGCAGCGCTCGCGATCGTGACGGCAATGAGGCGCAGCACAAACACCGCTGCCACAGTCGACAGAGCCCAGTGATGAACCAGAAAGGACTGCACGACACTGTAACCGTTGCCCCACACCTCCGGGCGCAGCAACGACAGTAGGCCGATGGCCAGCCCGGCCAACCCCATGCGCAGCGGCACGAAATTGACCTTTGACTGATAGCGGCGGCGCGCGTTGTCGAGAAGCCACAGAAAGACCGGCCCCACGATGCCGCAAAGCACCCCCAGCAGGGTCGCATCGATCAGATCCGGAAATCCGACCATGGGAATGGGGTGCGACAGATACAGCGGGCCGGTGGCGAACAGCGCCTGGGTGGTCAGCTCGCCCATGACCGCAGCGACCAGAATGGCCGTGATCTCTCGTAATGCGAGCCCGCCCAGAATAATCTCCGACACGAACATCGTCCCCGCTATGGGCGCATGGTAGGCGCCGGCAAAGCCGGCGGCCGCGCCACAGGCGACGACCAGACGCCGGTGCTCCGGATCCTTAAGCGTGAATCGTCCGAAAATGGACGAAACCAGCGCTGCAAACTGGATCATCGTACCTTCGCGCCCTATTGTGATGCCCCCGCTCACGCCGACAAGCGACGACAGCGTCCGGGTAATATTCGGGGCAAACGGCAGGATGCCATCACCGACCCGCACCGCTTCCATGTACTCCGGACCGCGCGGCTTCTTGATCCAGCGGTGCCCGCCCCACATGATCAGTCCGCCGACCGTTGCGCATACGAGCGGGATCGCCACCCGCAGCCACAGCGGGAGATCCCGGGCGGCGGCCACCAGGTGTTCGTGGGCGCTGTACAGATGAATTATGGCGTACATCGCCTTGCGGAAGCCTTCGACCGCGATCGAGCCCATCACCCCAACGAACGCGCCGACCATGACCATCGGCACCATGGGATCCAGGTTTTGCCAGAACGCCAGCAAGCGCTTTTGCACTGCTTCTAACACGTGTGTCGATCTCCTCGGTCAGTTTGGTTCTGGCAGGGCAGATGACGCATGGCCGTTCCCATGCCCTGCCCGCATGTTTCCCGGTACTGAAGCGATCGGGCGCGAACCACGCCGCAGACCACGGTGCGCCGGCCTCCTGCCGGAGGCATCGGTTGCACCTCCATGTCTCTACGTTGCGGACACTCAGACGGTTTTGCGGAACCTGGCCCCGCAGGCGCGATAACGACCGGGATTCCGCAATGACCAGAAGGGCGTAGCGCTGAAGACATCCCGCATCGGCCACCTCGAATCAATCGAGGTGTGCTCCGGTGTCGGGTCCAAATTCCTGCGCGACTATCGGAATCGGCCGCAATCACGAACCTAGGATCTAGAAACCGGTCATCCGGCACGGAATCCGCTGTCTGTCTGCCAACACGACGCACACCGCTGCAGTCCATCTGCGGCCCCGATGCCGCGAACCGCCGGATCGGACGATAACACCAATTATAAAATTTCTTGATGCGGGCAGAAGCCACCGTAGAGCAATCCGCGTCATGGGCGCGACCACAGGCCGCCGGGGTGCAACGGCCGACCGCGTTATCCGCGACCCGGTCACTAGACCAGCCCTGGTGCCTGCTGGTTTCAGCACTTCTCCCGGATCGGGCAACTCGCCGCATCCAGGCCACCCCATTGGGGCGCAGATTCTAGCACACCTGATTCCGAGGGTGTAAGCACGGAGGAGACCATGGCCCGTGCCGGTGCGGGCCGGCGGCCTGAGGGCCGGCACGGTCCAAACTTCACGCATTGCCTGTCTCGGCAGCAGCACAACCGGAGGTCATTTGCGGAACAGCCAGAACAGAAGGCTGAGTACCAGGCTCACGATTACTGAAGTGGTAATTGGAAAATAGAAAGTGAAGCCGCCGCGCCTGATGACGATGTCGCCCGGCAGGCGACCGAGCCCGATGCGCGCCAGCCACGGCCACGTCAGACCGGCTATCACCAGGACAGCGCCGACGATAATAAGTGTGCGCGCAACCATCGCTGTCAATGGGTGGCGCCCGAACCGAAACCGGACCATTGCTGCGCCGGCTTCTGACCAAGGAACGCAAGCATTTCCTCGCGCCGCTGCAGGGTATCGCTGTACCCGAGCGCAATGAGTTCGCGGCAGTAGGACCGCTCGAACAGCAGATAGCTGATCAGTTCCCCGCTCCCCCGCTCGAATGCACCGAGGCCACGGAGCATGAATTGCACCGGCCGGGGAAACTCATGCTTGTGTCGTTCGGCGATCTCGCGCGGATCCCGGCTGGGCGAAATCAGCATCGACCCAACTGGGCGCAGATGGGCGACACGATCCTGGTTGGCAAGTCGTTCGGGAGGAATCAGCCGAAGAGTCTCATTGATCCGTCGCAGACGCTCGAGATCCGCTTCCAGTGCATCGAGAAAGATGCTGGTCAGAACATGCCCGCCGATCTGCGCAAGTGACGGATATTCCATTGGCTCGGCCGGCCGCGGAGGCTGACTGCTGCCTTCCGGACGCACTCCGATCACCAGGATGCGGTCGGCACCAAGATGTATCGCTGGACTCATGGGCGCCATCTGCCGCATCGATCCGTCCCCGAAATACTCACGGTGGAGCCGGACCGCTTCGAAGACGAACGGGATTGCCGATGACGCCATCAAATGGTCGATCGTGATTTGCGTAGCGACGCCGACGCGTGTGGCCCGCTTCCAGGAAACCTGCGGTGATGCGCCTTGAAAGAAACTGACCGATTGGCCTGAAGCATAGCCGGACGCGGCGATACACAGCGCATGCAGGTAACCGGCTTCGATAGACTGCTGGATTCGGTCGCAGGGCAGATAGCGCTGCAGCAGGCCGCGTAACGGAGTCCGGTCCAGCAGCGCAGCCGGATTGCTCCGGCCCATGCCGGCGAAAAACAGCGCAGCCAGCCACCGGACCCAGTTCACAAACAGTCCACTGGCATCGGCGCGGAAGACCTGGTCGACGTGGAAGCCGCCCCACACCCTTTCAAGACGGCGTGCCGCCTGCTGGAAGTTGCGGGCATAAATCGCGAGCGCGGCGGAGTTGATCGCGCCAGCAGATGCTCCACAGATAATCGCAAACGGATTGGGCGTCTCCGGCGGCAGCATTGCGGCAATGGCCTTGAGCACGCCCACCTGGTAGGCGGCGCGCGCCCCGCCGCCCGACATGATCAGCCCGATCTTGGGTTTATTCGGCGGCTCGTCCATCATCCTACCCAGCATCGGCACTGTTTAATTGCGTATCGCTACATTAACTATTAGCAAATGCGGCGCCAAAGGTTAAGTTTGAAGGTCCAGGCAGCCCAGGCGCTGGGGCACCTGCAAGACATTCTTATGGTGACGGATTGTGCTGAACCTGCACGCGCGCCTGCCTTGCGGCCCGCATCGCATTGGCGTCGCTTGCCTTGTATACTGACAAATGCTGGAGGCACGCGAAAGCTGTAGCGGTCTAACGAAGAGCCGGAGTTGATCCTGACAATGGCGGAACTGGCCCATGTGGTGTTCTATGTGCGGAGTCTTCCGCCCGCTGTCGCCTTTTATACGGATATTGTAGGTCTTGCCCAGGTTGGCAGCGTGTTCGGTGGTCGCGCTGCAATGCTTACCGGTGGCCGTACCCACCACGAGCTGCTGTTGATCGAGGTCGGCGATGCCCCGACGCCACCTCCTGGCCGGCGAATCGGACTCTACCACGTGGGCTGGAAGGTGGGGGAGAGCCTTGCCGAACTGCGTCGGGTCTACGAGCACATCAAGGCTAAAGGCTGGCCGATCGATGGTATGGCGGACCACACGGTCAGCCAGAGTCTGTATCTTTCCGATCCCGATGGCAATGAAGTGGAACTGTTCGTGGACGCTCCGGACATCGACTGGCGCAAATCTGACGCCTGGATGAGGGATCCTGTAAAACCGCTCAAGCTGTAACGCGCTCTAGAGCCCGCTCCGGTAAGGAAGCTGGCACACCAATCTGCACGCCGGACAGCAGTCGGCCGGCACAAACGAGGGAGGAAAAGTCGATGCCCGCACCCGTGACCGAAGAAGACGTTTACCAGGCCCTAAAAACAGTTTTCGACCCTGAACTGAGACACGATATCGTCGCGCTCGGATTCGTTCAGGACATTGATATCGTTGGTGATTACGTTCACCTGGATATCCAGCTGACCACGCCCCACTGCCCCTACGCAGAGCAGATTGTCCGCAGCATCCGCGAGGCGGTCGGCGCGATCGAGGGCGTCACCAAGGTGGACGTCGAACGAGCCTGCATGAAAGAAGAGTAGCCCCCGCGGTGGCACCGGCAGGTCCCATGCCTCAGGGCCTGCCGTAGCGTTCATACATGTAGCAGCGTTTGCAGGGAAGCCAGGCCGGGATCTTGTAGTAGTGCTCCATCACCTTCTTCAGGACACCTTTGCGGTAGCTCTGGTAATTGAAATCCTGCCCGAAAACCATCCAGAAGGGCGTACCCTCCAGCATGATCTTGCGGACCCGGATGGACTTGAAGTACGGCGTGTAATTCGCCACCGGGGGCGGATCGATAGTCATGGTCAGAATATTCTTGCCAGCGTATCTGCGGAAATCTGTCAGAAGATCATCCTCCCGGCCATGGTAGTCGCCGCCGCCGAACACGATCACATGCGTGTTATGTAGGTAGGAAAATATCGAGGATGTCGAATAACGGTCAGTCGCAAACACGTACTTGCCCGCGTGCTGCTCCATGTCATTCCACAGAACATTGTTTCTTTCAGTAAAGACTATGGAATCGTAGTACTTGGTAAAGTTCCAGTCCTTGAGGGGCATAAGCAGGGCGACCGTCACAAACACCAGATGAAAGGCGGTGAAGTACGCCATGAATTTGGTCGCTGTCACCAGCTCCTTGGTGGTGAGGTAGACCGCCAGGAACACAAACACGAATCCGTAAAACGACAGCGGCCAGTGCAGGCCGATGTCTTTGAAAGTGCCAAGTAGCGTGAAAAAACCAAACGGAATGAGGGCGGAGTAGGCGAAAATCTTGAAGTCGCTCGTACGTACACGCTCCACCCACTCCTTCCGGTGCCGCACGAGATAATAAAGCAACGGTGGCGTAACCAGATACACCACGATTCCGACCCACATCAGGAACTTGTGCAGGGAAAAGTCGATCCCGTGATTGCGGTTCAGAACATTGAACAGGACATTGTCCCAGCAATGGGTGTAGTTCCAGTACAGGTTCATAAGTCCGAACGGCAGGGATGCGAGGAACAGCAACGCGAAACCGCGAGTCTTGTCGCGGTTATGATCAGAGAGCAAGTAATAGCCGACATAGGCGAGTATCAGCAAAACCGCGAAATACTTCGACAGGAACGCCAGACCAAGACAGACACCGGACCAAAAATAGAAGTTGAGGGAATTGTCCCGCAGCGCCCTGAACAGGAGGGCGCCCGAAAGGAACGAGAATATGATCACCGGCGTGTCCGTGGTGATCAGTATGCCCAGTATCGCGATGGGCGAAATCATATACAGCACCGCGACCAGATAGGCACGTGCCTGATCGTAGCTGCGCATCACCAGGTAGATGCCCACGCCGATGATCGTTGACATGGCGACTGCCGGAGCACGCATCAGCAGCCTCGAATCCCCGAATTTCAAGAGGACGTACAGAATCCAGCCGATCAGCGGCGGATGATCGTAATAGCCCCAGCTTAAGTGTTGTCCCCACTGGACGTAATAAGCCTCATCCGTCGTTATGGGTATGGCCGCAGCGAGGATGATCTTGATGATCAGGGTGGAAAACAGCGTGATGTAGAAAAGCTTGCGGTAAAACGCTACGCGATCGTCGGCTGCGTTGATCACTTTAAGTATTTATCCTGTCCGTTTGGACTGCTTTGTTGTAAAGGGCAGGTCACGCCCCGCCGGATGTCATCTAGGTCTGGTTGCCGTCGAGCTTCTTCCGCAGGGCATCGTTAACCTGGGCAGGATTGGCCTTGCCCTGCGTGGCCTTCATCACCTGGCCGACAAAAAATCCGAACAGCTTATCCTGCCCGGCCCGATACTGCTCCAGCTGCTTGACGTTGCGGGCGAGCACTTCGTCGATCACCCGCCCGATCGCCGATGCGTCGGTGATCTGCCTCAGGCCACGCTTGTCGATTACCGCATCTGCGTCACCTTCGCCGTTCCACATCGCCTCGAAGATCTCCTTGGCGATCTTCCCCGAAATCGTGCTGTCCGCGATCCTTGTTACAAGTGTCGCGAGCATGCCAGAGGTTACCGGTGCACTGGAGACTTCCACATTGTCCCGATTCAGATAGCTGCTGAATTCCCCGATGACCCAGTTCGCGGTCAATTTCGGCTGCCCGGGCACTGCCCGCACGGCGTCCTCATAGTAGTCCGCCATGGCGCGGGAGGCGGTGAGTACCTCGGCATCGTAGGCTGTCAGACCATATTCCCGGGTAAAACGTTCGCGTTTGGCATCCGGCAACTCCGGCATGTCCGCTGCGGCTTCCTCGATAAATCCCGGTTCGAGCTGCAACGGCAACAAGTCAGGATCCGGGAAATAGCGGTAGTCGTGCGCCTCCTCCTTGCTTCGCATCGATCGCGTCTCGTTCCTTGCGGAATCGTACAGCCTGGTCTCCTGCACCACCTTGCCGCCGCCCTCGATCAGTGCGATCTGCCGTCCGATTTCGTAGTCGATCGCCTTTTCCACAAACCGGAACGAATTGACGTTCTTGATCTCGGCGCGCGTGCCGAACGCATGCTGGCCCCTGGGGCGCACTGAAACGTTCGCATCGCAGCGGAAGGATCCCTCCTGCATGTTTCCGTCGCAGATCCCGAGATAGCGGACGAGCACATGAAGCTTTTTGAGATAAGTCACGGCTTCTTTGGCAGAGCGCAGATCTGGCTCCGAAACGATCTCGAGCAGGGGCGTTCCAGCACGATTCAGATCGATTCCGGTTAGACCCCTGAAGTCCTCGTGCAATGACTTCCCTGCATCCTCTTCGAGGTGGGCCCGGGTGATTCCGATCTCCTTACGCACCCCGTCTACCTCAATCGCCAGCCTGCCCAGCTGCACCACCGGCAGCTCGTACTGCGAGATCTGGTATCCCTTTGGCAGGTCGGGGTAAAAATAGTTCTTGCGCGCGAAAATCGAACGCCGGTTTATCGTGGCGCCCACAGCTAGCCCGAACTTAACAGCCATACGGGCCGCATCTCGGTTCATGACGGGCAGCACCCCTGGCAGGGCGATATCGACGGCGCAGGCTTGCGTATTCGGCTCCGCCCCGAACCGCGTGCTTGCCCCCGAGAACAGCTTACTGCGGGTAAGCAGCTGCACATGAACCTCGAGGCCAATAACCGTTTCCCAGTCCATTAAAATGCCTTTTTGGCGGAATTAGCTTTGGCAATACATGTTGCACCAGCCGGCGTCGGCAACGATCTGGCGACGACAGCCGCCCGGGTAGCCGCGGAACGACCCGTGATGACCCGTGCCACGGCGTCCCCCCGAAGCTTCAAAAACCCTCCGGAACCCGCAGATGCCAGTCCGTTGTCTGCTGGAATTTGTGGGCGACATTGAGCAGCCGCGCCTCATCAAAATACTTCCCGATGATCTGCAACCCGATCGGGCGGCCGTTGCTGTCGAAACCTGCCGGGATCGACATTCCCGGCAATCCTGCGAGATTGACGGAAATCGTGTAGATATCGCTCAAGTACATTGCCACCGGGTCGTCTGTCTTGGAACCGAGCTCAAACGCTGTGCTCGGCGCGGCAGGCCCCATGATCACATCGCACTGCTCGAAGGCCAGATCAAAATCACCGCTGATCAGCCTCCTGAGTTTCTGTGCCTTCAGGTAATAGGCGTCATAATAGCCGGCGGACAGGGCATAGGTGCCGATCATGATACGGCGCTTGACTTCGGCTCCGAAACCTTGGGCCCGAGACTTCGAGTACATCTCCCTCAAATCCTCGTATTCCGGCGCACGATAGCCGTAGCGCACCCCGTCGTAGCGCGCCAGGTTGCTGGAAGCCTCGGCCGGCGCCAGCACATAGTAGCAGGGGATCGCGAGACTGCTGTTCGGGAGGCTCACGTCCACGATCTGGGCGCCCAGCTTGCGGTATTGATCAATGGCGTCCTCGATTGCCCCGGCAACTTCGGCGCCCAGACCCTCGCCGAAATACTCCCGAGGAAGTCCGATGCGAAGGCCTGCAAGCGGATGATCGAGCGTGCTGGTGTAATCCGGAACCGGACGGTCGACCGAGGTGGAATCGCGCGGATCGAAGCCGGCCATGACGTTGAGCAGCAGTGCCGCATCCTCCGCGCTCGTCGTCATGGGGCCCGCCTGGTCGAGGGACGATGCAAAGGCAACCATGCCGTAGCGCGACACCCGCCCGTAGCTCGGCTTCAGTCCAGTAATTCCGCTGAGCGCGGCTGGCTGGCGTATGGACCCACCAGTGTCCGTGCCGGTAGCCGCCGCAGCCAGCCGTGCCGCCACCGCCGCAGCCGAACCACCGGAGCTGCCACCCGGAACACAGCGCCGGTCCCAGGGGTTGTACACCGGTCCGAAAAACGACGTTTCGTTGCTCGACCCCATGGCAAACTCGTCCATGTTGGTCTTGCCCAGCAGCACACTGCCCGCATCGTTGAACTTCTGGATTACGGTGGCATCGTAAGGTGCAACGAAATTCGCAAGCATCCGGGAACCGCAGGTCGTCGGCAGGCCGTCGGTGCAGAAAATATCCTTCTGAGCGATGGGGATTCCCGTGAGCGGGGTGCCCGTTCCGGCCTTGAGCCGCGCATCCGCCTCCTGTGCCTGTTTCTGGGCACGCGCCCGGTCAACCGTGATGAAGGCATTGAGCTCGCGATGCGCTTCGATTCGGTCGAGGTAGGCCAGCGTGAGCTCGAGGGAAGAAATTTCCCTTTTATTCAGGGCCTTGGACAGCTCGGCAACCGACTTTCTATACATAGATATCGAGGACAGAATCAGCGGCCGGCGGACGCTAGCGGAAGGAAATTACGGCTCATTCGATGACCTTGGGCACCAGGTACAGGCCAGCCTGCGCAGACGGTGCGATGGCTTGGAAGCGCTCGCGCTGGTCCGACTCGGTGACCTCATCCGCCCGGAACCTCAGCCCGGCCTCGAGCGGGTGAGACATGGGCGCAACACCTTCGGTGTCGACCGCGTTCATCTGCTCGATCAGGCCGAGTATCCGCGAGAGGGTTTCGGAATAGGCGGCGAGCTCCTGTTCCCCGACTTCAAGGCGCGCAAGACCGGCAATGCGCTCTACATCTATTCGGCTCAAAGGCATTTGATCCCCCGGGCGCGCGATGCCCGACACTGAGTGGCCCACGTTAACATATTAAAGTCCTCTGTTGAACCCGCCTCCCGCGGTTGATAAAGTACGATACTTTTATACGCTTCCCCCAAATTACGATTAATTGACAAGGTAAAACCTCATCCATGTTTCGCACTTTGCGCGGTTTCTTTTCGAGCGATCTGGCCATTGACCTCGGCACGGCAAATACACTGATCTACGTGCGCGGCAAGGGGATCGTGCTCAATGAACCATCGGTCGTGGCGATACGGCAGGAGTTCGGGACGCGCAACAGCCGTAGCGTACTCGCGGTCGGGGCCGAAGCCAAACGCATGCTGGGGCGCACTCCCGGCAGCATCCAGGCAATCCGCCCGATGAAAGACGGCGTCATTGCCGACTTCACCGTGACCGGGGAGATGCTCAAGCACTTTATCCGCAAAGTCCACGAAAAGCGCTTGTTTCAGCCGAGCCCCCGCATCGTGATCTGCGTGCCCTGCGGCTCCACCCAAGTCGAGCGGCGTGCGATCCGCGAGTCGGCGATGGGCGCAGGCGCGCGCGAAGTGTACCTGATCGAGGAGCCCATGGCCGCAGCCATCGGAGCCGACCTGCCAATCGCGGATCCGACCGGCTCAATGGTCCTCGACATCGGCGGTGGCACGAGCGAAGTTGGCGTCATATCCCTCGGCGGCATCGTCTATTCGCATTCCTTGCGCATCGCCGGCGACAAGATGGACGAGGCAATCATCAATTACGTCCGGCGCAAGTACGGTTTGCTGATCGGCGAGGCGACTGCCGAGAAGGTGAAGAAGGACATCGGCACCGCCTGGGACGACAGCGAGGTGCGGCAGATGGAGATCAAGGGTCGCCATATCGCCGACGGCGTTCCTCGCAGCATGGTTATAAACAGCAAGGAGGTCCATGTTGCACTTCAGGAATCGCTTACCGGCATCGTCAGCGCGATTAAGGCGGCGCTGGAACAGACCCCGCCTGAGCTTGCCGCAGATATCGCCGACAAGGGCCTAGTGGTCACGGGCGGCGGGGCGCTGTTGCGCGACCTGGATCGGATGTTGCGCGAAGCAACTGGTTTGCCTATTGTTGTCACTGAAGACCCCCTGACATGCGTGGTACGTGGCTGCGGGCGGGCGCTGGAAGAAACCGAGACCCTGAGCGAGGTTTTCGTCCACGAATAATTTACCCTGGATGTTTTGATGCTGAGTTCACCCGGCTGGTCCCTGCGCACGCCGTCCGTTCTGACCCGCTTCGTTATTTTCACAGCACTTTCTCTGGCACTGATGGTGCTCGATCACCGCGGTCAGCAGCTGGCCAAAGTGCGGGCGGGCCTGAGCGTCGTGTTCTACCCGATTGAAGTCGCCGCGACACTTCCCGCCCGAGCAGGCGAATCCGTCCTGAAAGTAATCGGCGGCGACCGGGCGCTGCGCGAGAAATACGACAAGCTTGCCACCAGACAGTCGCTGCTGGAGGCAAAGCTGGAGCGCTACGAAGCCCTCAAGGCTCAAAACACCCACCTTCGGAAACTGCTTGGTTCCGCAGCGCTGGTCGCGGACCGGGCGGTGGTTGCCAAGATCCTGCAGGTGAACGAGGAACCATTCACGCGCGAGATCGTCATCGCCAAGGGCAGCCGCGATGGGGTCCGTGACGGGCAACCGGTCATCGATAACCACGGAATCATGGGCCAGGTCACCGAGGTCGATCCGGAACAGAGTCGCGTCACGCTGATTACAAACCCTGGTCACGCCATTCCGGTGGAGGATACCCGCAACGGCCTTCGCACCATCGTGTTCGGAACCGGCGACGAGGACCGCGTCGCGGTGCGCTATCTGACCGCGCCGACGGACATCAAGGTAGGGGACCTTCTGGTCAGCTCTGGTATCGGCGGAACGTTTCCCTTTGGTTACCCGGTGGCACGCATCACCAGCATCGTCAACAACCCGAATGAACCCTTCCTGGACATACACGCCCGCCCCATCGCGCATCTCGAATACAACAAGGAGGTGCTGCTGATCTGGCCGACCAGGGCCAGGCCGGAAAAGGCGCCGCCGCCATCGCCGCCCAGGCCGCTATCGAGGGACGGCAGCCAGGCGCCCGTTGCCGCCAAGCGGGGTATAGCACCCAGCGAAGCGGGAGCGTCACCGCCCGGCACACCGGATTCCGGCACCAGACATGGACATTAAACGATTCCGCGTACGGGCTGCCGCATGCCTGCGCCTCCACCGGTGTTTCTGATGAGCCTCAGGCCGAACAATCGCAGCCGGCTGGTAATCGCCCTCACCTTTATCGTGGCCCTGATCCTTACGATGCTGCCCGGGCCGGAATGGGCCCGGCCGTTTCGTCCGGACTGGGTATCCCTGGTGCTCATTTACTGGTGCATGGCGACACCACAACGCGTTGGCGTCGGCGTCGGCTGGACGGTCGGACTGATCCTGGACGTCCTGTACGGCTCCCTGCTCGGAGAGCGGGCGCTGGCTGAGACGCTGGTTGCCTTCCTCACGCTCAAGCTGCACCTGCGTATGCGCATGTTTCCGCGTTGGCAGCAGGCGGTGACGGTGCTTGTCCTGGTGGCCATCAACCACCTGGTCGTGCTCTGGATATCAGACCTGGTCGCGCACACCCCGGTGCGATGGTCGTACTGGACGTCGAGCGTCGTCAGCATGCTCATCTGGCCATGGCTGTTCATAATCCTGAGGGACGTGCGACGCCGTGCGCGCGTAAGCTGAATTCATGCCCCGCGTACCGATCAAGGACTACCTGCGCGAGTCGCACATGTTCAATGTGCGCTTATCGGGCGTGGTGGTCATCATCTCCTTCCTGGTGTTGGTGCTGATCGGGCGGCTTGCCTATCTGCAGATCGTCGACCACCGCCATTACATGACACTGTCCAATGAAAACAGCATCAATCCGGTCCCGATCGCGCCGGTGCGCGGCCTGATCTTCGATCGCAACGGTGTCGTGCTCGCCGAGAATTATCCGGTCCTGACCCTGGAAATCGTTCCGGACCAGGTAAAGAACATGAAAGCCCTGCTTTCGCAGCTGGGCAAAATCGTAACGCTCAACCAACGCGATCTCAGGAATTTCTACCGGCAGCTGCGGGATAAGCCGCATTTTGACAGCCTGGTACTGCGCAGCAACCTGACCGAGGAAGAGGCCGACCGTTTCGCCGTGCAACGCTACCGGCTAACCGGTGCCGATCTGCATGCACGCTTGGAACGCTACTATCCGCAAGGGGGTCTCGCGGTCGCGGCGCTTGGCTATGTCGGAAGAATCAGCGAAAGCGAAGCCAAGACCATCGACGACGCCGACTATCGCGGCATCTCGTACATCGGCAAGATCGGAGTTGAGGCCAGCTACGAGAACCTGCTGCGCGGCCAGAGCGGAATCAAGAAGATCGAGGTCAACGCCGAGGGCCGCGCGATCCGCACCCTGGACCGCATCCCGCCGGCAGCGGGAGACAATATCTACCTCAATCTCGATGCGCGGGCTCAAGCCGCGGCCGAACAGGCTCTCGGCAACCACCGCGGTGCTGTAGTCGCAATAGACCCCAAAAATGGGGGCATACTGGCATTCGTGAGCACCCCCACCTACAACCCGAACCCGTTCGTGGACGGCATCAGCACAAAGGCCTACCGCGCGCTGACGGACGATCCGGACGCACCACTGCTCAACCGCGCGCTCGACGGTCGCTATTCACCGGGCTCGACCATCAAGCCGTTCCTCGCCCTGGGCGCACTCGACGACGGTCTGAATCCGGACAAGACCTATTTCTGCCCGGGTTATTATCACCTGCCAGGTAGTACCCATATTTTTCACTGCTGGGCATGGCGCGAGGGAGGCCACGGCAAAGTCGATCTGCACGAAGCGATCGTGGAATCCTGCGACGTGTACTTTTACAACCTCGCCGTGCATCTCGGGATCAGCCGTATCGACAGCATTCTCGACGCGTTTGGATTCAACTCCAAGACCGGCATTGATATTCCCGGAGAGCTGGCCGGACTCGTTCCGTCTCCGGCCTGGAAGGCCGCCCATGGGCTGCCGTGGTATCCGGGCGAAACGGTCATCATGGGTGTCGGTCAGGGCGCAATGCTCGTCACCCCGCTCGAACTGGCCAACGCCACAGCCATGATCGCCGATCACGGAGTGGGCTTCAAACCGCGCCTGGTGCGTGCAATCCAGAATCCGACGACCCAGGCCATGACATATCTCAAGCCGGTCCCGGGCCGCACTTTCCCGCTGCAGAACATGGACTACCTCAAAGACATAGTGCACGACATGGCCGATGTCGTAAGTTCGCCCAAGGGCACCGGCTATTTCATGGGGCGGAATGCGCCATACCAGATTGCCGGCAAGAGCGGAACCGCCCAGGTGAAGGACATGCCATCAAACGGGGCCTACAACCCCAAGGAGATCGCAAAGAACCTGCGTGACAACGCCGTGTTCATTGCCTTTGCACCGGTGCCGGATCCGCGCATCGCCGTTGCGGTCATCGTGGAGCACGGGGGCTTCGGCGGCGAGGTGGCTGGCCCGATTGCACGCAAGGTCATGGACGCCTATCTTCTGCCTGACCATTCGTCGCCAGATGGCACTGCAAAGCTCCCGAAGAAGGTGCAGTATCATGGGCGGTGACACAACACGGCATGGCGGCGTACATGCTCTTTCGGGCCGCAGGGCTTTGCGCACTGCCGTTTCTGCTCTAATCTCTGAACCATGAATAGTTGGCAGCGCTGGCATATCGACAGGCCCCTGTTTCTCGCCCTGTGCCTGTTGTCGGTGATCGGGATCTTTGTGCTATACAGCGCCAGCGGCGAGAGCACGGCGCTGGTGGTGCGCCACGCGCTCCGCCTGGCGCTCGGTTTTGCGGTGCTGGTTGGGTTCGCCCAGATACGCCCGGAGACGCTGCGGCGCTGGTCACCCTATATCTTCGCGATCGGTCTGGCGCTGCTCGTTGCCGTCCTTGTCGTCGGATCCGTGCGGTTGGGGGCGCGACGCTGGCTCAATCTGGGGCTTTTCCGCTTTCAGCCGTCCGAAATCATGAAGCTCGGGATGCCGATGATGCTCGCGTGGTACTTTGCGCGCGAACCGCTGCCTCCCAAAACACGCAGTATCGCGCTGGGCGGTGCCATTTCGTTGCTGCCCATCCTGCTGGTCGCCAAGCAACCGGACCTGGGCACGGCGGCGCTCATCCTGGGTTCCGTCCTGGCAGTCCTGTTTCTCGCCGGCATGAGCTGGCGGTCCATATTGACGGTCGTGGTGATCGCGGGGATGGCCGCTCCGCTGCTGTGGGCACACCTGCACCAGTACCAAAAGCAGCGTATCATCACGCTCCTCAACCCGAGCTCCGATCCGCTGGGCGCCGGCTATCACACGATTCAGTCGATGATTGCGGTCGGGTCAGGAGGCTTTTTCGGCAAGGGTTGGCTTAAAAGCAGCCAGGCCCGCCTCGACTTCCTTCCCGAGAGTTCGACCGACTTCATCTTTGCGGTCTTCGCAGAGGAATTCGGTTTCCTCGGGATACTGATGCTGTGCTGCCTGTATCTGTTCGTCCTCGGGCGCAGTCTGTTGATCGCATTTTATGCGCAGGATACCTACGCACGGCTGCTCGCCGGCGGGCTCGCCCTTACCTTTTTCATGTATTTCTTCGTCAACATCGGCATGGTGAGCGGCATATTGCCGGTCGTTGGAGTACCCTTGCCTCTGATCAGCTATGGCGGAAGCGCGACGGTGACGCTGATGGCGGCCTTTGGGATGCTGATGAGCATCCATACCCACCGCAAGATGATGACACAGTGATGTCGCGCGCCGTCCCGGAGCCGGAATCCACGTACCCCGATGGCATCCGGCACGACTGGCGCCGGTCACTTGGGCATCTCCCACTGCTGCTTCTCCTGCTACTGGAAGCCGCCTGCAGCACCATTCCCCGCAACCGTGGCGGCTACTACGAACAGGACGGGCCCGGACGCCGGCCTCTGGCGGAAGTGATGAGCGTCCCGAACGCGGTTCCGAAGCCATTGCCGCTCAGCCCAATAGGAAATCAACCCTATACGGTTTTCAACAAGACTTATTACCCGTTGAAGAATGCGGCGGGTTACCACGCGCGCGGCATTGCGTCCTGGTACGGGCGGCAGTTTCGCGGCAAATTTACCTCCGACGGAGAGCGCTACAACATGTATGCGATGACGGCAGCGCACCGGACTCTGCCGCTGCCGAGCTATGCGCGGGTGACCAACCTGACCAATGGCCGTTCTGTCATCGTCCGCATCAACGACCGCGGTCCATTCCTGGACAACCGGCTCATCGATCTCTCGTACGCGGCGGCGGCCAAACTCGGTATGCTCCGTACTGGCACGGCGTTGGTCGAAGTGGACGGGATCGCGCCATGGGACAACCCTAAGCCGGCACAGGCTATGACAACCGAAGCCGGCGCCGATACCGGAACACCGGGTACGATGACCGCCGCCCCGACCCGACCAGAGCTTTATCTTCAGGTTGGCGCCTTCGCCGATCGGCGCCATGCCGAAGACCTGCGCCGACAGCTGGAGCGGGCGGATTTCCGGCAGGTTTGCGTACAGCCCTCATACTCCAGGCCCACCGCCCTGTTTCGGGTGCGCATCGGCCCCCTGCCGAGCGTCTCGGACTGCGACCGACTTGCACAGCGCATTGCCGCTTACGGTATTCACGGCGCCTATGCCGTCGTGGAGTGAACCGGATCTCGCGGGCGTGTTGCCGCGGCCGAAGAACCGGGTTTCAGGGCACCGGACGCGACGGAGCGCCGGGTTCCGGCCATTATCTGGGTGCAGCCACAGCAGGGCCTCGGCGGGTACGGCGGGACGGCCGGGCAGTGCGGCACCGTTGGCGGCTCCGGCGACGGCGGCAGGGCAGTCCACCTCCCCCGGCGGGTCGCGCTATAATGCGGCGCAGCCCGCCCCTAGAGCCTGTCGGATCGGCAGCGGGCGGAATCGTTCACACCGGTCACTTCAGTCTGGACAATAACGGACATGGGCCTACCCACGCGGGTTTACCTTAACGGCGAGATTCTACCGGCCGAGTCGGCCCGAATTTCCGTATTCGATCGCGGGTTCGTGTTTGGAGACGGTGTATACGAGGTGATTCCGGTGTACGGCGGCCGGCCGTTCCGTCTGTCCCACCACCTTCAACGCCTGGATGCCAGCCTTGCGGCGATCCGCATCGCGAATCCGATGACGCACGGCGGGTGGGAAGAGGTTTTCCGTGAACTCACCCGGGAACACGGCCCCGTCGACCAGTCGATCTATCTCGAAGTCACCCGCGGCGTTGCGCCGCGGGACCATGCGTTTACTTCCGGCATTGCCGCCACGGTCTTTGCCTACGCGCAGCCGCTGGCCTACCCGGCTCCCGAACAGGTCCTCGCCGGCGTAAGCGCGATCACGGTACCAGACGTGCGGTGGTCACGCTGCGACATCAAGACGATCGCCCTGCTGGCGAATGTCCTGATGCGGCAGAAGGCGGTCGAGAGCGGTTGTGCCGAAGCTATCCTGATTCGTAATGACTGCCTTACGGAGGGCGCCGCCAGCAACATCTTCATCGTATCGGCCGGCATTTTGTCCACTCCGCCCAAGGGACCGTTTATCCTGCCGGGAATCACTCGCGATCTGGTAATTGAGCTGGCGCATCGCAGCAATATTCCCTGCGCTGAGCGGGAAATACGGCAGGTCGAACTGCTCTCGGCCGACGAAGTGTGGATGACCAGCTCGACAAAGGAAATCCTGCCCATAGTGCGCATTGACGGCCACGACATCGGTGGCGGTCGTCCTGGACCGCTGCATGCCCGCCTGCAGGCGCTCTACCAGGAGTACAAGCATGCCTTTCGCAAGGGCCAGACCGAATGAACGCTCACGACCCCGGGAACGGTCACGGCGCCGACGCTGCAGAGGCGCTGGTCTCGCCGATGGCGTTTCCGTGCCGGTTCGACATCAAGGCCATGGGGCGGCAGAGCGTGCGGTTCGAAGCCCTGGTACAGGGCATCGTTTCGCGTCATGTCAGTCCCCAGGACCTGCACGCGGTCAGGGCACGCGCCAGCCGCGAAAACCGGTACATAGCGCTTACTCTGACGATCACCGCGCGCAGCCGCGAACAGCTCGACACGATCTACCAAGAACTGTCTGCCTGCGGAGAAGTTCTGGTGGCACTCTAACGATGAGCCAGGATCAGCACAGCGCGGGATTCGGACCGCACAGACCGCGCATCCGCAGGCTCGGGCTCATGGATTACCGTGAAACCTGGCTTGCCATGCGCGCGTTCACCGAGCGGCGCGAGGCCTCCGACGCCGACGAGATCTGGCTCCTGCAGCATCCGCCCGTGTATACGATGGGGTTCAACGCAAAGCACCGTGCGCCCAGCGATCCGCAGGGCATTGCGGTAGTCCGGACTGACCGCGGCGGCGACATCACCTATCATGGCCCAGGTCAGCTCGTGGCCTACGTGCTCGTGGATCTGCGGCGTCGCGGCCTCGGCCCCAAGGGTCTCGTGCGCATTCTCGAGCAAACAGCCATTGACCTCCTGCTGACATACGGCATTACCGGAGTGCGCCGCGACGGCGCTCCCGGTGTCTACGTCGGACTTCGGAAGATTGCGCAGCTCGGCCTGCGCATCCGGCGCGGATCCAGCTACCACGGTCTCTCCCTGAACGTCGACATGGACCTTGGGCCGTTCCGCCGCATCGATCCCTGCGGCTATCCCGGCCTGGAAGTCACCCAGCTGGCCGATCTCGTTTCGAGCCCCGGGTTCGAGGAAGTCGGGGCGGCGCTGGTTGACGCACTGTGCGCCAATCTGGGTTACAATGAAAATACACGCAGCGCCGCGGAACATCCATAATGCAACACGACGATCAAGGCGCCGGAGACAGGGAAGGGTTCGGACGGGGACGGAATCCTCTCAAGGGCGCATCCAAGACTGCACGCATTCCGGTAAAGATCGTTCCGGCGACCGAACGTCTTCCCAAGCCTCGCTGGCTGCGCGCCAGCTCCCCCATCACGCCGGAGGTAGCCCGCCTAAAGTCCATCCTGCGTTCCAACGGGCTGCATACGGTTTGCGAAGAGGCGGCATGCCCGAATATCGGGGAGTGTTTCGGGCACGGCACCGCGACGTTCATGATCATGGGTGATGTCTGCACGCGCCGTTGCCCTTTCTGCGATGTCGCGCACGGCCGTCCGGCGGCGCTTGATCCACAGGAGCCAAGGAGCCTCGCTCTTACCGTGGCCCGCATGGGACTGAGGTTCGTGGTTGTCACCTCGGTGGACAGGGACGATTTGCGGGATGGAGGAGCCGGACACTTCGTTGCCTGCATCCGGTCATTGCGCGCGCATAATCCGGGAATTGGCATCGAAATCCTCGTGCCCGACTTCCGTGGGCGCCTAGACAGGGCGCTCGAGGTCCTGTGCGAGGCGCCACCGGACGTATTCAACCACAACCTCGAGACGGTTCCACGCCTGTACAAGGCGGCGCGCCCCGGCGCTGACTACGCCCACTCCCTCGAACTCCTGCGCAGATTCGGGGCTCGCCATCCCCGAATTCCCACCAAATCCGGACTGATGGTCGGCCTGGGCGAGACGAACCAGGAGATCGAGGCCACCATGCGCGATCTGCGCGACCACGGTTGCCAGATGCTGACCATCGGCCAGTACCTGCAACCGAGCCGCGACCATCATCTCCCGGTCCGGCGTTATGTGACGCCCGAGGAATTCGGGCATTTCGCGGCCATGGGTTCCGAAATGGGGTTCCGCAATGTGGCCAGCGGCCCTCTGGTACGATCTTCGTACCACGCCGAGCAGCAGGCACGCAGATCATGATCAGCACGACCTGGACCAGCGCAATCGCCCTGCTCATTCTGCCCCCAGGCGTGATAATCCTGGTTATTGTGCTGGGCCTGCTGCTCCACGTGAAGAGGCCGTGGGTCGGCGCCACGGTCATCGGTCTGGCTACTGCGGCGCTGGTTGCGCTGTCCCTGCCTCAGACCGGCCGCGACCTCATGGCCAGCCTGGAGGCCTATGCCCCGCCGTTGAGTCCTACCTTGACGAAGCCAGGCAAGAACATTCAGGCGATCGTCGTGCTCGGCGGCGGGCGCTATTCGAGCGCGCCCGAATACGGGGGGGACACGGTCGGACCTATCGATCTCGTGCGCCTGCGGTACGCGGCCTGGCTGCAGCGACGCACGGGCCTGCCGATACTGGTGAGCGGAGGGTCTCGGGGCGGACAATCCGTCTCGGAAGCTGCCCTCATGCGGAACTGTCTTGAGCAGGATTTCGGCGCACGCGTCAGATGGGTCGAGGGTCAGTCCCGGACCACCTGGGAGAACGCCCGCTACAGCCGCAGGCTGCTCGCGGCCGCCAAGATTCGTAACGTCTACCTGGTCACCAATGCCTGGCACATGAGACGCGCAGCTTGGGCATTCGATGCCAACGGCATCGAAGCGACCCCTGCGCCGACAGGTTTCGCCACGCTCGGCCCGCGATATTCCGGTCTGCTCGGTTACTTGCCGTCGGCAAAAGGGCTGATGTTGAGCGCCACCGCGCTGCGGGAGCGGCTCGGCTTTATCTGGTACAACCTGGTATACGGCTAGCCGTCGGCGGTCACGATTGGGAAGTTGATAATCAGCGCATTCGAATCGCCTTCCGCATCGTATAGGCCCGAGGTGGCCGGACCGGCGAGGGCCAGCGGGATTGCCTGGCGGCAACACCGCCGGACGTATGGAGTGCGCTGCGATGGAATCTGCGGTGCCCCCAGACACCGCGGCGATCAGCCGCCGGATGCTTTGCGCCGCAAGGACTGGGATGAGAAACCACCATCAGGCGATGGCTTCTCGCTGAACTCGGTTTCAATGTCCATTACCTCGCCGATACGCTTTAGCATCGCATCGACACAAACCGGATCGAAATGCTTGCAGCGCTCACGCCGCATGAAGTCAAACGCGTCTCCGGGGGCCCACGCATTCTTGTACGGGCGCTCGTTGACAAGCGCATCGAATACATCAGCAACGGCGACAATCCGCCCGACGAGCGGAATCGATTCCCCCTTCAGTCCTTGAGGATATCCGAGGCCATCGAATTTCTCATGGTGGGAGCGGGCAATTTCGGCACCCATGTTCAGCAGCGTCGAATCGCTGCCCTTCAGGACGTC
The DNA here is from genome assembly GCA_028068195.1 of Gammaproteobacteria bacterium. Taxonomy (GTDB): domain Bacteria; phylum Pseudomonadota; class Gammaproteobacteria; order Acidiferrobacterales; family UBA6901; genus JAJYCY01. The sequence goes on from JAPTTX010000046.1 coordinate 106,520, forward strand.
GTAGCCGATGGCGGCATGGGTCTTCATGATTTCCCACTCAACCGCATCCAGGCTACCGCGCTTGAGCAATATCCGGTCCGGGATGCCGACCTTGCCTATGTCGTGCATGGGCGCGGCAAGCAGGAGCATTTCGCAGAACTCCCTGCTCTCCCCGATTTCCCGGGCAACCAGCTCCGACAGGAAAGCCATCCGGCGCATGTGCCCACCGGTCTCCTCGTCGCGCGCCTCGCTGAAGCGCACCAGGCGGCCGATGATGACTTCCTGTTCCCGCATCGCAATTCCACGCACGGCTTCGCTCACCTCGCCGCCAAGCTTGCGCGCCTGCTGGCGCTGGTCACAGAGGCTCTGCCGCAGCGCCAGCAGGTTGCGGCAGCGCGCCACCATTTCGGCCGGATTGATGGGTTTGTTCAGAAACTCGGTTGCGCCGCTGATCAGCGCAGCTGGCCGGACGTCCTCGGGAGCCATGCCCGTAATCATTACCATCGGAATCCCGTTGAAACGGGGGTTCTGGCGCACCCGAACCATGAACTCGATACCGCTCATTTCGGGCATCCGGTAGTCGATCAAGCATAGATCCGGCTCGTGTCCGGCACACCAGACCAGGGCTTCCCGCGGCGAAACAAAGCCCACGGTCGACACCTCGCCGAGCTTTCTCCGGAGCGTTTCCTCCATGAGCGCGATGTTGTCGGGCTCATCATCCAGCAGCAGGATCGTCTGTGGCATCGACGTTTGAATTTTCCGTTCTATATCCGCCTGGATAATTTCTCGTTCAAGATCCGTGCCACAGCGCCGATCTCGGAACGACCCCGAATCCGACGCTGACGACCCACGGGCCGGCGCGCCTAAGGTGCCTGTCGGACTCCGGTAATTATTTGTTTTCAATAACATAATTCCGATCGGGGTTGCGTCTATAAAATGCCTGTGAGCCACCAGTTTGAACACGCGCCCGCAGCCAGCGCCGAGGCTATGCAATCCATGTGACAAAAAGCGCGCGCCCCGAACGGTCGCCCTGCGATATCGACCAGGCGGTGGCGGCTTGCCACCTTCGCCCGGACAAGGAGCAAAAATTCCTCCTGCCCGGAAACGGTCTTTTCGGTCGTGGCAACTTGCGGGTAGCTCTGAACCGGGAGATGCCCGGCTGGGCTGGTCGCTGGAGGCCGACTGGATCAGCACCGGCCTCCTCGGGACATTCCGCAAAAGTGCAAAGCAACGCACCTTGGGCCGGTTCGAATCAGCCCGTCGGGCCCGGCCGCGCGTGCCGGAGCGGACCGATGTCTGCAAGCGATCTTCCCGGTGAGGGCAAGTTGCCGAGAGACCCAGCCGTTGGCGGACGCGCTTGATTCGTCCGCAAGAAATGCTTTGGGCGGCCAGGGCATCCAAAGGCAGACGCACATGACGCCACGGCGATACCCCTGATCCGATGCGGCACCTCTCTCGCCACGGCATCGCAAGGAAATCGCACGCAAGGCCAGCGGATTCCGGATCGGCACATGCTGCTCGTGGTGCCGGGCGAATCGGTCGAAGGGCTATGTTGTGCTCTAGGGCAGACGGCCCAATCTAACGCCGCCGTGCAGTGCGGGTACGACAAACAGCAGTCCTTGTTCGCTTGACTGCACAAAAATCCCGCTACGCCCGGTATTTCGCTTGGCCCATTTTGACAGGCGCGATACTTCACCGATGCCGGATCGGGAAACGCTGGGTAAAATCGTCCTCGAACCGTTCTATATCCGCGAGGCTCAAACCGGGGTCCTGGTGGTCGCACAATGGTCTGGATCCAGACCGTACGCGGGCCTGCCACATCGGTATATTCTGTCATGTCACAACCGGTTCGGTGTAAAGCTTGACTCCCCAGTGCCCGCATAAATACGCACAATTTCAGTCGCTTGCATATCACGCCGGGTCGGCATGAAAGTTGCGATGGTAACCGTGAGTGGTTCCGCCGGATCATCGAAACAGGGACGCAGGGCGAGCCGTGAACCGGTGCCGGCGGAACCCTTACTCCACATCCGACCCGATACGGCCGGGTCTGATTGCCGGAAATCCGCGGGGCGGTCATATGCCGCTGGTGGCCAGGCGCATTGAGAGTACAGTCCCGATGCGCGCCGACGCGGACTGTCACCGGTCGCCGACGGACAGTTATGGGATAACAGCCAGGCGATTCGGCGCTCGCCCCATCTCGTACAATCGAGCTGTTCTGGATGGGCTATTCGCGTGCCGTAACGAACGGCCTGCTCGGGCGCTTTCACGATACCTCTCTCATCCATCCGCAGATCAAAAACCGCCTTGTCGGAACCAGCGCTGCCAAGCAGCAAAAGGCTCTGCGCTATGGGCTTTCCTCCATTCTGAAATTCGTGGAGGGCGATCGCACAGGTGTGATTGGCGGTCCAGATCCGCGTAAATCTGGCTGCGAGATCGGAGAGGGCCATATCTAAGGTTAGGGGGTACCCAGGCGATCGGACTCAGCGTGCCCGGAAGGGGTGAGCGCGCTGACAAGACTGCAGGAAGCGGGCGTGGTTTACAGATGACAGGCGCAACGGGGATCGGGTCAGGCCTCGAATGCCTTCGGTCAGGTTATTGGCCCGCTCTTTCGCAATATCCCGATACCCCGCAGCAACCGGCGCGGCTTATTGCTGGCTTACAGGAAAAAATGATCCGACAACGTTGATATGTTTGCGTGAATAATTAATCCGCCGAATCAACCTGATTCCAGGTCGAGTCTGCGTCTTTACGACATCGCGGCCGGTATCAACAGCCGGAACAAACGCGGGATCGACCGCGGATGAAATTCAACGGGCGTCCACTACTGACAGCCCGGGCCGGCCACTCACCCTCCTGAGCGCGCCGAAATAATTGCACCACCAGGGCATGGTTCCATCGCACAACAATGCAGTCGCATCCTGGACTGCTCGGTGGGCGGTTTGGAGTGCCGCGCCGACGTTCCGTTCTATCCGCCCCATATTCGAGATCATGGTAGTCATGCGTCGACGAAACCACGGAAGCCGGCACTGCCAATCCCCTTGGTAGGCCATTACGGCCTTGGCTTGCACCAATGAGGCTCCCGAACGTCCGTAGCGGTTCCGCCGCGCACCCACCGATCATGCCCGAATGGAGGGAAAGGGAAGACAGGTCTGTCCCAGCCCTAGGGATTCGCAGACACAGTCTCCTGCGGCCTTGTCGAAGAACTGTCCGAACTCTGCAGCAGGTACCGGACGGCTGAACAGATATCCTTGCATCTGGTCGCAGCTCCGGTCCTGCAGAAATCCCACCTGCTCGCGGGTCTCGACGCCCTCGGCTACGGACTGGATGCCCAAGGCATGCGACATGGCAATAATTGCAGAAGCCAGCGCGGCATCGTCGGGGTCCGACGTGATATGAGTTACGAAGGAGCGGTCTATCTTGATCCGGTCAATTGGAAAGCGTTTCAGGTAACTGAGCGACGAGTATCCAGTGCCAAAATCATCGATGGAAAGATGTACCCCCATGTCGTGCAGACTTTTGAGCATCGTCGTGGTGGCGTGGCTATTCTGCATCAAGGTGCCCTCGGTTAGTTCGATCTCCAGGCACCGTGCATCAAGCTGCGTGGTCGCAAGTGCTTCCCGAACGACTTCCATAAAATCTTCCCGGTAGAATTGCCGAGCCGAAACATTGACCCCCATTGAGATCGGGGGGTGGCCGGCGTCCTGCCAGGCTTTCGCCTGGCGGCAAGCGGTGTGCAAGACCCATTTCCCGATCGGCACGATCAGGCCGGTTTCCTCAGCCAAAGGAATGAAATCGCCTGGCGAGACCAGCCCCCATTCGGGGTGTCGCCAGCGCAGCAGCGCTTCGGCCCCGACAATGTGTCCGCGCGCGAGATCTATCTGGGGCTGATAGTACAACACGAATTCCTCCCGCTCCAAGGCCCGTCTCAGGGCCCCCTCGAGCGACAGCTGCTTGAGGGAATCTGTGATCATCTCGTCGGTATAGTATTCGTAGCCGTTGCCGCCGCGTCGCTTGACGTGGTACATGGCGATATCGGTGTTTCGCAACAGTGCATCCACCGATTCATGGAAAGGATACAGCGTGACCCCAACGCTTGTGTTGATGAAGACTTCGTGGCCATCCAGAGGAAACGGCTGGGACAACTTTTCGAGAATCTTGCGGGCCACAATGCCGCTGTCCTCGATGTATCGAAGCTCTGGAAGCAACACTGCGAACTCGTCACCGCTGAGGCGCGCAACTGTATCGCCCTCGCGGATGCACCCGCGCAGTCGCCCTGCCACCTCCCGCAACAGCAGATCCCCCATCGAGTGACCCAAGGTATCGTTGATGGCCTTGAACCGGTCGAGATCGAGCAGCATCACCGCCACCAGCCGCTCAGCCCGGTGGGCGTGAGCCATTGCCTGGCTGAGGCGATCCAGGAACAGCAGGCGGTTCGGCAGCCCGGTGAGCGTATCGTAGTGCGCCAGCTGATAGAGGTGGGCATGGTTGTGTTCAGTAATTGTGCGCAGCAGATCATGTCCCGCCCCCATGCCGGCGTAGTGGCCATTGGCCGTGATAATGAATCCGTCATACATGAGCTGCGTCGACGCTTCCAGAATCACCTTGCTTAGGTCGGCGAGATCCATGCGGATGTCAATGACGAAAGGCGATGGTTCCATGAATTCGGTAATATGCTTGCGTCCAAACAGTTCCCGCGTATAGGGGCGTGCGAATCGTTCTATGATTTTGCGGCGGTTGATGATGCCGATCGGACGGCCATCGGCAACGACGGGCAAGGCAATCAGGTTCTCGTCTCTGTCAAAGCGTTGAAAAACCTCCGTCACGCTCGTCTCGGGAGGCACTGCTGCGACCTCGCGCAGAAGATGCGCAGCGGTGACTGGTTCGTGACTGACAGGAACATAGCGCTTCATGCCTGATACCTTGATGGTGATATTGGTCTGTCAAAATGAGCAAGTTTTGTGCCTAGATAGCCGATTCATTGTGACAGGCAGATGAATCCGAATGGGCCGATGGGTTGTAACCGGTAACGCCGGAACGTTACTGTTTCGTGCGCACGACGCCAAAGATGATTTCATTGCGATCTCCTGCGGGACGCATTCGGCAGCGGAAATAGAACAAAGATAAAGGAGCACGATCCATTCGAAACGTCGCGCGGACGCTGCTGGTGAACGGGGAACATTGGTGTGGCCGCGTTCTGCCAATGCGATGCAATCGGCGCCGCCATCCTTTACGGATCCGCAGCCTGCAGAGCGGCAGGGGCGATGGAAATTGGCTCGGAGGCATGACCTTCCACTCGACTTCCCATGCTTCGTTGGCCGTTCATTTCAGCGAAGTTTTGGCGTCGCTTCATCATTTTTCGATGTTACGACCGGATCAATACCCACGCATGAGCGTGATCATTGCGAATTCGCCGTGGCGACTGCCGCGACCAAAGCCGAATATCAATTTATCAGCCTGTCGGCCAAGGGCGTTGAATGATACGCGAAATCGACCTGGTGTATTTATTTTGCGTTGGCCCGGCATTACCGCCACGGCGTGGCGGAACTCTGTGCCATCCTGCAGGCAAGCCAGGTCAACGACTAAAGGATAGCGGCCTGAGAATCAATGGAACTAAGTTGCTGAGCCGACCACCAAGTAGTACGTGCTTTACACCGGCCGCATAACCATCATGTTTCCTTTTAAATAAGTTCTAAATCGCCTGGGACTGCGTCGGCGGCAGGTAAAGATGGCGGCGCACGCTGTGCATGAGTTCAGCTCGGTTCGTCGTCCGGCTCTTCCCAAGGCCGTTGGTCTTGACGTCCTGGTTGAGCAGTTTGTCGGGGGTTGAGTTCCGGACAGTGACTCGGAATCCAAATGAGCCCACAGCCGCTTTTGGTTCTGGTCCACCCGCCGGCGGACCTCGCCGAACCGGTGCGCCATATGGACATTAACGATGAGTTAGATGCGGTTCTCGATCTGCTTGAGCAAGCGCTTGAGGAACTCAACGAACACGGGCTCCTCAAGCCTGCTCAACAAGACCGTGAAGGCGAGCACCATTTTTTGTGATGGCTAGGATCATGTGCAGCCAAAGCGCTGGCCGTGGCCCGGATAACGGGCGTCTTGCCCGCGCGGGGGGCTCATCCCAGCGATATGAGGCTAGTTAAGTCACCCTTAATCTCCAGCAAAGGACCGCCGTTTCGCGGTCTGCAGCCCGGGCGATCGCCGTATATTTCTCCTTCAGTCACCGGACAATGACGGTATCGTTGCACTCATAGGCACGCTTGACCGGGATCTGCAGGCCCATGCGTCGGCGCCTCAGGTAGCGATCCAAAATGCGCACCGCCTGGTACGGGCGGACTGGGTGCGATTGCCGACAGGGCAGTGCCAATGGCAAAACCGGTTCATTACCGGTCGGTTAACGGGGCATTGATAAAATGGCCGAACAACTGTCTCCCGAGGTTGTCATAGGGGCAACGCTACCAATAAGAGAAGGAGGGCGGGTCCGGAAAGACCCGCTTCGTAGAACAGACCCAAACGCCGTTCGCCGCCCATTTGGCCTGCGCCGCTTACAAACCGCTGTGAATTGCGAACCTGCCGCCCACACCTACGACATGAGCCCGCCCGCCCAAACGAAATCGAGTCAGCCATGAGCCGACACCGAACTGCCAATGTGAGCGCCTCGCCGGGGGCCGACGCATGCTGGCACGTGAGATAATGGTAATTATGGGGCATTTATCAACATTCTGTTAAAGACCGGCCTTCCAATGAAACTTTACGTTCGGGTTTCTCTTTCTTGTGGGCACGATCCCAACTCGGTAGATCCAGTTTGTTATTGGATGCGGTATGGATCAGCCGCTCAGGAGCATCGATCCACGATGAAAGAAGGAGCGAGAGGCGTTCGCCAAGACGATTTGGCCCGTACTCGACGCCCTGACAGGAGCAGGGCCAAAGTATCCAAGAACAAAATGCGGTCTCTCAACATCAAATATCGCGAAATTAGCGGCGAATGGCGCTACGCCATCGCGCCCAAATAGCGCTCGGCGTAATTGTGGCCGTTATTTTCTCCCGCTCCATTAAGGACAGGATGGGTCCGGCGTGGCTGGCACTTCATATTGCGTCGCGTGGAATAGTCACGGGACTGAAGGTGGTCGTTCACAATCTGCGCGAGAATTTATTATTTCATCGTCGGCAGCGGCAACAGAATTCTTGCCGTCGCCATCAGCGCGCAGGCAAGCCATCGACTGTCGTGCTGGCCGGCGCATTGGCGCTGTCGGCACTGTCGACGCCAACATTCGCTGCGCTCGGCCCGATATCGAGCGCGACCTCGGTTCTTGCAGACCATGGCGTCACGCTCGGCGGGTTCGTGCAAGCGGACGGTTCGCACGTCTTTTCGGGAGGTCTTCCCGACTCTCTCGGGTTCGACGAGCAGATGCTGCTCGATATCTATGCCACGGCGAACACACAAAGGTTGATCGGCTGGCCTGGCGGAACGCTGTTTCTTGACATGCAAAGCCACAGCGGACCGAGCGTCATTACCCATCAGGTCCCCGCAATCGCTGACCCGGACAACATGGATGCGTACCAGGAAACCTCCATCGATCGTGCCTGGTATAAGCAGGAACTGATGGCTCACAGGGTTCAGCTGCAGGTCGGATTGATGTACGTCGACGATAGATTTTTCACGGTCCCGTATGGACAGAACTTCTTATCCCTTGATTTCTCCTCAGACGCATCGATCGCCACGTTCGTGCTCCCGACTTACCCCAGGGGCGCCTGGGGTGGTGACGTCTTCGTACACCCCGACCGCAGCCTGTCATTCTCGGTCGGGGTGTTCAACGATCACGAAACGGAGCTCTCCTACGACCCCGGCGGCGAGCTTATCGTCAGCGAAGAAGCGTGGGCAACGCGTTGGCGCGGCTTGCCTATGAAGCTACAGGTCGGGGCGTGGGTCGACACCGGCCGCTTCAGGCGCTTCGGAGGTGGCACCGTGCACCATGCCAATGGCACATACCTCATCGCTAGCGACAAATTGTGGCAACCAGGTAGTTCTACGGATCGCGGAATCGGCATGTTCCTTCAGTTCGGCTCCGCGCCGGCGGCGGTCGCCGCGGTGCGGCGGCATATCGGCGTAGGGCTAGTCTGGGCCGGGCCGTTCGCCTCACGCCCCCATGATGAGATCGGCCTGGCCTTCAGTGACAGCCTGCTCACGGCACAGAGCACATTCACGCATAACTATGAAAGCGAGATCGAAGGGTACTATCAGTTTGATGCCTCGCATGGGTGGACCGTCCAGCCCGATCTCGAGTATTGGACCCATCCCGGAGGGGGCAATACACCCGCCACGCTCTTCGGGGCGATCCGAGTGATGTATTCGTTTTGATTTTGCGTGAGTCCGCGAACAGAATGAATTGTCGTAAATTGCTTTATCCAAGGTTAGCCGTTATGTATCGGAGCTTGGTTCCTTTAGACGGCGCCCGAACTGGATCTTTAAGGTATAAGCCGCCCCGGGGATGCCAGGCCACACGAAAAAAATGCCGCACCCGAGATTCCGGTGCCGTTGGGGCAAGCCGGGAGAATGTGGCCGTTGGCTGGCTGTGCAGCAAGATTCCAGCTGGGGAAAAAGGAACAGGTTGGTGCCTATAACGCTCCCCACAATCCGACGGACGCTCCGGGGAGTGACGAGCGCAAAGACGGTAATGAGAAAGGCGGTGGCCCATGCATATAGGACCGGCCTTATCGGTGCGATAAGAATCGCCAAACCACCCAGTCCACCGTAGATAACGACAGCCATACGCGCGGTGTAGCTAAGTTCTGCGCGATCTGGTTCTTCTTCTGGTTCTTCTGCCGTGTACGAGAATGCCCACCTCGATAATGCCGCCAACTTCCTCACCGGGCCCTGACACTGCCGGACGTTCCTGACAAAAGCGGCCAATCCGACAGGGTATATTACGCGGAGTTCGACGGTGTGGCCGCCAAGGCCTGGAACGCCCACGTGCGCGTTCCAGGCATGACGGACACCGTTCTGGCGGGATGGCGGACGCTTTAGCCTTCTCTGCGGAATGCAGTCCGCGATGCCCGGAACACCCTGGCCTCGTTGCTTTCGCCACCCCCCATGACCGCGATCGGCAAGCTATACTTAAAAATCGCTGCTGACGACAACCCAACACAAGAGGACGTGACCCAGGCCCCCTTTGGCATCTTGGCAGCGGCAAGGCATCGGCGATCGATGTCCTGCGCGCACGCCGGCGCTAAGGGGGTTCCGTACGCAGAGACATGGAGCCGCCACCGCCGATTTATCGCCCCGCGCCGATCCCGGCGTTCGAACCTGAGCGTCTACAGGATCTTTACCAGCTCAAGATACTCGACACCGCAGCCGAGGAGCGGTTTGACCGCTACACGAGCCTCACCGCCGACCTCTTCGAGGTGCCGATCGTTCTGGTTTCCTTGGTGGACAAGGACCGGCAGTGGTTTAAGTCCGCGTGCGGTCTCTCGTTCAGGGAGACTACGCGCGATCTCGCCTTTTGCGCCCACGCCCTCTGCGAACCGGAGATGCTGGTGGTGCCGAACGCGGAAC
>JAPTTX010000107.1:0-8060 GCA_028068195.1 Gammaproteobacteria bacterium
TATTGCCACGATACGCAGGTCCTGTCGTGAAGGGCCTGCAGCATAGACAAGATTGGCTGCAACGTAGGCCCATCCGGCCCCGGCCACACCAAAGGTGGTTCCATGTCCAATCCTCCAGGCGACCAGCCCCAGGGCAGCCGGCAGCAGAGACAGCGGGGCCAGTCCGATGAATACGCCGTTATACCAGCGCAGGTTGGCGAACTCGACGCTTCCCAGCATCAGCCGGTTGCCGTGCCTTGCCGGGACCAGCCGCAGTCCGCCGGGCCGGCCGCCCAGCACGATGCCCACCACCCAGTGCGACAGCTCGTGCAGGAGAGTTCCAGGCAACACCACAAGGGAAAACAGCGCTGCCTTCGGGCGCAGCAGGACAAACAGCACCAGATAGACGGCGATTGCGCCGGCATACATGGCTCCACGGCGCGAATCGAGGGCGGCCCAGACAGATCTCTCAAGCGTGCTCATGGCTGATGCCAGAGCAGTACTTCCGGCATGCAACGCCACACTGGCGCATGCATGGCGCGTGTCAGGGCCGCAGCCCTGTCCGGTGCCGTATCCGGCATCGGACAGGGCTGCGCTGTCACCTGGGCCAAGTTGTTTCGGACGGCCCGGTCGTCATACATCGAGCATCAGCTTCCTGGGCTTGGTCATGCCGGCGATCTTGCATGCCTGCTGTCCGTAACCATAGGGAAAAAGCTGATACAGGTACTTGCGGGTTGCCCTGTCCTTGCCCATTTTTTCGCCCAGCGCCTTCAGCAGTACCCTGGCTTCGGGTACGGCATGGTGCTGCTCGTAGTAGCCGCGAACAAAATCGACAACCTCCCATCGCTGACCAGTCATCTCAAGCGCCTCGCCGCGCGCAATGTGCTCGGCAATCACGCGGTCCCAGACAGAGGGATCGAGCAAAAACCCCTCTTCGTCAGTTTCCAGAATCTTCCCGTTTACCTCGAGCGTCATTCGGGCACCTTGCGTCATGAGTCTGCGGGCCAGACCTGAAATTTTTTTCAGGGTACAGGGATTCCGGTATGTCCAATTACTACCCAAAAGGGATAGGCAGATCAGGCCGATGCATCGTAATCGGACATAGCGCCGATGGGTCTGCGGCACAAACCGGTTTCCAGACGGTGCGCGTCACAGCCGGCGAAACCGTGCCCGGAAGGGGCGCCCGGCCTGTGACGCAATCTCCATGCCAGAAGTGGCATTGCTGGCTGCCGGGTTGCCCCGCCAGGCCTGTCCGCTTGTCCGGATTTTCCGGACGAATGTCGCACCCCCAGGCTGGCCGGATCTGCCGCGGGCGTCCGGCACCTATACTCAGTCATGTTCTCGAACAGGGATCCCTCCCGGGTAACTGCGCCATGACTCCCGATATCCTGAAACGCCTCAGGCTGTCCATCAAGGACAGACGCTGTGCTGTGCTGCGTTATGACAGTCAGCAGCACATACGTGTGGTTGAGCCGCATGTGATCTATACGGACGCGGAGGGCTCCGTGGTCGTAGGCTGTTTCCAGACCCGGGGTCCCGGAAATCCGGCGGGCGACGGCGTCACCTGGCAGCGGCTTCTGCTCGGCAAGATCGAGTCCGTATTTCTGCTCGATATCGGCTTCAATGCCCGGACAGAAGAAGGGTTCAAGCCGGATCATCCCGCTTTTCAGAAGGGCCTGATTGCGGTCGTAGCCACCGCCGTGCCCGGTACGCGCGCTACCCGCGGCGGTCATTCACCCAATGTGCTCTGGCATCAGGCGCGGGGCTGGCTCTGGGAAATGGGTTCAGCGATCGACCGGGTGCTCTCCGACCGCAAGACGGAGCCTGGCGACCGCTGACCCCGCGGTTTCAGGTCTGGCCGGGTGTCCGCGGAGCAGACGGGCAGCCCGGTACAGGGAGAGCCGGTGTCAGGCTGATTTCCGGGAAATCCGGGAAGTTGGCGGGGTAACCATCAGCGCAAGCAGGTGCTGCTCGTTGCCGAGCAGGTCAGCCAGAGTAGTCCGGTCAAGCGTACGGAAGAATGCCTCGAGTGCCTCGGCAAGGACTCCGCGCAGCGCGCACGCGGGCACAATGGGACAGCGGGTGTGCTCGGGGTCGAAGCATTCGACCAGCGCGGTGTCGGCCTCGGTGGCGCGCACCACGGTTCCCAGGTTAACCGTGCGGGGATCGAGCCGCAGGCGGATGCCCCCGCCCTTTCCGCGCAGTGTTTCTATGATTCCGCGTCGCCCCAGGGCATGAACCACCTTCATCAGATGATTCCGGGAGATGCCGTAGGTCTCCGCTATCTCATTGATCGTGGATATATTGTCACGGTGGGTCCCCAGATATAGCAGAACCCGCAGGCTGTAGTCGGAAAAGACGGTCAGGCGCATAGGCGTACCCATACATCCGAGATAGGTTAAAGATGCATCTGGGATATTGATTATGATACTACCAGATGTTATATGAAAAATGTACATGAGATATATCTTTTATCCATGTGCTGATACACGGCAGGAAAGGGTTTTTTGGGTTACTTCCGGCGTGGTTTCGGTACAAGCCGCGTCGGAACAACGGCCAGACGCATCCCCATAAATGAGGAGATATGACCGCCATGCAGTTACAGCCAAACAGTCTTGTCACAGATAACGAAGGTTTTCTGGTGGATCCCGAGGACTGGAATAACGTTGTTGCCGAAGAGCTGGCAAGGAGGGAAAACATTACCCTCGAGCCGGAGCACTGGGAAGTGCTCAATTTCATGCGGGATTACTTCGTCCAGCATCACATTGCGGCCGATGCACGCTTTGTCATTAAATTCCTCAATGACAAATACGGCAGAGGGTCCGGCCGTGACCACCTGTACCGGCTTTTCCCCTACGGGTACATGCAGCAGGCCTGCAAGGTGGCAGGCATGCGCCGGCCGCGCGCGTGGAGTACCGGCTAGGTGAGGGGGATGTCCCTCCGGTCCGACAGACACCCCTATGCTGTCAGGCGTCTGCCGGACCGGGGGCGAGACTGCCGGCAGCAGCGCACGGACGGGCATCGTGTCCGTGGACTTCAGGACAGAACACGGTCGCTAACCGCTGATGGACTGGTCCGGCCCCGATTGTCGGGGTGTGGCCGCTCCGATGGTTCGGAAGCGGTTGCCGCGTGGCGGTCCGGAATTGCCATGGTACCTTTAGGCGCATAGTGCACCCCTGGCCCGGAAAGCCGGCGGATCGGGGTTTTTCAGCCGACGTCTTTCGTTGATTTATGTCAAGGCCAGCGCCCGCCGTTTGCCTTTAGATTTCACCATGAGCAATCAGCTTTCGTCCTGCCTCGAGGCAACAGGGGGCGCGGTTTCCTATGCGCTTCACGGCAACTGCTACCTGAACATTACCAACCGCTGCACGCTGCGGTGTAGTTTCTGTCCCAAATTCAATGGCACCTGGAACGTCCAGGGCTGTGCGCTGCGTCTGCGCCGGGAGCCGACCGCCGACGAGATACTTGATTCGGTAGGCGATCCGGGGCAGTACCGGCAAATCGTGTTCTGCGGGCTCGGAGAGCCGACCCTGCGCCTGTACACGTCGCTCGAGATCGCATCGCGCCTGCGCGCGCGTGGCGCGCATGTGCGCTTCAATACCGACGGTCTGGCAAATCTGGTCTACGGCAGGGACGTGACCCCGGATCTTGAGGACAACGTCGACGAGCTCTCGATTTCCCTCAATGCGCAGAACGAGATTCTGTACAACCGCTATTGCCGGCCGAAGCTTGCCGGGGCCTACCGGTCGCTGCTCGAGTTTGCGCGCCGCGCGACCGACTTTGTTCCAGATGTCACACTTACCGCCATCGACGGGTTGCCGGGAGTCGATATCGATGCCTGTGCCAGCGTTGCGGCGGGAATCGGAGCCAAGTTCCGCCGTCGCGTTCTCGACCAGGTCGGCTAGAACTGCGACGGATGGCGCTGTCGGACTTCATTACGACCTTTGGGCAGGTCATGCTGCGTCGCTACGGAGAGCGGGTCCACAAGATCGCGATCGATGCTGGCTTTACCTGCCCCAACCGCGATGACAGCAAGGGTCGTGGCGGATGTACATTCTGCAACAACGCATCCTTCAGCCCCAACGGCCGGAATCCGCCTTCGGTTGCTGGGCAGATAGCCGCCGGGCGCGCCGTTGTGGCGCGCCGCACTGGAGCCCGGTATGTGATCGCCTATTTCCAGGCGTATACCAACACCTATGATGACACCGGCCGGCTGCGGGCAATCTACGACGAGGCGCTGGCCCAGCCCGGGGTCATCGGCATGTCGATTGGAACACGGCCAGACTGCGTGCCGGATGATGTGCTGGACCTGCTTCTGGAATATCGCGATGCCGGTCACGAAGTCTGGCTCGAGCTCGGGTTGCAGTCGAGTTTCGATGCGACCCTGTGCCGCGTGAATCGCGGCCATGGTTTTTCCGAATATTGCAGGGCGGTCCGCGCGGCGCGCAGTCGCGGCTTGCCGCTCTGTACGCACTTGATCCTGGGGCTGCCGGAAGAGGATGCCAGCCACGCGCACACCACGCTCGCCCGTGTTCTTGATCTGGGGGTGGATGGTCTGAAGCTGCACCCGCTTCATGTTGTCAAAGGTACCCAGCTTGCCAATGAATGGCGCCGCGGCGCCTACCGGCCGATGGCCGAGGAGGAATATGTGAATCTTGCCGCCGACCTTATCGAAATGACACCGGCGGACGTGGTCTATCACCGCGTCACTGGAACCGCCGCATCCAGTATCCTGCTTGCGCCGTTGTGGTGTGCGCACAAATGGAGCGTGCTGAACGGAATAGAAAACGAGCTGCGGCGCCGGAACGCCACCCAGGGTCGTGCGGCACATCGGACAGCAGTCCACGGAGTGGGTGCGGGAGGCGCGGCCCTATGAGCGGCAGGCCAGAGCTGATCTGTCCGGCCGGAAGCCTGCCGGCACTGAAGGTGGCCATCGACCATGGTGCGGACGCTGTGTATCTCGGATTCCGCAACGCCACCAATGCGCGCAATTTCCCGGGGCTGAATTTCGACGACAGCGAGATGCGTCGGGGTATCCAGTATGCGCACGACCGGGGGGCGCGCGTTTTTCTCGCGCTCAATACCTATGCGCGTGCCGGCCAGTGGAATGAGTGGACGCGCGCAGCCGATGTGGCAGCGGATCTCGGGGTGGATGCGGTCATCCTCGCCGATCCTGGCCTGATGCGCTACTGCACGGAGCGCCATCCGTCCCTGCGGCTGCATCTGTCGGTGCAGGGGTCGGCTACGAATCCGGAGTCGATCGCGTTCTACGCCCGCCAGTTCGGTGTACAGCGGGTGGTGCTGCCGCGAGTGCTGTCGCTCAGCCAGGTCCGCTACGTGATTGACAGTGTGCCGATCGAAATCGAGGTCTTCGGATTTGGCAGCCTGTGCGTCATGGTTGAGGGGCGGTGCGCGCTCTCTTCCTATGTGACCGGAGAGTCTCCAAACACCTGCGGCGTCTGTTCCCCCGCGAAGGCAGTACGCTGGGAGGAATCCGGATCCGGACGCCGGTCCCGTCTTAATGGCGTGCTGATCGACGTGTATGCACAGAACGAAAGCGCGGGCTATCCGACGCTCTGCAAAGGCCGGTTCGTGGTCCGCGGCGGTCCGGATGAGTCACCTGTCTATGCTCTCGAGGAGCCCACCAGTCTCAATGTCCTTGGCATCCTTCCGGAGCTCGTCCGGGCCGGCGTCGCCGCCATCAAGGTGGAGGGGCGTCAGCGCAGTCCCGCCTATGTCGGCCAGGTCACGCGGGTGCTGCGCGCGGCACTCGATGCCTGCGTGCGCGATCCTGCAACCTATGTGCCCAGGCCCGAATGGATCGCAGAGCTCGAACGTCTGGCAGAAGGACGGCAGCACACGCTCGGCGCGATCGACCGTGCGTGGCAGTAACTGGCAACCATGACCTCTGTTCCTTTTGACCTCGGTAACCGCACCGGCGCAGGCAGCCCATGAAACTTTCACTCGGACCCATCCTGTATTTCTGGGATCGGGACTCGGTCATGCAATTCTACGCGCACGTCGCCGAACAGCCGGTGGATATCGTCTACCTCGGCGAGACCGTGTGCGCCAAGCGCCGCGCCCTCAACACCGCGGACTGGCTCGCTATTGCGGGCCGGCTGGCAGCTGCCGGCAAGGAGGTGGTGCTGTCCACGCTTGTGCTGGTCGAGGCGGCATCTGAAATCAGCCGTATGCGGCACTTCGCGGAAAACGGCCGCTACCTGGTCGAAGCCAATGATCTGGCCGCGGTGAACATGCTTGGCGGGCATGGGCGCTTTGTTGCCGGACCGCATATCAATATCTACAACAGCGAGACGCTGCGTCTTTTTTCGGATCTCGGAGCCTGTCGCTGGGTACCGCCGCTCGAGCTCGGTCACCAAGCAGTGGCGGCGCTGCAGGCCGGGCGCCCGGATGGCATGGAGACGGAAATTTTCGCATTCGGCCGTCTGCCGCTGGCTTTCTCGGCACGCTGTTTCACGGCCCGCGCCCACGGCATCCCGAAGGACAGCTGTGAGTTCCGCTGTGCCGACTATCCGGATGGCATGGAACTCGAAACACGCGAGGGCGAGCAGTTTCTGGTGCTGAACGGAATACAGGTCCAGTCCGGCCGGACGGTGAACCTGCTGGGGGAATTTCCGGCACTGCATGCACTGGGAGTGGATGTGCTGCGCATTTCACCGCAGTCACAGGGCACGGAAGCGGTAATCGGCTGGTTCCGGCAGGTGATTGACGGACGCGCGGATCCGGCGGATGCCGCCCGCGCGCTGTCCGGGTCCGTCGCGGTTGGTCCGTGTAACGGTTTCTGGCATGGAGTATCGGGAATGGATTGGCTCACCGATACGGGCGTGTGATGGCCGTGCGCTGGACCTGGTGGGACAGCGGAACCCTGCCGGGTGCCGCCAACTGCCATCTGGACAGCCTGGCCTGGGCCGGGAGCGTGGACTGTGCGAGCCTGCGTTTTTACCGCTTCCGGCCGAGCGTGATTGTCGGTGCGCACGAGGACTGCGCACGTGTCGCGCGCCTCGACTACTGCTATCAGCACGGAATCGATATCGCACGCAGACTGACCGGGGGCGGTGCGCTCTATCTTGATGAGCAGCAGTTCTGCTGGACTCTGGCAATGCCCTCTGCAGAAGCGCGTGCTGCCGGACAGACGTTGCCGGCGGTGCTGGAGCGATTTTGCCAGGCGATCGCCGCAGCGGTGCGCGATCTCGGCGTGCCGGCGTCGTTCCAGGCGTTCAATGACATCGAAGTCGATGGCCGCAAGATTGCCTGCGGCTTCGTGTCAGATGATGGGCAGCGTACCCTGTTTCAGGGCAGTCTGCTGATCGATGTCGATGTCGAGACCATGCTCAGGGCGCTGCGCGTGCCGACGGAAAAGCTGTCCGCCGAGGGCATGCGTACCGCGCGTGGGCGTTTTACCAGCATGCGCGAACATATGGAGCAGGTGCCGGATGCGCAGGAGATCGGAGCACGCATCGCCGGCGCGCTCGGCGCGGCGCTGGGCGTCGATATTCGGCATGCCACCGGGATGGCGCCGCCGGAGCAGCGGGATTCCGCCGGCTGCGCGGCCGTTATGCCGGCCACCGCGGCAGGCGAACGGTTCCGCGCATTTCACCGCACCCCCGGAGGGGTTCTCCATGCTGCCGTGGCACTGGAGGGCGACGGCGCGCGTTTTGCGGACGTGTATCTCTCCGGCAGCATCCAGCTCGCGCCTCCAGACCTTTTTCGCCGGATCGGACGCGCGCTGGCCGGCCGGCCAGTCGAAGACCTCGAGGAGCGGCTGGCGCTGTGCCTGCGGGAGACCGGCTGGGCGATGGTGGGGGCGACCGAGGCGGATCTGGGGTATGTAATCGCACTGGCAGCCAACCGCCGGCGCGAGCAGGCGGAGCTCGACGTCGGAACCGCCGCGGCAAACATGCTCATGATCCACAGCCCCGGGCATGACGAGGGACTCGGCGATATCCTTGCACAGGCCACGGTCATGCTGGTTCCCTATTGCGCCAAGCCGCTGTGGTGCAAGTGGCGCAATCGCGACGGCTGCACCGAGTGCGGCCTGTGCGAGGTCGGCGAGGCCTACC
>JAPTTX010000079.1:0-113933 GCA_028068195.1 Gammaproteobacteria bacterium
GAACCTGTCTCCGGGGCCACATTGACACTTTCTGGCGTTGAAATCGTTAACACTCGATTAATCCACCTTTGTGCATATCCTTCATGAACTTACACGTTTCGCGCCGGGCAACGTTGGGACAGGCCTGGGACCATATCTAAAATATAGACCCTTAACCTCCCGGGCGCCGCCGTGCTCGCTTGACTTGAGCGCCATGGACGAACGCTGTTCGGGAAAAGGGCGCGGACGAGCCACCACAGTGTCAGGGTAGCCGAACGATGCTGGGTGCCGGCGCCCCGGCGGTTCCGGACTGGTCCGGCAGCCTACTCATAGGGCCCGCCCAGCGGCCGGCCTATGCCGCAGTCGGCAGAACGACAGCTCGGTCCGCCTTGGGCGAAAATTGAATTCCCCTGGGTCTGGGAATCGCGGCGGGTTGTGCTCCAGGCTGTGCGAGACCGGCCTTGCCTTCCTGCCAGTGCGATAGTGAACGCTTGCTGACAGACCACCCAGGATACCCGGCTGTACCCAGGATTTTGGCGATCGAAGTCTTGTTGCCGAAAGTGAGACCGAGTATGCCAACATTCAGAAGAGGCGGTTCGGAGGTCCAAAACCGTGTCCCCGTCTGCATGCTGACCGACCCGCGGCCATGGATCGGGCGCGACTTCGTCCGAGTGGCGGCGATAGAGAAACGTCCTGGCCGTAGAAATCCGGTCAAGCCGAAAGAAGGGGTGGCACGTCGCAGGGAGCGAACGGCGCGCCCGGAGCCGAAATTACCCGCCGTTCCGTTCTCAGTCAGGTCGGAGCAGGATGCGCGCTGTATCGGCCACCTGGGCAGCTTTTGGGAGCGCGCCCCGCAAAAGCTGTACGACATGGGCACCGGCCGCGCGGTAGCCCGTGAGCTTGCCGCCGTAAATTGCCACATAATGGGCCGGACGAGACAGATCTCGCACGAAGAGTGTCCCGCGCGGTCTGTGAAAAGGGCGGGTATCGCCGCGGGGAAGCACGCGCAGTCCGGAAAAGCTGTCGCTGAAGTGGAGGCTGCGTTCCGGAAAGTAATGATGCACTGTTTCCTGCAGGTAAGTGAGCTCTTCAGGCAGCGGCCGTACTAGTGCCGGGTCGCCGAAATAAGGTGATTCCGTGGTCCCGACCAGTGTTTGGCCATGCCAGGGCATGACGAAGATTGCGCGCCGGTCCCTTGGCGCCTCCACATAGTACACGCCCCGGGCAAGGCGATCCGGAAGGATCATGTGTGTGCCCTGTACCAGCTCGATTGCCAGGCGTGGAGGGGCCGGCGTCACCCGCTGTGCCACCAGATCAATCCACGGGCCTGCGGCGTTCACCAGTGCCCGGGAGAACCGTTCCTTGTCGGCGCCTCCCTCCCGAACGACGATGCGATAGCCCTCGTCCAGGCGGACAGCAGACATAAATTCAGCCGGACACGCTATCTCGGCGCCCAGATCAATGGCAGATCGCATTACGGCGCGCGTCAAAGCGGCGTCATCAGTCTGGGCATCGTGGTAACGCCATACTGCCTGCAGCCCATCTGTACGCAGCCCATCGAGCTCCGCCCAATCGCGCCTCGGTACCATTGCGAACCGCGTTCCGGGTGCCAGGCCGCCCAGCAGAGCATACAGTGACAACCCGATGCCCACTTTCCATGGCCGACGTGCCGTGCCGCGGAATATGGGAATATAGAAGGGTGCCAGCCCCACAAGGTCCGGGGCGAGCGCGAGCAGTCTGGATCGCTCATGCAGTGATTCGTATACCAGACGCAACTGGGCGTTCTCGAGGTAGCGCAGACCGCCGTGTACGAGTTTGCTGGATCGCCCCGAGGTGCCGCTCGCTAGCGCGGTTTGCTCGAGCAAGAGCGTGCGATAGCCGGCGGCTGACGCGGCCTGTGCGACACCGACCCCGTGAATGCCTCCTCCGACAACTACGATATCGTAGGTGTCCGCGGTCATGCAGGCGCCTCACGCAACAGATCGAAAGCGGATCGCATCTCACCAATTGCGAACGTTTCAATCATATCTACGCCACGCTTTGCCAAAGCCAAGGCCTGGTCCGGATCTTCGATCTCGTAGACCGCCAGTTTTGCAGGCGAGGCGCGGAGTTTCCTCCGACGGGGAAGGCTGGCGGCATCGCAAAACAGATAGTCCGGCCGGATTTTCCGAACCAATTCGCTTCTGCGGTCGCCCCACCCCTCCAGTATGGCGCCGACTGAATGCCAGCCGGCACGTCGAGCAGCCAAGAGAAACTCAAGTGAAAAGGAAATCAGCACGCAACGGCTTCTGACTTCCTGAATCACCGGCAGCACGCAGGCCAGTACCGGTTCAATGCCGAAGCGCTCAATGGCAATGCGCTTTATCTCGACGAATACTCCGACTTGAGGCTGGTCCTGCAGCAGGGCCACTAGTTCCGCGAGCGTCGGAATTGGGACGTGCACATAGCGGTAACCGAAGCGTCCGAACTCCGAGGCGCGGAGGTTCCGCAGTCGGGCCAGCGAGAACTCATGGACCTTCCCGGTAATGCCGCAGAGACGTTCGAGATCGCGGTCGTGGACCAGCACAGGCTCCTTGTCTGAAGTGAGCTGAATGTCAACTTCAACGAATCGCGCCCCTGCACGGATCGCGGATTCGATAGCAACAAGAGTATTCTCCGGATAGTGCAGAGCGTAGCCGCGATGGGCAATGAGTTCCGGTAACACCATAGTGATTAATGTACTCGATTGGTGCTGCCGAGAGAACATGATATTGCGGATTGCCGAGCATGCTGGTATTCATGCGGCTGCCTCGACCACAAAGGCGGGGCACGTTATCGATCTGGAATAAGAGTACAGTCGGCAGCCTGCAATGACGGTGTCGCCAGGCATTGCGGTTGTTGCAAAGCTCGAATATGTGCCTGATCGTCCGCTCGTATCCGGTCCCGCAGCATCATCCAGGCGGACCGGAGGCCTATTTCGAGATAGCTGCACGCGGACGCGTGATGGCCTCCGGCCAGCAGTTCTGGCCTTTGAAATCGGTTTCTGCTGGCGATGGTGTCAACCAAAGGTTACCGACATCGAGCAATGGGACAAATGTTGTGTACGCTGCCATATTCAGGCGGCGATCTCCTGAGAGCTTCTCTTCGGTACGGCTACTCCGTCCTTGAACGCGGCCCCGGTAATGACCTCGGCGAGGTGTTCGGATCCCTTGAGGTGGCATGAAAATGACCCGCCGATGGAACACATGAAACATGACATGCGCGGAACCTGAGGCAGAAGTTCCATCAGGTTGGCCTATGCTCCCGCTAGCAGCCGGGACCGGCTATATGCAATTCGCGAGAAAGGACGTCCAATGTCCGACTCCGCAGGCGGCCAAAGGCAGAACAGTAGTTACGAGCGGATGTTTTCATCCAGCCATCGGGTCAATGACGCGAAAAGAGCGTTAACCGCACCATGATCGACGGCACCATAGCAGTTACTTTCACGCAGTCCGGCCCCAAGAGTGAGCAAGCCGCGCAACTCTAGGCTGCTTCTCGACATCACTTCCACGTCTCCCACAAAGATGTTTTCGAGGGTATCTGGCCTTGTCACGATCAGGCTGTAGTGAACCCCGTCGCTTTTGGCCGCACAGTCGAATCGAACGACGAGGAAAGGCTTATACGCATGAAATAGCGCCTGATAGCCCGACCATTTCCCCAAGTCAGTGACCTGCCCCTGCAGGCCGTGTTTCATGACGAAACTGGGAAGATCCTCACTCCTGACCACTTGATCAAACACTCCGAGCTTCCTAACCCTTGCCAACGCATCTGGTCGGCTCTCCAGGTATTCCGGCATGACCACGGCAAGTGCCCTGTAGGGCGCTAAATCAATCTTCTTCGCAACCCGGACATCGACCCTGGCAACGGATGATGAGGGCGTTGCCGTGCTGGCCCGTGGCGTCCCAGGGGGCGAAGCATCACCCGGGCTAGCGCATCCGCCAAGCAACAGCGGTATCAGAGTCGCGATGAATATCTGTCTCATGGAGCGCTCCAGGGGACGTTTGTGTTGCCATCCATCTAAAATCACTCCCACGCTTGAGGTAGCGTAATAACCACACGCCGGGGCAGTGGGGCCGAAATTCCGGTCGTTGGTGCCTTCTTCATGGACGGGCGGGGCTCGTGTATTTCTCACTGTACCCTCACGATTCCGGAGCTGCCAGGACTCGCTGCCGGCATCGACGATGTGGCCGTGGTGAGTCAGGCGATCCAGCAGTGCCGTGGTCATCTTGGCGTCGCCGAATATCCTCGGCCGCTCGGTAAAGCTTCAGTTTGTGCCGATGACCACATTGTTGCGTTCGTAGAGCTTGGAGAGCAGGTGGAACAGTCGCGCCCGCCAGCCTGATTGAATGGCGGGTAGCCGAGCCCATCCGGAATCACAAGATCGGCGTACATAAGGTGGTAGGTGCGCTGTCCGGGTTTGCCGGGGACCTTCTCCTGCTCCAGGGCGTTGACGAGTTCGAGGGTGGCGAGGAAGCGTGCGGGCTTGCCTCGCGTTTGGATGTCCTGGGCTTCCCCCGTTTCCGTGGACGCCGACCTGGTATTCCGGCAATCCCTGCCACATGACACGGAGCGCAGCGACGCAGGTGTTGATTTAGATGACGTCCGTCTCCGCTCCGCACCCGCGTCCATCACCGCCGGAATAACCCTG
Organism: Gammaproteobacteria bacterium; assembly: GCA_028068195.1. GTDB lineage: Bacteria > Pseudomonadota > Gammaproteobacteria > Acidiferrobacterales > UBA6901 > JAJYCY01. Next base: position 4,646 of record JAPTTX010000079.1, read on the forward strand.
CGCCTTGATCAGTTCGTTCAGTATCCGGGCTGTGCGCCGGTCGCGCCTCGGACAGTGGTCGTCGGCGGTGAGTGAGATCCGCAAGGGGTTCAGCCTGGGGATCGACGACGCTCGTTACCGCTCCTTTATGTGAAATTGGGGTTCGAGACGTCGCCCTGACGCAGCCCGTCCGGACGCTGTTGCGGGACAACCCAGTGCGGCGCGCGACTTCGCGGATCGACATCCGGACGCGGAAATGCATCCGTCTTGCCTTTGCCAGCGTGCCCCGGCGATCACTCCTCTGGGTCTCCTGCTCGGGAAACCGGACAGGGAAATCAATGCACGTGGGTTAATTCTGGGTGGATGGCAACACGCCTTGCTGCAAGGCAAAGTTGGTCACCACGGGCAAGTAAGGCAAATCCCCGTAGGGATTCCCGTATGCCTATTCGGGGTACCCCGGAGGCTTGCGTGCCCGATTAATGAACGGTCGACAAGCGCATCGTATTTGGACGAGATCGAGATCACCTTCAACTACTTAAGAGGTGCTACTCAGGCCCGATCGGTCCCCGAGGGCCGGATTTCACTCATGGCGCTTTTATGCTGCTTGCCTGAGATATACGCGATCTTGAGGCAGCGCGTAAGTCATTGAATTAGTGGTGGCCAGGGGCGGAATTGAACCACCGACACGCGGATTTTCAGTCCGCTGCTCTACCAACTGAGCTACCTGGCCTAGGCGGAAGTGGGCGCATTATAGTGAACTCCCGGGAGATTGTAAAAACAGCCCGCTCCCGGGCGACGTGCGTGCCTTGCCAGATCGTTGCGGCATGTTGCCCAGTGCAAGTGGATCCCGAGTTCCTTGCGGCTGGTCTGGGTGGTGCGGGATTTTCCACCGGTATCTCCAGAAAGCGTGCTCAGGGTCGGCGTGACCACACAGAATCCTTGCGTTTCGTGCGGTCATGGTGGCATTCATGGTGGCATGTGGATGGCCGGTTGTGCCCATACAGGTATAGAATGACACGTGGGCGGAGGTTACGTGGCATCTTTCAGTCTTCGCGGCAGCGAATCGATCGCTACGCAATCTTTTCCGGCCTTCCTCGGCAAAATAATGAAAGTCGTTCTGATCAGTCCTTACGAACTTGGCCGTCAGCCATTCGGATTAGCGCACCCGGCCGCTTGGCTGGCACGCGAAGGCTGTAGCGTCTTCTGTCTGGATCTGTCCTTGCAGACGCTCGGCTCAGATGTCATTGCCAACGCCGATTTGGTTGCCGTCTATGTCGGCATGCATACGGCCACGCGCATTGCTGCGGGTGCCATTCCCCGCATTCGTGCAATTGCGCCGACGGCGCGTCTATGCGTGTACGGCCTTTATGCGCCGATGAATGCGGATTTTCTGCGTACACTGGGAGTGGAGACGATACTTGGCGGTGAATTCGAGCCAGGGCTCAAATCTCTGGTGGCGCGAATACGGGCGGGAGACGGTCGGATCCAGTCAGAACCGGTCGTTAGTCTTGCCAAAATTGAGTTTTTCCCGCCTGATCGTACCGGACTCCCGCCGCTCGGCCGCTATGCACATCTCCAGATTCCAGGTGATGGCAATCGGGTGACCGGGTTCGTCGAAGCGAGCCGTGGTTGCAAGCATCTGTGTCGGCACTGTCCAGTGGTGCCGGTATACGAAGGGCGTTTTCGCATCGTGCCCGTCGATGTGGTGATGGCGGACGTCCGGCAGCAGGTTGCAGCCGGTGCACAGCACATCTCCTTTGGGGATCCGGATTTCCTCAATGGCCCTACGCATGCCTTGAGAGTGGTGCGGGCGCTACATGAGGAATTTCCCAAAATTACCTACGACGTGACGATCAAGGTGCAACACCTGCTTGAGCGTGCCGATTTCATGCCGGTCCTCAAGGAAACGGGCTGCCTTTTCATCACGAGCGCCGTGGAGTCGGTTGATGACCGTATTCTGGAACATCTCGCCAAGAACCATACAAGCCAAGATTTCGATCATGCGGTTGCGCTTTTGCGCGAGGTAGGCATTGCGCTTGCCCCAACTTTTGTTCCTTTTACGCCATGGACTACGTTGAATGGCTACCTCGACATGCTTCGGCGCCTCGTCGACCTGCAGCTGGTCGAGAGCGTACCGCCAATCCAGCTTGCCATCCGCTTGCTAATTCCAGAAGGATCCTATCTTCTTAATTTGCCGGGGTTCCGGGAGCAGATCGCGCCGTTCGATGCGCGTACGCTGGGGTATCCCTGGAAAAGCCCGGATGAACGTGTCGATGCACTGCAGAGGGAGGTACAGAACCTGGTTGCCGAAGGCGAGCGTCTCGGAATGACGCGAGGAGAGCTCTTTGCGCGCATATGGCGTGCAGCCCATGACGCCGCCGGTGAAGCTGTTCCCATGCTGCCGGCGAATAGTTTGGGGCAGGCGATACCGCACATGTCCGAGCCTTGGTACTGTTGTGCCGAGCCTACGGAACAGCAGCTGCAAAGCTTCTGACGGCGGGCCATTGCCAAAGCCCGGTGTGGCAACGTTCCGGCCTTGCACTGTGGCCACGATGCAACGAGGCGATGCAACTGGAACCATGACTTTGTAAGTTGGCTGTTCAGCGGAGAACGCCAAGGCAGAGGCGGCGCTTGATGTCGTGCGTACCTTGGCGCGTTGCGGCGTTTGCGCGAGCTTTGGTTCGCAGCCGATTCCGGGTAAGTGGGCTGTAATTCAACAGGAAAATGCTCGCATTTGAGGCCTAAAGGAAACTCGTGAAATCCGCCACGCACGCAATTTCTTGCGGTGCGAGCCCTCGTCATACCTAGTGTCACGCAGCGGGCGCGGTAGCTTTGCGACAAATAGCCCAATCGTCGTAATATCGTGCGTTAGCTGCCGCTGCTTTCGTTCAACTGGAGATCCATTTGACCCTTGTCGCGCATTCTTGGGAGTGTTGCCGCAGCCTCTTGTAATCCGAATGGCAAAGAGTATGCAAAAGAAGGCGCGTAAAAATGGATAAGGTATCCAGTGTCCGAAGAAGGCCGATGCTGGCCCGGACGCGACAGCCCTTGGGCCGATGAAGCGTTAGATCCGCGAATCCGCAGGTGCCGCGGGGTGGTCTTGGACAGCCGGAGGATCCTAAGCAGAGAAGCAGTTCTGGATAGAGGTCAACGCCAACAAAGGCGACGGAACCGCCCGATAGGACTTGCGTTTGTGGTCAAACCAGCAGCAGAAAACGGGAGAGGTGCCGTGCGTATTCGCTTTGCGTACTTTACCGCCGCAGGCGGCGGTTGTGCGCGAGGCCGGCGGAGGTTTGGCTTTTGACGTACCGCACATACGGCCCAATTGACACCGGCTCATCATCAGGGCCTGAGTGGTGCTTTGAGAGCTCACGGGGATGGAACGCGCTTTGCCAACCCTTTGCTGTGCGCGACATGCCATCAGAACGTCGTTGTTCGTGCATGCCAGATCTTAGCGCTCCTGAAGCGGTGGACCAGCGCACAGTAGCGGGACGCGGTTTCGGAGCGGTGTGTATTTTGCCCGGCATCACGGTCGGGTGGCTGATGCTTAACACACAAGACTGCTCGGCAGGGCACTTTCGATTCGAACGGCCCTGTTGGCTGAACACGCTTCTCCATCGCCGTGCTCCATCGTTTTAGGCAGATTCTCTGCCCGGCAAAGTGCATAACACGCCGGCGATGCCTGCCGCCGAATTCGGCGGCTTCGCCTAGCAGCTGGCGGAGGGCGAAGTGAAGCTCCTGCGTATCTGCCTTGTGTGTATTTAAACGGCAGGCGTACGGATGTCTGGCCGAGTCCTCTTCGAACCGGAGCGGCTGGCCCTTGGCGTGAATATCGCATATTGGTGTGGCCGGCAGGCATCGGATTGCGGGACACCGGCTTGTCATTGCGGAACGGGACGTCACGACGAGGCGCTTGGATGTCAGCGGGCTCAAGGTGCCAAGAAATCAGTATTCCGGGAAGAATTCCAACACAAGGGAAGCTCATCGTTGTCTGTCAGCGTACAGCCTGACACCAAAAGTGACGGGTGGCTGCTCGACGATTCAAGTCATATGACCAGGGTGAATAAGCCATGTTGACGTCCGGAATCAGCTGCTCCTTCAGCGAGGTGGCAGCATTTGGAGCGATTTTCTGCGCGCCGCCGGGCATGCTGAACTAATGAAGGCAAGCTGGATTTCCGCATGGTCCTTTTGCTCTTGATATACACCGGATTGCTTGTTTATCTCGGGCGTCTCGGGCGCCGGAAGGCAGCCAATCTGGATTTCATAACGGGTGGACGCCAGTTCACCGCCAAGCAAGTCTTTTTCATGATCAGCGCGCTTTGGTGTTCTTGGATATTCATCGTGGAAGTTGAAAGCGCCTACCTGTTCGGAATCTCCGCCATTTGGTTTGGCATAGGTGTCGGAATCATGGCCATAGCCGGCGGTGTCTTGCTGAACTCGCCGTTCTCCAAGTTAACTTACGTAACGAACAGCGGGATCCTGGGCGAGCGTTTCGGTACGCTCGCGGGCAGCATTACCGGCGTAGTTCTCAGTATTACCTTTCCTATATTCGCCATGTCCAACGTGTTGGCGGCCGCAGCGTTTATCGAGGCCGTCATGGGGTGGAAGCTCCTGGTTACGCTAGTGGGAACGGTTGTGGTGATGCTGTCCTATATCCTGTACGGGGGAATATGGGCATTGGCGTACGTACAGATTGCCAATTTTGTCATTATCTCCGTGGGGCTATTGGTCGGAGCGGTGTTTGCGGTCCATGCGATTCCAATCACGACGGCCGCCAGCCTGCTGCCTGCACGGTATGTCAAATGGAACGGCGTCGGATTATCGACGATTCTGGTTTGGATATTTTCCGACCTACTGGCTGTCGTTAGCGCACAGGCCGAATTCCAAATCCTGATGGCTGCATCCGACCGACAAATCGCGCGCAGAGGTTTACGATGGGCCATGGTATCGGTCGGGATGTTTTCGGTGCTGTCCGCTGTAATCGGCATATGTGTCAGGGCGGCAACCGCTAACGGACATTTGCGAGGAATTCTCGCGTTCCCCGAGTTTTTCTTGCGCTATACCCCGAAAGGTGTTGCGACCGCTATGGCGCTCGCGGTATGGGCTTCCGCGCTTGCTTGGTCAGCCCCGCTTATGTTTTCAGGAGCTTCGAGCATGGGGGCTGACGTAATTAATCCGCTCCTTGGCAGCAAGATCGGCAGTCGGGCAAAACTCTGCGTCCAAATCTGTTTGCCGATACAGGCAATGTTGGTCGTATCTTACGCGCTGGCAAGGCCGGACCATCTTGCATGGTGGCAGATGTTTTCATTAACCATCAGAAATGGCGCGATTTTCGCTCCAACCATTGCGCTGCTGGCATGGCCGGTTGTGGATAAGGGCGCTGCAATCATATCCATGAGTCTGGGGAGCGGGAGCGGCCTGTTGTGGAACGTGCTGGGCAGTTTTTCCACACGCCACTTTGTCCTGGGGATCGATCCCGTTTGGGTCGGAGCGATTGTCGGAATCGTCAGCCTTGTAGTCGCAACGCTCCTATTGGGTATTGGCTCCTACCGCGTCAATTTTTCGGCTGCCAATAGCCGGTTTGGTTGGCTGTCAATGGCCACAATGGCCGGGTGTGGCATGCTCGTGGCCAGCGGGCAGGAGCCGCACTCTATCGCGGGACCATTGGTGCTTACTGTAGCCCTGTCGGTGTTGGGGTTGTGCGCTCTCGTTGTGCAAAAGCATGATATAATTTAAATATGAAAATGGGTGTTTTTCGATGGTGGTTAAGGCCAATGCATTGCGGAGAGACGATATAATTCGCGGGAGTGGGGGGTAATCCTTATGCGGGCAGCACAAAAGAAGATCCAGGAAATCGTAGATTCGCGGCCTGCTCGTTCGCGCGTGCTTGATGCCGCAATAAGGTTGTTTGTGCACAAAGGCTACTTTAATACCTCGATCCAGGATATTGTGCAGGAGGCGGGCGTCAGCATCGGCTCCATATACCATTATTTCGGCGACAAGGAAGGAATCGCAAAGGCCCTATATGTCACGTACATCGACCGGATGAGTCGCGAGATGGCCGATATCAATGGAAGTCATACCGCCCTGCGTGAACGGTCCAGGGCGGTCATCAAGCTTTTGTTCCAACTGACAGAACAGGAACCAGAGGCCATTGCCTTTATGCTAGGCGCCAAGCTTCAGGAATTCCTTCCGGACGAGACGCCCGTGTGTTCCGCCAAGCCCTTCGAGCTGATGAGAAATATGGTCAAGGAGGGCATGGCCAATGGAGAGATTCGGGAGCTCTCGCTGATGGTCGCAGTTTCAGCCCTCTTCGGCGGAGCGCTGCGTATGATCCATCACAGGCTTGAGGGCCGCATCAAGGAACAGCTTTATCGTCATGAGAAGGAAATCTGGGAATGCGGCTGGCGGGCAGTAGCCAAGTCATAGCGCGCCAGCGTAGTCCCGTGTATTTGATCGCGGTGTTTCGGCTCCTGATCGGAATCCTATTTACATCGTACAGCCGTCCTTGATGCAAAGAAGGCGCGATCGCGCACGGATCGTGCTGCGATCATACTGTATCTTCGCTCAGCACCTCACTGGAGTACCGGCAGGTGCCACATGCGGCACTACTCCACGCGCAGCATGTGTAAACATAGGCACTTGAGCCGGCCGCGGACAGCGGCCGGCATAGTGTCATAGCTGGTATTTCTTTGGGTACGCGATACCGTGGTTATTGCGCATATTGGAAGTGAGCCGCGGCAGGTCCATCCGGTCCACACGTACGTGTTTTTGTGCGCGAAGCCAGTTTGAGAACACCTCCCACACCGGCTTTCCTTCGACCCGCTGCATGGATGCCCATCCTGCAACCTTGTATTTCTTGTTAGGCAGCATTTGCTTGCCGCCAAGCATCATGTCGCTGCAGCGATGATAAATGGTTTCATCAGGGTTGAATGTATACTGGATATTCCCAACGCGGATCATGTCGCCGCCCTGAACATAGTAGGGGTCCTTGTTGAAGATGTTGTCCCCCACCTGTTCCATGATGTTCTTGATTTGCGTTCCTGTAAACTCCGATACCGTAACGTTAGGGTAGGTTATGGCTGTCTGCGCCATCACGTCCTCCATGGTAATTGTCTCGCCTGGCAGCTTGCAGTAGCCCCAGCGGAATCCTGGAGAAAATGCGGCCTCGCAGTCCATCTCTTCGATCAAAGCATTGCACAGGATCTGGTCAAACGTCCCGTTGAAGTTGTCTCGCCTATACAGAAGGCTCTCTGTGGTAGCCAGCGGTTCTGACAGCTTCTCGAGGTACGGGGCACGTGCCTGTTGGATATAGGATTCCATCTCCGGATCTGCGGGTATCATGTTGGATATCACCGGCAGATAGTGGAAGCGCCAGCCGTTGAGCTTTCCCTTTCCAACATCGAGGTCAAATCTGGCAAGAATCTTCCCGTTTGTGCTGGTGTTTATCACCAGCGTTTCGCCTATCTTGACGGGGCGAGGTCCCATGATTTCATGAGTGTGTCCGCCGAATATGATATCAATGCCGGTAACGAGAGAAGCCAGTTTTTTGTCGACGTTTGCCCCGTTGTGCGAGAGCACAACCACGACATCTGCCTTGTGTTTCTGGCGGCACTCGTCGACCATCTTCTGCATATGGGCGGTGTGAATGCCGAATTCCCAATTAGGAATCATGTACGCTGGATTAGCGATAGGTGTAAATGGGAAGGCCTGCCCAATAATCGCCACCTTTCTGCCACCTGCCTCGTGAATCGCATAAGGTTGAAAGACCGGATCGCCCCAGGGAATGGTAAATACGTTCTGCGCCAGGAAGTTCGCCTTCAGCTTCTTTTTTATCAGATGTTCAACCCGATCCTGGCCGTACGTAAACTCCCAATGTCCGGTAAAATAGTCAACGCCGAGTAGATTCTGTGCGCCAACCATGTCGTCAGCCTGCGTCCAGAGGCTTGTGGCTGATCCCTGCCAGGAATCCCCGCCGTCAAGCAGAATAGCCCTCGATCCCAAGTGATCTCGATAGCGTTTGACAAGACTCGCGATGTGCGCGTATCCGCCGATTTTGCCGTACTTGTTGGCCATCGTGTCAAAGTCCAGGCACGAAAGCGCATACCCCTCTGGGCTATCTGCTGCCACGCCATAGTATTCGAGCTTCCACTTGCCCACTATGTGTGGTGTCTTGTTCCGCTCTTTGCCAACGCCAATGTTGACTCCCGGCTCACGCCACCATACCGGTAGCAGCTGCGCGTGAGAATCAGTCATGTGCAATAGTGTGACGTTGCCGTAATCCGGAATCTCATACGGGTCGCCATCTGCACCCCACCCGGCTCTAATGGCTCCGGGGGAAAAAAACCCCGCCAAACCGGCCACCCCGATCAACTGAAGGAAATCGCGCCTCGTTAAGTTCATTCGTCTCTCCTGCGTCTGATGCAAGTGCAGCGTCTCAAGTCGCCTGCCGCTTCATGTTTGATGCCGGCGCACAACCCCAGGTTAGCCACTTCATAGCCTGTCGCAGACCGCGTTCGCCGGTAACCGCATCCAGGACGGTCCGTGCCGAGACGATCGACCGCGAGCTGTGCGGGCCGCTTTGGGTACGGTGCCGAACGCAGACGCTGGATTGCCGGTTTCGGACATCCGGAAAGCAACTCCCACAGAGAAAATTTCTCAATTTTCGGAGGATGCGTCGCGACGGGTGCCCGTCGCACCCGCCTCACCACAGCCCATCGTCAAATACCCTGGCCTGCGCCCTGATCCGGTTCTGGTCAGGCGCAACCGGCCCGCAGTTCCAGTCGGCGCGGTAGTCCCTGGCCGCTTTTAGAAGGCGTGGGCGCCAATTTCAGACCTGCAGTGCTCGGGCGAGCGGTTCTGATCCCGAACCCAGCCTGCTAACCAAAGCATTCAGGTGACGGTAATACGAGCATTCGCTGACCAACGTCCGCCCTTGTTGTCCTTCCAGACGATTTTTAGCGTTCCGCTCTGCTCGGCTCTCATCCGAAACGCCAGATACGGGTCCTTGCTGATGGCTGTGCCAAAATCAAAGTGGGACACAGGCTTACCGTTGAACGTTACCGTCACGGTCTGAATGAAGTGGGCGGGGATGATCTGTCCCTGCTTGTTTTTCTGAAAACCTGTTGTCATCGGGCTTCGGACGAGCGAGCGCACCTCAATGATTTCGCCCTTCTTGGCGTGTGATGGCGCGCGGATAATTGGACTGCCACTGGATGCTGACATTGCTAACCCTCAAGCTAGAGTGAGTACGATCAACCACCACAACCGCCGATCGTTACTTTGACGACCTTCGGCTCTGCCGCCATAAGCACGCCCTTGTTGGTCTTGGCAATTACCCGTACATGATCGGTTTTTTTCATCTTGATCCGTCCTTGGAAGTACGCCTGACCGCTGGCGGGAGTGAAGTGAAATTCGCCGGCCAAAGGATCGGGGTTGTGATCCACGAAAAGGTATATGGCCTGGATATAGTCTTGGGGTGTCATCGGATAGTCGACGGACACCGTTATCGGAACGGATCCACCGTTTTGAGCAATGGTGGGAGCGTGCAGTGTGATCTTGGATGAAACCGAGACCTTTGTGGTGCCGATACTGTCCATCATCGCAGCGGCTAAAACGTGCTCCGAAAACGGTTTCGCCGGCCAACCCGGAACGTTATCGGCCAGGGCCTTTCCGATGCCGCCGAATGCCACCCCAGAAGCGACAGCTGTCCCTCCAAGCAAAACGGTGTGCAAAAATGTCCGCCGAGCCTTCAAATTGCTTGTCATATGTTAGTTGCTCCTACCTAGTCCCCATCGAATAGACGCGCCCGGCAGAAGGAACCCAATGCCCCAAGCGCCCCTGCCGGATGCTGTCCCATACCACCGACGCTACGCTGGCCGACTCTCGCCCGAGCCAGGTCGGTATTCCTAATGTCCTGGGTGAATGAATGCAGCGCCCGTCACAGAATTCGGGTTAAATATGGGCATATAGCCCTTATCCTCATATTCAACGACCGCAAGAATTCCCGCCGGTGCAATCGTCATAAACGGAAAAATCTCATCCGACTTTACGTGCAACAGCACCATCGCGTTATGACATACCGAAAATGTCACCCCTTTCGTGTGTAGCGCTTCCAGCAGTGGTGCCCAACCCGCGCTGTATCTCTGATTAAGGCGGTCCGCAACCAAAACGCCCTTGCTATAAAACACGAAATGAATCTTGTATCTGTAGCCCTTGCTCGCGAGGTACTTTATGACCAGCGCAGCATTTATCAGCGACTCGCTCGTCTGACCGCCGGGTTGGCCAATCGCAAACAAAATTTTCACAGGCTGGTGGTGCCGAAAAAATCCACCAAACGACAGCCCCGGGTCTATTGGAATATTGGGCACGCTCGGGAACGAAACCGACTCGCCGGCACTGGCCAACACGGGCATGGCGAGCAACGTCAGTGCCGCCACGAAGCTCATTACTGACAACATACGCCTTCTCATTAGAGACATTCCTCCGTCAAAAGATGGTTATGAATTGCCACTATCTAAAGTCACCCAGTAATGCGAACGAATCCTCGTTCTATTACTCCTTATCGATATACTTTGGAAGGCGCCGCTTGTCAACATACGTGTGTTAAATCTATGCGAGCGGACGGCCTAATCCCGCCGCGCTAAGCCGTTCCGAAATATTGAAACGGCTTGCGGCGAATCAAGCAATCCCGAGGCATTCAAAGATAACGCATGGTAACTTGTTGGGATGGCCCCTCTGCGCAACTGGGATCCGCAGCCATCCTCGAGCTCTTGACATTTGTGGTTCGCCTCCGTATATGTATATAGAACGAAGGTTCGTTCTATATAGGCAATTGCACCGACAGGATATGAGGGGCGGGCGACGCGGCCGGGATGCTAGTCAGCATGTTTCCACTTTAAGCGCACCCCTATCTGCTTGTGATAGCAGCATGCGAAGGCGCGGATAGAGAGATGTGGCGGCCCGGTCGCATTTGTGCATCGGGCCAGGTTAAATTGGTCCTTGAGCGAGGAGAAAAAAGAGATGATGCAGAAATCGAGGAGGGTATTGAGCGTTCGGCGTGTGGCGCTATTGGTGCTGATGTGTCTTCCACTTTCGGCATTCGCCCAGAGCGGAGTGAACGCCCATGTGAGGGACGGACACTCGACCCAATACTACGAGCACCACACTCTCAAAGTAGTATTTCAAGTTCCGGCAAACCCAAAATTCTGGCCAGCTGTGGCGCTGGTTGTTACGCATAATCTGGTCAGCATGATGGGGCACGGTGTGCGCGTCAAGGCCATCCTGGTTGCGCCAGGCCCAGCCATACACTACTTCATGAATCAGTTCGACGCGGCAAACTACAATAACTTGAAGCGGCTGCACGCCATGGGCGTAAGGTTTCTTGCGTGTGACGCTGCGCTGATAGCATTTCATGTCAAGCGTAATCAGTTGTTTCCCTTCGTCGGCGTAGCCTATCCAAGCGGCGTCATGTACATACTGAAAAAGGAGGCTCAAGGTTATTCGTACTACATCTGGTCATAGACCCCTGTGTAAGTTGGAATGTAATGCGAAATCCGTCAGGTAATCCTGAGGAATCTGCTGGTCGTATGGACCAGGTTAACTTCAAGTCAAGTTGCGCCGGGGGATCCAATGAAGAAAGCCTATTCGTCAATTATCTCTGCACTTTCGGTCTGTGCCTGTATGGCAATTTACGCGCAAGGTGCCCGCGCCAGTGCCGGACCGCATGTCACAATACGAGTGTTCGCATCTGATGCCATCGAGCAACCGCTACGTCAAATCGGCTATGTCTTCGAGAAGGAACATCCAAATGCCAGGTTGCACTATGAGTTTTCAGCGTCCGGTATCTTCTACACCGCCATCGTTCAGGGTGTTCCGCCAGACGTTTACGTATCCGCGGGAACCAAGTATCAGAACAAGCTCTCTGGAAGATCCAGCATCAATCTGGCGAGTACAGTGGGGTACGACTATCTTGCTCTTGCGACGCCCTGCTACAACCCGGGACAGGATTCGCCCATTCGTCGTGTAACAGAAGCAAATGTTGTGCAGCTGATGATGAACAAGAATGCGAGTCTGACGATCGCCGATCCGCAACTCAGCCCTGCCGGATTGCATGCTATGAGTATGCTTTCGTCCATAAATAGCAGCTATCCTGGGGCAAAGCGCTCGATTCTTGCGCGTGCCCAGAGAGTTATGAGTCCCGCCCAAATAGTGTCCCGGCTGGAAAACGGCAGAGCTCGGATGGGTATCGTATATGCATCCCAGATCATTGGCCAAAAGAAGGTGGGCGCGTGCATCAATGGAGCCGTAATACCCAAAAAATTCAACTCACGTGTTGAATTTACGATAGCAGTCCTAAAACAATCGAAGTTCCACTTTGTCGGGCCCGAAAGGAGGGAGCTGGACCGTGACTTCCGGAGCCTCGTGCTTTCCAGCAAGGGCCAGAACATTTTGAAGGAATGGGGCTTTGTGCCAGCCAAAGATAGCGGCAGCGTCTTTGCCCGGATCTTTTGATCCTGCCTTGAGGCAGCAGAGGAACCGGCCAGCTTAAACGCTCTGTACCCGGCAGGACGCGGGCAGGAAGTGCCGCTGTATCGGGCAGCGAGCTCCTCCGGAGCCACAGTCGGACGAACTTGCGGCTGTGGCTCTGCGGTGCCTACGCGGAGTCTGCCCTTTTCATTAGGCGTGGTTTGCAAGTCGTGGGAATGGGATGCAGCAGGCCGTGTTCCGTGGCGGACTATGGCTCACATGGAACTCCCCGGGGCCGCCCGTGCGAGGGAGCCGAGCCGAAAGAAAGCAACTGTAATGGGAACGCTGACGACGTGCGGCCACGGTGCGCAGGGATGCGCAGATTGCCGGATCTTGGGGCTAATTAGGCGGTGAAGCGCCGTTCTTTAGGAAATACGATGGGAGATCTTGATGGATAATATACATCGCGTCGCGCTAGCAGCATTTCTAGTTGCCGCCGTATTTGGCGCTGTCGCAAATAAAACCAATTTCTGTACGATGGGCGCAGTTTCGGATTGGGTGAATATGGGGGATAAGGGACGCCTCAGGGCGTGGTTTCTCGCGATCGGAATTGCCACGATCGTAGCTCAATTCATGGATCTCCATGGCCTGATCAATCTGGATAAGTCGATCTACCTCACCACCAGTTTCGGCTGGGTTGGTCACCTGTTCGGTGGTCTATGTTTCGGAGTCGGCATGACGCTCGCAAGTGGCTGCGGCTATCGAACACTTGTGCGGCTCGGTAACGGGAATTTGAAGTCGCTGGTCGTCGCCGTCGCTCTTGCGGTTACAGCCGGGATGACTCTTGGGGGGTTGGTTGCGCCGTTTCGTGTTGATTACATTCAGAAGACCAATGTCGATCTTACCCTTTATCACATGGCCGATCAGAGCATACCATCCTTTTTTGCGGCACTGTCGGGGATTAAGAATGTCCGTCTTGTGCATGAGGTGTTTGCAGCCATTTTCGGCTTGGGATTTATGGCATTTGCATTGAAGGATCCCGGCTTTAGGCGCAGCAGAGATAATATGCTTGCTGGAATAGCCATTGGGCTCTGCGTGGCCCTTGCCTGGTACCTTACTGGCGTCTATGGCAAGGATGCGTTTAATCCAGTGCCGCTGGCGTCATTCACGTTTATAGCGCCGATGGCCCATACGCTCGAATACGTAATTACCTACACGGGCTCGACGATCACGTTCGGGATCGCGGCCATGATGGGGGTAGCATTCGGGTCCTTTGTTTATGCGGTCCTGTCCAAGCAGTTCCGGATTGAGACGTTTTCGTCCCGATCGGACATGGTCAGGCATCTAATAGGTGGTGCATTGATGGGTTTCGGAGGGGTGCTGGCGCTGGGTTGCACAATAGGACAGGGGGTGACAGGTATGTCCACGCTCGCACTGGGATCGCTGATCACGCTTGTTTCGATCATTGGCGGTAGCGCCATAACCCAGAAAGTCCAATATCATCTGCTCGACGAGCAAGGATGGTGGCGGGCCGTTTATCTGACGCTTGTGGATATGAGGCTCGTGCCGGGCCGAAAGGCAGTTTAGTCAGGCAGCGCCCATTGTCTGTCCAGTGTGTTCTTGCTGGACAGCACGTCTGGCGCCATAGCCAAACTTATAGCGTATCTGAGCAAGGGGTCAGGCATGTTGCGAACTAAATCTCCTCTTGTATTGGCAGTTCTGTTTTTCACCTTGGCAGCCGCGACCGTATTCCGGCAGGCAGTCGGTGCCGACCGGTATCCCGGCGCTCACGCGGGACGCACGGTAACAGAGAGCGGAAGCTCGCTGTATGCCGTGTTCCATCACCTAAACCAGGCAAAATGGGTTACGGAGGGAAACAGTGCGCGGATCATGTATGTATTCTTTGACCCCAATTGCCCTTATTGTCACTATCTCTACAGCCTATCGCAGCAGTTTGTGCGTGCTGGCCAGGTAGAAGTGCGGTGGATCCCGGTGGGGCTGCTCGAGCCGTCGAGCGAAGGCAAGGCAGCAGCAATTCTTGAATCGAAGAACGAGCAGGCAGCATTGGAGAAAAATGAGGATCAATACCACCGGCCAGGAGGCGGTGGTATTGAGGAGACATTGCCGTCCAAGGCCAGCAAAATCCAGCTGTACAAGAACCTGTCACTGTTCCACCAGGCCGGCCCAGACGTAGTGCCGCTGATTATGTGGGAAGATCGCAATGGCAGGATCGGTGTTCAGGCGGGAGCCGTGGACAAGGCAACATTCGATTACCTGATCCACCAGATACGTCCAGTACGTTCGGTAGTATCTGCAAGTCCGCTCTCCTAAGCCTCGCTTTGGCGGCGATGGAGCGGCCAAGGTGTCCGTTGCCCGAATATTGCGATACCGCTGACGTGCTGTTCCGTGGGGCGGCGAAGCGCAGATCACGGGCTTCGACCCCTGTGTTGCCTCACGTAATTTTGTTACCGGCTGCCTCATCAACGATGTTGCCGGGGTCGTCGTTTCTGTCGTATTTCTATCTGATTGCAAACCGCAGATCAGGAGGTCAGTCTGCCACCAGAGGCGGCAGACGTCCTTGATGTTCACAGATCATGCTGCCGGTAGCATTTTACGTGAGGCAACCACCCCCGGCCGATAACATTCTTGATGAGGCAATGCGGGGGCTTTCCAGACCGATCGGGCGCGCAACCCTATGATGATTCTTGGTTTGTTTAGCCGTACGTTGCTATTGGGCGAGTCGCCACGCCACCCGGTTCGAAAGTCTGCCACGAATTGCGAGTGGGCGCGCTAGACGGTTGACGCTGCCGTCAGGGACCCAAATAACGACCGTGCAGATGGACATTCCTGCGAACCAGGCCCCCGCGTATCCCTGGGCCCTGCGGTTAGATCCTAGCCGGCTTCAGCGGCTACGTGCCGCCTTCCCCCGAAACCATCTAGCCGGCGTCGACCGACTTCCAAAGCTTAATGTGCTGCCACCCATTCGCGAACTCACGGGTTACAACGCCTACTTCTTGCTTGAAGGAGCCTGATAGCCTTCAGGAAGCTGCGATCCTTCACCGAAAAAAAACTTCTCCATTTCCGTTTCGATGAATTTGCGTGCCTTCGGATCGAGCGGACTAATACGATATTCATTGATCAGCATAGTCTGGTGGCTCAGCCACAGCTGCCATGCTTCCTTGGACACGTTCTCATAGATCTTCTTGCCCAGTTCGCCCGGGTAAGGGGGGTAATCGAGGCCCGGCGCATCTTTGCCAAGCTTGATACATTTCACTGTGCGGGTCACGAAAAGGTCCTCAACTGCTGCAGTAATCTCTTGACCGGTGTTGCGAGACCGCGCGCATCCGGCTTGTGGACGTTATACCAAACTGTGTACGGGTTCTCCATGGCTTTCGTATTTGACCCCAAGAGTCGTGCGGGAATGGGGGTGATGTCGAGCCTGAAGTGGGTAAACCGGTGCTGCAGAAGTGGCCATGGCGCATCGAGTGCAACGTCAAGGCCATAAGTGGTCCGGACCCAATTGCCAGCGTCCTGGTCAATGCTGCATTCGGGCGGACCCCACAATCCGCCCCAGATTCCGGACGGCGGACGCTGCTGCAGCAGAACCGCACCTTGACCGTCGCGTACCAAGATCATGTGGACCTCCCTGACTGGCAAACCCCCATGCAGTCCGTGCCCTGGGTAGGCATCCGTGTTTCCCTGATTGCGGGCAACGCAATCCCGGGTAACCGGGCAAGAACTGCAATCGGGCCGAATCCGCCGGCAGACTGTCGCGCCAAGATCCATAATTGCCTGCGTATAATCCTCAATTCGCTCCCTCGGCACATGTGCTTCTGCCAAGGTCCAGAGCCGCTGCTCAACGGCGCGTGTGCCCGGCAGGCCAGCCACGCCGTGGAAGCGCGCGAGCACGCGTTTTACATTCCCGTCGAGAATAGGGTGCCGCTGCCCGTATGCGAAGGCCAGTATGGCCCCCGCCGTAGACCGGCCGATGCCGGGCAAGGCGCAAACGTCCGCGAACGAATGCGGGAATTGCCCGCCGTGCAGTGCGACGATCGCCTGAGCTGCACGATGGATATTGCGTCCGCGGGCGTAGTAGCCGAGCCCCGTCCATAAGTGCAGCACCTCATCGATGGATGCGCGCGCGAGCGTATGAACGTCTGGAAACCGATCCATAAAGCGCTGGAAATAAGGGATCACCGTGGCAACCTGCGTCTGCTGCAACATAATTTCCGAGATCCAAATGGCATACGGATCGCGATTGCGCTGCCATGGAAGACCCTTTCGCCCACTGAGGTCGAACCATTCCAGAATTGCTGTGCTGAAATCCTGTTTTGTGGTCATGGGCATGGGTCCGCCGAGGGCTTTGGTGTGCATGACCGGGCGTATCGTGCCCGCACGTTGGACCACGGCGTCATGGCGGCCGGGCTGGATTCCGACCAGCAATGCGCCTTCGCAATGGCGGCAGAAAGCCGTAGCAGAGCGGGTCGCCAACCTACTGCAGCAGGCGGCGCAGTCCCTGGTTCAGCTGCTTCCTGAGCTGTTCCTTCAGTGTCTTTTCTGCCTGCTGCTTGATGATGTCGCTCCAGTCCACGCTGTATCTGAGGGCGCTGAATGGGCCCCTGATAGTTACGGGCACCGTGACCGTCTTTGACGGGTTATCGCGGTCCAAAGTTACTCGGAGCGTATAATCCAGGTTCTGAGCGATGAGGTTGGCGGTGCCGCTGCCAGTGGCGGCGAGCGCCGGCGAATCGAGGACGAGATCATTGTTGTGGGCCACGCCGTTCACAACCTGCAGGGTGCCGGTAAGGCTGTTGAACACCGTCTCACCACCTCCGGAGGCCTGTGCGCCTACCGGCTTCCCGCGCATCTGGGCGGCAATTGCGCGCGTCTGGTTGATGATCGTAAGGAGATCGACGCCCTCGATGTTGCCATTGTGCAGAGCAAACGCGCCGTTGCCGTTCAGGTTTGATGTAATCTGCTGTGGTGTCAATCCGTGGGAATTCAGTTTGAACGCCAAGTTGCCCGTTCCCGTGAAATGGCTGAATGCCTGCATGTCCTTGAGCAGCGTTCCGATCTGCACGCCCTGAAGCTTCTCGTCCATGGAGAAATAGGGTGCGCGTCCGCGCGCATCAATCCGGAATGAACCGTGGTAGCTGCCACCATACAGTTTTGCCTGCAGCGGATTCAGTACGATCACCCCGTTTTTGGCTAAAATGCTGGCACTGATATCGCTAGTACGGATATTTGTAGCGGTAAGCTTCTGCACTTTCAGAATACCGTTTACGTCGAGCGCGCGCAGTCCGGCTAGCGGCAGAACTACTGACGGCCGTTTTGTTGCTGCCTGGGGCGGTGTCCCCGCCGCTGGCGTGGACGCTGCCGAATGCGGCAGGTAGTTGTCGAGGTCGATCTTGTCCAGGTCTAGGTCGAACCGGTAGGCGGGATGGGCAAAATCAAACAGCTTGAACGAGCCGGTCAAAGTGCTGCTATCGAGGTTGAGGCGGAATCCGCTGAGTTCTACACCGCCGGTCGAGACGTTAAATGGCCCGTGAAATGCAACTTTCGTCAGGGCATTCTGGTCATTTGGCTGGTACCGGAGCCCAAGGCGGTTCATGAGCACGCGCGCATTGAAGAAGGGAATTGCCAGGTTGCCAGCCAATGTCGGCGCGTCCAGGATCTTCGTGCCCTTGAGGTCCGTAATCCGGACCTTCACGCCGGCGGCCTCAACGGTTGTGGTTGGGGCGTCCAGCGTCTGCCCTGCGAGATCGATCGCCAGTCGGGACTTGAGAGTCACGCGCGTATGCAGCGGCGGGTTGCCGGAATTGAGATCGAAGCCGAGGCTGATGTCGGTCATGTGCCCTGAGCTGAGCTGACCCGTGCGGAAGTCGAGATTACGAATCGTGTAGCGCTGCCCGCTCTGCTCGTTGTCCCATACGAGCTCACTATGTTGAACGCTGACCCCGCTGACAAACAGGCCAGCAATCGGTGATGCCGACGGCTTAGCCGGGGCAGTTGCGGCGGGCTTACCCGGCCCCGCAAGCCCTTGCCAGTTGCCATGACCGTAGCGGTCCTTCACCAGGTTTAGCTTGAGTCCGTCTATGATGATCTTGTCTACTTCCACTTTCCGACGCAGCAGCGGCAGAAGCTTGACCCTGACGCCCAGACTTGAGACCTGGGCGAATGGACCGCCGCCGAATCCTGGTGCGTTAGACAAAGACACAGAACCGACTTCTGCGCCTATCCAGGGAAAGAATGAAAGTGAGATCTTTCCGCCTATTGTGAGCGTGCGCCCGGTCTGTTCCTTCACGAGGCGCGTTATTTCGCCTTTGTAGCGGTTTGGATTGAATGTCAGTGATGCAATGATCGCGCCTGCGATGAGCAGGACGACCACCACTCCCAGCACGACGCCAATGATTTTTAGTGTTTTTTTCACACTTCCCCCTGGTTCCGCTACAGCGCCTATTTGGGAAGAACATCAACCGCCGCGACGCCGGCTCAGACCGGAAATGCTGCCGGGAAGGATGGAGCGGGTGATGGGAATCGAACCCACGTCTAAAGCTTGGGAAGCTTTCATTCTACCATTGAACTACACCCGCCCGAAGCGGATCCCAGCTGCAATTTTGGTCCGCCAACGATAGAATATCATACTTATTTTGACCCCGTTTGCGTAGGGGCACGATTTTTCCGTGCCTATAGGGCGGC
Organism: Gammaproteobacteria bacterium; assembly: GCA_028068195.1. Taxonomy (GTDB): domain Bacteria; phylum Pseudomonadota; class Gammaproteobacteria; order Acidiferrobacterales; family UBA6901; genus JAJYCY01. The sequence continues at coordinate 23,792 of JAPTTX010000079.1, forward strand.
GCATGAAGATTCTGCTAAATGGCACAGAAAAAATTCTTGCTGGGACCCCCAGCGTGGGTTCGCTGCTCCAGGGGCTCGGGCTCGCAGACAAGCGGGTAGCAGTGGAAGTCAATTGCGAGATCGTGCCCCGCAGCCAGTACGCAGGGCGCGTTCTAAGCGACAATGACCGCGTGGAAGTGGTGGTGGCAATAGGGGGTGGTTGATGACAGCAGCTGTATCAAAGTCGCAGCAGCCGGACGGTTCGGGCGACCCCCTGACCATCGCCGGGCATGAATATCGGTCGCGGTTGCTCGTCGGCACGGGCAAGTATCGCGATCTGGACGAGACGCGCCGTGCGGTCGAGGCGAGTGGCGCGCAGATCATAACGGTAGCGATACGCCGTACAAATATCGGCCAGAACCCGAAAGAGCCGAGTCTTCTCGACGTGCTGCCCCTTCATCGTTACACGCTTCTGCCGAATACGGCGGGCTGTTACACGGCTGAAGATGCCGTACGGACCTGCCGGATGGCGCGTGAGCTGCTCGACGGCCACGATCTGGTGAAGCTCGAGGTTCTGGGTGACGAAAAGACTCTGTTTCCGGATATCCCCAAGACGCTGAGTGCTGCTGAGACGCTCGTGAGCGAAGGTTTCAGAGTGATGGTTTATACCACTGATGACCCCGTGATGGCCAAACGCTTCGAGGAACTCGGTTGCGTGGCGGTGATGCCGCTGGCGGCACCGATAGGGTCTGGCCTTGGCATCCGGAATCCCTACAATATTCGGATTATCGTCGAGAATGCGCGAGTCCCGATCCTGGTCGATGCTGGGGTAGGAACTGCAAGTGACGCTGCGGTAGCCATGGAGCTCGGTTGCGACGGCGTTCTGATGAATACGGCCATTGCGTCTGCAAAGAACCCGGTTTTGATGGCAACAGCCATGAAGAAGGCCGTGGAAGCTGGGCGTGACGCCTATCTTGCCGGGCGTATGCCGCGCAAGCTTTTTGCTACGGCTTCTTCGCCCATTGACGGTACTTTTTTCTAGCCCCGTCCTACGGTAGCCATCCCGCCGCTTTGAGATCCGAGCGATGAGTGATCCGTGCGCGCCGAAGCCGCCAATGCGCCAGATCCGCAGCTACGTTCGTCGGGAGGGCCGTATTACGGTGGCCCAGCGCCGTGCCCTGGCAGACCTGTGGCCGCGCTTCGGTGTTGCGGACAGCGGCCTGAGGCTCGACCTGCCGGCGCTCTTTGGCCGCGATGCGCCGGTGATTCTCGAAATTGGCTTCGGTGACGGACAGTCTTTGTGCGCTACGGCGGCGGCTAATCCGGGGCGGAATTATTTGGGTGTGGAAATTCATCGTCCGGGTGTCGGGCGTTTGCTCCGGACGTTGGAAGCGCAGGGAATCGAAAACGTCCGGGTGATATGTGAAGACGCCCGTGCAGTAGTCGCGAATCGGCTTCAGGAAGATCAGCTACACGGAGTGCATCTGTTCTTTCCGGACCCATGGCCAAAGGCCCGTCACCACAAGCGGCGTCTGTTGCAGCCAGATTTCCTGGAAATCCTGCGTCCCCGGCTCATCATCGGTGGGTATCTCCACGCGGTTACTGACTGGGAGCCCTATGCGCAACACATGATGACCGTGATGTCCCAGGTGCGGGAATTCGAAAACAGTGCCGGCCCTGGCCAGTTTGCGCCGCGGCCTCAAGACCGGCCACTTACCAAGTTCGAGCGTCGTGGCCAGCGGCTCGGGCACGGAGTCTGGGAGCTGATCTTCCGTCGCCTGGCGTAGGGCGGGGACGCAGCGCTTGCCTCAGACGGCTTTCAGCTCCAGAACCATTTTTTCGCAGACCTTCTTTGCGTCGCCAAAGACCAGCGAGCAGTTGTCCTGGTAAAACAGCTGGTTTTCCACACCGGAATATCCGGGGTTCATGCTGCGCTTGATGAAGAATATCTGACGTGCCTTGTACACGTCGAGAATGGGCATGCCGTAGATCGGGCTCGACTTGTCACTCTTGGCCGCCGGGTTAGTGACATCGTTTGCCCCAACCACAAGTGCGACATCCGCCGTTGCGAATTCGGGGTTGATCTCCTCCATCTCGAAAACGTGGTCGTACGGCACATCCGCCTCGGCAAGAAGCACATTCATGTGGCCGGGCATACGTCCGGCGACCGGGTGGATCGCAAAATGAACCGTAACTCCCTTGCCCTCAAGAATATCGGCGAGCTCCTTGAGAGCGTGCTGTGCTTGGGCGACTGCCATGCCGTATCCCGGGACAACGATGACCTTGCTGGCATTGGCCATGAAAAACACGGCATCTTCGACTGCAGCTGTCTTGATGCCTTTGGTCCCGGCAGTGCCGGACCCGGCCCCAGATGTCCCTTCGCCACCCCCGAAGCCACCGAGGATGATGCTCACGATGGAACGGTTCATTGCTTTCGACATGATGTAGGACAGGATTGCGCCGGAAAATCCTACGAGCGCTCCGGTAATGATCAGCAGGTTGTTGCCCAGAGTGAACCCAGTGGCAGCGGCGGCCCAGCCTGAATAGGAATTGAGCATGGACACGACTACAGGCATGTCGGCGCCGCCGATCGGCACGATCAGCAGAATGCCGAGTGCCAGCGCCAATGCAATCATGACAAGCAGCGCGCCGAAGTGATTGTACAGGAGAAATTCAAAACCGAAACCAAGCATGACCAGGGCTATCAGCAGGTTCAGGGCGTGTTGTCCCCGAAACACGAGCGGTTTACCGGTGATTATGCCCTGAAGTTTCCCGAACGCTACCAGTGACCCGGTGAAGGTGATGGCGCCGATGAACGTGCCTACGAAGAGCTCCGTCATTAGTACCGTATTGAGCGCGTCCTCGCGGCTATGCATGAGGTAGGTTCCAACCGCCACGAGAACCGCGGTCAGTCCGACGAAACTATGCAACGCTGCAACCAGCTGCGGCATGGCCGTCATTCTGATCCTAAGCGCGATTGTCGTGCCGATCGCCGCTCCGGTGACAATTCCCGCTATGATAAAGCCATACGACTTCACCGCAGGGTCGAGCGCTGTGGCAACAATGGCCAACAGCATTCCCGTCATCGCATAGTAGTTACCTCGCCGCGCACTGGCCGGATGGGTTAGACCCTTCAGGCCAAGGATGAACAACATCGCGGAAACGAGGTAAGCGAGCGCTAGGTAGTTGCCGGTCAATTGCATGCTGCCGCCCCTTATTTCTTTTTCCTGAACATGGAGAGCATGCGTTGGGTGACAACGAAGCCGCCGAAGATGTTGACGGATGCGAGCGTCACCGCAATGAATCCGATGATTTCGGCAGATCCACCGCCGTGGCCGAACCCCGCAACCAGTATGGCGCCGACTATGATGATCCCGGAAATCGCGTTGGTCAGAGAAAGCAACGGGGTATGCAGTGAAGGTGTTACCCCCCAAACGACCCAATAACCCACGAAGCAGGCGAGCACGAACACATAGAGCGCGATCATTGTTGCGGACATGGATGTCTCCCGTTTGCTATTTCTTTTCTTTGAAGCGCACCATCCCCTTGTGGGTAACCAGGGCGCTCGCGGTGATTTCGTCTTCCAGATAGTCCTTCACCTGTAACCGCCTGTCGGCGGTGGTGATCAGAAGTGACAGGAAATTGAATAAGTTGCGTGCGTAGAATGCGCTGGCATCGCTCGGCATAAGCGCTGGAAAATTCGTGTTTCCGCAAATAATGACGCCGTGCTTTGTAACTGTCTTGTCCGCCTCGGTAAGTGGACAGTTTCCGCCGTTGGCGGCGGCCATGTCGACGATCACCGATCCTTCGCTCATTCCCTTGACGGCTTGTTCAGTAATCAGAATCGGAGCCTGTTTGCACGGAATGAGTGCGGTAGAAATGATGACATCGGCCTTCTGGAGTTCGTCGGCGAGCAGTTGCTGTTGCCTGTTCTGTGCCTCGGCAGAAAGCTGGCGGGCGTAGCCGCCAGCACCGGCGCCAGACTCTCCCAGATCGAGCTCTATGAACTTGGCGCCCAGGGACATGATCTGCTCCTTGACCTCAGGGCGCACGTCGTAAGCGGCAACCTGCGCCCCCAGCCGGCGCGCGGTGGCGATTGCCTGCAGCCCGGCGACGCCAGCCCCCAGCACCACCGCGCGCGTCGGTTTGGCAGATCCCGCCGAAGTCATCATCATCGGGAAAAAGCGACCGTACAAGTACGCCGCCTCAAGCACGGCGCGATAGCCTGCGATGTTGGACTGCGAAGACAGGACATCCATGGCCTGCGCGCGCGAAATTCGCGGAATCATCTCCAGGGCGAAGGAATCGACGCCTTTGGCGGCCAGTAGATCCAGCGTATCTTCATGGCGACAAAGGCTCATCATGCTCAACAACATGGCGCCGCCTTTCATGTGCCTGATTTCCTCGGGCCCGGGCTTGTGCACCTTCAGAACAATATCGGCGGCCAAGGCCTGCTCGTTGCCGACGATCTCGGCTCCAGCGCTGCGGAATGCGTCGTCAGTGAAATGCGAGGAGTGGCCGGCATCATGCTGGACAAGCACTTCAAGTCCGAGCGCGCGCAGCTTTTTTACTGTCTCCGGTGTCGCGGCGACGCGCGTTTCGCCCTCCGAGACTTCAATAGGTATGCCAACGTTCATTTGTGTTCTGCTTCAGGTTTCGGTTGGACGGATTCCGGGTTGGCGCCGTCCGGGCGCGGAATTGGTGATTGTACCCTGCCTCGCGGGTGCTGTTCCAAGCTCTAGCGGGGCGGAAAGCCGCCGGCACTGGCAGTCGGGACGGGCCACTCCCCCAAAGAGACTGGAGGGCCGGCAGCGATTCGCTGCTCAGGCTGTCCCGGACCGGTCGGCATTATAAGGGGTTCCATGCAAGGGTGCACTGACGCCGAGACCGCGGGCCCGGAGAAGTTTCGCGGCCGGGCACGTCAGCCGCCATCACTCCCCCTTCGGAAGCTGCGTGCGCAGGTTTGCCGCTGTGCCGCTGGCATCGCATGCTTGATCGGCTCTTCCGCCAGATAACCAGGACCACCGCGGGTGGCATATTCCCGCTGCAGGACGCCAGACACGTGCTGCGAAATCACGCTGGATAGAACAGCTCAAAGTACCCGACCCGGCGGGCGGCGTGTCAGCGTTTGTGCCAGATTACACGCTTGCCACAGCCGGCTCCCAGGGTTCTGTCCGGGCATGGGGGGGGAGGTGTCGAGGCCGATCCGGGGTCCGGCGGCTTATGGTCGCTCTGATTTGCGGTAATGATCGCTTGGTGCAGTGCCTGCTGCTGAGGTGCCGGAATACCGCAATAATTTAGAGCTGCCCGGCATCCCGCCCAATAATGCAGCAACCCCCCTCAGCGCAATTCCGCCTTATTGTGCCCGGCCCCATCAGCGCCGGGTTGCTCTCCAGAAGGCGAGTCCGGTCTGTATAGGGGCAGCCTACAGCTGGTTCAGAATCCGCTGCTGCTGTTCCTGGTATTCCTGATCGGTAATCAGACCCTTCTTCTTCAGATTCTTCAGTTCCTGGAGACGCTGTTCAATGGCAGCATATCCGCTGGGCGCTGCTGCTGCCGGGGGTGGTGCGGCGGTCTGGGGTGCCGGCATGTACTGCGGCCCGCACGTAAGGGTGACGGTAAAGTCATGCCTCAGATCATGCCCGGTATACTGCTTTGTGTACGGTTTGCAGCCGACCTTCTTGATGGTGACAGTCTCAAGGCGCCGGTAGAACGCGAAACCGGGACCGACATCGCTCTTGATGCGCCCCGTCCAGTGTCTCGGAAATACCTTATCGAGCACCACCGGAAGCGGGGTTGTGCCGATTTGCTTGCCGGAAACAATGACGTCAGCGCCCGGCGGATCAGAATTGATCGTAATTGAACTGGCCGGTTGTGGGAGGCTGGCGCAGCCGGAAAGTGCCGCTGCACAGAGCAACGCCAGGAAAGCGGGTTTGCGAGCACGCTTGCTAGTTCGGGTCACGATTCTTTCTCCCGCATGCATTTTATTGTTCGGATCGCAATAGTTCTGTAGTTTGGAACTATATTACCTTTGGGCGACGCGTGCTAGGCGGTACGCGTTGCTATGGCCACGACCCGCCAATTCGCGCGATCCCTCTCTTTTCGGTTGCAGCTTGCGGTTTGGGAAAGCGGGGGGTTGTCCTGCGGCACATTGTGTCGCCATGGGGCTGCCGGCCAAATGGGCGCGTCGCGTGGATCAATATTCCGCACAACATGCGGGCCACCGCTGGTGTCAGGAAGTGCGCGCACCTCGACCTCCATCGCATAGGGGTGGTGGGTCTATGTCGCGGGCGCCGGACCACGGGTTGGCTGCCGGCAGGGTCCGGTTCATATGGGCCTGGCATCACGGATCCAGTCAAGTCGCAAGCGGACCGTCTCCCCCGTGGCTGACCGCGCTATCAAGAATTCCTGGTGGTTCGTGGTTTCAATGTCGACGGGCGTTACAGCCTGGTCGTGTAGCACGTTCCTCTCGATCCACCTCAGGCGCAGCGGCGTGCGATGGAGTATGGCTATCTCGAACTGGTCATGCGTTGCACAGGAAACCGGACGATAGGCCGGATCTTCCTCAAGGTCGCTCATGTCCTTCGTCCGCGTGGGGGGCCGTGGTTCCTCCGTTCGGTTGCGCTTAGAGGCCGAGGCCGGATGCTCAGGGCGGGTGATCGCCCGGTGCTGGGCTGCCCAGTCACTGACAGCGCTGAGTGGTGAATATTAACACAATGCGCTGGCCAAGCCCTCAGGCACGCTTCTCAGTCCTCCTGCAAGCACGTGTGCGCGCAGGCCGCGTTGCCCAAGAAGATGTGCCGCTGCAGTACTGCGGCGGCCGGTATTGCAGCAGCAGATATACTCTAGGTTCCGTTCCAGGCCGTCGACCACCTGGCACAGGGTGTCCAGTGGCAGGTGGTGGACGCCAGGCAAGAGGGAGTCCGGAGCCTCCTCTAATCCGCGGACATCGAGCCAGATAGCGCCCGATTCCGTCTTCGACTGGGCCTCCGAAAGCGACAGGCGGCTCAGTGGCGGCTCTCGTCTGAGCGCAGAGAAGTCTCTGCGCGCCAGGCGGAGCAGGGTACCGCGAGTTTCCATCGTTACGGTGGCCTGCCAGCGGCAATCTTCAACCGCCAGACTCTCTGTTCCGAATCCTGATCCCGGCCCGAGAACTATGGTGTCGGCGGGGCCAATTCCGTCGGTTTCGCGTGTCATGAGGGCCGTACCGCTCTCGATCAGGTAATAATCGCTGGCCCAGTCGCCTTCGCGCGCCACGACCTGCCCTGCGCGCACAGCTACCGCCTCAAGCTTCATTCCAAGCGACGCAAAGTTGGCCGGCGGAACGTGACGAAATGCGAGACACTGGCGGACAATGCCCATCCAGTTATCCCCAACGCCGGATTGGACATGGCGACTGTTTGGTCCTGCTGCGGCTAGGCAGCTCGCCAGCGTGTCCCATGTGACCATGATATCCAGCAGTTCGCTGTCGACACGCATGATATCGAGCCGGGTCACCGCCATTGCAGACAGTCGGCGCGGCTGCTTCTCTGCAATCGGGCGAAGCTGTCTTTGTGTACCGTCTCCGCTGCCGGCTGCCGACAGTACGTAGCTCAATTCATCTGCCGCGCTGGTCAGAACGATTTCGCCAAACAGCAGGTAGATAGATTGGTGGTCAGTCTCTCCCTCGCGAAAAAGCGTCATGCCCGCGGGTACGCATTCAATGTGGCATAGCGGCCTAAGCTCTTCGATACGTAGGGCGCTCAACGCCGCGATAGGCTGCAATGCCTGAATCAGATCTGATCCAGGCTCGGGCTCGAATTCGGTCATGCCCAGCTTTACACTCCGAACTTTACGATGTGCCGCATTTTTTTGATGGTATCAATACCATCAGGGTCTTGCATAGCGGTGGAGCGTTCACGCGTATTGCTAGGAGATGTTGCAGCCCGCTATGATGAACTCATAGAGTTCCGTCTGTTGATTGCATAGGGGGTTGCATGAAGAGCATTGAGGATGTGGTAACCGTCATTGAAGATTGGAGTCCGGCGCGTTCTAAGGATCGGGAGCGGCTATTGGGGTGCCTTGATGCGCTTTCGTCAAACTGCGGGGAGGCGATCAAGGTCTGGCAGGGCTATCTCGACAACCCTGGTGCGGGTGGCAACCAATGGACGGCAGTGAGCTGGATTGGTCCGGAGCGTGCCAAGAGGCTGCACGAGCTTAACCTCAGGTCAGGCGAACTGCTCCATGAACTGCTTGAAATTGCCGGATCGGAAGCGGCCCGGTTCCATCCCTATGAGGACAGCATGATCGAGATGGCATACCGCCAGCTCGGGGCGGGTGAAACGGCGCCGGACATGGCGCGCGCCGCTGTCGAACGCATGGGTGCTCACCGCAGTTATCTCGGCTCGGTTTTGGACCGGATAAAGTCAATGCCGCTGGTGGAATCCCGGACCGCTAGATCTGCGTCCAGTCCGCGCCCCAAGACTAAGAAGAAGTCCCATGTCGGAAAGCCGAAAAAGGGTACGGCTGCGGGCGCCAAAAAGGCAGTCAAGAAAAAGGCAGTCAAGAAAAAGGCCGCAAAAAAGGTTGCCAAGGCCGCCGGGAAGAAGCCTGTGCGGCGGTCGAAACAACCCCCAACCGGGCGCACCAAGCGTCGGAGATGACCTCGGCGGGACTTTTCGTGCGGTGTGACTGCGGACGGAAAGTCCGGCAAGCCTATCCGCGTTAGGGCTGAAGCTGGATCAGGACCCCGGGTTTACAGAAGGCGGCTGTTCTCGGGGCGTGCCTGTCTGGACGAGCCGGGCATCGCTCGTACTCGCGCGTGTTGGCCCAGCCGAGGCCACCCTGGGTCGAGCTGGAAATTGCGCGTGACCGCCCCCATTTGATGGCATAGCCTGTTTATTCATGGAGCAAATTCACGTGGCTGCGCCGAAGCTGGTTGTTTGTCCGCATTGCGAGGGAGTAAACCGTGTGCCGGAAGACCGTATCCAGGAGCATCCCAAATGCGGTATCTGTCACCGGCCGCTGTTTGAAGGAAGGCCTCTGGATTTGACTGCCGCAAGTTTTCGTCGCCACATGCAACACGGTGATATCCCATTGCTGGTGGATTTTTGGGCGCCGTGGTGCGGACCCTGCAAGGTAATGGCCCCGGTATTCGCTTCGGCCGCGGCGCAGCTGGACGGCCGCATTCGGTTTGCTAAGGTCAACACCGACGTCGAACAGGTGCTGGCGAGTGAGTTTGGCATCCGCGGAATACCGACGCTGGTGCTATTTAAGAACGGCCGCGAAGCCGACAGGGTGTCGGGTGCACTTGATCCGCGCAGTCTGCAGTCCTGGATTCAGCAGCGCACTTAGCGATGAACTCCCATTTTGCAACATGAACAGCAACTACCTGGCGCGTGCCTGCGGCGCTTTAGGTCGGAAAACCCAAGAGGGCGGCGGAAGTCTCCGACGCCCTCTTGTTTAGACCGCAAATTTCGGAAGAAGACGCCGAAACCGCAAACCGGACGCCATTCCTCCTTGAAGCGTTACTTCTTGCCGTGGTCCATTACGCGGTTGTGCGCGACTTTCTTGACCACCCGTCTGTGCACGATGCGACGGTGAACTATCCGCTTGTGGACCACTTTCCGGTGTGCAGCTCGGTGTTCAATTTTATGTCCGGCCACAGGCGCGGCAACGGCGACTGCGGCGTTGCCGAACACGGCCAACAGGGCAAGTGCAATGATGCCCATCAGAGTCTTTTTCACGTATTAACCCTCAAACAGTTGTCGATTCTGCCTTCATGTCGGATGTTCCGTTTGGGAACTCGGCCCATCCTTGCGGAACGGCTGAAAGCAATTCACATGCCATGTTGCAAGATCCGCAATTTAAACTGTCCAATCAATCATTTATAATGATACGGAACGCATCCTGGTCGTGGATGCATCCCGTGTAAACTACAAATTTTGTAGACTACTCGAAATCAGGAATCTCTGTGTACCTGGAATCCCTCCGTCTCAATCGCCTTCAGCGCAAGGTGCTGCTGCTGATCCTGGCGATCATGGTCGTTCCAATGCTGGGAGCTGCCACGCTCGCATCCGAATGGGTGTCCTCAGGCTTCGAAGCCCGGCTGAAGCACTATATCGTGGATGCCGCACGCGTCGACCAGACTTGGCTGCGCGCCTATCAGAACGACGCTGTGATGTTTGGCGGTGTGCTGGCCAACGATCCCGCCTTCCTTGCTAGGCTGAGGAGCGGCGATCCAAATCCCGTGCAGCCGCAGCTTGTGCACATGGCCCGCGAAATGGGCATCAGCTTCATCCAGATTTACAGCAGCGACCAGACATTGGTGTACTCATCGAGGCCGATAAACATGCGTACCATGTGGGATAGGGTACAGACCGAGGCCGTGCTCAAAATCAATCACGGCAGGCGCAGCCAGCTTGCCGCAGTGGGCATAACCCGCGTACCGCAACATGGAGCTCCGCGGTACTATCTGGTCATGGGCAGTCTCCTCGGACGGAATTTCATCAATGAACTGTCGCATCTGACCGGCCTCAAGACGCGACTGTATTATCGCGACGGCGACAATTATCTCGATATGTTCTCGGGCACGAGAAAAGGGAAGTCATTCAGGCGTCTGCCCGCAGGACTAATGAAGCGCCTGCAGTCCGAGCGCAAGCCTTACTACAGCGTCAAGGCTGAGGACGCCGATTTTCGCGGGCAGTACACGCCAATAATCGATAATGACGGCCAGGTGGAGGCGGTCATATTCAACGGCCTCAAGCGCGCCGGTTACGAGGAGGTGCTCACCAGCCGCCTAGTGTTGTTTTCCGGGATTTCCTTGATCGGCGTGGTGTTCGGCGCCATGACCGGGTACCTGCTCAGCCGGCTTGTAGTGCGCCCCGTGGAGCATCTACGCGACGGCGTCATGCAGCTCTCCGCGCAGAACTTCAACGCAACTGTACCGGTAACCTCCGATGACGAGGTCGGCGATCTGGCAAAGGCCTTCAACGCCATGGCTGTAAGCCTTCGTGAGGCGCGTGACGAGCAGCAGCAGAGGTTCCATCGTGACAAGCTTGCCGCCCTGGGCGAGCTTTCCGCATCGCTGGCGCATGAGATTCGAAATCCCATAGGCGTCATCAACAGTGCATCGGCACTGATGGAGAAGCCGGAACTTTCTCCGCAAAAAAAAGCCGACCTGCTGCGAATGATACGCGAGGAAAGTGTCCGGGTCGGCAGTCTCGTTCAGGACTTCCTGCAGCTTTCCCGCCACCGCCATCCGGAGTCGGTGCGGATCGACCCATTCGTGCCGCTGAAGCGCGCGCTTGATGCTGTGCTTGCCGGAACCAGCAATATCGAGGTGCGCGAGCGAACTGGTCATGGAACGGCGCGTATCATGGCAGATGCCGGCTTGCTGCAACAGGCATGGGCAAACATACTTACCAACGCGCTGCAGGCGATGGGCGAATCCGGGGGAGAGCTGAACCTTGTGACTGAAGTCGACGGCGGCCAGGTGACGCTATCCGTGGAGGACAGTGGCCCGGGTATTCCAGCGGAGGTCATGCCGCGGCTGTTCGAGCCGTTTTTTACGACCAAGGAGCGCGGTACCGGCCTAGGCTTGTCGCTCGCCAACACACTTGTAGAGGTCAATGGCGGCAGGCTACGGGTGCTCGATCCCGAAAAGGGCGGTGCCCGGTTCGCGATGACGTTTCCGGTCCATGACTAGGTCAAGCCAATGAAGCGAACGGTGCTTGTCGTCGACGACGAACAGAACATGCAGACAGTCATGCGCATGATTCTCGAGGATGCCGGATATGCTGTCGAGGTTGCTGACAGCGGTGAGGCGGGTCTTGCGCGCCTCACCAACCCTAATCTTGACGTGGTGCTATCCGACCTCAAGATGCCGGGGATGGGCGGGGCAGAGTTTATCCGCATCTGCCGCCAGGAGCGGCCCGATCTGCCAGTCATTGTAGTCACCGCGCACGGCACGATCCGTTCGGCGGTGCAGAGCATAAACGCGGGAGCGACCGACTACTTGACCAAGCCGTTCGAGCCGGAGGAGCTGGAAATCACCATCCACAACGCCATCAAGTTGCGCGACATCCTGCACGAAAACCAGCGTCTGAAAGAAACCGTGACCGAGACGCTGGTCCATCCGCGACTCATGGGAACAAGCCAGGCAGTGCAGCGCCTTCTGGAAGAAATCCATCGTGTCGCGCCGTACCGTACCAGTGTTCTCATTACCGGCGAAAGCGGAACCGGCAAAGAACTGGTGGCCCGCACGATCCACGAAACCAGCCCGCGGCAGCGGCAGTCGTGGGTGGCAATCAACTGCTCGGCTATACCGCAAGATCTCATGGAAAGCGAGCTCTTCGGCTACGTCAAGGGGGCGTTTACCGGTGCCGGGCAGAACCGCCTCGGCAGGCTAGAGCAGGCGCAGGGTGGAACGCTATTTCTCGATGAGATAGGCGATCTGGCCCCTGCTCTGCAGGCAAAGCTGCTGCGCGTTCTGCAGGAGCGCGAATTTTCGCCGGTCGGAAGCGATCAGGTTCGCAGTGCTGATGTGCGTTTTCTTGCAGCAACTAACCGAGATCTTAAAGAACTCGTGCGGCAAGGGAGATTCCGCGAAGATCTATTTTACCGCCTGGACGTATACAGTATCGTCGTGCCGCCGCTGCGGGAACGTGGCGAAGATATCGCGCTGCTTGCCGAGACGTTCCTGCGTGAAATATCCCAGGAAACGGACAAGCCGGTTCAGCGCTTCACGCCGGAGGCGATTCGTGTTCTGCTTCGCTACCCGTGGCCGGGAAATGTGCGCGAGCTGCGCAACGCTGTCGAGCGGTCATTACTGTCCTGCAGGGGCAGCGAGATAGGCCCCCAGGATCTCCCCGAGGCAGTACGGGGTAGCGCAGCCCAAGGGCAGGGTTCCAGCTGCGCTCCGGACCGCGCCGAAGACCAAGATCTGGACAGCTGGCTCGCCGAAGTTGAGCGGCGTGCAATTCTAAGGGCCCTGGAGCGTAACGCAGGAATCCAAGCACATGCCGCGAAGCACCTGGGCATAACCGAACGCAGTCTGTGGCACCGAATCAAGAAGCTGAACATTCAAATCAATCGCAAGTTCAGCTAGGTTCGCGGCGGATCACCTGAGTTTTTGGATACCGGTATCTGTGCCGAGAATCAGAACGTCTGCCGGTCGGCAGGCAAACAGGCCATTGGTGACGGTGCCGGTGATCTGGTTGAGCGTCCTTTCCAGCTCGGCCGGGTTCAGGATTTCTAGGTTATGTACGTCCAGAATGGTGTTGCCGTTGTCGGTTGTGAATCCCTGCCGCAATACGGGTTCGCCTCCAAGTTTGACTATTTCGCGTGCCACGTAGCTGCGCGCCAAGGGAATAACCTCTACCGGAAGGGGAAATTTGCCCAGGACGTCAACCAGTTTTGATTCATCGGCGATACACACAAACGTGTCGCTGGCGGCGGCAATTATCTTCTCGCGGGTAAGGGCGCCGCCGCCTCCCTTTAGCAGATGCAGGTGTCGGGTAGCCTCGTCGGCGCCGTCGACATAAAGCTTCAGGTTTCCGGCGGCATTGAGATCAACCACAGGAATCCCGTATTTTTTTAGGCGCTCGGCGGTTGCGTTGGAGCTAGCAACCGCCCCATCAATCCGTCCCTTGATGGTGGCAAGTGCGTCAATGAAGTAGTTGGCGGTCGAGCCGGTACCGACTCCGATTATGCTGCCGCTGCCCACATACTCGAGAGCCGCGTGTGCGGCCGACTTCTTCATTTCGTCCAATGTCATCTTCACCGCCCCCCTCTTGGCGCCTGTGCAAGTCGAGAATACCGTTTGTGCCGGCCCTAAAACAAGGGTCCGAGGCCAACAACCCGTTCAGTTGCGGGGGCAACACTGCGTCTGCGCTTGGTTTCTGGTAAATTACCGAAATGCCGCAGCGTTATATTGAAAAGATACTTACCACGCGTGTCTATGAGGTTGCCAAGGAGACTCCGCTCGATTTTGCCGCAAATCTGTCCCGCCGTCTGGGAAATCAGATTTGGCTCAAGCGAGAAGACCAGCAGTCGGTTTTCTCGTTCAAGTGCCGCGGGGCTTATGCCAAGATGGCTTCACTGCCGAGCGATGTTTTGGCGCGCGGCGTCATCGCCGCATCCGCGGGAAATCATGCCCAGGGGGTCGCCCTCGCCGCCACGAAGCTGGCGACGCACGCCGTGATCGTCATGCCAGTTACGACACCCGAAATCAAGATTGATGCAGTACGCAATTTGGGTGGCGAGGTGGTACTGGAGGGCGATAACTATGATGCCGCTTTTGCGTTCGCAACGCATCTTGGTTCGCAGCGGGGCCTGACCTTTATTCATCCGTATGATGATGATGAGGTGATCGCCGGCCAGGGAACAATCGCCATGGAGATTCTCAAGCAGCATACCCGTACGCTGCACGCCGTCTTTGTTCCGGTGGGCGGTGGAGGGCTCATTGGCGGAATATCCGTCTATCTAAAATCTTTGCGCCCGGATATCAGAGTAATCGGTGTCGAGCCCGAAGAGGCAGACGCAATGTATCGTTCGCTCGCCGCAGGTCGCCGGATCACGCTCGACCATGTGGGCATATTTGCAGACGGAGTCGCTGTGCGTCAGGTCGGTGAGGAGACGTTCCGGCTGGCGCAGCAGTTCGTCGACGAAATCGTTCTGGTCAGCAACGATGAGATCTGTGCGGCAATCAAGGACATCTTCGAGGATACGCGCTCTATACTCGAGCCCGCTGGCGCACTATCCATTGCCGGCATGAAGAAATATATCGGACGCGATGGTCTGCGCGACAGGCAGCTGGTGGCGATCGCTTCTGGCGCCAACATGAACTTCGATCGTTTGCGGCACGTCGCCGAGCGTGCCGAAGTGGGCGAGCGTCGGGAGGCCGTTCTGGCCGTAACCATTCCCGAGGTTTCGGGCAGTTTCCGGAGATTCTGCTCCGTCATCGGACATCGCCTGATTACCGAGTTCAACTACCGGTACGCCAGCCCCAGCAGCGCCCATGTTTTTGTGGGAGTGCAGATTAAGGATGTGCGCGAGGCTGACGACCTGGTGGCGAGCCTGCAGGCCGCCGGCTACGATGTCCTCGACATGACCGACAACGAGATGGCCAAGCTCCACATCCGTCACCTCGTCGGTGGCCACGCTCCGAACATACTCCACGAGATCGTTTACCGCTTCGAATTCCCGGAGCGTCCCGGAGCGCTCATGAATTTTCTAGATCGGATGGGTCAGTCGTGGAACATCAGCCTGTTCCATTACCGCAACCACGGGGCGGACTTTGGTCGCGTACTTGTTGGAATGCAGGTCCCCCCGTTCGAGAAGATCGCATTCCGGCAGTTTCTGGACCAGCTTGGTTATCAATTTGTCGAGGAAACATCCAATCCCGCATACAAGCTGTTTCTCAGCTGAGAATCGGATTGAGAATCAGCGGTATCCTGTTACCTCCATTTTTTCGATCACGACGTCTTGCAGCGGTACGTTCTGGTATGGCCCTCGGGATCCTGTAGGCACGGCTTCGATTTTTCTTACAACGCCCATGCCCTGTACGACCTTTCCGAAGACTGCATAACCCCAGCCCTCGATGCTGTCATCGCGATGGTTGAGGAACGTGTTGTCGGCGGTATTGATGAAGAACTGCGCGGTAGCGGAGTTCGGATCGCTCGTACGCGCCATGGCTATGGTGCCTGCGGTGTTTTTCAGCCCGTTATCGGCCTCGTTGACGATGGGGGCGCCCGTCGGCTTTTGCCGCATTCCCGGCTCAAAGCCACCGCCCTGAATCATGAATCCGGGTATCACGCGGTGAAAAATGGTGCCGTTGTAGAAACCCGATTTCACGTAGTGGAGGAAGTTTGTCACCGTAACGGGCGCTTTGTCCGGAAAAAGCTCCAGTTCTATGGTGCCCATACTGGTGATCATGCGCACGATTGGGTTGTGCTCTCGAACGGAAAGCGGCTTAGCACTGGCTCCGGCAGCTGCAAATGAACACAGCAGCAGTGCCAGGACGGTGATCAGTCTGCGGGTGATGTCGCGCATGAAATTTTCCTATTGGAGTCAGGTTGTTGGAGAACAGCGGTACCGGCCCTAGCCCGGCCGCCGCTTCTGCTATCTCGTATCTAGCTGATGCTGTACCTCGTAAGGATTCCGCTGATAAGTGCGGCGGCATCCGGACACTCCCGCATCAGTTGGCGCCACCTTGCGCCAACCGCTCGTGTGAGGCGCTGCATTGCGGGTTGGTGTTCTGCCAAACAGCACGATCCCTAAAGCCGCGCACCGGCGCATTGTTCAAGAAACCACGAAAATTGACAAGCGCCCGTGCAGTATTGCTTACTGCGTTGCACGCAGCCCATCGCGCAGGCTGGTCTGGCAAGCATCTTCCACCCGCTGTATGTAATACATCAGGTCTATCGGCAGCGTGATCCCGTCGAGCAGTTGGAGAGGGAAAAGATCCGCTGCCAACAACATGTCGGCAGCGGATGGCTGTTCCGCATAAAACCGGCTTTTAGCCAGCCTTGCCCCCAGCTCCCGAAGGTGCGCCACCTTCATCAGCTGGCCAAACGCGGCATAGCGGTCGTTCGACAGTTCCTCAATGCTGGCTCCGAAACGACGGAGGACCTCGGATTTGTAGGCAGCCATAGCCGGTTCGCTGTCTCCGATCCCGCGGTAGGCGGGCAGCGCCGGCGCGTGTAGCCGGTCAAAAAGTGCATCAGCCGATTCGCGCCAGGCCAGCAGCGTGTCCCAGGCGGCTGCTGTAAGGGTACCTTCGAAGATCGGTCTGTCCGGCCAAGGGCGGTCAAGTTCCCTGAGTATGGCGACGGAATCGGTCCAAAGCTGGCCGTCGCGGTGCTGCAGCACGGGCACGTGGCGCGCTACTCCCAGCTCGAAAAAGGTATCATCATCGTCGAACGCGATCGGACGGTCTTGGTACGCGATCCGCTTGTAGCCCAAGGCCAGGCGTACACGCTGTGCAGCGGGAGACCACCAGAAATGATAGAGAACGGTCAACTGTCTTCCAGCCTCAGGATGTATTCCCATTCTCGTTGTTCCACGGGCATGACCGACAGCCGGTTGCCCCGCGAAAGCAGGCGCATACCGGATAGCGCTGGCTGGGCCTTCAGTTCGCGCAACGTAACCGGTTTGCGGAATTTGCGCTTAAGGCGCACATCGACCATATACCACAATGGCCGCTGTGGCGTGCTTTTTGGATCATAATGTGAGTCGTTCGGGTCAAATGCGGTGAAGTCGGGGTAACCCGGCCCCACGATCTCTACGATTCCTACGATGGCTGGATCGGCGCAACTCGAGTGGTAGAAGAAGCCTAGGTCTCCAGCCTGCATTTCGTCACGCATGAAGTTGCGTGCCTGGAAATTCCTGACGCCGTCCCAGTGTTCCGTCTGGGCCCGGCGGTTCCTGAGATCCGTTATGCTGAAGGCCGCAGGCTCTGTTTTGAATAGCCAGTAGCGCACGGACGCCGGATCGCCGCGACTCACGAGTATTTCTCGAACTGCGGCAGGATTTCGGTTTCGGCACGTGCGGCGTCGCACCATTCCCGGAGCGCCGGCAAGGATTGGATGGTGTCCATATACCCGGCGGTCACTGGGTCCGCGTCCACACCGTAGATGCTAAAGCGTAAGACGACGGGCGCATACATGGCATCAGCGATGGTGAATCGCCCAAACAGCATCGGTCCACCTGCCCCAAACCGGCTCCGGCATTCGTTCCAGATTTCCGCGATGCGCGCGATGTCTGCGGCTACCCCGGGCGCCATGCCTCTTCCCGGGAATGAGCCGCGGCAGTTCATTGGCATGTTGCTTCTCAGGCTAGGGAAGCCGGAATGCATCTCGGCGCTTATCGAGCGCGCAAAGGAGCGTGCGGTCTTCTCTTCCGGCCATAGGCCCTTGTTCGGATGACGTTCTGCGAGGTATTCGCAGATCGCCAGTGAGTCCCAGATTACGAGGCCGTTATCTTCTAGCACCGGAACCTTGCCGGAGGGTGAATGGCGCATAATTTCCGCTTTTCCAGAGTCCGTATAGAGCGAGACGCGTTGCTCTTCGAATTGGATTCCGGACTGCTTCATGAGCAGCCACGCCCGCAATGACCAGGAGGAATAATTTTTGTTGCCGATGATAAGTCTGGGTATCGACATCGCTGTTTCCTGCCATCTCCGGAACCGCGCAGCGCCAGTGGGAGGCAAATCTGTGCTCAGGGGGCTAAGTAAAATGCGTGATCGGTCGCTATCCCTTGAAGTGGCACGTCCCAGGGAGACGGCACGAGGGCCTCTAGTCTCTGGAAGTCATGGGCCAGGCCGAGCAGCTTGGGACGCATCCAATAGTAGCGTTCGCGCAGAAATTCAAGACTGCGGTCGTAAAACCCTCCGCCCATCCCGAGGCGGTTACCCTCCAAATCAAATCCAACCAGTGGCACCAGTATCAGGTCGAGCTCCTGGGCACGCAGCCAGCAGCGCGGATCGGTCACAGGTTCCGGGATGCCGTAGCGGTTCTGCGTAAATACGCTGCGCGGCGTGACTGGCGCGAACCACAGCCGGTCATAGAACAGGCGCGAAAGAACAGGCAGAAAACAATGCTTGCGCATCCGCCACATACGCTGCATCAGTGGGCGCGGGTCGATCTCGCCGTCGCTTGGAATATAGCAGGCTATGCGTCGCGCAGACCGGAACATCGGCGACACGGAGACTCTTTTTGCCAGAAGCGCCGCCGCCCGTGCCTGTTGTGTCGGCAGAAGTGCCCTGCGCATGGCACGCAAGCGCTGCCGTTGCTCCGGTTTGGAAGCCGCCACGCTCACGAGAAAAGGAGGCGCCCTCCGCCTGTGCCGTACCGCCCCTTTGCCCTGAACCGAAGGTTCAGGTGGGAGCCACCGAGACGCATCAGGCTTTCCGCTACATGGCGGACTTGCACAACAGCGTCTGCTTTAGCGGCCCCCAGGCATTGAATATATAGGTTCAAGGGACCAAAAGCGGTTACGTACACCGCAGAGGGCGCCATAACTCTGCATGCCAACATCGAACAAGCTGCAGGCTACACAATCTCTTCATGCAGGGCGGCGTCGATCTTGCCGCGCAAGAACTGCAGCCGGCGGTCGATATCGGCTGGAATGCCTGCTGCCTGCTTGCGCAGTTCCAGCAACTCGTTCGCCAGGTTCAGCGCCGCCATCACCGCACAGCGCTCTGTACCAATGACTTTTCCGCCGTCCTGGACTTCCCGCATCTTCTCATCCAGATAACGTGCGGCGGCGATCAGCGCGGAGCGCTCGCTCTCCGGGCACGATACCATCAGGTCTTTGCCCAGAATCGATATGTTCACGCCGCCCTGAGCCGCTTTCACCTAGCTTCGCTCCAGCGCCTTGAGACGGCCGATCATCGCCTCAATGCGCGCTCGCGCGACTTGGGTCTTCTCAATCAAGCGGGCGTGCTCGCTCGCAAGATTCCCGTGATCCGTCTTCAGTGAATGGTTCTCGCGATTCAGGCGTCGGCAGGTATCGATGAGCTCGTTGATTCGCTCTTCAAGTTTTGCCAGATTCTCGCTGTCCATGTCCTGCTTGTCTGAAGTGATCTGTTATCAAATATAGGGCCGGACGCATTCCTGGTCAACGACTTCATGACCCCGGCCCAGGGTAGTAAACTAGGCAGGCTGGATGCATGATCCAGCCTGCCTGCCGGCGCGCGAAAGCCACCGGGAAGGCAAGTCCGGATGCCGGTGCGATCGCAACCCTTGAGGTTTGCGGCGTGTCCGGCGATCTGGCGGTGCGTTGGGTGGCGGGACTCATGAAGGCAGGGCAGGGCCGGACCGGATCGTACTTATGCGCTTTAGGCGTTCGGACAGCGCACGATCAAGGCAATTTCCCGGCGCCAGGTTGTGGCAGTACCTTCCGGAGGCTTGCCAGGGCCTGCGCGGTTCGCGGCTACGCGGTTGCCTAGAGCATACCTGCACTTGTGTGGATGAGTGATTAGGCATGCTGCGAGACGGCCCCAGTCAACTTCCGAATGGGCCCCATGACAAAAGAATCGTGCAGGCGTTGCCGATGGCCTGCGGTCGGCGTCAATGCGTTTCCGCTGGGACTGCTGATCACGCCAGTGCGGCGAGGCCAGATCCGAAATGATCTGCGGCCATGTTCTAGTGCGCCGTGCATTTGCGGGCCGCTTCCTCCCCGTGCTGGAGCGTGTGCAGTTGTGGACCGGATCATAGCAAAGACCGGGAGGTGATGGATGAAGAGACCGCCGGTTCGGCAACGAGCCGGAAGCATCCAAGGAGAAGCCGAGCCTGTGGGGCTGATGCAGCCAGCCATCTGTCTCAGGATGGCAAAATTGCCGCTGGTCTCGGCGAAACCGGCCGGCATTCGGATTGTGGTAGTCCGGTACTGGCAATCGACGGACGCGGCTTTGCTTTGAAGCCGCGGCGGCCATTTCTTGTCTGCCGGCTTTTTCTCGCCTGCGGGTTGCTGGTGGCGTCTAGCAGCTGGGCTGCGGAGCTGCGCTTCCGGTTCACCGGTGTCCCTGCCATCTTGCGTGCGCGCCTCCACGACACCATGACGCCGGTGCCGCTTGCCAAGTCTGCCGCCGATATCTCGGATGCCCGCATAGCGGCAGCTCTGCGCCTTCGTCTGGCGCTGGAGGCCTACGGATATTATGACGCCCGCTGGCAGGAACAGGTGGTCGGGAAGGAAGGCAACTATACGCTGACTTTTGTGCTGCAACCGGGTCCACAGATTCGGGTGCACAACGTCACTCTGCGCGCAAAGGGGGCGGGCAGCGGTCTTCCGGTACTGCACCAGCTGTTTGGGATGTTTCCGTTGCGGCGCGAGGGGGCGCTCGATCAGCCCCTCTATGACAGCTGGAAGGGCAGGGTGCTGAATGCACTGCGCGCGCAAGGTTACGCCAAGGCCGATTTTTCCCGTCATGAGATCCTCATCGACCGGAATAATCACTGGGCCGATATCTTTCTTACGGTTGACAGTGGCAACCGCTACCGGTTCGGAGCAGTGGTGTTCGATGGGGCAAGGATCTATTCGCATCACTTCCTCTCTCGCTATCTCGATTTCAGCCCGGGCGACTGGTACAGCCCGGCAAGACTTGCGCGCACCCAGGCGAATTTCCGTAATGCCGACAGGTTCTCGGAAATCGTCGTCCTGCCTGACCTGCAGCGTGCGCGCAACGGGCGCATACCCATCAGGGTGTTGCTGAAGTCGCTTCGGCCCAAGCGTCTCAAGCTGGGGGCGGGCTACCGTTCGGACCTCGGTGCCAACTTGGCGGTCGGATATGACGATTACAACGCTTTCCGGCGCGGGCAGCATCTGCATCTTTCGGCGACCCTGGCGCAACGGGTGCTGGATGTGAGCACAAGCTACGTATGGCCGGTAGGGGACCGTCTCGGAACCCGCTACATTGCCCAGGTAAGCTTCCAGCATTTGAACCTTATCCCATACAGCGCGGGCGTGTTCGATACCGGGTTTGGGCGTGACTGGTACATGGGGGGCGGGGCCACCTTTGGCGCGCTCCTCTCCTATCAGAAAATTACCTATACCATCGATGGAGTATCGGGTCAGGCACGTGTCACGATGCCGTCGTTGCGGTACTCGGTGCAGAATTTCGCCAACCCGGTGCGCCCCCTTGAGGGCGACTCCTGGGAGGCGGTCATTCAGGGCGGAGCGCGAGCGCTGATCAGCGATGCGAACTTCATGCAAGTGCGCGCCCACGGAGTATGGCGCCACCGACTGAATTCCAGGTGGGGCGTTGGATTGCGGGCCGAGGCCGGAACCACGTGGCTGGCAGGATCGATCGACAACCTGCCGCCTACCCTGCGCTTCTTTGCCGGGGGCGAAGGCACCCTACCCGGCTATGCCTTTCTTTCTCAGGGGCCAGAGCTGGACGGGGTGGTGCTGGGCGGTCGCAGCCTTCTGGTCGGCGGCGCGGATGTGGAGCGGTTTATCGCGAGAAACTGGGGTATCGTCGCGTTTTATCACGCTGGCAATGCCTTCAACAGTTTCACTGCGTTCCGTGTCTTGCAGGACGTCGGGCTGGGTGTGCGCTGGTACTCACCTTTTGGTCCGGTACGTCTGGACGTTGCCCATCCTTTAGTGGGCCCGATGGCCCCGTATTTGCGTGTGGTTTTCTCTGTGGGCCTCAGCCTGTGAGACGAATTCTCATCCTGATCTCCTGCTTCCTGCTGGCGGTTGGCGGGATCGGACATTGGCTGATTTTCACGCCTGCGGGGGCTCGCTGGATGCTGGCGCGCATTCCCGGTCTGGAAATTGCGACGGTGCAGGGCAACCTGGCCGGGAACCTGGAATTGCGCGGCCTGCGCTGGCGCAAGGGCGCCGAGCGGTTGTCGGTGGATCGGCTTGAAATTGATTGGTCGCCAGCTGCTCTGTGGCATGCTGAGATCCTGGTTAGAACGCTGCGGATGAGCGGCGCAGAGATCCACCTGGCTTCATCTCCGGAACCTGCTTTGGCGCCGGATCTATTGTTTCCACACCTGCCACCCTGGTTCCATCTGTTGCATGTGCAGATCGCGCATCTGGATCTTGCGCAACTAACGTCCTGGAGGGGGCGGCAGCGGCAGCTCAGTCTTCGGCAGGTTGCGGCAGATGTAACGTGGACCGGCGCGCACCTGCGTTCAGCGCATTGTCGCATCGTGTCATCCGGATGGGTGGCGGAAGGCTCTCTGAATTTGGGGTGGGTAAGACCAAGCCTTAAGAGCATCGGGACCTGGGTGTCGTCCGGTACGCGGATAGCATGGAGCGCGGACTGGAAGGCCAGTCCGGGCGCACCGCTCGGCGGACCGGTCATTGTCCGCGCACAAGGCGGCGTTTCCTTCGCGATTGCTGCAGATGCCAGGCTGGAACAGCGCGCGTTTCAGCTGCGCAATGGGCGCCTCCTGGTTCCGGGGCTGAGCAGACCGGCGCTGCTAAATGCCGTGCTTTCTTACGGTCATCGCTCCGGCCACTACCATCTTCATCTCCGCGGGGAGGAGATTTATTTGGGCGGTTTGCGCAAGCCGGTTCCAGCCGGTCCCTATGCCCTAGATCTGCAGCTGGATGGAACTCTCCAGCGTTACCTCGGGCACATGATGCTTCGGGCGCCGAAGATCCGCACCCGCCTTGCGGCAGATCTTGCCGGAGATGAGGCGGGATACCGGATGACCGCGCTTTCCGGTGACATGCTCGGTGGATGCGTGAGCAGTGGCTGGATGACGCTGACCTGGCGACCGGCGTTGCGCATTGCGGCACAGCTGACCTTGGCTGGCGTGAATCCGGAAAGCCTGCTACCCCAGCTGCAAGGCAGCCTGAACGGGGCCCTGCGGCTGCGGTTGATGAAGAATGACGGCGGGCTGGACGGGACCCTGGCAGTGAATCTCGTTTCTAGCCGTGTCGATCACCAGAGGCTGCAGGGCCGGGCCCGGTTCAGTTTCACGCCGCGGGTGTTTCAGGTTGATGCGCTGGACATCACCGGCCCCGGCCTGGACGTGCGTGCCGCGGGCGCTTTGCAGCGGCGGGTGGATTTTTCAGCATGGGTATCCCGGTGGGCTAACATATTTCCGGCGCTGCGGGGCGAGAGCCGTGTCGCAGGTTGGCTGGCCTACGCGAGCGGGCGCTGGCGGGGCCGGATACAGGGCCGGGCGCAGCACCTGCGTTTCCGGGCCTACCAGGCGGCTACCGTGCACCTTACAGCCACATCGACGTCCGGTGTGCGGGGCCGTCTGGATATTCAAGCACAGGGGCTGCGGGTTGCCGGCGTAGATATCGATTTGAATGCCCTGACCCAGGGAACGCCAAGCAATTTCGACAGCCGTATCGAAGCCCGCTGGCAGGGCAATGTTGTCCGGCTTGCCGCAAGAGTCTCTCACCGCGCCAATGCATGGAACGCAGAGCTGCAACGCCTGAACGTCGAAGGTCGACGCGTTGGTCGCTGGAGCCTGACGGAACCGGTCCGGATCGGCTGGAGTCGCGGACGGGTCGCGGTGCCCACGCTAGGTCTCGTCGATGGCCGGGGAGCAAGCATCCGCCTGGCCGGTGATTGGGCCTTTGCTGAGCGGCGTGGTCAAGGCTCAATCCATATCCGTGCCCTGCCTTTGAACGTGATTGCCGTTTCCGGGGAAGTCCAGGCTAAGGGGCGGGTTGACCTTGATGCTGCTGCGCGCTGCGACGGGTCGTGCACGGCGGTTGGGGATGCCGGCCTTTCTGGCGCGACATTCGCCTGGCGCCAGGACGGCCGGGTAATTGAGATTCCCGTGTCCTCATGGACTGCCGGTCTGCGCGCAAGCGCCAAGGCGATCACGGTCGACACCCGGCTGATCCTGGCGAAGGGATTAGGAGCGGCAGATGGGGTAGTGACCTTGCCCATCGCGCTAAATGTTCCGTTCTCATGGTTACCGGCGGGCCCGGTGAGGGGGAGGCTCAATTTTGATTTGCGGTCTCGCATGCTCGCGGCCGCCTCGTTTCACCGTGTCACCGTGGGCCCAGGGTGGCAAATCGGGGGCAATCTGCGCCTGACCGGATCCTGGACGCATCCCGAATGGGGCGGCAGCGCGGTATTGCGGAACGCCACAATCTTTATCCCGCAAGCGGGAATCTCTGTCACTCGGATCCATGCGCACTTGCAGGCCAGGGGCGATAATCTGGTCATCAGCCGATTCCAGGCGGATTCCGGAAAGGGCAGCATTCGCGGACAGGGGATTGTAAACCTTTCCGGGTTTACCCCGTCGCAGTACCGCCTGCAGCTGACGGGCAATGATTTCTCCATCCTGAACCTTCCGGAGGTCACCGCTTCAGTCGCTCCGAACATAACCATAGATGGTGACCGCCAGCGTGTCCGCATCACCGGCAAAGTGACCGCTGATCGGCTGCGCATCCTGGGAAGCCAGCTCGGCGGTGTACGTCCGAGCGGGGATGTAGTGTTCGTGAAGGCTCCGGTGGAGCCCGGCATCGGTCCCGTGTTCGACGTCAGGCTGGTGCTTGGCTTGGGCAATGATGCCAAAGTGATACTGGGAGGCCTGCAATCCGGCCTGCAGGGAACGCTTCAAATAATGGCCCAGGCCAAGCAGCCACCCCGGCTGGAAGGGGTGTTGAACATGGTGAACGGTAGCTATGAGATTTATGGCAAGAGCCTGAAGTTTACCCGCGGCGTGATCCGGTTCAACGGCGCTGCGGGCCAGGGTATATTGGATGTGCTGGCATTGCGCCGTGTATCTGCGACTGCCTTCGGGACGAATCTTGAGAATGTTCAGGTGGGGGTGCAGGTAACCGGTACCCTCCAGTCTCCCCAGGTGCAGCTCTACTCGGTACCGGCCATGTCCGACACGGATGTGCTTTCCTATCTGGTCTTCGGCTACCCGGCTAGCGGTCTGCAAAGCCAAAATACCCTTCTCGCGGCAGCGGCAAGCCAGCTCTTCTCAACGACTCAGGCGACCTTGTTCCGGCAGAGCCTGCTAGGCGACGTCGGGCTGGGCAACCTTAGCACTAGCTCAGCCGGGGCCGGAGCGGGTACCGGGGCCGGAACCAGCGGCCTCGCCGGAACCATCATCACGCTGGGACATTACCTGACGCCCTATCTCTACGTCAGCATCGGTCGATCTATAATGGGTACCGGTACTGTGGCGCGCCTGCGCTACCGCCTCACTCGCTCGATCGAAGTCCAGACGGAGGGGGGTACAGTTGGCAGTGGCGTCAGCGTGTTTTACCGCATTGAACTGCGATAATTTAGGCCGCAAATCCGGGCGCGCCGTTTCACTGTACCGGAAATCTGCGGCCCGGCCATCAGCGCGGACCCAAGCGCCGGATTGCCGGTCGGCCCCTGTGCCAAAGGTACAGCAACTCCCCGGGGCATGGCAGAAGAGGCTAGCGTTACGTGTTCTGGGCGGCACATTGCCGCGGCGTTGCAGCCCGTTTCGGACCGCGTCCTAGCAGCGGTCGCGGCGCGAAGCGCGCACCGCGATGCCGTCATCGATCCATGCGCTATCCTCAGTATGCCGATATCCGGTCTATGACATCTGAAGCGCCGCGGCACGTTCTGGTAATATAGGGGGCACTCCAGCAAATCAGACCAGTGACGGTGGCGAGCATGCCGAGTATCGTAGATCCCCTGCGCAGATTCGCGGACCAGCATCCCATTGAACCCGGCGCCATAATCGTGGATGGTCGAATGGACAATGGCCACGCTTGCCGGCTGATCGACAATACCGGCGACATCGACCCGGGAATGCTCAAAGAACTGCTGGACCTGCTTGTTAGCGAGAAGCGCTTTGGCGGCGCCGGATTGTCGCCGGCGGGAGGCAATGCGGTAACTATCGGGGCCCCGCAGTGTGGGCATATCCAGGTTGGAGAAGTTCTCTACCGCCTGCTCGTATTTCCTTACGAGGCGCGAATCGACCGTTTCTGAGCGGGGCGCCATTTCCATGTTCCGGACGGGTCTGGCGGCATTCCATTGAGGTAATCGGGGCCGGCCTATTCGATGCGAGGGCGCATGCGATTTCTCCTCTGTCCATCCGCGCCTTGGCGTATTTCGATTTCAGCCAGGGTCCTCCTGAAGGCAGCATCCATTGGGCCGCCCAAAGCGACGGCCCGGCGGGCAGCTTGGGCTGCTTCGGAAAGGCGGCCTTCATCGGCCAGGGTCTGTGCCAAGTTGTTGTAGGCGATGCCGGAGCCGGGGTGTTGGCGTGCGGCCGTGCGGTAGGCAGCCTCGGCGCCAGCCAGGTCTTTCAGCGCGTAGCATGCATTGCCGAGCCCGACTCTGGCGACGAGACTGTCCGGCCAACGTCGCAACGCAGTGGCGTAGGCAATGCGCGCCTGGCGGAAGTGTTTCAGGCGTTCCATCGCTGCAACGGCCTTCAGATAGGGCCGCCTTTGGGCGGCGGCCGGAAGGCGGTTGGGTGGTAGGACAAGTAGTCCCCAGTCGCCGCTACGCGCCCAGGTTCGTTCGAAGAGGCCTAAAGGCATTCTCTGGCGGGCGGCGTCGCCGGAGCGCAGGGTGACTTCGTCCCCGGCCACGTTCGTTCCCACCACGACGGCATAGTGCCAAACGGGGTACCAGCTCAGCCCCAGGTTCTCCAGGATGACCACCGGGTTGCCGGCCCCAAGCTCGGTCAGGAGCGACGGCAGGCCCGGCTTAATGACATACGCGATGCGTCCATTGCGCCGTGCTGCGGCCACCATTTCCGCCTGCAGGCTGCCCCGGCGCCCGGGTAGGTAGACTTCGGGAGTCAGCTGGTCCGGAGTGACCCGAACCCCTGACCAGCTGAGCGCCATCGCAAGGGATGCGGGCCCGCATTGGTAGGCCTTCTGAGGAAAGAACGGTACGCCGCTGACGCGGGTAATTTCTTGGCCAAAGCGCGCACTGGCGCGCACGCGGTCGGTCTGCGGTGTCGTGGCGCAGCCGGACAGAAGGGTGAGGAGAACGAGAAGACTGCTGGCAATCCCGCGCGGGAGGAAATCCGGCGGCACCAGGCGCCCGCCTGCAAGCCGCATTCGAGTTTGCAAAGATTCGTTCTCTCGAGCCATGTCCGGGCGGCTTGCCGACCACTCGATTCCGGCAGCGAGCCGTACCTCGAAGCCGCCCCTAGCGTGCGTGCTTCTTTACGAACGGGAAGACATCGGTATAGCCCATAATGTCGGTGTAAAGAAGAACCAGAAACACCACCAGGCCGACGAACAAAAGCCCCCCGAAATCGCCCCCAGCCGGGAGCTTGCCTATTCGGCCCGCAATGTCGGCTACCTGGGCATTGGTCAGACTGTTTACGCGTGCACTCACGTCTTTCGGATTGACTCCCATTGACAGCATCTCAGCGCGCACTTCCTTGCGCTCGAGGAATGCCCGAACGCGTGCCCGGTTC
This sequence comes from Gammaproteobacteria bacterium, assembly GCA_028068195.1. Classification (GTDB taxonomy): domain Bacteria; phylum Pseudomonadota; class Gammaproteobacteria; order Acidiferrobacterales; family UBA6901; genus JAJYCY01. The sequence goes on from JAPTTX010000079.1 coordinate 51,607, forward strand.
GTGGAGCTTGCAGCACGGCTGTCGAGAATGGTCCCTGTCCCGATGATCTGGGCGCGCGCCGCCGCGACATGAATCCCCATGAACACCAGGCAAAGAATCAGGAAGCGGCTGATGGATCTGGTAGCGATTCCGGTATTTTCCATGTTGGGCTCCGTAGGTGCTTGCATGTCCTGGACAGTACTGAAATTCTCCGCCGGACGAATCGCCGGCGCGATTCGCGACGATGCAATATATAACACTGCTATTGGTCCTGAACAGCGCGCCTGACCCGGTACCGGACAGGCGGAGCAAAAGGTGCGCCGAAAGCGGGCGGCGAACCGCCGGCCGGAAAATTTGGCCGGTTTTCAATCGCCGCCACCGATAGGGCATAATAGCGACATGGACATGACCCTTTTCAGAAAGCGCCGCCGCGAGCTGATGGACCAGATGGGTGGGGGCGTGGCTATATTGCCAACATCGCCGGTGCGTACCCGCAACCGCGACGTGGACTTTCCTTTCCGGCCCGACAGCGACTTCTATTATCTGACCCATTTTCCGGAGCCGGAGGCGGTTGCGGTGCTGGTGCCGGGACGCGCGCATGGAGAGTTTATTTTGTTCTGTCGGGACAAAAATCCGGAAAAGGAAATCTGGGAGGGAAGACGTGCCGGCGTCGATGGTGTCCAGGAACTATATGGCGCCGATGACGCCTTTCCGATTGACGATATCGATGACATCCTTCCCGGCTTGCTTGAAAACCGCGAAAAGGTCTTCTGCAGCATGGGGCGTGATCCCGAATTCGATCACCGTCTCATGAGCTGGGTCAACGAGGTCCGGGCCAAGGCACGCAACGGCGTACATGCGCCCGGGGAATTTGTGGATCTCGATCACATACTTCACGAGATGCGCCTGTTCAAGCGCCCTGAGGAATTGCGCCTGATGCGCAAGGCCGCCAAGATCTCGGCCCGCGCTCACCGACAAGCCATGATTTCCTGCCGCCCGGGCGCGATGGAGTACCAAATCGAGGCCGAACTGCTGTACGAATTCACCAAGGGCGGCAGCCGCTTTCCCGCCTATCCTCCAATAGTGGGCGGAGGCGCCAACAGCTGTATCCTGCACTACACCGAAAATGGTGACGAACTCAAGGACGGTGATCTGCTGCTCATCGATGCCGGGGCCGAGGTGGATGGGTATGCCGCCGATATCACGCGTACTTTTCCGGTGAATGGAAGTTTCAGCGGTCCGCAGAGGGCCGTTTACGAAATCGTATTGGAAGCGCAGCTTGCAGCGATCAGCCGGGTTCGGGCCGGAAGCCACTGGAACGAGCCGCACGATACTGCTGTGCGCATACTCGTGCGGGGATTGCTGGATCTAGGCCTCCTGAAGGGGGATGTGGATGCGCTTGTGGAAAATGGAGACTACAGGCGTTTCTACATGCACCGCACCGGACATTGGCTGGGCATGGATGTGCACGACGTCGGTGATTACAAGGTGCATGATGTGTGGCGGCTGCTGGAGCCAGGAATGGTCCTGACGGTGGAGCCAGGCCTATATATCGCCGCCGGAAATAAGGATGTACCGCGCGAGTTTTGGAATATCGGCGTGCGGATAGAGGATGACGTACTGGTTACCCGCGATGGCAACGAGGTGCTCAGTCACGAAGCGCCGAAGTCGGTCTCTGAAATCGAGACGCTGATGCATGACCAGTGATGTCGGTTTCCGCGACGTTGGCGCGATTGCCGGCGTAACCACAGCGGCCGGTTCCGAGCCAGGGCTGTCCGCGCAACCGGATTATGACATCCTGATCGTTGGCGGCGGCATGGTCGGAGCCAGCCTCGGGATTGCCCTCGGGGGCGGCGGTTTGCGCGTTGGTGTGATCGAGTCCGTGCCGTATGGAGAGGCAGGCCAGCCCAGTTACGACGATCGCACGGTTGCACTTGCTTATGGCTCCAAGCGCATTTTCTCGACACTTGGCGTGTGGGATAGCTTGCAGTCCGCAGCCGGTGTCACGGCCATCAGTCGTATCCACGTTTCAGATCGGGGACACTTCGGCTTCACACATCTCGACGCTGACGCGGCTGGCGTAGAGGCGCTGGGATACGTAGTGGAGAACCGTGTCCTGGGCGCGGTGCTGAGCGCGCGGTTGCGGGCGACAGCCGGCGTCGAACTGCTGCAGCCTGCCACGCTGATGTCAGTCGATTTTGCAGGTGACATCGCCACAGTGGGACTGGACCATGCCGGCTTGGTGCGCAGGCTGGCCGCCCGGCTGGTCGTAGCTGCCGACGGTGGTGATTCGGCGGTACGTTCCCTGGCCGGGATCGCCGTCCGCCGGGCAGATTACGGCCAGACAGCGGTGGTGGCCAATGTCTCGGTCGAACTTCCCCACAGGGGTACGGCATTTGAGCGGTTTACCGAGCACGGCCCGCTTGCGCTGCTGCCGATGTCGGAGAACCGCTGCAGCGTCGTGTGGAGCCTGCCTACGGACCAGGCAGATGCTGTGCTGGCGCTGCCGGACGCGGTCTTTCTCGAACGCCTCTATGACAGCTTCGGTAGCCGGCTTGGCCGATTTACCAAGGCCGGCAAGCGCCGAACCTATGCGCTTGCTCTGACCCGCGTTGCGGAGCATGTGCGCCCGCGCTTGGCTCTAATCGGGAACGCGGCGCATACCTTGCACCCCGTAGCCGGGCAGGGCTTCAATCTCGGTTTGCGCGATGTTGCCGCTCTGTCCCAAGTGTTGGCCGAGGCCTGGCACCGCGGCGACGATCCAGGTGATGTCAGCGTGTTGCGTGTCTATGCAGACTGGCGCCGACGCGATAATCTTGCCGTAAGTACTTTCACAGACGGTGTTGTGCGGCTGTTTTCCAACAATTTTGCGCCGCTCGTAGCTGCACGCAATTTTGGGCTGGTTGCGGTGGACCTCTTTCCAGGCATCAAGCGTGCTTTGCTTCAGCGCACCATGGGGCTTGCCGGGCGGTTGCCGCGGCTTGCCCGTGGCTTGCCTTTGTTCTAGCCCTCCCATGGAGATCTCTGAAAGCCGGCGCAAATCCGGGTCGCCGCCGCGATGAACGGCGCGGAATCCCATCGCCTCCGAAATGAAGCCGGAGCCGACTGCGATCTCCTCATCGTGGGCGCAGGCATGGTCGGCGCAACGTTGGCGCTCGCCTGCGGAATGGCAGGAATGCGAGTCGTCATTGTCGACAGCCAGGCTCCGGCAGCCGATATCCAGGAGGAATATGATCTGCGCGTGAGCGCCATTACCCTGGCGTCGCGCGCCATCTTCCGCAATTTGAGCATGTGGGATGACCTCGTGCGGCGGCGTGTCTCTCCGATGCGGGAGATGTATGTCTGGGACCCGCGGGGGTCTGGGACCGTTCACTTCGATGCATCCGATATCGGTGAGGCCCAACTCGGCTACATCGTTGAAAACCGCGTAATCGCCCATGTCGCCCAATCACATTTGGCCCGATTCCCGACCGTCAATCTGGTATGCCCCGCGGCGCCTGTTGCGGTTGAGTTCCATGACGCCTGGGTAAAGGTGATTCTTTCCGACGGGAAGGTATTCACGGCGAAGCTGGTGGTGGGTGCTGACGGGGCTCAGTCGCGTGTGCGTGAACTAGCCGGGATTGACAGTCGCGGCGGGAGTTACGACCAGATCGGCATCGTCGCCACCGTTCGGACCTCAGTACCGCATGGTGAGGCTGCGCGCCAGGCATTTCTCGCGAGTGGACCGCTGGCGTTCCTGCCGCTGTGCGATCCGGCGCTTTCTTCCATAGTCTGGTCGTGCGACTCCCGCCGCGGACAACAACTGCTGGAGTTGGGCGACGATGCTTTTTGTCGGGAGCTCCAGTCAAACCTTGATGACCGGTTGGGAGAGGTCAGGATGGCTAGCGCCCGGGCGGCGTTCCCGCTTGGGTTTGCGCATGCGGAGCGCTACGTGGACGCGCGTCTGGCGCTGGTGGGCGACGCGGCGCACCGTGTCCATCCGCTGGCCGGACAGGGCGTCAACCTCGGACTGCTTGATGCGGCGGTGCTCGCAGAAGTGGTTGGCACCGCATTCCGGTCGAACCGGGATATCGGTTCCTACGCGGTCTTGCGCCGCTACGAGCGCTGGCGCAAAGGCGGCAACCTGATGATGCTGGCCGCTACCGATGCGTTCAAACGCGTTTTCGGCCTGGACTACCCGCCGGTACTGGCCGCCCGCAATATCGGTCTGGCGGTCGCCGATGTGCTCGGTCCAGTCAAGCGCCGGATCATGCGGTACGCCGTCGGTCTCGAAGGTGATCTTCCGCCGCTCGCGAGGGAACTGCGGCGCAAGGACTGATTAGGCTGCATAGTGGCATGCCGGCCCGGCCGGTCTCGCCGACTGTTCTGCGCGATAGCAGGATTTCCCGATCGGATCCCGTCCGGCGTCCTGCTACAGCTTGAGTTCCCTGAGCTTGCGCGTGAGGGTATTCCGGCCCCAACCGAGCTTGCGCGCAGCCTCCCGCTTTTTCCCGCCGGTATGTGTGAGCGCCACCTCGATTAGAATTCGCTCGAATGCTGGATTGAGCCTCTCCAGAATGTTGGTCTCGCCCCGCGTCAGGCTACGGTCGATCAGCTGACGCAGCCCGGTTTCCCAGTCCGGGGTCTGCTGCGGGCTGTCCTCGGCTTCGCGCAGCTCCTGTGGCAGATCCTCGATACGCACGCTCTGTCCTGGTGCCATGACCGTCAGCCAGCGGCAGGTATTTTCAAGTTGGCGGACATTACCGGGCCAGGACAGACTGCTCAGGCAGGCTTGCGTCTCCGGAAGTAGCTGCTTGGTTTCGGTCGCCAGTTCCTGTGCGGACGCCTCGAGAAAGTGGCGTGCCAGCACCGGGATGTCCTCACGGCGCGCACGAAGCGGGGGAATGTGCACCCGGATCACGTTCAGGCGGTGAAACAGGTCTTCGCGGAATCGGCCGTCCCTGACCCTGGCCTCCAGATCCTGGTTAGTGGCCGCGATGATCCGCACGTCAGTTTCGATCTGCTCGTGACCGCCGACCCGGTAAAACCGGCCGTCTGAAAGTACCCGCAGTAATCGCGTCTGCAGCTCCGCTGGCATGTCTCCGATTTCATCCAGAAAAAGGGTTCCTCCGTGGGCCTGTTCAAAACGGCCTTTACGCTGTGACAGGGCGCCGGTAAACGCCCCGCGTTCATGTCCAAAAAGTTCGGATTCGAGAAGTTCGCCCGGGATGGCGGCGATATTTATCGCAATGAACGGCTTGTCCGCGCGCGGACTGTGGCGATGGAGCGCGCGTGCCACAAGCTCCTTTCCGGTGCCGGACTCTCCATTGATGAGCACACTCAAATGTGAACGTGACAGGCGCCCGATGGCCCGAAATACTTCCTGCATAGCCGGCGCTTCGCCGAGAATCTCGGGCGCTGCGTTGAGACCGGGTGCAGGGCCGTTGCGGTGCCTTCTGTGGTGCTCGATTGCGCGGCGGGTCAGCCTTACCGCATCGTCAACGTCGAAAGGTTTCGGTAGATACTCGAAAGCACCGCCGCGATATGCGGCTACCGCGCTCTCGAGATCTGAATGCGCGGTCATGATGATGATTGGCAGCTCGGGGAAGCGTACGCGCACGGACTCGAGTAGGTCGAGTCCATCGATGCCGGGCATACGGATATCCGTGATGATAGCATCCGGCTGCTGGTGGTCGAGGCTGGCGAGAATGGTCTCGGCAGATTCGAAGGTGCGAACCGCGATGCCCTCTTGCTGCAGTGCCCGCTCCAGCACCCAGCGGATAGACTGGTCGTCGTCGATCACCCATGCCGCTTCCGGCTTACCCATTTCCAACCTCCAGCGGCAGGTAAATGCGAAAAATTGTCTGAAGTGGCCGGCTGACGCATTCGATCAAGCCCCCGTGTTGGTGGATGATGTCCTGCGCGATCGATAGCCCGAGGCCGGTGCCCTCTGCGCGACCGGTGATCATCGGATAGAAGATGTGATCGCGGAGTTCATCCGGCACGCCGGGGCCGTTGTCCTCGATTTCGGCACGCAAAGTCAGACGGTGGCGACTTTGCCCGATGGTGAACTGGCGCTCCACGCGTGAACGTAGCCATACAGTGCCTCTTCCATCCAGCGCCTGTACGGCGTTGCGTGCGATATTGAGAATGGCCTGGATAAGCTGATCTGAGTCCGCCGGGAACTCCGGTAGGCTCGGGTCATAATCGCGGCGAACGCTGATGCCCTCCGGGATCTCCGCCAGTACGAGGCTGCGGACGTGCTCGAATACGAGGTGGATGTTTGTCGGACGCTTGTTGAGCGGGACATTCGGTCCGATCATGCGGTCAACCAGGCCGCGCAGACGGTCTGCCTCACGGATGATGATGCGGGTGTATTCGGCGAGTTCCGGGTTCGGCAACTTGCGCTCAAGGAGCTGTGCCGCGCCGCGCAACCCGCCCAGTGGGTTCTTGATCTCGTGGGCGAGCCCGCGAATCAGTGCCCGGCTGGTGGCATGCTGATCGAGCATCTTTTCCTCGCGTGCGATTCGCAGCAGCCGGTCCACCGGAGTCCATTCCACAAGCAGCTCCGTTGCCGCATGGACCGTCAGGGGTGTGACAGCGCAGTCAACGGTAATATCGCGGCCATCGGCAAGGCTGGCCCGCAAGCCATGCTCCGTGAAAGGATGCCCGCTGCGAACGGCCTCTGCGAGCTGCCGGATCAGGGCCGCGTTGCGCGGAAGCAGCTCCGCCATCGACTGTCCAAGGATCTGGCGAGCGCTGATTTGGAACAGCATTTCCCCGGCCGGGTTGACTGCCAGGACATGGAGATCCGCGTCCAACACGATTACGGTTGCGCTCAGATTCTCTAGGATATGCTGACAATCGTTCACTGAACCGCACCAGAAAGATATTGTTGGATCAGCGAAAGCAAAAACTGCACCATTTTAATTTCACATTAAATATAAATAACTTATAAATTATAACCATTTTAACATAAACTGAAATGCACCAAAAGAGTGCATATTGCTCTTGAGTTAATCGGCCGCAGGATCAAAAAAAACGCCCCCAGAAGGGGGCGTTTGCGGACAGACGTCTCAACGTGAAATCAGACGCTGTAGTACATGTCGAATTCCACGGGATGCGTGGTCATCCGCATGCGTGTGACGTCGCTCATCTTGAGGCCGATATAAGCATCGATGAGATCGTCAGTGAACACACCACCGGCAGTGAGGAATTTGCGATCCTTGTCCAGGGCTTCTAGTGCTTGATCCAGCGCATGGCATACGGTCGGGATCTTCTTTTCCTCCTCCGGGGGCAAGTCGTACAGGTCCTTGTCCATAGCCTCTCCCGGATGAATCTTGTTCTGTATGCCGTCGAGACCCGCCATCATCATGGCAGCGAAGGCGAAATAGGGATTGCTCCCGGCATCCGGGAAGCGCACCTCGATGCGCCGTGCCTTGGGGTTGGACACATACGGAATTCGGATCGACGCCGAACGGTTGCGCGCAGAGTACGCCAGCATGACGGGCGCTTCGAAGCCAGGAACCAGACGCTTGTAGCTGTTCGTAAGCGAGTTCGTGAATGCATTCAAGGCGCGTGCATGCTTGATAATGCCGCCGATATAGTAGAGCGCGACGTCACTCAGACCGCCGTAACCATTCCCTGTGAATAGGTTCTTTCCGTCCTTTGCCAGCGACTGGTGCACGTGCATTCCGGACCCGTTATCTCCGACCAGAGGCTTGGGCATGAAGGTCGCCGTCTTTCCATAGGCGTGGGCTACGTTGTGTACGCAGTACTTGTAGATCTGAAGTTCGTCTGCCTTCTTGATCAGGGTGTTGAATTTCATTCCGATTTCGTTCTGCCCGGCGGTCGCCACCTCGTGGTGGTGGGTTTCGATGCTGAGCCCCATCTCCTCCATGGCAAGACACATGGCGGAGCGGATGTCCTGTTGCGAGTCGACCGGTGGTACCGGGAAATATCCGCCCTTGGTGGCGGGACGGTGACCCATATTGCCGCCCTCATATACCTTTTCGGTATTCCACGAGGCTTCTTCAGAATCTACCTTGACAAAGGAGCCGCTGATGTCGGAACCCCAGCGGACATCGTCGAAAATGAAAAACTCCGCCTCCGGCCCGAAGTAGGCGGTGTCGGCGATCCCCGTGCTCTTCAGGTAAGCCTCCGCACGCTTTGCGAGTGACCGGGGGTCTCGCTCATAGCCCTGCATGGTGCTCGGTTCGACCACATCGCACCGAAGAATGAGCGTCTTTTCTTCCATGAAGGGGTCCATTATGGCTGTGGATGCATCCGGCATGAGGATCATGTCGGATTCCTGGATCCCCTTCCATCCGGCGATTGACGAGCCGTCAAACATCTTGCCTTCTTCGAACAAGGACGCGTCGACCGTGCTTGCGGGCACCGACACATGCTGTTCCTTGCCTTTGGTGTCGGTGAAGCGGAAGTCCACGAATTTCACTTCCTTTTCTTTGATCATCTTAAGAACATCAGCGCCAGACATCTGGTTTCCTCCTAAAAAAGGGAAATTGAAACACTAAACCGATTTGAATTAGGACATTCCGCCTAGACACTTATCCGAACGGATTCAAGCCCGACATTTTGCATGAAATATGCCATTGCTGAAATGGAATTAATTGCTTGTTTTTACGTTTATTTTGATGGAAAACAGCCATAATATGCGCCCCAATATAGTGCATAATTTCTGTGTGAGCACAATAATAGTGCATCAATGAAAATAGACGGATATTGTAGCGATATCGGGATCCGGCTTCACGGCATCTTGCAATTGTTCCGCGAGACGCGCGGCAGAGGCGCAATCAGGAGCCGCGGTGAGCGGAATTACCAGTTCAATGCAGATCTGTCCCTCCAGGTAATGCAGGGTGATGCGCTCGATACAGGAGCTTGCCTCGATATTACGGAAGTACCGGTTAAGCCGCGCCAGTACCTGGTCGCGCAGCGGTAATGCCGATGACGGCGACCGGGCAGTGTCGTCTTCCGGATCGATGTGGACCATCACGTCCGCGATGCCGTCGATTTCCGTGATCAGCTTCATGCGCACCGCCTCGCTGATCTGGTGACCTTCAGACACGCTTATCGTCTCATCGACAAGCAGATGGACGTCGACCAGACCACGACCGCCGAGTCGCCGTGTGCGCAACAGATGCAGTGTCTTGACACCGCTTACCCCCAAAATTGCTGCACGTATGCGCTGCAGCTGGTCTGCATCGAGGCCGGTATCGATCAGTTCGTTTATCGCCGGCCAGCCCAGGCTGATGCCGACCTTTCCGACGAACAGCGCTACACCGAGCGCCGCCACGGAATCCATGTAATGGAAGCCTGCCATGGAGCCGGCGATGCCGATGAATACGATTATCGATGAAATCGCATCGCTGCGATGATGCCAGGCGTTGGCGTGCAGCAACTCGGACGAATAGCGCCGTGCCGTGCGCTCGGTAAAGCGGTACAAGCCCTCTTTTATCAGGATCGTCAGTCCTGATGCCCATAAGGTGAGTAGCGACGGCGGGGGGAATACCGTTCCGCTCAGCAGGCCCAAGCCGGCGCGCACCGCAATACTGACAGCCACCAGCAGCAGCACTGCTCCCAGGGCAACCGTTACCGCGGTCTCTATGCGGGCATGGCCGTATGGATGTTCTTCGTCGGCGGCCTTGGCGCTATGTGTGAGCGCGAACAGGACCATGGTGTCGGTTATCAGGTCGGAGAGTGTATGAAAACCGTCCGCAACGAGACCCTGTGAGCGTCCGACGAAGCCGATAACCACTTGGCCCAGCGCCAGGATCGCGTTGGCTGCGAGGCTGACGAAAGTGACCCGGCGACTGGCTTGATAGCGAATCGGATCGGTGTGGTCCAGCAATTTCGGAGCCGTTCCCTCGCTCATTGCGCCTTTTCCGGACTGCCGACCCGGACGGTTATGACCACCTCGCCGTTTTCGACGCCGCTGTCCAGCACCTCGTGTCCGCTGATTCGACACCATGCCGGAATATCCTGCAGGGCGCCCGGGTCGGTGCAGCGCACCTCGAGAATGTCGCCGGAGTTTAGCCCGGCGATCCGATTCTGGGTCCGTATGACCGGCATCGGACAGAGCAAATTGCGGGCATCGAGCCGGTGGTGACCCATCACAGGTACCAGCTCGCAGGAATTTCGTTGCCCGGAAGCGGAATCACGTCGAGCAGCCGCGATCCGCCGCGCGGGTCGGTCACCTCGATCGTCACCTTTTCCGCGTGGCGTCCCTGACCGAACCGCGCGGTAAGGCGTGCCGCCAGTTCGATATCTGCGTCCGTGATGTCACCATCCATCAGCGCCAAAGGCCCGTGATGACTGGTGGCCTCCATATGCACGAACCGGCGGCGGTAGCCGCCCAGATATCTGTTCTCGCCTTCTTCGCGCCCGATTATGAGCTTGAAATTTGGGCGGGGACGCAGGTGTCGACCAACTTTGAGCAGCATGATGTCATCGAGGTCGTAGAGCTTGTCTCCGCGAGTTGACCAAAGATCCGAAAGTCGGTTCGAATAACTGGCATCCGTGAGAAAACAGCACCCCCCGGCTGGCTGGGCATATTCGTGGTATCCATAGCTTTCTGCGAGCGCGATCTGCGGTTTGCGGTTCCGGCCATTCAGTGCCAGCAGTTTCTCCCGGTCGACCCAGCCCTCGCGCTCCGGCAGGGTTGGCGCCAGAAGCTTGGCGCATAGAGGTCGGAGCAGCCGGTCGAGCGCCCCGGACTCGCGCGCCACCACCGGCAAGGCGTCACGGCGCTGCGAGTTGGGACGCTGACCGATCACTTCGCCGGTGATAATGAAATCGAACCCGTGCGCTTCCATCCACTCGCGGGCTTTGCCAACCATGAAGCCCTTGCAGTCCAGGCAGGGGTTGAGATGTGCTCCATACCCGTGCTTCGGATTGATGACTACTGTCTTGTATTCCTCGACCACCTCGATCAGATGCAGCCTGATTCCAAGCTGTTCGGCTGCCCACAGGGCATTGTTACGTTGCGGCCTGTTCCGGCGGCGTTCGCGAATCGCATGGGTATGGCCCTCGACGCAGAAACCGGTATAGAAGTTGAGTCCTTCGACGTGGATGCCCTGATCGAGCATCAGGCGCGCCGCAAGCAGCGAATCGAGCCCGCCCGAAATCAGCGCCACTGCCTTGCGTGCCTGGGTCATCGTGGTCATGTCGTTGTCTACAAGACAAGTTTCCCTGTGAGCCTTGAGCAGGTAGGGCGATTCCGAGATGACCGGTCCGTCACCGAGGGCCGCCTGCCCGGACCGTAGAGGATTTTAAACCATCTGATCTTGCCCGAGACCCCTTTGGGTCGGGATAGATACTGCGCAGCCTCAAAAAAACACATCTACAATCAGTAACTTGTAAATTTAATCAGCCGGGAATAGGTGCTGCGGTAAGATGGGTCCTGCAGGCACCCCGCAGCCAATGTAATCTGTGGGTGCGGGTTTGCCTGCGGCCCAGTTCCTCCCCGGTGGTTCGGGTTGGACGTCACGGCGCACCGTAACGTCTGGGCATGAACCTTAAGCGAATTTGCGGCGCGTGTCCAATCAGTTCTTCCGGGCTAAATTGACGAAGGGAAGATCGTATTGTGCGGAAATGCCGGAAATGGATCGCGGTTGCGCGTGTGCTTCGCGATCAAACTCGGCACTTATGCAGCGTTGTCCCGATTTGAACTGGAATGGGTCGTGCCACCAGTGGCTTGGTCCGTCTGGTATAATCTGCGCTCAGGCCGCGCGGCGCAGGGGGGTTGCAGGGCCGCGATACTGATGACTCATGCACCGGCCTCCAACCGTAACCGGAAGTCTGGATCTGAAGATGGCAAGGGCAAGACGTCGATCAGGGTGGTTGGCGCGCGTATTCCGCTGGACTCTGCGCATCCTCCTGCTCCTGGTAGTTGCCGATTTGGTTTATCTCGCAAGCCTTTGGCCAAACTGGCAGCGGCTCGAGCACGGCGCAATTCCCGAGACGAGCTTCATCCGGCATTACCTCTCCGTGCGGGCGGCTAACCATTGGCCACGGCTGCGCTGGGACCCCGTACCCCTGTGGGAGATTCCCGGCTATGTGCAGCGCGCAGTGATCGTGGCAGAGGACAGCCGCTTTTATCAAGAAAAAGATGGGTTTGATCTGACCGCGATCCGTGATGCATTCCTGTACAACATCGAGAAAGGCCGTATTGTCTATGGCGCCAGTACGATTTCTCAGCAGACCGCCAAGAATCTGTTTCTGACGCCGTCACGCACCTTGCTCCGAAAGGGTAACGAAACACTGCTTACCTGGGGTCTGACGCACCATCTTACCAAGCGCCGGATACTGGAAATCTACCTCAACACCGCCCAATTTGGACGCGGAATTTACGGGGTCGAGGCGGCGTCCGAGGCCTACTGGGGAATTCCGGTTTCCCGGCTTTCCCTGGTTCAGGCCGTTGACTTGGCGGCGACATTGCCGAGTCCGGTCCGAAACAATCCTGCGCACCGCGGTCCGTTTTTTGTGCACCATTCCCGGAAGATCCTCAGTCAGATGGTGCGTCTCTATGCGGTTTCCGCGGGGGCGCCGGTTCCGGCAGAGAAAGCCCGCGATCCGGGCGGCTCCACGGGGACAGCGGCAGCGGGCGCCACGGCAGTCCGGAGTTCACGCCCGATCTAGGGCGTTGCAGGTTATAATGCCGGCGGTCGAGCCATCCAATACAATCAGCAAAAGGCCAAATTCTGAACTTCCAGGATCTCATACTCTCGCTGCAGCGGTACTGGGCCGATCAAGGCTGCATCATTCTCCAGCCGTATGACATGGAGATGGGAGCCGGGACGTTCCATACGGCCACATTTCTACGTGCGTTGGGACCTGAACCGTGGCGAGCCGCCTATGTTCAACCGTCGCGACGCCCGAAGGACGGGCGCTACGGTGATAACCCGAATCGGCTGCAGCACTACTACCAGTTTCAGGTGGTGCTTAAACCGTCGCCCGACAATATCCAGGATCTTTATCTCGGGTCGCTGGCGAAACTCGGCATCGATACCCGCGTGCACGATGTGCGGTTCGTGGAGGATGACTGGGAGTCGCCTACGCTGGGGGCCTGGGGGTTGGGCTGGGAGGTATGGCTAGATGGCATGGAGGTGACCCAGTTCACGTATTTCCAGGAGGTCGGGAGTCTGCCCTGTAAGCCGGTGCTCGGCGAGATCACATACGGGCTCGAACGCCTTGCCATGTACCTGCAGGGTGTCGACAGCGTCTTTGATATCAAGTGGACAGAGGGTGTCAGTTACGGTGACGTGTATCACCAGAACGAAGTCGAGCAGTCGCGCTACAACTTCGAGCACAGCAACATAAACTGGTTGTTTCAGCAGTTCAACGACTTTGAAGGCGAGGCGCGGCGCCTCATGGCCGAGAAGCTTCCGTTACCGGGTTTTGAGATGGTCATGAAATGCTCACACACTTTTAACCTGCTGGATGCGCGCGGCGCCATATCCACGACTGAGCGCGCCGCCTACATGGGGCGTGTGCGGGTCCTGGCGCGGCTCGTGGCGCAGAGCTACTTCGATTCGCGCCAAGCCCTAGGTTTTCCCCTGCTGAAGCAGGCGCGACGCAAATAGGCCATGAACGCAGCGTCCCGCAAGGTGAAGAGAAATCGTACCCACCGTGCACCAACCGGTGACTTTCTTCTGGTCGAGATTCTTACCGAGGAACTTCCACCCAAGTCGCTCCAGCGTCTTGCCGTTGTGTTTGCGGCCGGCGTCATGGAAGGTCTGCGCCAGAATGCTCTGCTGTCGGCTGACAGTACGCATGAGGTGTTTGCAACTCCACGGCGTCTGGCTCTGCTTGCGTCAGGAGTGCTCGGGCGCCAGCCGGATCGCGTAATCGAGCGCCGCGGTCCTCCGGTGGCAGCGGGCTACGATTCCGCCGGAAATCCTACAGCGGCCCTGACCGGATTTGCGAAGTCTTGTGGCGTCGATCCCGGCAAGCTCGAGCGGCGCGCAGGCGAGAAGGGTGAATACTTCGTGTACTGCTCGAAGCAGAAAGGGGAACCGCTGGCGCGACATTTGGGCACAATCGTCGCCGCGAGCTTGAACAAATTGCCAGTTGCCAAACTCATGCGGTGGGGTGATGGCGAAGTCGAGTTCGTACGGCCGGTTCACCGCCTCGTGATGATGCATGGCGCACGTGTGGTTGCGGGCGAAGTCTTCGGGCTGCGGAGCGGCAACGTGACCTGCGGACATCGCTTTCTTGGCCGTCGTGAGCTGGCCATTCCTCATGCCGCGCGCTATGCCGACACGCTGCGCCGTAGCGGCCATGTCATTGCCAGCATTGCGGAGCGCCGTGGCGAGATCGAGCGACAACTGCGTGTGGCAGCCGCAAGAGTAAAAAAGGGCGCCCAGGTTCTGGACACGGCAGGAACGCTGCCTCAGTTTCCCGGAGAGGAATGGGGGTTCGCGGCGGAAGAAGTTGTCCGAAATAATGTCGGACTGCTGGATGAGGTCGCAGCCCTGGTGGAGTGGCCGGTTGTCTATGCAGGTGCATTCAATGCGGATTTTCTGAATGTGCCCATCCCCTGCCTGGCGCTGAGCATGCAGCATCACCAGAGATATTTTCCGCTGGTTCACGGCAGCGCGAGTGGGGGCATGCTTCCACGATTCCTGATGGTGAGCAACATGGAGACCCGGGTACCCCAGCATATCGTGCATGGCAACGAGCGCGTGCTGCGAGCCCGTCTGAGTGACGCCAGGTTTTTTTATGAGCAGGACAGGAGAACGCGGCTGGAAGAGCGTGTACCCAAGCTTGCGGGCGTGGTGTATCAAAACAAGCTGGGCAGTCAGCTCGAGCGCGTGCACCGTCTGGAAAAGCTTGCTGGTGAGATTGCCCGGCGCATTGGCATGGCAGATACCGACAGACGCGATGCAGAGCGTGCGGCCCTGCTGTGCAAGGCCGACCTGCTGACCGAGATGGTCGGCGAATTCCCCGAGTTGCAGGGATACATGGGAGCCGATTATGCCCGGCACGATGGTGAGTCCAATGGTGTCGAGCAAGCGATACGCGCGCATTATTCGCCCCGCTTTTCTGGAGACCGCCTGCCGCCGACGCTGGCCGGCGTGTGTTTGGCGCTGGCAGACAAGCTCGACACCCTGGTCGGAATCTACGGCGTGGGTTTGGTTCCGACCGGGGACAAGGATCCATACGGGCTGCGGCGGCAGGCGCTGGGGGTTGTGCGTATACTCACGGAGCGCTCGCTTGCGCTGGACTTGGAGGGTCTCCTGGGGCTTGCGCGCGGATGTTTCGATCCGGACGTGCTCTGCGGAGACGTAGTACAGGACCTCAGTGCATTTCTGCTGGAGCGGCTCAAGCCTTATCTGCGCGACAAAGGGTTTCTTCCAGACGAGATCGACGCGGTTCTGAGTTTGCGCCCGACGCGTCTCGATCAGGTGCTGCCGCGGCTTGAGGCCCTTCAGGCATTTCGGCGATTGCCAGAGGCCGAGGCGCTGGCGAGCGCAAATAAGCGCATCCGCAACATCCTCCGTCAAGCCGGCGTGGTCCAGGCTGGTCGCGTGGAAGCGGGCCTGCTGACCGATCCTGCCGAGCAGCAGCTGGCGCATCAGCTGGGCGCATTGCGCCAGCAGGTCGAGGAGTTGGTCGGGCGCGGTGATTTCGCCGAAGCTTTGAGGCGGCTGGCCGGGCTACGTGGTGCGGTCGATCAATTCTTTGACAAAGTAATGGTCATGTCTGACGACGTCCGGATACGGAGCAACCGGCTGGCGCTGCTGGTTGAACTTAGCGGCCTGTTCCTGGGCGCTGCCGACATTTCGAAGCTGCAGATCCGGCAATAATAATCGAGGTGCTAAAGGGGGCGGCGATGAACCCGGATTCATATCAGGACATGCTGGCTGCAGTCCAGGCTTTTCATGACAAGCACAGGTTCCGCGAAAGCGGCGGGGAGGAGCTTGTTTATCGTGTGGCGCTCATGACCGAGGAACTGGGTGAAATATCCGCATGTGTGACCAAGGGAAAGAGCGGTGACGCGCTTGCGGAAGAGGTTGCCGATCTGTTCATTCTGGTTCTCGGTACCGCGATCAGTGGCGGATTCGATTTGCGGCAGGCGTTCTGGGACAAGATGGGCAAACTCGAGTCCCGCCAGGGTCGGATGATCAACGGACGGATACGTGTCTCAGAATTCCGCGACTAGGCTGGTGTCCCCTGTTCTCGTGGGGGCGGGCGCGCTATCGGGACTCGCTGCACCCGCATCCGACCGGATGGCACACTTCGTTAGGTACCGGTGCCTACTTTTGGGCGTGAATCGATGAAGCTACTTATCCTGAGCCGTGACGGTGTCATCAACAGGCCACTTGCCGAGGGTGTCCGGAATCCGGACGACTGGGCACCATTGCCGGGCAGTCTGGAGGCACTGGCACGGCTGCAGCGGGAAGGTTACCGTGTTGTTGTTGCGACTGCGCAACCCGGCGTGGCGCTCGGTGCGCCTGGCATGGAAATGCTCAACCGCATTCACGTGCGAATGCTGGAGTCGGTGCGCAACAAGGGCGGTCAGGTAGACGCGGTGTTTGTCTGTCCGCATGCGGCTGATGCGGGATGCCGTTGCCGGCCACCACACCCCGGGCTATATGTGGAGATTGCCGATCGATTCAAGATCAATTTGTCGTCGGTTCATGCCGTGTGCGCAACCGGAGATGAGGCGGATGCGGCCAGGACTGCCGGCGCGCAGCCGGTGCTGCTCGGTGGCGCCGGAAGGGAGACGGTGCGGGCAGATGCGGGCTTCGGCAGCCTCGATGCCTTTATCGACGCCCTGATAGCAGGCCAGGTGGCGTGCTGATATGGTGGTTCTTCGCTCGCTGCTGTTTAACCTGCTCATGCTCGTTACCGTTGTCATCTACGCTCTGCTCAGCCTCCTCACATTGCCGTTCTCTGGGCTTACACGATACCGATTTATCAGCCACTGGGCCCGGCTGCAGGTCTGGCTGCTGAAAGCAGTTTGCAATTTAACTTATCGGGTCGAGGGAAGGGAGAACCTGCCCGACGGTCCAGCAATCATCCTGTCGAAGCACCAGTCCGCGTGGGAAACTCTTGCCTTTCAGGTCATTTTTCCGCCCCAAGTCTGGGTGCTTAAGCGCGAGCTGCTGCTGATTCCGTTTTTCGGCTGGGGGCTCGCCATGACGCAGCCGATCGCCATCGACCGACGCGGTGGTGCTCGTGCGCTCGAGCAGATCGTCAAGCAGGGCCGCGATCGCCTGGAGAGCGGTCGCTGGGTAGTGGTATTTCCGGAAGGGACGCGTGTCGGCCCAGGGCAGACGAAGCGCCACGGAATTGGTGGGGCGATGCTTGCGGCCGAGACTGGCTATCCAATCGTGCCTGTTGCGCACAATGCGGGCTCGTTCTGGCCGCGGCACGGGTTCATCAAGCGACCCGGTGTCGTCAGCGTGATCATCGGACCGGCCATTGCCAGCCGCGGCAGATCCGCTCAGCAGATCCGGGACACCGCTGAGCGGTGGATGCGTCAAGCCATGGTCGAGCTGGAGCGGTGTCCGGGAACCGGCGGGTATCGCGGCCCGAGAGCCGTCTCTTAGCTACAGCCGCCGCCGCTGGTTGCGGGCGGTCCTCCATCGATCTCTATGTACCCCGCCCGAAACGGTAGATTTGCGAGTGTCGCGAATTCCGCTAGGCTTAGCGTTTCCGCGCGCCTGGTCGGATCGATTCCCACCTGTAGCATCAGATCCGGCTCTACCAGCCGGCCGATACTGTTGCGCAGGACCTTGCGGCGCTGGGCAAATGCCGCGTGGACAATTTGCCTGAACCTCCCCGGATCGTCTATGGGCACCGGACTGTGCTGGTAGGGGGTGAGCCGAACCACGGCAGATTCGACCTGCGGGGGTGGTGAGAATGCACCCGCTGCGACGCCAAACAGCCGTTCGACGCGGCAGCGCCACTGCACCATTACGCTCAAGCGCCCATAGTCGCTGCCTCCGGGTTCTGCAACCAGGCGATCCACGACCTCTTTTTGAAGCATGAACAGCATGTCTTGGATGCAGCAACTGGCATCGAGCAGATGAAACAACAGGGGGGTGGAAATGTTATACGGCAGATTGCCGATGAGCCGGAGGGGCTTTCGCGAATCGCCCAAGCGGCAGAAGTCGAATTTCAGGGCATCAGCCTGGTGAACATCCAGGCGCTGCCGGAACGTCTCTTGTAGGTATGCCGCCAGGTCACGATCAATCTCGATTACATGCATGCCTGTGGTGTGCTCCAGCAAGACTTCCGTCAGTGCTCCTTTGCCCGGGCCGATCTCAACGATGCAGTCCTGGGGTTTCGGGTCGAATTCCGCGACGATACGGGCAATGATGCTGCGATCACGCAAAAAGTGCTGCCCGAATCGCTTGCGGGCGCGGTGGCTGGGCGCCATCGACTTGGCGCGGGGCGGCGGCTTTCGACCGGTCAAGGAGCGGCACCGGGTGTGGCTAGGGTCCTGGCCATTGCCAGTGCGGCAATCATGCTGGACGTATCGACATGCCCGCTTCCAGCAAGGCCAAGCGCCGTGCCGTGATCAACCGATGTGCGCACAAAAGGCAGGCCCAGGGTAATGTTGACGGTATTTGCGAAGTCATGATGTTTCACGACTGTAAGACCCTGATCGTGGTACATGGCAAGAACCGCGTCAACGCCCTGCAGCTGTGAAGGAATGAAGGCAGTATCTGCGGGAACCGGCCCCAGCAGTCGCATCCCGAGACCCTTAAGTTCGCGGATGACCGGACTGATGACTTCTGCTTCTTCGGTGCCAAGATGTCCGGATTCGCCAGCATGCGGGTTCAGGCCGCACACCAGGATCGCTGGATCTGGTATTCCGAAGCGCAGGTGGAGATCGCGATGCAGGATCCTCAGGACCCCGGACACCCGCTCCGGGGTGATCAGGGAGCTGACTCGTGCGAGCGGAACATGGATAGTGACCAGCGCCACGCGCATATCAGGACAGGCAAGCATCATGACCGGTTGCGGGGAGCCGCTGCGCTGGGCAAGCAGCTCAGTATGTCCGGTAAACGGGAATCCGGCGTCATTGATGACGCCTTTGTGGATGGGTCCCGTTACCAGCGCGTCGAACTCGCCTCGCAGGCAGCCGTCGACTGCGGTCTCCAGCGTCCTAAGCACGTAGGCGGCATTCGCGGTATCCAGTCGGCCCGGCTCTACCGGTCGTGCGACCGGCATAGGCAAGATGAATCGGCGTGGTTCCCTTCCAGGATGTCCGGTCCAGCCGTCGAGTTGCAGGCTCAGCCCCAGCCGGGAAGCCCGCTGTGCGAGAACCTGGGGATCTGCAATTAGGACTTCATGGCATTGCGGCGGGGCCTGTGCCAGCCTTACACACAGGTCCGGGCCGATTCCCGCCGGCTCGCCGGGCGTCACTGCCAGTATCGGCATCTTAGCCATAAGCTTCCGAGCCGGAGCGTTGTCGTGCTTCCCAGTGCCGCCACTGCCGCTCAGTTGAGGCCTTTGCCGAAATATTCCACATAGGCTTCGGCGCGCAGCTGCCGCACCCATTGCGCATAGCGCTGGGCCGCTTTGCGCGCATGGATCTGTTCACGCGCATTGGCCTCATTCAGCTCGTTGGTTACGTCCTTGGTTCTGCGTCCGAGGACCTTAATGAGCACAAAACCGCCCGGCACCCTCACTGGCTCGCTGATTTGATCCACCTTTAGGGCGTTCATGACATTCTCGACCTGTGGATCCAGCTGTCCCGGGCTAACCCAGCCGAGATTGCCTCCATTTGGCGCGGATACCGGGTCCTGGGAGTCTGCCTTGGCAAGAACGCTGAAACGATCCCCGTTCTGGATGCGGGATCGCAGCTGCTCTAGACGCATTCGGGCTTGCTGTGGCGTAACCAGGGCATTGGTCCGGATGAGGATCTGGCGCACATGGGTCTGGACGATCGTGTGAACCTGCTTTCCGCCCCGAATTGCGTTGAGCTTCAGGATATGGAAGCCGTTGGTGCTCCGCAGCACGCCACTTATTTCGCCGGGCTTCATTTTCCTGAGGGCATTCAGAAACAACTGAGGCAGCTGCCCGGCCTGTTTCCAGCCGAGGTCTCCGCCTTTGAGCGCGCTCTGTCCCTCGGAATTGGCGATGGCGAGCTGTTCGAAGCTTACTCCGGACCGAAGCTGCTTGAGCAAGCTATCCGCCTCCTGCTTGGCCTTCTGGATCTGCGCAGGCGTCGCCTTTTCTGGAATCGCTATGAGAATATGGGAGATATTGTATTCGGTCGTGCCGTTGCGCTTTGCCTCGTTCGCCAGATAGTTTGCGATTTCCGACTGCGAAACCGTCACGCGATCATTGATCTCCCTGTTTATCAGTTTCTGGATGACCATCTGGTCGTAGATCTGCTGGCGAAATCGCGCCGGTCTGATACCTTCGCTCTCAAGGGCCTTGTATAGGGCCGGAAGGCTGAGATGGTTCCGCGCGGCGATGGTCTGGAGCGCCGCGTCAAGCTGGGGTTGGCTGACTTTGATTCCAGCACGCTTGGCGATCTGCAGCTGCAGCTGCTCGAGAATCAGCTGATTTAACACCTGCTTGCGCAGCACGTTGTCGGGCGGTGCCTGGATATGTTGGGCCGCAATCCGTCGCTCAACGTCCTTCATGCGACTGTCGAGTTCACTTCGGGTGATGACATCATTGTTGACGATCACGAGTATACGGTCGATCACCTTCGGCGCCGGAGTCGTCGGAAATAGGGATGGCTGGGGACTGCCATAGCTGGCCGTCGGCGCTATGGTCAGAGCCAGTGACAACAGCAAGGGTACAGCCTTGCCGAGCAGGGTGGCGAATGCCCGGAAAGTATTGTTGCCGATGGAATGTGGTTGCTTACTGTGCATATGGGTGGTTAGGGTCCGGCGGTTGCGGCCGGCAGGGTTTCCTGGTCATGCGTACTGGACATTAGTCGCTAGGATATCACGATCTGGCGATGCTGGGTGCGCCGAGGGCTTTTCGCAGGTTGGTTTCCCTCCCGAAGACCCAAGTGGTGGAAATCTCGGTTCCAGCAGCGGCCTGTGGGAACGCGGAGAAGGGCTATTGGAAGATGAACTGGCCCTGTTGGAGCGGGCTTTGCGTGGGCGTGCCCAGCTTGCCAAGACCGGTAAGCTGCAACTCGAATACCACGGCATTGTCGGAGACTCCGGTAGCCAGAATCAGGTGCTGTTTGACGATGCGGAGAGCCCAGCAGCAGCTTCGGTACTGCAGTCCGAAATAGCTCTGTAGGGTACGATGGTCGAACTGGGAGTAGTTCCAGCGTGCCAGTCCGGTCCAGTGCGACGACAGCGGCCATTGGGCAGAAATGTCGCTCTGAAGTTCCTGTCCCCGGGAGTAGCGATAGCCGATGTTTACGATGCTGCTGGAGTTGGGGTGGTATTGAACGAGAAAATCGCCCTGCTGGTTAGTATTGCCGTGACTGTCCCACTGCAGTCCCGTGCGCAGGTACCAGTTTTGGCTCAGGCGTGCGCGAGCCACGGCGACGCTGTTGGCAGAAGCTGCTGCAGAGCTGGTAGCAAACGGCGGCGGCAGTACGATGAGTGGCTGGCGGATATTGATGATTCTGCCTATGCTGATCCGGAGGTGCTGGACTCCGGTGTCCGTCTGAAGAAATCTGCTGGTGAGTGCCAGAACAAAGCGGTCCGCGTCGCCGACGCGGTCCGCTCCGACAAAGCGGTTGGTCCGAAACAAGTTGTCGAAGCTGAAGTCGGGTGTGCCGGTATCGAAAAGCGGCAAGGAATTCTGATTGCGGTAGGGAACGTACAGATAGAAAAGGCGTGGCTCCAAGGTCTGGGTGTAGGATGTATGGCCGATCGAGAGCTGTCGCTCGAATTCCAGGCCGGTATCGAGACTGTATGTCGGCAGGGTGCGCTGTGGCGTCGGGTCGGCCGGAGGTGCAACGCCATTCCCGCTCAGGTCATATCCGGTATATCGCAATTCCACCTTTGGAATGAAATACGCGTAGGAATTGCGTAACGGCAGGCTAATGCCGGGGCGTATGTCCAGCCGTTGCCCCACGACGCTGTCACTGCGCTGAAAGTAGTCCCATTCACCCCGCATCTGGAGGTGCAGGGTATTGGGGGGGCTCGGTGATTCGGCTGAAACCCACAGTTGTGGCAATTGCTCGTAAGGCTGGTCAGCGGTAGGAATCGTTGGATCCAAATTCTGGTAACCGGAAAGGACACTGCCGAACTGCCAGATCGGGCCGCCGTAGGTCAGCTGCAGTTGGCGAGGCAGATACGTCTGTGTCGCATAGGTTGTGCCCTCATCCAGATCAGTGAAATATGCCTGGTCAGACACCCACCCGAGGTTGGCCGACGCGCTCCAGTACGGCGAAAGCGTTTGGTAATGGTTTAAGAATGCTCCCACCCGGTCGGTTCCGGTAGTCTGATCATGCGGGAGGTACTCAAACTGGGCGGTACCCGAGTAATTTGCCCCGAGGTAGCGGAAATCGTTCTGCAGCTGAAGGCCGCGCTTGCTCATGAACCGCGGAGTGACTGTCAAGTCGTAATTCGGCGCCAGGTTGAAATAGTATGGAGCCGCTACGAAGGTTCCTAGCGTAGTCGAGTTGCCGAAGCTGGGAGCCAAGAATCCGGACTTGCGCTTGTCTGTCAGCGGAAAGCTGAAATAAGGCACATACAGGATCGGCACGTGCATAAAACGCAGAGTGACATTATGCGCAGTGCCAATGCTCGTTTTCTTGTCGAGATTGAGGCTGGTGCCGCTCAACATCCAGTCCTCGTTGCCTGGTGGGCAGGTGGTGTAGCGCATGTCGTCCAGCTGCATCTGATCGTTGCCGGAAAGGTGGATGGCGCTGGCAGCGCCGCGGGCACCGTTTTGAGCGAGATGGAAGCGTGCAGCACTGGTATAGCCGGACTCCTTTGTGAGGCTGTAATTGAGGATCGGAGTGCTGATGATGTCGCCAGTGCTGCTTCTGAGGGTGATATGGCCTTCCGCGTGTACCTGGCTGTTACGCCGGTCGAAGGTGAGCCTGTCGGCGCCTATGCACAGGTTGCCGCGGCGGAGCCTGACATTACCGGTGAATGTGCTGGTCTTATTGAGCGTCGCGACTGCCTGGTCGGAATCGATATAGATCAGCGAGTTCGAGCCGGATTTCTGCCGACCGGGTTGCGAACAGCCGGGGGCCGGAGCTGCGGTCTGTGCCCCGAAGAGCGGCCCAGCAGCCAATAAAGCCACGCACGCCATGCACCACTTCAGGGGGGTACGGGGCATCATCAGGAGGTGATTTTTGAATCGGCATAAAATCGCATAGAATCGATGGCCCATCAAGCAGCGCGGCACCTTTATTATTTTCTGGCGGGCCCCGTTCCCGCGGATGTCGAGCGCAATTTCCGCCGTACACGGGTGAGGCTTGGACGACAGACTAGAAGTGCTCAAAGACTGGGTTGTTTCCGTACTGGGACCCGTTGACTGCGATTTCCGTGCGGCGTCGGAAGATGCCAGTTTTCGGCGCTATTTCCGGGTCACGGTTGGCGCCGGCAGCTATATCGCCATGGATGCCCCGCCTGACAAGGAGGATCTGGGGCCATATATTGCCGTTGCGGCGCGCTTTCGCGCTCTCGGGCTGCACGTGCCGGAGGTCTTTCACCAGGACTTGGGCAGAGGTTTTCTTCTCCTGAGCGATCTAGGTGACCGCATGTATCTTCGGTACCTCAACGAACAGAACGTCGAACGCCTCTATGGAGACGCGCTCGGTGCGCTGGTCGTGCTACAGGCCGGAGAATTTACCGGCGACCCATTTCTGGCAGATTATGACTACGCGCTGCTGATCCGAGAGATGGAGCTGTTTCGCGAATGGTACCTGATCCGGCATCTCGGAGTAACGTTGAGCCCGAAGGAACATGCGGTGCTTGACCGGGCTTTCGAGCTGCTTGCTCGCTGTGCCCTGGACCAACCCCGGGTCTGGGTACATCGGGACTATCACTCCCGCAATTTGATGGTCACGGAGAGAAATAACCCTGGCATCCTCGATTTTCAGGATGCGGTGCGTGGACCCGCCACCTATGATCTGGTATCGCTGCTGCGCGACTGCTATGTCGCTTGGCCGAGGGCAAGGGTCGAGGACTGGGCATTGGGGTACCAGGTGCTTGCCCTGCAGTCGGGTCTCCCCGTGTGCGAGGACGAGTCCCTGTTTTTGCGTTGGTTTGATTGGATGGGCGCACAAAGACATCTGAAGGCGGCAGGAATCTTTGCGCGGCTGAATCACCGCGACGGCAAAAATGGGTACCTCTCGGACATTCCGCGAACCCTGGGGTATGTGCTCGATGTTAGTGCGCGGTATCCGGAGTTGGATGCGCTACATCAGCTGTTGCGGGGGCTGGGCCCACCCTCGGCAAGCACATGAAGGTCCTCATACTGGCAGCTGGTCGCGGCGAGCGCATGCGGCCACTTACTGATCATACTCCAAAGCCGTTGCTGCGGGCCGGAGGAAAGAGCCTGGTCCGACATCTTATTGAGGCGCTGGTTCGGGCGGATCTACGCGATCTGGTTCTGAACCAAGCCTACCTGGGAGACCAGATCGTTGCCGATCTCGGTGATGGGCGGGCATTGGGCGCAAGAATCATCTATTCGCCCGAGCCGGAGGGCGCGCTTGAGACCGGCGGCGGAATTCTCCGGGCCCTGCCACTGTTGGGAGGCGACCCGTTCGTTGTTGTAAATGCGGACATCTGGACCGACTACCCCTTCGACCGGCTGCCGTGCCATCTGGCAGGTCTCGCCCATTTGGTTCTCGTGGACAATCCCGTGCACCATCCAGCCGGAGATTTTATTTTGAGGCAGGGGCGGGTAATTGCACCGCCAGATAGCGCTGCAGACGCCGCCGCGAGGCTTACGTTCAGCGGGATCGGTGTCTATCGTTCCGCGTTGTTCAAAGATTGCACACAGAGCCGCTTTCCTCTGGCCCCGGTGCTGCGTTCGGCGATCGGGCGGGGCGAGGTGACGGGGGAGCATTACGAAGGTCGGTGGCGAGACATCGGTACCCCCGAGCGCCTCGCCGAACTCGACCGGGAGCTGAGCCGGTGCTGAGGGTGAGTCCTGCCTCTTGAGAGGGTGAACGTGGTGAATATGGACCGTCACGAAATTGATGTCCTGATTGAATTTGACCCGGAATGGGCCGCGCGCGTCAGAGAGCAATGGCTGCGTCTTATGGAAATCGCCGTCTGGGGGGATCTGAAGGGGCGCGTCCCCGGTTCGACCGGAAAGGTTCGACGGAGAGTGCTCGATTTGGGCGAAAAGTGGCGGTCGGTTTCTAACGACAGGACATGGATTCCGCAGGTGCGGGAGCGTGCCAAGAACTTTTTGGGTTCGGCCCTAAGCCTGCGCGACAGCCTTCTGTCGCTGGAGCGGGCCACCAAGGATCTTGATGGGGGGCGCGATCATTCGGAATTTATCCGGATTATGGCGGATCTGAGCTGGATGGCGGCTGGTCCCTTGTTGGAACGTGAAAACCGCCTGGCGGAAGCGCTGGAGCGACTGAACCGGGACAACGGAGAGGCTGACTAGCAGCGGAAGGCGGCGTCAGCTACCGCGGGGGCAGTAAAAAACCGGCAGCGCCGTGCTTGACTCAGGAACATCCGCAGCGGGGCTGCCGGTTTGGTGCTGTCGAAGCAGGGTATTGGTTCGCCATGGACGTCTCCACTTCCCAGTTAGGTAAATCTCCATTTGCGAACCGTCCTAAACCTGCGGGTAGTCGCCGCAGTAGCCCGGGCGACTACCGGGGTCATCCTGCTGACCGATCAGCTACTTCTTCTTCTTGGCGGCCTTCTTCTTGGTGGCCTTCTTCGCAGCCTTTTTCTTCGCAGCTTTCTTCTTCGTTGCCATGATTTTACTCCTTCAGTTTGTGTGTGGTTAGGGGACTAACATGAAAAACGGGACCATCGGCCCCTTTGGTGCTGCTCTGCAAAAAAGAAAAGACAGCCCATGGCTGTCTCTCTACAACTTCCGTCAGCGGGAAACATCTCAAATGAGGAATCGCACGGCACCGACAACCATCGGTTGCCGGAAGGGATCATTGTTTTTGGACGTCGCAATCGAGCCAATGTGTCCAGTAACCCCGTTTGTGTTACACCTGCGCATCGCTTGTTCCGGCTATTTCGTCCTGCAGAGAACCGTACACCATCTTCGTACCGTTTTGCAGCGACTAGTGAATGATGCGATCCGTTAAGTTCAGGTGTAGCACGATTTCACCACACGTCAAGCCGTACTTTAATGAGCGTTTGAAAAAATTGCAAACACTTTTTGCTGACAAAAATTTCCGACGATGACGTGGTGAAGCGATTGAACACAAGACGAGGCGTCGATCGTTGTGCGCAACTCATCCGCATTTCGAGTCGCCACAATTCAGGCAGGTCATGCAACCGTCCATCTTGATCACCGCCTTGGTCGAGCATTTTGCGCAAAGCTGGGCTTCCGCGGGAAAGTCGCCGCTATCGCCGGCATCTGAGCCACCGCACCGCTCCTGATGGGTGGCACGTTTCTCAGCGATGAATTTCCGCCTCTCCTCGTCCGGTTCTTCAGCGCGGATCATGCCGATCATTTTCATGTGGCATTCGATGGCGTCCCCGATTTCGGCTACCAGAGACGGGGTGTACTTGCCCTTTTTGAAGTATCCCCCGCGGGGATCGAATACGCTGCGAAGCTCCTCGACCAGAAAAGTCGCGTCCCCCCCCTTGCGGAACACCGCCGAAATGATGCGAGTCAGGGCCACGATCCACTGGAAATGGTCCATGCTCTTCGAGTTTATGAAAATTTCGAAAGGACGCCGCTTCTCGTGAGGTGTGCCCGGGTTCAGGATAATGTCGTTGATTGTGACATATAGGGCATGTTCGGTGAGGGGGGTTTTGATCTTGTAGGTGTTCCCCACCAGCGTTTCCGGGCGTTCAAGCTTCTCGTGCATATGAACGACGTTGGAATCGCCGGCACCCCCTTTCTGTGCGCTCGCTTCCTCCTTTACAACCTCGTATCCCGTGATCTTCCTGTCGATCTTGATTGCCATGTCAGAATCTCCTTTGAAGCCCGGCGATCCGGCCCTGCAGCAGCCGGGGTTCGCCAGTCCGACGGTCAGAACTTCCCGTAGTAGCCCTCCTTAAGGGCGTCGTAGAGGTTCGCAGCCGTGTGGGTCTCGCCGTCATACTCGATCTCGTCATTACCCTTCGCCTCGATGACCTCCCCGTTCTCAAGCTGGAACCGGTAGATGGTTTTTTCCAGGTCCTTTTCCTTGACCAAAACCCCCTGGAAAGCCTGGGGATTGAAGCGGAAAGTGGTGCAGCCCTTGAGGCCCTGCTCGTAGGCGTACATGTAGATATCCTTGAACTCCTCGTACGGAAAATCAGTAGGCACGTTGGCGGTCTTGGATATAGAGGAGTCCACCCATTTCTGGGCTGCAGCCTGCACATCTACGTGCTGCCGGGGGGCGATGGTCTCGGCGCTGACGAAGTAGTCCGGCAGTTTTGATTCCGCGTCCTGCGAGTTCGGATCAGCCTTCGGGTTTATCAGGGTGCGGTAGGCCAGCAGCTCATAGGAGTACACATCAATCTTTTCCTTGGTTTTGCGTCCTTCGCGGATGACGTTTCGGCTGTACTGATGGGCGAAAGACGGCTCGATGCCATTGCTTGCGTTGTTCGCCAAGGATAGCGAGATCGTACCGGTTGGCGCGATCGATGTATGATGGGTAAAGCGCACGCCGACTTCGGCAATGCGATCAGTAAGCGCTTTGCTGAATTTCTGCATGTAGCGGCTGTATTTCGCCAGAAGCACTTTCCCGGGTATTTTGTCTCCTATCTTGTACCCGTCGCGCTTCATTTCCGGACGCTTGTCCAGCATTTCCGCGGTGACGGTAAAGTCGTCGAGTAGAATGGGTGCGGGGCCCTTCTCTTCTGCAAGGGCCACTCCTGTTTCCCAGCCGACTTCCGCCATTTCCCGCGCAACCCGCTCCGTAAATGCCAGGGAGTCAGGATCGCCGTACTTCATCCTAAGCATCGTCATGGCCGAACCCAGGCCCAGAAACCCCATGCCATGACGGCGTTTACGGGTAATTTCCTCGCGCTGTTTTGCCAGCGGCAGGCCATTTATTTCCACGACGTTGTCTAGCATGCGCGTGAAGATCATTATTACCCGGCGATAGCGATCCCAGTCGAAACGTGCCTCCGGAGTAAATGGGTTCTCCACAAACTTCGTCAGATTGACCGATCCCAGAAGGCATGAGCCGTAGGGCGGCAGCGGCTGTTCGCCGCAGTTATGGGCATGCAGGCCGTTGGCATCGAAGGCGTTGACGCCCGGTATCCGTACGTCATATACCTCATCGACGCCATCGGGCGTTATTGCACGTACGCAGGCTGTAAAATGTCCGCCGTCCGGTCCGCTGCGGCGGCGTGAACATATTGTGTCGAGCTGTCGCAGCTTGTCGCAATCACCGAAACCGACGAGATCGCGGAATCGGGCAAGGTTGTGTCCGCTGATCAGAAGTTCATATTGTGCGCCAACTGTGTCCTGCGTCTGCGGGTCGCAGCCATCGGATGAATGCGCGCCATCTGCCTGCCGGTAACCGCGGATCGTGCTGGCAATTCCCAGACGCAGCAGCATGCGCTGCGCTGCTTCGATACGGCCGGATCCGGGCTGTACCAGACGTATGCACGCTCTCTTGGTGAGACCACTGTGCACGGATCCGTTGGCATCGAATAGACCACGCAGGAAGCCCCGGTAGAAGGCGCTGGAGGCGCGTTCGATGGCAGGGCTGATGCAATCGCTATCTCGGGGGGGCACGCCGAGTGCCACTGCCAGATCGTGCAGGGCGGAGAGTTCCAGCCGGTATTCGTCGCACCTTCCCGTATCGTGCCATCCGGCGTCTGCACCCTGAGGTAGAGCCTTGGCCGCCTGGAGCGCTTCGCGCATGATTGCCCTGACGCCGGCAGGTATTCTAGCCGTGCTTCCGTTCACCGCTATGGCGGCTGTTCGGATGCAGAGCACTGCCGTGTCATTGCCGAGCGTGCCATCGGCCATCAGTAATCCGACAAGATAGCCCTGTTCGCGGGTGTGGTCGCCCTTCCATTCCGGATGCGCACGGTGATCGTTGAGCGCCACGCGGTCGCCAGGGCGCAGGTCGCCAGCTGCGCACCACTCGGTTTCCACGGCATCGCGGGAAAAACGGATCACACGCCGTAGGCGGTGATCTGAGGTAAGTCGCAGGCTGTATCCTTCGACAGTGCTCAGGCGCACCACTGGTTTAGTGGCAGTTAAGAAGAATCCCTCGGTGCCGCTGGCATGGTCTCCGCCATCCAGGCGGGCGATGAAACCGTGCCCGATCAGGTCACGTACCTGGCGCGGACCCACGTCCGTATGCACCCAAGTGTCGGCGGTAACACACGGGTTTGTGGCACGGATGTCCTCGCAGAACCAGTTGTTGTTCATCTCGTTGATTCGGTCGATCAAGATGAAGCCCGGCTCGGCATAATCATAGGTCGACGTCATGATCAGGTCCCAAAGGCGGCGCGCTGGCAGGGTCTTGTAAACTTTGCATGCGACCTGACCCAGATCGTTGGTGATATAGCCCTGGGTCGACGGCCAGTGGCGCCAGACGATGCGCGTTGCGGGCTGGTCGTGTTCGAACCGATTGGCCGGAAACGCCAGATCCCAGGTAGCATCATTCTTGACTGCCTGCATAAATTCGTCCGAGATGAGGCAAGACAGGTTGAACTGACGCAGGCGTCCATCTTCGCGTTTGGCACGGATAAAGGTTGCGATGTCGGGGTGCGAGATATCAAAGGTCCCCATCTGTGCGCCACGGCGCCCTCCGGCAGAGGAAACCGTGAAACACATGGCATTGAAGATGTCCATGAATGACAGTGGACCAGAAGTGTGGGCACCGGCGCCGTTAACGAATGCTCCCTTGGGACGCAGCGTGGAGAATTCATAGCCGATTCCGCAGCCGGCCTTTAGCGTGAGTCCGGCTTCATGGACTGCACTCAAAATTCCATCCATCGAATCCTGTATGGTGCCGGAAACGGTGCAGTTGATGGTGCTCGTGGCCGGTTTATGGTCCTGGGCGCCGGCGTTGGAGGTTACGCGGCCGGCCGGGATTGCGCCATTCAGCAAGGCCCAGAGAAACCGGTCAAACCATTCTGTACGTTTCTCCGGGGTATCCTCGACGTCGGTGAGGGCACGCGCTATGCGGGTGAAGGTCCCGAGGATGTCCTGATCCACTGGCTCTCCGGATTTCGTCTTAAGCCGGTATTTTTTGTCCCAGATATCATAGGAAGCCGGTTGGAGGGGAATCTCAGGGGTGTCAGTCTGCTGCTCCTGTATTTTTGCCGCCTTCATTGGATAGCTGCCTCCTTCGCGCTTGCTGGCAGAAACACGCTTATTATTAGGTTCCGACACACAATACAATATATTGTGTTAGTCGGCGACTGTAGACCCATTAAATTGTGCATGTCAAGAAATCTTATCCGGGCATTCATTAATGTTAGTCACTGCTACCAATATGGCTCAATATGAACTCGCGGCCGGTCGGCGTTACCTATATATATGGATATGGAGCCCCGCCGACATCGACAATGAACCAGCATCCGCCTAAGAATTCTTGGAATTATTCATGCCTGCCTCGCGCTTCAGCAGGGTGCGGAGCGCGTGCAATGTCCGGGTGTTCAGGATATCGGTTTTTTCCAACCAGCCGCGCCGTGCCTGGCCCACGCCGTAGATAAGGTTATCGAAGTCGTGCACCGAGTGTGCATCGGAATTGACCGCCACCAGTACCCCCTCTTCGCGCGCCATCTGGCACTGCGTGTCAAGCAGATCAAGGCGCTCGGGATGGGCGTTCAGCTCGAGGAAACACCCCAAACTGCGTGCTGAGCGGATAATCTTTAGCATGTCCACGTCGTATGGTTCTCGGCTGCCCAGCAGTCGTCCACTAGGGTGGGCGAGCAGATTGAAATAAGGATGCTTCATGGCCCTTATGATACGTTCGGTCTGTTTTCCCTGCGACAGGTGAAACTGGCTGTGAATCGCGCCGATGATGATATCTAGCCTGGCCAACACGCTGTCCGGCAGGTCGAGCGAGCCATCCTCCAGAATATCCACTTCAATACCCTTGAGAAGCGTGATTCCCCGAATTTCGGTATTGAGCCGGTCAATCTCCTCACATTGCCTGAGCAGACGCGTAGCGTCGAGCCCATGCGTAACTGTGAGGTGCCGTGAATGTTCGGTAATGGCAAGGTATTCGAACCCCCGGTCCCTGGCTGCCACGGCCATCTCCCTGAGGCTGTTATGTCCATCGCTGGCGCGGGTGTGCGCATGGAGATCCCCTCTCAAGTCATCGAGTTCCACCAGTTTCGGTAGAAGGCCCTGTTTTGCGGCCTCTATTTCGCCGCGGTCCTCCCGCAGTTCCGGAGGTATGAGCGGCAATCCCACGCTTCGGTATACCGACTCCTCGGTATCCCCGGCAATCCGCGTTTTGCCCCTGAACACCCCGTATTCATTGATTTTCAGGCCACGTTCCTGGCCCAAACGCCGAATTGCGATATTGTGCGCCTTGGAGCCCGTGAAATAGTGCAGGGCGGCCCCATAGGACTCGGGTGCCACAACGCGCAGATCGACCTGAATCCCGGACTTGAGCACCACGGTAGAACGGGTTCTTCCCTTTGAAAGCACCTCCCCCACCTCGTCGTAGCCCGCAAAGCCGGCAATGACCGAGGACGGATCGTCAGCGGTGACCAGTATGTCGAGATCGCCCACAGTTTCCTTCATTCGTCGAAAACTGCCTGCTACCATGACCTCCCGAACGCCGGCTATCGTGCGCAAAAAGCGGACGAGGGCGCTTGCGTACTGGCCCGCTACCGCAAGCTTCAAGCGTGCGGTAGCGTCCCGATGCGTACCGACAGCTTCCAGGATGCGCTGCTCGGTCTTGGGTCCGAATCCGGCAAGCTCGCGCAACCGCCCATCCCTTGCAGCTCGATCCAGCTGTTCGGCAGTCTGGACCCCTAGGTCGTGCCAAAGGGCCTTGACACGTTTCGGTCCGAGTCCGGGAAGACGCATCAGTTCGGTCACTGAGGCGGGTACCTGCCGCCGCAGCCTTTCGAGCGCCGAGCATCTGCCGGTCTCCAGGATCTCATGGATTTTGGCGGCAAGATCCCGGCCGATTCCAGGCAGCTCGGTAAGATCCATGCCCTCCTTTGCGAGATCACTGATTTCCTTGCCGAGTTCCCCTATAGTGCGTGCGGCATTCCGGTAGGCACGCACACGAAACGGGTTCTCGCCCTGTATCTCCAGGATGTCGGCGATTGCATTAAACGTCGCAGCGATGTCGGCATTATGTATAGGCATGGCGTCCGAGCCTCCCTGGTCCCTCAAGTACCGCGTGCATCGAGTCGGCGGGCAAGTTCTCGCAGCGTCGGAGAGACGGAGACCCGGTATTGCCCCGTTCCTGTAATTGTCCGTAGTTCCAGCGGCAGCCGCGCTATTTCGGCGGATACGTGCGCGCGTATTGCCGCCAGCTCCGCAGGCGCTGCCAGGCGCCGGCCGTAACGCATGACCGGTTGCAGCAAAGCCACGCCGTCGCCATCTTCGCCCTCCAAATCCAACCCATCGCCGCACATGATTCCCTGGCAATCGAATCTGCGGTGTACTTGCTTAGTGCCAGGCCACGTCGCCTTGCCCTCCGAGCATTTGCGTCGTGGCCGGCCAGCGTATTCCTGGAGTTTATAAGCGCAATCGAGAAAAGGCGCATCGGACGACGTATCCATGTGGGTGCCGACACCGAAGCCGTCGATTGGTGCGCCGTCCGCCAGCAGGCGCTGGAGCCTCATTTCATCCAGGTTTCCGCTGGCGAATATTGTTACCTGCTGCAGGCCACCATCATCCAGAATGCGCCGAACCTTGCGTGCATGGGCGCCCAGGTCGCCGCTGTCCAGGCGCACGCCCCGTATCTCAATTCCCGCAGCCTTCAGCCGGGGCGCCAGCTGAACCACTTTGGCGGCGCCAGCCTCCGTATCGTAGGTGTCAATGAGCAGGACGACGTTTCCGGGAAGTGAGTATGCGAAGCGCTCAAATGCGTCGATCTCGTGTTCATGCGCCTCTATGAACGAATGTGCCATGGTGCCGAAAAGGGGAATTCCGAAACGTGGTGCCGCGAGCACGGTCGCTGTACCGGCGAAGCCTGCCAGGTAGCTAGCGCGAGCGGCGAGCAGGCCTGCTTCTGCGCCATGCGCCCGGCGCAGTCCGAAATCCACCAGAAGCGCGGCGGGCGCGGCCAGCACACAGCGTATTGCCTTGGAGGCAATCATCGTCTGGAAATGAAGAAGATTGATGACGCGACTCTCGATGAGCTGCGCCTCCGGCAGCGGCGCCGTGATCCGCAGGATGGGCTCATCGGCAAAGAATATTGTGCCCTCTGGCATGGCGTGCACGTCGCCGCTGAACCGCAGGCCGCCCAGATAGTTGATGAATTCCGGTCGGAATGATCCCTGTCTGGCCATCCATTCCAGTTCGGTTGCACCAAAGCGTAAGTTCTCCAGAAAGCCGACAACCTGTTCCAGTCCAGCGGCTACCAGAAACTGGCGCTGCGCCGGCAGGGTGCGTACAAAGAATTCAAAGACCGCGGCGTCTGTCATGCCATGCTCGAAATACGCCTGCAGCATGGTAAGCTGGTACAGGTCTGTGAGCAGCGGGCTCGAATCGGCAACCGGTTCGTTTGTCATGCGCCGATTGCCTCGCGTGCCAAGGGCCGGGCGCCGCGTGCGCGCATTTGCGCCAATGCCCTGTCGCCATCGCCGGCCGATACGTCGGCTGCGCGCACGCCGTCCTCAAGCAGAAATGTCTCGTATCCCAGTGCCAGAGCGTCGCTGACGGTATTGAGCACGCAATAGTCGGTGGCTAGGCCGCCGACGAAAACCCGCCGCACCGAGGCTGCGCGCAGCTGGGCATCGAGGTCGGTGCCTGCGAAGCCCGAATAGGCGTCCTTGTCCCTGTCGGTGCCTTTGGAAACCACCCGTGCCGAGGCGGGCAGATGCAAGCCCGCTGCGAATGCCGCTCCGCGGGTACCAGCCACGCAATGAGACGGCCATGGCCCGCCCCATTGCCGGAAGGAGCTGTGGTTGACTGGATGCCAGTCCCGCGTCGCGAATACAGGAAGATTGCGGTCCGAAAACGCCGCTACGTAATGATTGAGCACAGGGACGACTTCGTCGCCCGCCGCGACCGCCAGACTGCCTCCCGGAAGAAAATCGTTTTGCACGTCCACGATGATCAGCGCGTCACCGGTCCCGAGGGTTATCGCCACAGGCCTGTCCGCAGCCATGATCCGACCCTCCTATCCCTTGATGCAAATGACCGGAAGAAGCTTCGCAACTTTGCGCGCGAGACCGACGGCGTGAGCGGCATCCACCACCGCCGTGACATCCTTGTATGCGCCTGGTGCCTCTTCCGCAATACCACGCGCGGACGGGCTGCGAATGACAATGCCATGCCGCGCGAGCTCGTCGACCACCTGGCGCCCGCGCCACCGCCTGTTGGCTTGGTGGCGACTCATGGCGCGACCGGCCCCGTGGCATGCTGACCCGAACGATAGCAGCATGCCCCGGTCAGTACCGGCCAGGATGTACGAAGCTGTGCCCATGCTGCCTCCAATCAGAACGGGTTGCCCAGCCTCCCGCAGAGCCTCAGGAATCAGCGGGTTACCCGGTCCCAGAGCGCGGGTCGCCCCCTTTCGGTGCACGAACAGTGGGCGCATTATCCCGTCAACCAGATGATGTTCCTCCTTGCAGGTATTGTGCGAGACATCGTACAGAACCCGCAGCCCGGACCGCGGAAGCACGGTGGCAAACGCCTCACGCGTAAGGTGGGTGAGGATCTGCCGGTTGGCAAGCGCGCAGTTGATTCCCGCGCGCATCGCGCCGAGGTATTCCTGTCCAAGGGGCGATGATATCGGCGCGCAAGCTAGCTCACGGTCTGGCAGGTCAATACCGTATTCAGGAGCCGACGTTACCATCCGCTTCAGAAATTCGGTGCCGATCTGGTGCCCGAGTCCGCGTGATCCGCAGTGGATGCTGACCACTATCTCGTCTTCATGTAGACCGAATTCCGTTCCTGCAGCAGGATCGTAGATTTCGGCCACTCGCTGGACCTCAAGGTAGTGGTTGCCAGATCCCAGCGTACCCATCTCATCACGTTGGCGTTTCTTAGCATGGTCTGAAACGTTCTCTGGTACTGCCCCGGCCATGCAGCCTTCTTCTTCGGTACGCAACAGATCGTCGCGGCTTCCATAACCGCAACCCACCGCCCAGCGGGCGCCGCCAGCAAGCATGGCGTCCATATCGCCGTGTTCCAGGCGTACACGGCCAGTGCTTCCGAGTCCGGCCGGAATATGGGAATAGAGGGTATTCGCGAGTTCTTCTTTCAGGCCATCGATGTCAGCAAGGTCAAGACCGGTGTGCAGAGTGCGCACACCGCATGAAATATCAAATCCGACACCGCCTGCAGAGACCACGCCGTTCTCGGGGTCAAAGGCGGCCACGCCTCCGATGGGAAAGCCATAGCCCCAGTGGGCATCAGGCATGGCATAGGACGCCTGGACGATGCCGGGTAGCATGGCTACGTTGGTAATCTGGTCATACACCTTGCTGTCCATGTCCCGGATGAGCTGTTCGCTCGCAAATATCACGGCCGGCACCCGCATACGACCCCGCGGCGCGATTTCCCACCGATAGCCGTCATGGCCGGTAAACAACGAGAGTTCCATGGCTTTGCCCTCACCTGCTGGTGCCGAGCGCGGAAGTGCTGTTCTTGGTTGGCGGGATTCCGGAGGTCCATCCGGGATCCCGATCACGCCACCGCACCGCTAGGACCTGTGCTAGACGTCCACGACGCATTGGGCCACCCACAGGCCATCGGGATCCTGTCTCACCGAAAGGGCCGTGTAGGTGGCGCCTTTGATTTCGACAGACGGTTCATGGCGATTCAGATCGATGTGTTCACCAAATGCGCTACCGTCGAGCCGGTGGCTGTCGATGTGTACCTTAAACCGACTAAACAGCATGGAGCGCGTTGCCATTTCATACACGACAGCGTTGAGCCAGTCGACAAGCAGTAGTTCATCGTCGGGCGCCTGACAGGTAATGTCTACTCCTTCCCGCACTTCTACCCGGCCTGCGTCCGTGATCACTTGCGTCATGGCCAGAGCGGCCTGTTCGAAAGCCTCGTTCTTCGAACGTCCGACGCCCCGTACCCCGATATCGGCCCCGTGCGGGAAATGTTCCCACCGGGGTTCCGAGTGTCCCTGCCTCATTGATTCATCTTGCGCCCGCCTGCAGGACCGATCAAGCCGCGACCGCGGCAAAGACTGAGTCCAAATCGGCATGGTTTTCGGCGGCTCTTGGAATGCCCTGCCGCCAGGATGCAGACGGGCGTGCAATGCGGTTATTGCCTGCGCCGGTGCGGGTCCGGGGGGTGGACGGGAACGGAACAAATTCGGCCAATTGTGGCTGCGCGGATTGCGATGCTGACATCAACGTGACGATAGCGCCGCCATACAAGCCGGGAGCCAGGTGAATTGCGCTTCGGTGTTGTGCGAAAGCGCTGTGCTTCGGGGCTCGCCGCCAGGCGTGATTTGCAGCGTAAAGGACGGGGCGCGCCGCTTGAAAGCGGCAAACCGTTGCGTATGGGGTTCATCTGCACAAGGACTGCGAAGGCGGTAGGGGTTTCGTGACGCGGCAACTACAGAATGGCCCATGCGCGGCAAACTGTAAGGGGCGATCAGGTAGTAAGCCGTCGATAGATTTCCGAAACCTTGAGTGGCAGACGACGCACATCGTCTATCAGGGCCCAATTCACTGCGCCATACATGTGCGGAAGATAATCGCGCGCTTCCGTGTCTATAGTGATGCAGAAGGGATGTATGCCGTCGCGCTTTGCCTCGATTAGCGCCTGCCGCGTGTCCTCGATTCCGTAGTCTCCGCGGTAGCCGTCATAGTCGTCCGGTTTTCCGTCCGACAGTGTGATGAGAAGCTTTGTGCGCGCTTCCACCTGGCTCAGCAAGTGGGTCAGGTGGCGAATGGTTACGCCCATGCGGGTATAGTCTTCCGGCTTGATTCCGGCGATGCGTGACCGAACCATATCCGAATACGGCTCGTCGAAGCGCTTGACGCGGTAAAGCTCGCAGCGCTTGCGAGTTATGCCGGAAAATCCGTATATTGCGTAACGGTCGCCCAGGACCTCTAGTGCCTCGCACAGCAACACCAGCGCTTCACGCTCGGCATCATTGATCCATCCCTTTGTGGATCCGCTCATGTCGACCATGAACATCACGGCGATGTTGCGCTCAAGCTTGCGCAGCTTTGTGAGCACGCGTTCGCTCATTTCCATCCCGTGGCGCATATCCGCGTAGGCTTCAACTACTGCATCAAAATCGATGTTGTCCCCGTTTTTCTGTCTCTTCAGGAGCCTTTCGTCGCCCCGGAGCGCCTCGAACGACTTGCGCAGGCTGGCGATAGAAGCGGCATATTTCACGCGGGTGCGGGAGACGAAGCCATCATCCAGCGGATGTACGTCGACTTCCCGCAGAACGCACCAGTGTTTTCGATAATGTTGCCGCCGATAGTCCCATTCGTTGTATAGAAATGCTCCTTCCTCGTGGTAGGTTCCCTTCCACACGTCATCGGGATTCTTCTCGCCTCCGTCCTGCTGGTAGCCTCCGTCCCCGGCTGCCACGAGGTAGTCATCAGGTATGTCGCCAAGGTCTTGGACAATAGAATCCATCGTCGACCTGACGTCCTTTGGGGGGGCAACGGGCCGGCCGTCTATAGTGATTTCGTACCGCCACCTTCCCGGCCGGTCCGGATCCGGCGTGCGCTCCACGCGAAGACGTTCTGTGCGGGATTTCGATTCATCCTCGGGTTCGGCAGCGGGCTCTGCGTGTTTTTCCTTTGAGTCCAGCAAGCGCGCGAGAGCGGCGCGAAACTGGTCCTTCTCGCGTGCCGCGCGCTGGGCCGTGACTTGTTCGGCGCGCCCCGCCTGGAGCGTGCCCTGGTAGCAAAGTGGAGGGGGTATGGCAGCGCCATATAGCGCGCGGAGGGCATCGATCGTGTTTTGGACTGAAGCTCCCGGCGTGCGCAGGGCCTGCAGCTGTCCGTTCCAGGCGTCAGGGTAGGCGGGTTGTCCCAGGGTGTTCTGCAGTTCCTGCATGTCGCGATGCAGGCCAGGCAGGTCGGCGGCAAGGCAGGCGTCCAGGCGCACGGTTTCCAGTGCATGAAAAAGCTGCGTTGCCTTTTCCTGGTCAGGGAAGCCGGCAAGCACCTCGCTCAGGTCTGCCCGGAAGGTGCCATACCATGTTTGCGCCCATTGGTGTGCAGCCATTGCCTTGTACAGACGGAAATTCCCCTCCTTATTCGGGAGGCGGGCCAGACTGGCGGGAAGAAACAGCGTTCCGGTGTCGGTATAGATTTCTTCGCCCGGCTGGAGCTTGAGTGCCCGTCCCGACAGACCGCGCACGAAGATTTCCAGGATTCCGGAGACATCGTCAAATGTCACGCTGCTATCGCGTGTTCGCGCGCGTACCGCATAGGTGGCGCTGTCGTGAAATACCGCGCTCGCGGGGTATAGCCCCATTCGGTCGTATGTATCCATGGCCTGGATGATCCAAGACTCAAGGTCATCCGGCAGCATCAGGCGCAGTCCTTCGGGCGCCTGGGCGGCAAACTGAAAGGCAAGTTCGGCATTGGTTTTGGCGATGATCCCGACCCACTGCAGCACGAATTCCTGCTGGCTGCGGCCGAATTCTGCGAGGGCTGCTGCCAGACCTCCGGCAGTGCGGCGCGATGACAACACCGGATCGAGATACTCGTCGAGCCGTTCTTCGAGTTCGGCTGTGGACAGGGGTGCAACCGGGATCGTCATGGCCGTACGTGCTGTCGGGGGGGGGCTTTCCTGCGGAATGTCTAGAACAGCGAAGCGCTCAGCTCAATGATCGCCGCAAGCATCTCGGCATCGTCTGTGAGCGCTTCGGCAATTGCGCCGCGGCAGGCGCGGCGGGGGTCAATTCCAGTTACCATCAACTTGGCTGCGTGGACCAGCAAACGGGTGCTGGCTCCTTCGTCCAGCCCATTCCCCTTTAAATTGCGCGTCATTCCGGCGAATTTCACCAGCTTCTCGGCGATCCCCAAGCCGATGCCCGATTCACGCACGATTATGCGCTGCTCCAGTTCCGGGGCAGGATAATCGAATTCCATAGCGATGAAGCGCTGGCGGGTACTCTGTTTGAGATCCTTGAGCACGCTTTGGTAGCCGGGGTTGTAGGAAATCGCAAGGCAAAACTCCGGGGATGCTTCGAGAAGTTCGCCGGTCTTTTCGACAGGAAGGACGCGGCGATCATCAGCGAGCGGGTGGATCACAACGGTGGTGTCCTTGCGCGCTTCAACTATTTCGTCCAGGTAGCAGATTGCGCCGATCCGGACGGCGTGCGCGAGCGGGCCGTCCACCCATGCGGTCTCGGCTGACGTGATCAGATAGCGTCCGACCAGATCCGAAGCCGTGAGATCGTCATGGCAAGAAACAGTGACAAGCGGCCGCCCCAGACGCCAGGCCATATGCTCCATGAAACGCGTCTTGCCGCAACCAGTCGGGCCCTTCAGAAGCACCGGGATCTGGTTGCGGTATGCCGCTTCAAACAGGGCGATCTCATCGCCCTGCGGCTCGTAATAGGGTTCCGTCTTGACCTGGTATTCCTTGGTGCTTACTGCGTGTGCGTCCACTGATATCCCCTAGATTTAGAGCAGGTATAGCGCTATGTCCGTGCGACGTTCCGGTGACTGGCAGGCTGAGTCGTCGACCAGTATGCCAAAAAAATGTGATTATGAAAAAAACGATTGACGCCCCTCCGTTGGTTCCCGGAAAATAATGCGATTTTGCCGCTGCGTTCGATAGATGGTTGATATAGACAATCTATCTACGCATACAAAATTTCAATCCAATTAGTGGGCGCAAGATAGTGGCGTGAAGCGGGTTGGCACAGTATGTTTAGCCTCCCGATTCAACGTCGATTCTTGCGGCGTCTTGCCCAGGTTCCCTGAAGATCCGAGGTGATGGAGGTTAGTCAATGGCGGGTGCAGTCGCGACAAACGAGACCATCTTGGTCGTAGGCGGGGGCATCAGCGGCATGACCGCGGCCCTCGAAGCTGCCGAATGCGGCAAAGACGTGGTGCTGGTAGAGAAGAATCCGTCGCTCGGCGGACGAGTCAGCCAGCTCTACAAGTACTTTCCGAAGCTTTGCCATCCGACCTGCGGCATGGAGATCAACCTCCGGCGTATCAAGGCGAATAAGCGTCTGCGTGTGTTCACGCTCGCCCAGGTCGACAAGGTCGAGGGCGGTCCCGGAGACTACGCGGTGACGGTCCGGTTGAGGCCGCGCTACGTGAACGAGAACTGCACGGCATGCGGCGCGTGTGCCGACGCGGTCGGCGCCGAAATCGACAACCCGTTCAATTACGGTCTCAGCAAGATGAAGGCGGCATATCTCCCCTTCAGCATGGCCTACCCGCAGCGCTACGTGATCGACCCCAGCATCATAGGCACGCCAGAGGCGGAGAAGGCGAAAGCTGCCTGCAAGTACGACGCCATTGATCTCGGCATGAAGGAGCAGATCCTTACGCTCAAGGTCGGCGCGATCGTGTGGGCCACAGGCTGGCGGCCATACGACGCCGCGAAGATTCAGCCTTATGGCTATGACCGCTACGACAATGTCATCACAAGCGTCGAATTCGAGCGGATGATGGATCCATTCGGGCCTACCGCGGGCAAGCTGCTGCGACCATCGGACGGCAAGGAGGCAAAGAATGTGGCCTTCATCCAGTGCGCTGGTTCGCGAGACCGCAATCACCTCAAGCACTGCTCGCGCATCTGCTGCATGGCCTCTCTGAAGCAGTCGACCTACGTAAATGAGCAGTTCGGGGACCAGGCGCAGTCAACGATCTATTATATCGATATCCGTGCCATCGACCGCCTCGAAGACTTCTACCAAAAGGTCCGGGCGAATCCCACAGTGAAATTCGTCAAGTCAAAGGTAGCCAATATCACCGAAGACCGTACCTCTGGAGATGTCGTCCTGCATGGTGTGGACACCGAAGGTTACCATCGATATGACAATCGTCACGATCTGTGCGTCTTGGCGGTCGGCATGGAGCCGAGTGTTGATGTGCGCTCGGTTGCGCCGGGCGTACATGCCGATGCCAGCGGCTTTATCGAGGCCGACGTGGCAAATGGCGCCATCTTCGGGGCTGGTTGCTCCACCAACGCGCTCGATGTCAATCGCGCGGTTCAGAGCGCCACGGCCGCTGCGCTGCGGGCCATTCAGGTGATCAATAAGGTATCGGGGGCGGAGGTTTAGACATGGCAGACATCAAGATCGGTGCCTACGTGTGCAAGGGGTGCGGTTTGGGCGAGCGCCTGAACACCGCGCAGCTCATGACCGTAGCGCAGCGCGAGGGCAAGGCCCAGGTGGTGCGCGAACACGAATTTCTGTGCAATAGCGCTGGCGTTGCCATGATCAGGCAGGACATCGAAAACGAGGGGGTCAATCATGTTGTTATCGCTGCCTGCTCGCGACGTGCCAAGACGGATGCCTTTGGATTCGAGAATGTTGCGGTCTCACGGGCGAATTTGCGCGAAGGCGTAATCTGGGTGCAACCTGATACCGAAGAGGCCAAGGAGATCACCCAGGAAATGGCGGCCGACTATGTCCGTATGGGTTGTGCCGAAGTCGCAAAAATGCAGACTCCCGTGGCCAATCCGACCCATGGCAACAACAAGCGCATTCTGATTGTCGGCGGTGGCATCAGCGGCATGACTTCGGCTATCGAAGCCTCCAAGGCAGGTTATGATGTTCTGCTGGTCGAGAAGTCCGGTGTGCTCGGCGGCTGGGTTGGGAAGCTGTACCGACGCATTCCGTCGCACGAGCCCTTTGCCGATCCCATGGAAACCGGTGTGCCGGGTCTGATCAAGCAGATCGAATCCGACAAGCGGATCAAGGTGTACCTGAACTCCACAATAAGCAGAACTAGCGGCGCGCCCGGCCAGTTCAGCGTCGACATTTCCATGGAGTCCGGCGGAACCACTACGGAAAATATTGGTGCCGTCATCATGGCGAGCGGCTTCGAGCCATATGACCTGAAAAAGCTGCCGGAGTTGGGTGGCGGCAAGAGCCCGGACGTCGTCGATCAAGCAGGGCTGGAGCAGCTGGCGCGTGCAGCCAACGGCGCAGCGATCAAACGCCCGTCTGACGGAAAGGAAGTCAAGAGCGTAGTATTCGTGCAGTGCGCCGGCCAGCGCGACGAAAGCGGCAAGCATCTTGCCTATTGTTCGGGCCATTGCTGCAATACCAGCATCAAGCAGGCCATGTATTTCAAGGATTCCAATCCCAACGTGGACGCGGTTGTGGTTTACACGGATCTGCGTACTCCCGGTAACGGCGAGGACTTCTACCGCAGTGCGCAGCGCAAGGGCGTGATATTTACCAAAGGAAAGGTAAGCGAAGTCGTTCCGGGCGCCGCGCTGCAGGTGAAGTTCAAGGACCTTATTCTGAATGATGATGCCGTAGCGAACGCGGACCTCGTTGTGCTCGCAACCGGAATGGTGGCTAACTCCGGGGTCGACATCGATGCTGCCGGTGGGGCCCCTAATGTTGAGGGCCAGGCACAAGCCGAGGCTGGTGTAGGCAAGCAGGTTTCGGTCCTCAACCTGACCTATCGTCAGGGCAAGGATCTTCCTTTGCTAAAAAACGGATTCAACGACTCGCATTTCATCTGTTTCCCTTACGAGACCCGGCGTACCGGGATCTATTCCTGCGGCCCGGTGCGCCGGCCGATGGACGCCCAACAGGCTATTGAAGATGCTACTGGCGCCGCGCTGAAGGCGATTCAGGCGGCGGAGAATGCGGCCCTCGGACGGGCCGCACATCCACGCTCCGGGGATCTCAGTTACCCCACGTTCCGTCGCGAGGGCTGCACCCAATGCAAGCGGTGTACTGTTGAATGCCCGTTTGGCGCGATCGACGAAGACGAGGAGCGCTATCCCCAGTTCAATGAATCGCGCTGCCGCCGGTGCGGCACCTGCATGGGGGCCTGTCCGGTACGTGTGATCTCATTCGAGAACTATTCGGTAGACACCGTCGGTTACCAGGTCAAGGCAGTGGATGTTCCGGACCAGTTCTCAGAGAAGCCGCGAATTTTGGTGCTGGCATGCGAGAACGACGCTTACCCGGCCCTCGATATGGCCGCCATGAACAGGATCCAGTACAGCGCGTTTGCACGCGTTGTTCCGGTGCGTTGTCTCGGGAGCGTGAATACGATCTGGATCAATGATGCGCTGACCGCCGGCTACGACGGCGTCGTGCTCATGGGTTGCCAGAAGGGCGAAAACTACCAGTGCCACTTCGTTAGAGGTTCGGAGATGGCGCATTACCGCATGAGCAAGATCGACGATACCCTGAAGGGGATGTCGCTCGAGGTTGAGCGTGTGCGGACCTGCGAAGTTGCGATTACCGACATTCAGCGGGCCCCGAAGATCATCAATGAAATGGCCGAGACGATCCAGAAGATCGGCCTGAGCCCGATGAAGTTCTAGGAGCCGATCATGAGCGAGCTTAACAAGGTGATGGTCGAGAAGTACCGCAACGATTTCCTCAAGGAGGTCGAGGCGAACGTAGAGGAGGGTGACTGGGTCAAGATGTGCATGCAGTGCGGCGTGTGCTCGGGCTCGTGTCCGTTTGGCCCGTACTGGGAGCACCCGCCCCAGGAGATTTTCATGATGATCCGTGCCGGAAAGCGCGACGATGTGCTCAAGAGCGAATCCATGTGGATGTGCACGTCCTGCTACAATTGCATCGTCCGCTGTCCCCGCGAACTTCCCATTACCCATATTATGCACGGATTGGCGAATTATGCTCATCGTCTCGGAATCGCACCGAAAATGAATCCGACGCGCCGCTTTGCCAAGCTGTTCTGGCAGAACATTACCAAAGGCGGACGCGTTAACGAGCTCAAGCTGTCGATCGGGCTCTATTTCATGGATGGATTTTCGAATGGGATAAAGAAGGGGCTAGAGATGTTGCCGGTGGGGCTGGGTATGTTTAAGACCGGACGATTGAATCCCTTTGCACTGCTGGGCGGGGGCAAGTGCAAGGGTGCGGATGATATCCACAAGATGCTGAAGAAGGCCAAAGAAATCGAGAACCGGCGTAAGGGTTTTGCGTCGTAAGGAGCATATCATGGCGAAAAAAGAATATTCCTTTTATCCCGGGTGCTCCTCGGAGCGCAAGGCTTCTGCCTCTAATTACATGGTTTCCGTGGAATCCATGTGCAAG
The DNA here is from genome assembly GCA_028068195.1 of Gammaproteobacteria bacterium. Taxonomy (GTDB): domain Bacteria; phylum Pseudomonadota; class Gammaproteobacteria; order Acidiferrobacterales; family UBA6901; genus JAJYCY01. The sequence continues at coordinate 95,939 of JAPTTX010000079.1, forward strand.
ACCCTGGACATCAAGCTCAACGAGATCCCTGACTGGAACTGCTGCGGGGCGTCGATTGGGTATGCTGAAGGCGGTGAGCTTCCGCGGCACGCCATGAATGCGCGCAATATCGCGCTGTCTGAAAAGCACAACCCCGGGCAGGACATCGTCGCCACCTGTGCGGCATGCTGGCTCGGTGCAAAGGAGACGCATGAGCGTCTCTCGGCGTCGGAGCAACTGCTGGCTGACACCAGAGAAGCGCTCCGGGAAGCGGGCCTCGACACAAACTACAAGGGCGAGGTGGAAATTCGCCATATGGTCGAGGTGCTGATCGAGGATTTTGGATATGAACAGCTCGCCAAACCGGTGGTCAAGCCGCTTGAGGGCATCAAGATTGCCGGTTACGTAGGGTGCCAGACCAATCGGCCTTTCGGCGTTGCCGGGGAATCGTTCGAGAACCCGAAGTACCTCGACAAGCTAACGGAGATCATGGGTGCCGAGCCGGTCGAGAAATATGATCAGAAAGTCACCTGTTGTGGTGGCGCCCTCGCTTTCAGCGAGCCGGAAAAGAGCCAGGCGCAGATCAAGAAGATCATCGAATCGGCCTACGACTTCGGGGCGGAGATGATTGTCACACCGTGCCCTGTATGCCAGATGAACGTGGAGGTTTATCAGGACCAGATCAACAAGAAATACGGGACCAAGTTTCATATTCCGGTCGCGTATTACAGCCAGCTCATGGCGGTGGCCTACGGCGGCAATGCAAAGGAAGCGGGGCTTGGCGGCAATATCATTCGTGCTACGCGCCTTGAGGAGATTGCGGCAAAGCCGGCAAAAAGGTAAGTTAGGGAGTGCTCGCTATCGGCGAGATGGCTTGCTGAAAGGAAGTCTCTGAGGATCCCTGCGGCACTTTTCGACTGCTGGTGCGTCCTGAACTGCAGTGGGTCTGTTGTCAATCGGGGATATCCCCGATTGACAAGGAAATCGATCCAGAGTAGGTCTGTGTCCTCGTTCCAGTATCCATCCTGGAAAAGGAGGCTGTATGCGGATTGAGACCACAGACCCCATCACGGGCAAAACGATCAAGGATCCGGAGGGGCATCCCTTCGTTGTCGAAGGCAGCGGGAATGACGCGCTGAAAATATACTTCGAATCCGAGGAGAGCAGGCGGGCGTACCTCGACATCGAGGTCGAGCATCCAGGGAAGGATTTCAAGACCAACCTAGATAATCCCGTTGCCATGGGTGGCGACGCGCGCCGATAGCGGTGCCCCGTATCGTTGGAGGCGCCCCTCCCGCCTTCAGCGGGAGGGGCGGTAGGTTATTGCCTCCCTTTAGCGATCAAAAAAGTGTAGCGTTGCGCATCCTGGCGGCTTTCAATCAGCGTGTTTCCGGTCTGTTGGCTCCATGCCTGGACGTCCTTGATCGCTCCGGGATCAGTGGCGATCATTTCTATGCGGTCGCCGGTGCTCAGTGAACCTATAGCCTTCGAAAGGCGAAGGATGGGAAGCGGACAGTTCAATCCACTGCAGTCAAGGCTGGTCTTGTTCATGATGCTGGCTCCTTTAGGGCAGGTTAGACGCCATGAAAGGCGGGGTTTCAGGTGGCCCGCCGGGTTGTCTCCCGTCCGTGCCAGTGATCGTGACTGTGTCGGCCTGGGCGGGCAATGCCGGCATGCGAATGGCGATGGCGGCGTCGGTCCGCGTCGCCGGCAAATGGTTTGGGGAAAGCAGCAACCGGGTACTCCAGTGTGGATCACGTTGTTCGGCAAGCAGCGCACTAGCCCTCTGCGTCTGCATGGCTGGGCCGTTCGAGTTGGTGTCCGATGCGGCTCGCAGAGCCCGGACCTCTAGTTCGGCAGGTGTGGCTGTCGGAATCCAGTGGTGGCGTGCTCTCATGGCTGCGAGCGGGCCTGGCCCTGCAGAAACCGCCCGGTGGATTCGCGATCCTGTCCCTAGTGGCCAGCGACATCAGATGAGGTCCCCATTTCTGCCGTTGCTTGTCGCGCGGCGATGCCGCGCAAGAACGTGGCCACATGCTCGGCAGCCACGATGTGCAGTGCATCCAGACGGAACCGCGAATCGCGCGCAATCGTGCGCATTACGCCCAGGCCGAGAACCCCCGCAAAAAAATCGCGCGCAAGAAGTTCGGCATTTCCCGGCTTGAAGTTTCCGGCCCGCTGGCCCTCGGCGACTTCATAGGCGACGTAATCAATGATGCGCTGGAAATGTTCCGCGATCAGGCCCGGTGCGCCTTCATCCTGTTCCAGCGACGCATAGAGGATGAGTCGCAGCCACGCAGGTTCCGCCTCGGTTCGCTCCAGAATCCAGGCAGAGAGGCGTGTCAGCACGTCTTCAAGGTCATAATCGGGCGAGTAGTAAAGTAGCCGCTCTATCTCGGTAAAGTGCCTGCGTGCGCAAAGCTCATCCAGGATGGCGTTGTACAGGTCGCGCTTCGTGGGAAAATGCTGAAATACCAGCGCGTCGCTCGTTCCCACTCGCTCGGCAATGTCCTTAACGCGAGTCGCCCGAAAGCCCTGTTGTGCAAAAAGCTCGATCGCCTTCTGCAGGATTAGTTGGCGACGCTCGGCAGCGGAAAGCCTCTTTCGCATTAACTTAGTCATAACAAACTTTGTAGCAACTCAGTAATAGTTTGTCAAGCCAGATGGACATTCTGCAGATCACGACCATCATGGAATCAAAATTCGCGGCCATTTTCGATATAGCCGTATGCCTTGCGGATGCAAAAGCATGGTCTTCGCGCCCAAAGTCGTACGTCCGGAGCAAAACTTGGATCGAACGGACGGTTCAACACCACACATGACCGCGGGACCTCGCACAGGCGCTGAAAATGCAGGCGATTGCCCCCACCCGAAGCACGGATTCTTCGCGGACCACGCGCTCCGGATGGACGCGCTGGGACCGGATTTGACCCAGATTAGGCAAAACGCCTCAACTTTGTCCCGATCTGTCGCCTTTTTTTTCGGCAATCCGGCCGAAGTATCCTCGCGCGCCTCGGCGGGTTACCGGGATGCATGTTATGTCCGACGGTACAGCATGTACTAAAGCGTGGGCGAGGGGCATTCTGACCGCCGCTCGCCAGATTACTACTCAGAGACTGAGTTTCAGTGCAGGTAGATGGCTGCTGTCCCCTGGGCCGGGACCTCGTCTGCGCTGCAGGCAAGCCGGCGCATTGCATAGGGATTGCCTGAGAGCTCGACGAAGCGCGTCGCCTGCAGGCAAAAAAAGGGAGGGCGATAGTGGCACCTCCAGTGATTGACGTCAGGGAGGTCGGCGCCGGGTGGATGAGTCGGCGCGCACCGGCTCGGGGACTGTCTTTGGGGTCGGCTCGAAACTTGGATCCATGATCCTTTCCATAGCCTCGACCCGCGGCATCTCCGACCCCCACCGCTCGGCCATAAAATCAGCCGGTGCAGGCCGAAATGTTGCGGGCAGGGATTTCCAGACCCTGCCTGGAGCCGGCTTTCCGGATTGCTGCCACCCCTTGACGACGGGGCGAATACGACCACAGGTGGTGGTAATGGCTGCCCCGTAGGCCCGGTCTATGGCATAATATGGACAAGAATGATCGGGTGTATGTACGCATCAAAACCGGTTGTTTGCAGTCCAGGCGGCCTATGCACAAAGATCCAGCGATTCCCCAGTATGATTTTCCCAAGCTCAAAGTTGCCTGCCGGGAATGCACGCTTTTCCAATTATGTCTGCCGGTAGGCGTTTCGGAGGAGGATCTCGACCTCCTCGAAAGCATTATCCGGCGTCGCCGGCCGGTACAGCGTGGTGAATACCTGTTCCAGATGGGCGAACCGTTCGATGCCATTTATGCGGTGCGATCCGGTTCGGTAAAGACCTATACGCTGATAGAGGATGGGCGCGAGCAGGTAACCGGCTTCCATCTCCCGGGCGAACTGGTAGGGCTTGACGCGATTGGCGGCGGCCGCCACGCTTGTACGGCCAAGGCCCTCGAAACAACCAGCGTATGCGAGCTTCCGTACAGCCAACTCGAGGATCTGTGGTCGCGGATTCCCAGTTTGCCGCGCCAGCTGGTGCGTATCATGAGCAAGGAAGTGCTTCACGACCAGACCCTTATGACGCTGCTCGGCAAAAAATCGGCCGAAGAGCGCCTCGCCTCATATCTGCTCAGCCTTTCGACCCGGCTTGGTCAGCGGGGCTTTTCCTCACACGAGTTCAACCTCAGCATGTCACGGAATGATATTGGCAACTATCTGGGGCTGGCAGTCGAGACGGTGAGTCGTGTATTCACGCGCTTTCAGGACGAAAAGGTTCTCACGGTGCAGCGCCGAAACGTCCGGATCCACGATCTGGCCGCGTTGAAGCGGCTGTCCAGCTACTCCAATATTCCCCGGATCTGTCCTTCCTCGCCCTAAGCGGCTGCCGCTAACGCTTAGCGCTACCGGGTCGGCGACTTATTGGCTCGGCGTCAGTCTGGTCCGGCGCAGATCAACTGCTGGTCTAGTGACGGAAGCCGCGTACACGCACGCCGGGCGATTGAGGAGTCACTGCTTTCCAGCGGAATCTGGGGGCGGCGCGGATTCCGCTTCGTGGCGACGTTCCTGCCGCTGCTGTTCGATGAGCTTGCGCCGGCGTTCGGCGCGGATCTCCAGGGCATCAGGTCTGACCTGGATCGTGTTCTCGCCGAACAGTGCCTGCTTCAGGAATCGGAACCCGAATTTCATCAGCTCGACCTCGTCCGCCATGATGGCTTCCATAAGGCTCTGTTCTATTTCATAGACTGTCGCGAAGCTTGGACTTTTGACAAACTCCCGAAAGCTGTCGAGGTCGTAGCTGCACATGAAAAAGAGCTGAAAGCTGCGATCGGATGGCTTCCCTATCGTTGGTCCGCAGGATCGCTTCTTAAGGATGATTTGTCGCCATTCGCGGTTCATATCGTCGTAGACATCGACGCCCTGCTCTGTGCGGTAGTCACGAATCGTCTGATGCCGGGGTTCCAGGTGCCCCAGACAGTGATCCTCCCGGACTACGAAGTAGTGATCCTCGTCGTGCGGTGAATCTTTGGGACGCATCGACATCATGCCCAGGGCGTAATAGCGGCAGGCCGTCGGCCGATCGCTGTAGACGCTACATCCCTCCTCTGTGACGAATTGGCAGGCCGCGGTGTCGTCGCGAGTCCTTAGCTTCAGGCCTGGCATGCCATGACCATCCATTTCGAATGGAACAGTGTACTTATGGAGAAACTCGAAAGACTTCAGGCCTAGAAGGTTCTTCAGACGCAGGACGTCGTACGGCATCAGGGTGATATCTATGCTCTGGCAGCATCTGTTGAAACAGGCAATTCCCTTGTGGCAGCTGAAGCCAAACGTGTCATCCAGCCCGAGCTTGATCGGGGTGACGGGGCTTTTCGGCAGAAGATCAGAAAAATCAAATTTGTCTTGCATGATGTAACCTCAACTTGGCCTGGCTGACCCGGGAACGGCTTGGCTTCTCATTCGGATCGGCGCGTACCGCCGGAGAACGGAAAGGCAAAACGTCCGGACTATTCAGAGAAAAAAAGGTCCGGGCATCGCTGCCCGGACCCCAGTGCGGCTCCAACTATACCCGTCTTAGTGACCGGCGGTAGGCTTCGATACGAGATCCAAATGCGGCTTCTTGAAGACCGTCCACTTCTTGGCCTTTCTGTCGTAGGTGGAGTTCACAAAGCACTTCCAGTTCTTCTCATCGATGAAGTTGTAGTCCATGCGATAGTAGAAGCCCGGGTAACGCGACTCCTCGCGGAACTGGATGTGCTTCATGTGTGCCTCAGCGGTAAGAACGCGATGGTAGTTCTCCCATGCACGGAGCAGTTCGTGCAGGTCCTTGGCACGCATCTTGAGTGCATCTTCCTTCAGCATCTCGAGCTTTTCCTCGCAAACGCCGAGCATCTTGGCGTTGGTCTGGTACCAAGTCGCCACGCCCGCGCAGTACTCGTCCATGATTTTCTGCAGGCGGAACTGCAGCATCTTGGGCGTGATGTAGTGCGGGTTGATATCGATGGCCGTGGTGTAGTCCTTGTGCTGCAGGTAGGTGCGCACCGGACGATAGATCTCTTCCACCAGGTCATTGACCGGTGTATCCAGTTCCGGCTTCCAGCCCTTGTTATCGAGAGCAAACTTGATCATGCCCTTGGCGGCGATGCGGCCCTCGGCGTGCGAGCCGGAGGAGAATTTGTGACCGGACGCGCCCACTCCGTCGCCGGCAGTGAACAGCCCCTTGACGGTGGTCATGGAGCGGTAGCCCCAGCTCCACTCCTTTGGGGCCCCCAGGTCTTCGGGTCCGGAAACCCAGATTCCGCAGCAGCCTGAATGAGAGCCGAGTAGGTAGGGTTCGGTAGGCATGAGCTCGGAAGCCTTCTTCTCGGGCTCGATGTTCTCACCAGCCCACACGCCTGCCTGGCCGATGCACATGTCCAGGAAGTCTTCCCAAGCCTCTGCTTCCAGATGCTTGATTTCCTTCGGGGTCATGGTCTCGGCGAGCTTGGCGAGCGCGGTCGGCGTATCCATGTAAATTGGGCCGCGGCCTTCCTTCATCTCGTGCATCATCAGGTGGTTGCGCAGGCAGGATGCTGGTACCGCCGCCAGGCCGTACGGCGGATACTGCTTGAGCATCTCCTTGTTCTTGTCCATGTACACTTCGCCGAAGGCGTTGACGGCCTTGGCTTTGAACAGCAGGAACCAGGCGCCCACCGGACCGTAACCGTCCTTGAAGCGGGCGGGCACGAAGCGGTTTTCCATCATGGTGAGTTCCGCGCCGGCCTCGGCGGCCATCGCGTAGGTCGAGCCGGCATTCCACACCGGATACCAGGCGCGGCCCGTGCCTTCGCCCACGGAACGCGGACGGAAGATGTTTACGGCACCGCCGGCGGCCAGCAGGCAAGCCTTGAACTTGTACACGTACACCTTGTGTTCACGTACTGAGAAGCCTACGGCGCCAGCGACGCGCGTCGGGTCGTTCTTGTCGTTGACCAGTTTGACGATGAAAATGCGCTCCTGGATGTTGGCCATTCCCAGAGCCTTCTTGGCGGCTTCGGCCACGATCACCTTGTACGACTCGCCGTTGATCATGATCTGCCACTTGCCAGAACGCACCGGCTTGCCACCATCTTTGAGCGACTTGCCTTCGTCGCCGGGCTGCTTCCAGATAGGCAGGCCCCATTCTTCGAACAGGTGAACAGAATCGTCTACGTGGCGGCCGACGTCGTACGCCAAATCGTCACGGGTAATGCCCATCAGGTCGTTGGCAACCATGCGCGCGTAATCAGCAGGATCCTGGCCGCCCATGTACGTGTTGATCGCAGAAAGGCCCTGCGCCACCGCACCGGAACGGTCCATGGCGGCCTTATCGACCAGCTTGATCTTGAGGCCGGTGCCTTCTACCCAGCGCATCATCTCGTAGGCGCAGCCGCATGCGGCCATGCCGCCACCGATAATCAGGATGTCGACCTCTTCCTCGATTACCTGTGGATTCCCAAAAGTTGCATCTGTAGACATATTTCCACCTTCCAATTTGTTCGCACCCGGCGGGAACGACTACGGTCCCCCTAGGCCGGATGCGTGTTGAAGTATCTTACTTGGCGTGCAGCAGCTGGCTGCGGTCGCACTTGTACGGATTTGCCTCGGTGAACAGGGCAGGGTTTCCAATGTCCTTGATGTCCGGCTTCGGCTTGTTCGCGTAAGGGTTGATCGACCCCTCGGCGGTGGTGCGGATGGGGAATTTGAAACGCTTCATGTTGCCGTTGCGGAATTTGATCGTCCACATGATCGAGTCCGTTCCACGCAGGGGCTGCACCGAACCCCCGAGCGGAACGACGTCGGCATAGTGGCGCGCCTCGATGGCGTTCTGCGGGCAGATCTTGACGCATGAATAGCATTCCCAGCACTGCTCGGGTTCTTGGTTGAACGCCTTCATGGCATGGCCGGTCTTGGAACCGTCCTTGTCCAGCAGCATCAGGTCATGCGGGCAGATGTACATGCAAGCGGTCTTGTCCTGACCCTTGCAGCCATCACATTTGTCGGTACGTACGAATGTTGGCATGGTTACTCTCCATCTTGGGTTGAACTGTTAACGTATTGGCCAGTATTGCTTCCGAACTCGTACCCAGTGGGCTGTTCGTCCATCTCAAAGAATCTGGCGGCAACGGTCACTTCGCCGAATGGCCGCTCAGCTTGACTTCTACGCGTTCGTGATCCTGAAGGCCCGCATAGTACTTGCGCAGGATCTCGAGTACTTCTGGACGGCTGAACTCCGCCGGAACCGGTGCGCCTTCCGAAAGCGCCTTGCGCAGCTTCGTCCCGGATAGAAGCAGGCGGTCGCCAGCCTCATGCGGACAGGTGCGTGCGCTTGCCATGCCACCGCACTTGAAGCACCAGAAGGTCCAATCGATCTTCAGGGCTTTGGTCTGAAGGGCATCCTGCGGGATCTCGTCGAAAATCTTGTGGGCGTCGAAAGGTCCGTAGTAATCGCCGACGCCGGCATGGTCGCGGCCGACAATGAGGTGCGAGCAGCCGTAGTTCTGCCGAAACAGCGCATGTAGCAACGCCTCGCGGGGACCTGCATAGCGCATGTCGAGCGGATAGCCGGACTGCACCACGGTATTCTTGACGAAATACTTGTCGATCAATGTGGCGATAGCTTCGGAGCGAACCTCCGCCGGGATATCGCCGGGCTTGAGCTTGCCCAGCAACGAATGGATCAGCACGCCGTCGAGGGTCTCGACGGCGACTTTGGCAAGGTATTCGTGGGAGCGATGCATGGGGTTGCGCGTCTGAAATGCGGCAACCGTGGACCAACCCTTTTCCTCGAACAGCTTGCGGGTTTGGGCGGGGGTCATGTAGTTGGAATACTTTTTGGGAAAATCTCCCTGGGATAGAACCTTGACCGGTCCTGCCAGATTCACCTCCCCCTGTTCCATCACCATCTTAACGCCGGGATGCTCGAGGTCGGCAGTTTTGTACACCATCATGCATTCGTGGGACTTATCGATGGTGTATTTTTCGGTGACCTTCATCGTGGCCATCGTTTCGCCGGTTTCCTTGTCCACCAGGGCGATTTCCGCGCCGGTTTTGATGCTGTCGGCGGTCGACTTGTCGGTAGATAGGGTGATCGGGATCGGCCAGAACAAGCCGTTGGCCATCTTCATGCCGTCACAAACGCCTTCCCAGTCGGCCCGCGTCATGAATCCTTCAAGAGGCGTGAAGCCGCCAATACCCATCATAATTAGGTCGCCGGTTTCGCGTGAGGAAATCTTCACCTTCGGCAAAGATTTCGCGTGTTCTAGCCCGGCCTTGAGCGCAGCGCCCTCGAGCAACAGAGGCTTGAGGGTATCGCTGCCGTGTGGTTTAACTAGTTTTGCCATCTATTTGTTTCCTCTATAACAACGCCAGTTACACGGATGAACTCACCGCCGTCTCCTAAACCTTCAAAGCTGGGAGCAAAAGCCCTCTGCCGGGTTCGAACCGCACCCTGGCGCCGGACCTTAAAGCCGGAGGCGAAATAACAGGCGACTTTAAAGCGTTAGGAGGTGCAAAACTAATTAGTATTACTGCGGTCTCGCATAAGACCGATTTATTTATAGTTAATACAAAGTTGATGCTGATTGGCATCCCACCAGCATCCATATCTCGCCCGGCAAAGCTTGCAGAAATTAGCAGTTTAGCGCATTTTGCGAAAGTGCGGTGTGGTGCCAACAGACCGGAAAACCCTATAGATGAGGAGGTCTTGTGAGACCACAAATCCAGTCACAGTCCGTGGAATGGCCGAATATGGGCCGGTACGGTCAACGGGGACCCTTTTAATGGTTTGGGAGCCTGCCTGTGCGTCCAGGAATTTCCCGGAATCCTGCTCAGGAAATGCCGAGCTGGCTTTCTGGGACGTTCTCGTTCAGGTAGCCGGCGGCAACCCGTGAACACGATCAGTGTCCGCTTCTTTGCAGGGGTGCGTGAGCGCCTTGGAAAAGAGCAAGAACTGATTGATGCCCGAGGCATCGCGTGTGCAGCGGACGTGTGGCGCCGGGTGTCGGGGGATGCCCCTGCCGCCCAGGTTTTGGTTGCCGTCAATCAGGAATATGCGCTCATGGACCATCCTGTGCATCCCGGTGACGAAGTGGCATTCTTTCCGCCGGTAACGGGGGGCTAGATGGTCCGGGTTCAATCGCAACCCCTGGATCCTTGGGCGGAAATTGCCGCCCACGAACGTCGTCATCAGCAATGGGTCGGAACGTTTGGTGCGACCGCGGTGTTTATTGGTAGCCTCAGGGATTTCAACCAGGGGCAGGTCGTGGCCGAGATGTCGCTGGAGCACTACCCCGGGATGACGGAAAAGCATCTCGAGAAGGTCATCCGTGAGGCTTCAGACCGGTGGGAGATCCTGGAACCGCTGGTGATTCACCGATACGGGCGGCTGGTTCCTGCCGACCCCATAGTTTTGGTTGCCGTCTGGTCGGCGCACCGCGACGTAGCGTTTCGGGCCTGTCGCTATATCATCGATGAACTCAAGACGCGCGCCCCGTTCTGGAAGCATGAACAGACGGCCACCGGCCGGCGCTGGGTGATTCCGGAATAGGGCCAGCGGAATCTGGGCCCTCTTCCCTCACGGCGCTGCGGCAATGGCCGGCGATTGGTCTTTAAGCTTCCGGAAACGAATCAGGTCGACAGCAGCCTGCTTGCGTACCGCTGCGATTTCCCGTTGATCTTTCTGGATGTTTGCCTCATGCGTGGCGATCTGTGCCTTGGTGTTGGCGATGATTCGTGCTGTTTCGGCTGCCATGGACTTATTGGTGGAAGCCTCCACGGTTTCCTGGGCCTGCAAACGCGGAAGGGTTGCCTGCAGCGATTTCAGGGTATCCTGCTCGCCCACGATTAATCCATTGATGTCCGAGATCTTGCGGTCGCGGACATAGGTAATATCGCCGGCGCTGGCGTACATTGACAGGAGAATGCGATCGCGGCGCGCCCGCGCTTTTGCCAATTCCTTGGCTTTTTTGGATTTTGCAAGCGCCCCGGCATCTTTCTTGAGCTGCGCGGCTGTCGGTGGGGCAGCGAGTTCCTTGGTTTTTATCCCCGAATCGGTGAGCTCTGTCACTTTGGAATGCGCGCAGGCCCGGTCGGCAGTGTCTCCGTAATACCACTCGCCATTTGCACCGCGGCATTTCTTGATCACGAAGCCGCTGGCGGCGAACCCCGGCTTCAGTCCTAGCACTATCGACAGGAAACAGATGGCAACTGTGGTATGTTTGAGGCCCATGGACAGAATTGCTCCTTCGCTGGCTGGCAACTCAAGACTAGGGACGCGGGCCGAAAAGTCAACAGGCGCGGGCTGCAAACCGCCAATCGCGTCGCGCGAGCCGCCGAGCGTGGGGCTGGCAGGCGCCGATGTTCGCTGCTGTCTGCGGGCGGCCCGGTAGGCGGCTGAATGGGCCTTTGGCCGCAGCAGTTCCTGCTGTTGCTGGTAGCCTTGACCGCGAACAGCTTTGCCGCATTCGCCGGAGGCGGGGCTGGCCTGCTTCAGTTTCCAGCGCTGATATTCCTGGGGTTGCCGTTTGCGGCTGCCCTTGCCACCCACAAGGTGGCGACTGTGGCTCTCGGCGTAGGAGCAACGCTGCGCCACCTGCGCGAGCGTTCGCTCAAGTGGCGTTTCTCGCTGATCATCCTTGCCTGCGGTGTCCCTGGGGTTGCCTTGGGCGCGGTTGCGATTCTGCACATACCGGCTGCTGCTGCCGAAACGCTGCTGGGCATGCTCACCATTGGGCTGGGCGTGTATTCCCTTTCGAACCGCCGGCTCGGACAGGAACATATTCCGCGCAATCGCCACTTTGCCGGCTATGCGGCCGGCGGCGCGGGCCTGTTCCTGATCGGCTTTCTGAATGGCTCTCTCACTTCTGGCACGGGACTGTTTTGCACGATGTGGCTGGTCCGGTGGTTTGGCCTCGATTATCGAAGGGCTGTTGCCTACACTCTGGTGCTGGTGGGCATGTTCTGGAACGGAACGGGCGCGCTGACACTGGGCGTGCTCGGACAGGTGCGATGGTCATGGGTACCGGCTTTGCTGGCGGGTTCGCTGCTTGGCGGCTATTTTGGGGCCCACTGGTCGATCACCAGTGGCAACCGCTGGATCAAGCGTGCCTTTGAGGCGATCACGATCGTGGTTGGAATCAAGCTTCTGACCTGAATCTGCATGCCCGCATGCGGCCTGCGTTGCGTTCGTGACACTTTCCCCTTACTCTTTGCGCGGCCGCCTTCACGGCGTTTGGTCGAGGTGACGGATTTTCATGCTTGATTGGCTATTCCGCTGGGGACGGCATCGTCGCATTCTTGACAGTGCAGGCGAGTTTCGCAGCGTTGTGGGCATCGGCACGGCCATTCGGGGCTGCATAACAGGCGCTGAAAACAGCATTATCTACGGAGCGGTCGAGGGTGATGGCGTGCTCGATGGAAGTCTCGTTCTGGCCCCCGGATCAGTCTGGAAGGGAACGATCACGGCGACCCATGTGTTCATTGCGGGAAGAGTTGAGGGTGATGTGGTGGCACGTGAGAAGCTGGAGCTTGCGTCCAGCGCCCGTGTTGCCGGTAACCTGACGAGCAGCAGGATCGCGATTGCCGAAGGCGCAGTCTGCGAAGGCATGATTCACGCACCGCAGGATGATGCCACCACTCATTTTCGAGAACGCCGCAATGCGGCGAGCGGCAAATAAGCCCGTGAGCCCGACCGCACTCGCGGAAGTTCCGAGCGGGCGCCTGTGCCGCCGGCAGGCTAAGCACCGTACAGCGCGCGGTAGCTGCGGATGGCATCGAGATGCTGGCGTTGCACGGGATTTGATGTCAGGTACTGTACCAGCGTGTCGAGCGTGACAATGCTTGTGATCCGCAGACCATAACGGCTCTCCGCTTCCGCCACTGCCGAGGAAGTTCCAAAACCGCGCTCCTGTCGGTTGAGTGCAATGACCGCACCCGCCGCAGACGCGCCGGCGGTGCGTATGATTTCTACAGACTCTCCGATGGATATTCCGGCCGAAATGACGTCATCGATAATCAACACCTTCCCCTGCAGCGGGGATCCCACGATGATTCCGCCTTCAGCGTGATCCTTGGCCTCCTTGCGGTTGAAGGCATAGGGAACATCGCGTCCATGGTGATCGGCAAGCGCAATGGTAACCGCAGCCGCCAGCGGAATACCTTTGTAGGCAGGACCAAAAATCATGTCGAACTGCAGCCCGGAATCGAGAATTGCATGCGCATAGAAGCGACCGAGCTGTGCCAGCCGGCCGCCAGTATTGAAAGTGCCGGTATTGAAAAAATAGGGACTGCTGCGCCCTGACTTAAGCTTGAATTCGCCAAAGCGCAGCGCGCCAGAGCTGACGGCAAAGTCGAGGAATTCCTTCTGGTAGCTGCGAATCATCGTTAGGTTCCTTGGGCGCTGGTGGTATGCTGGCGCCTGATTATAGCGGGCGCGCGTTGCCGGTGCGCCATTACGCCTGTGCTGCCCGAGATGTCCGGCAATCGGCCGGCGCTGCGCGGTGATGGTATCCCGCTTTTTGGGCGGGAACAGATAACCCATGCGGCGTAGCCTGGGCAGGCTGGCGACTCCGCCAGCGGATCCGCAACGGCGTCAGGCAGAAACAGATGAGAGTCATCACCCTCAACGTCAACGGTATCCGCTCCGCGGTGTCCAAGGGGCTTTTTAGCTGGCTTGCACGCCAGAGGGCGGATGCCGTCTGCATTCAGGAAATCAAGATCCAGGACGACCAGCTGACCCAGCAGCTTCGTGCGCCTTGCGGTTTTCAGGGCTTCTTCAGTTTTGCACACAAGAAAGGCTACTCCGGGGTCGGACTTTACTGCAGGAAGCCCCCGGATCGTGTGCACTACGGATTCGGTTCCGGCGAACACGACGGGGAGGGGCGCTATCTTCAGGCGGATTTCGGGACGCTCAGCATCGTGTCGCTGTATTTGCCTTCGGGTTCGGCCGGACCCCACCGCCAGGAGTCAAAGTACCGCTTTATGGGTCTGTTCCTGCCGCACCTGAAAAAGCTGCGGCGCGACGGCCGCGAGTATGTTCTGTGCGGCGACTGGAACATAGCGCACAAGGAGATAGACCTGAAGAACTGGCGCAGCAACCAGAAGAACTCGGGATTCCTGCCCGAGGAACGCGCCTGGCTTACCGAGGTGTTCGACGAACTTGCCTGGGTCGATGTGTTTCGCAAGCTCAACCCGAGACCGGACCAGTATACCTGGTGGTCCAACCGCGGCCAGGCCTGGGCCAAGAACGTCGGCTGGCGGATCGACTATCAGGTCGCGACGCCAGGCATTTCGGCCAAGGCGAAGAAGGAACGCATATACAAGGAGACCCGTTTTTCTGATCACGCCCCGCTGATCATCGACTATGCGTACGAGCTATGACAAGCTGGGGGCAGGACCCCTAGCAACTCGCATAGTCTGTGGGGGCGTGTCGCAACACGCAGCTCGAGAACCACGTTGAAGGTGTGCCGATGACCAGAGTGAAAGTGTACAGTACCGGCGTTTGTCCCATCTGCCAGAAAGCCAAGGCCCTTTTGGAAAAGTGGGGAATTCCCTTTACTGAGGTGCGCATCGACCTCAGCGCTGCTGCCCTGCGTGAATATTCGACGGCAACCAACGGGGCCCGCACAGTACCGCAGATCATAATCGATGGCAGATGTGTCGGAGGATTCGCGGAATTGACGGAGTTGCATATGGATGGGGCGCTGGATGCCCTCATGGAGCGGGCGCAAAACGGGTCTACAGGCTGACGCCCGCAGAGGTTAGTCCGGAGTTTGTCCTGCCGTTGAGTCGCCACCTCCGGCGGCGTGCGTGCGAGCGACCGAGATGGCTGCCACGACCAGCCCGGAAATTACCGCAAAGACCACAGTCGCAAAGAGTTCGATCCAGTTTCCTATTTGGCGGGGATGGAGCAGGGCGGTCAGTGACGCGGAGAGCCTGAATCCATTAGCCGGAGTACGACGCATTGTTCCCAGGGCCCCTAGTGCGGCAAACGACAGGATTGCCACGGCAAAGGCCGCAAGACCGGCCCCAAGACCGCGCGTGATCAGGGCCCTGGTAGTCAGTGGTGGTGCCGGTTCGGTTGCGAGCGCGTCGATGTGTGGTTCTCGTGTACCGAGGGGCGAGAAGCGCTGCAGCATCACCAGACCCGGTATTCCGATCACCATGGTGGACAGGAAAAAATCCCGCCACCCCAGTGCCGCAACCATTACTCCGGTCACGGGCCCGGCAAAAATTCGCGGCAGTGCGAAGATGCTCGAGAACAGCGCATATTGTGTTGCGGAGAATTCCTTCTGTGTCATACGAAGCAACAGCACGCTGAATGCGCCGGTAGCCATCCCGATGGCGAGGCTTTCGAAGCCTATCGAGCCGTACATGACCCAGCGGTTGACTCCGGTCATGGCCACCAGCACATAGCCCAAGTTTGACAGTAGCTGCAGCACGCCGAATGCCCACAGCGCGTTACCCAGGCCTATTGCCGTGGTCAGCGCTCCCCCAAGAAAGGTTCCGGTGAGAGTCGCGACCAGACCAATCGTTGCGGTCGCTACGCCGACGTCGAAGTCGTTGAAACCGACCTGTACGAGAAACGGCCTCACCAGTGCGCCGGCGAGATTCTCGGCCAGTGTGTAGAGGACCAAGAAGGCGAGCAGTTCGAGGGCGCGCTGCTTGGCTAGAAATCCGACCAGGGGCTCCCATACCGCAGCCCGCAGCGACTGCGGCGCATGGATCCTATCGGTACCGTCGGTCGGTGAGAACCATGTTATGGCCATCATCGGCAGATAGAGGGCGGCAATTACGGCAAACATTACAGGCCACGACCACAACCCGGCGAGGGTAATGGTCAGACCGCCTGCAACGAACATGGCGGCGCGATAGACTGCTATGCGTGCGCCCACCGCAATCCCCTGCTCTTGCGGGCGCAAGATCTCGACGGCGTAAGCGTCTATGGCGATGTCCTGGCTTGCCGAAGCAAACGCGATGGCCAGCGTCAGGGCGCCTGCAACCCAGATCGCATCACCGCTTGCCGCGACGCCTCCCAGGAGCAGGGTCGTCAGAAGAAGCACGATCTGCCACAGAAGCGTCCAGCCCAGCTTGCGGCTGAGTCTGGGGATCGGCACCGCATAGCGGTCGATTAAGGGCGACCACAGGAACTTGAAGCTCCACGGTGCCTGCGCAAGGGTGAATAGACCGATGACCCGGATGTCGACGCCTTTGCGGGCAAGCCAGGTTGGAATGGCGATCCAGACCAGACCGAGCGGTAGGCCCGAAGCGAAGGACAGCAGACTGACCGCTGCCGTGCGACGGCTGCGGGTGGCGAGCCAGATGGCCCGCCAGGCACGGGGACGCTCAGGCATCGGTGTCGATCGGTTCCGGCCGGTTACCAGCGGCGGGGCCGCCGGCGGTTCCTGGCCATGGATCCTCGTGCGTCATAGGCATCTGCATGATGGGCAGGACGTCTTGTACCATCCAGGCCGGGGCAAGTAAATGCGATGCCAGCCGCTGGCACCCGCAGGTCGGACCTCTCGAAGCGTACTGCAGCCCCCGAGTCTCGAATCTCCGGTCCCGTCACGGGAGGCGGGACACTGCCGTCCGGCTGAATCGCTGCCAGGCTGCTTGACCAGCTCTCTGCGCCGTTTCAGGCAAAGCATTGTACCCGGAGGTACATCGTGGCGGACGGGATCGCCGGCTCCGGAATACGAACCATTTGTGGCAATCCGGACGGGTCCACGGCCCATGTGGTTTGTTTGTTGCGCCTTTATGCAGATCGCCAGTTCTGGAACCGTGTGGGGAAGGTGATCGTTCCGGCGGGTCGAAAGTAGATTCTCATGGCGCCCGTTCAAGGAATCGCATGCCAGGCGGGATCAGGGCGCAAAGCATATTGGCATGGCCTTTGCTTGATTTTAAGGTTGTACAGGTTCGATGGCATCCGGCCGGTGGAGGTCTTCAATGAGATTTCCGCACTTAATCAAGTATGTGAATATTCACTATCATTATGGATCACGCATGGCAATGGTTCGCGTAGGGCTATTCGTCGCGGGAATCGCCGCGCTTGCGCTCGGTCCATATCCTGCTGGTGCTTCGGATGTACCAATTGGAGGCATCACTGTCCAAATGCCGCTATACAGACAGGTTTCCAGTTCGGGAGAGCGTCTGTACAAGCAGGGTCTCGTGCAGTTCAGCCAGGGCCATCATGACCGTGCTGCTCAGTTGTGGCGGTTGCTGGCGGAAGACGGGAACCCGGATGCGCAGTTTGCCCTGGGGGAGCTTTATGCCACAGGCGATGCCAAGGCGGGCATAGACCAGAACCCGACCATTGCCGCCAAATGGTATCGGCGCGCCGCAGAGCAGGGGCACGTCACGGCCCAGTACAACCTCGGTGTATTCTACGCCAGAGGAATCGGCGTGCCGTACAACCTGCGCGAAGCAGCGCGATGGTGGCGTTTGGCGGCCTTACAGGGGCATATCCAGGCACAATTCAACCTCGGACTGCTGTATGCCCGAGGAAGGGGTGTCGGGCCGAATCCCGCAGAGGCCGTGCGGTGGTGGGGCATGGCTGCAGAACATGGTTATGCGCCTGCCGAGTTCAACCTCGGACTCATGTACATCATGGGTGAAGGGGTCAAGGCCAGCCGTACTCAGGCGCTCCGCCTCTGGCAGCTATCCGCCAAACAGGGGTTTGGCCAAGCGATCCAAGCGCTGAAGGTCCTGAAAACGCACCGGTGATTCCCGCGCCCGCCCCACGAGCAGGCCTTTAACAGTTTGTTGAAAATCGCCACGTTGTCAGGGAACGCGTCCCGTATTCATGGGTCCTAAGAGGAGCATTCGTTTTTCAATAATGACAAGGAGCAGCGATGCGCGGCGCCGATGTGATGCAGGAAAGTCTCTTCACCACCCTGACGCTGTCCGACTTTGTACCGGCAAATCATCCGCTGCGACCCATTCGCGAGATCGTGAACACAGCGCTCAGCGCGATGGA
>JAPTTX010000023.1:0-7772 GCA_028068195.1 Gammaproteobacteria bacterium
CTCGGTAAGGAGTCTCGCTGTGGTCCTGATGCCGACTCCCGGCATGCTCATCAGGACCGGGGCAAGAGGGTGCGCGCTCACTCGCTGCTCCACCTCTCGCGCGAGTTCTTCGCGCTGACGGCGCAACTACGAGTTCTTGGACGACCGGTTCCTTGCTTTGGCGCCCCAGAGGGTACGGCGGCATTGCGCGGGCCACCTCTATGCGATGACGGATGTCTGCCGCCTGCAATGGATGCGCAACACCCTAATGGCGTTGGGCTATTCACCCTGGCGGTGATGTGCAAAATCGCGAACGGCAGCGGCCGGTTGATGCGCAGAAC
This sequence comes from Gammaproteobacteria bacterium, assembly GCA_028068195.1. Taxonomy (GTDB): domain Bacteria; phylum Pseudomonadota; class Gammaproteobacteria; order Acidiferrobacterales; family UBA6901; genus JAJYCY01. Next base: position 321 of record JAPTTX010000023.1, read on the forward strand.
TGCTGCGCTGCTCTCCTGCGTGGCTCGGTGCCGCGAATCTTTGCCACTTTTTGGGAAATTTAACGCCGGTCGCCGACCGGGCGTGCTTTGATCTGCTATACGAGGCGGCGGTGCAGCGGTTGCTGCGCTCACCGCCGGACCGTTGAGTTCGTTCTATCTTACGTTATCGAACCCCCGACCCTGCGCGCATCGGCACGTTCGGCACGCTCTTGCGCCCTGCTTCAGAGCGATCCGTACGGGGCGATCCGGAGAGGTTCCCCCATCCTGAGTAGCACTTGGATCTTGCGTCCGGTCACTACGCGCCCGTCATTTTCCTGGAGTTCCCTTGGCTTCCTCGGTGCGTTCCCGGTCAATCCGCGGAATTTCAGCGTTTAGCTGGTGTTCCTTGAGACCGCGTTTGTAAGCGTTGTATTGCCGCTTAACGAACTGCTCCAGCAATGCGTCATTTTTCACCTTCAACTCATCGTTCTCAGTTTGAAGCCGTGCGATGTGCTGGGCCGCCACTGCAAGGCTGCTTGGCATTGCTGTCCGCGGCCTATGTGCCTTCAGACCACGTTTCTTGGCGGCATAGGCGTCCTTGAATGCCGTATGAGCATAGAGCGCGTGGCGGGTTGGTGTTTTTCCGATGACTTGCGCAAAGGATTCGCCAATCGCATCCCATGAGATCTTGTCAGCGGGCCAGCCACGAATAATGTCGACGATGGCGTCGATGTCGACCTGCTTCAGATGTTTAGCCATCGTTATCTCCCAGCAATCGCGACATGTCGGAAAGCATCGCGGAATTGGACATCTTCTGGTCCACCGCTTTTGCTGCCTTTGCTCTGATCACCCGGCGCAGGTGGCTGAAGTCGTTGCCTTCACGCAACTTGATCTGCGCTCCATCAGGAACCTGGGGGATTTCCAGAATCTCAACGAGTTGTCGCAGGCGATGTACTGTTTTCTGGTGATATTCATGCCATCTGTCCGCACCGGCATACCGTTTTTCTATCGCCATCTGCGCTTCGGCGAGATCTTTTTTCTGTCTGAGCCAAGCGCACCTGGATGCGGGTTAGACATCATGTATTGACCTGCCCAACCTCGCGGGCGTTCCGCCACGTGCGCTCAGCTGCAAGCACACCATCGCTCTGCCGGCGGCGTAGATGCGCCCGTCGGGGCCGGTGGCCAGGCCGTGGAAGAAGTCCTGGCGGGCGATTCGCAACACGCCGGCGCCCGCGACCTCGGCGGCACGGTCTTGCGGTAGCCCTGCACCACCCCGAGGCGCTGCAGGTCGGCGGCGCGATAGGCGGTGACGCTCTGTGCGTGGGTGGCGCCGCTTGAGAGCACGTAGGCGCGCTTCCTGGACAGGGTCACGGCGGTGGCAAAGTTGGGAGTGGTCGGCCAGGGTGCCGATCGGGCTGATGCGCCGGCCGCTGGCGATCTCGTGGGTGATCACCGGTAGGTCGGACAGGCGCCCGGTGAGGACCTTCGAAGTCCCTGCGTGCACAGCGGCGTCGGCCTGCGCGCCGCCGATGGAAGCCAGCGTGCCGAGCAGGCCCAGGCCGGCGGCAAGGGGCGGGGCCAACGGGAGGCGCCAGACGGCCGGTGTCGGGCCGTCTGGCAACGCGGGTTCTGGCGTCGCAGGGTCATGGTGGTCTCCTTACCGCTAGTTGCTGGCGTTGATCTGGACGATGACCTCGAAGGTGCGGGGTGCGGAGCCGAAGGACTTGGGGAACGGGGGGTAGCTGAGCTGCCCGACGGTCTTGAGGGCGTTGCGGCGGATCAGGGGGTTGGTTCCGCCCGAGACCACGCGCGCGTCCTGCGCGGCGCCGCCCTTCGGGCCGAGCACGAAGCTCACCCGCACGCTGCCGGACAGGCCAAGCTGGCGCACCAGCTCGCCGACCACCACGTTGTTCTGGATCAGCACGTGCAGCGCCTGGTTGTAGGCGGTGATCGCCGACGGGCTGGGTCCGGACACGGGGGCCACCCGCGGGGCCGGCACCGGCGACTTGACCACCTGCGGCGCCGGGCGCGGCACCACGTGCGGGTGCGGCGCGGGCTTGGGCTTGCGGTGCACCACTGGATTGGGCGTCTTCGGGATCACGATCTGCGACTTGGGGATCGGCGGCGGAGGCACGATCTTGGGCTGCACCGCCGGCTGCTGCGGCGGGAGCGGGGGCAGCGTGACGAACTGCACCGTGGTCACCTGCTGCGGCATCGCCGGCGGGGCCGGGGCGTGGTTCCACGGCCCCAGCAACAGTACCGCGATCAGCACTTCGAGCACGAACGCCAGCACGAACGCCCGCGGCAGACCCAGCCGTGGCGGAGACCACGCCCCGAGCGGCGGCGCCAGCGCGCTCATGGCGCGGGCGATGCTGGCAGCTGGGCCCTGGGCGTACCCCCCTGCGTGGCGAGCCCGATCTTGCTGATGCCAAGTTCCCGGACCGCGTTCATCACCCCGGTCAGTTCCTGCACCGTGGCCTTGCCGTCGCTGGCAATGATCACGCTCACTGTGGCCTTGTCCTTGAGTGCCGACAGCGCCTGCTTGAGCGCGTCCAGCGTCACCGTGTGGTCCTGGTAGCGCACCGCGCCCTTATCGGTCACCCCGATGATCACGCTCCTGTGCGGCAGCTTGGTCGCCGTGCTCGCGCTCGGCAGGTTCAGCTTCACCCCAGTGTCGGGGATCATGTGCAGCACCATCAGCACGAAGAACACCAGTAGGAACATCATGATGTCGATCATCGGGATGATGTTCAGCCGTGGTTCCTGATGCTCGAAGTAGCGGGATCGATTCATCTTACACGCCCTCGGCCTTGTGCGTGTCGCCCATGCCTAAGGGCGCGCCCAACACGCTGCGCGCCTCGAGGTGCTCCACGCCGGTCTCCCCGTGCACCTTGACGCCCTCGCCGTGCAGCCGGTTGATCAGCAGCAAGCGGATCAGGTCGAGCTGGTGCATTGTCAGACGCAGGCGCTTGTTCAGCAGGTTCAGAAACAGCACCGAGATTATCGCAATGAAAAGACCCATCCCGGTCGACACCAGCGCATCGGCAATGCCCCCGGTGGCCTGGACCGCCGCCCCGGAGGTGCCCAGCACGTTGAAGGTGTGGGTCATGCCGATGATGGTGCCGAACAGTCCGAGCAGCGGACCCAGGGTCGCCGCTGTGTCCAGAAGCCACAGATACTGGTCCAGCCGCGGCATCGACCACAGCACTTCCTCGTCCAGGTGCTGCGACAACGCGTCCGGCGTCTCCGCCTTGGACGCCACCGCCAGCAAGATCAAACGCCCCTGCAGGGTGTGCGAATACCTCTCGCCCAGCGCTTTCAGACCCCGCACGTCGCGGTACTTGAGCCCCTTGATTGAGGTCTCCACCCGGCTGCCCGCGCCAAACACCCGGTAGTAAAACCACAACCGGTCGAATATCACCGCCACCGCCACCAGCAACAGTAATGCCATGATGATCGGTAACCCGTCAGAGAGCTTGATGATGTGTACGATGTATTCCATCTATATTTGACCTGAAATTTAATGGTTTATGACACCTTTCCTTTCCCAGTTTTATTCAGGAAAGGGCCGTCTTTCAACTCAACTACAGCTTAGGCGCACTGCTACCTGCACCTCGCCAGTCCGGCCGCACAAGCGGACTGATTTAAACGAAAAGGCTTCCGCAAAAAACGGGGCGGTTCACCGTAAAAACAGAGCCGCCTTCAGGTTCCCACCACTCACGAGCATTCTCTTCCACAACCAAATCGCTTTTTGGAAGTAGGGGGCGGTAGGGGCAGTTGTCGCCGCCCCTCACCGCATCGCCTCAGATACTCGCTTCCACGCTGGCATAGAAGGCCCGGGGAGCGCCCGGTTCGCCGAGCAGCTGGCCAGCAACGCCATAGTAACCGCCACTCGAGATGTACTCGTAGGCGTTGTACTTTTTGTTAAATAGGTTAGTGACGTCGAAGCGCAGCGTCAGATCCTTCATGCCGGCAAAGGCGACCTGGCGACCGAGGGCGATCTTGAAACCGGCGTTCCACAAACCGAAGGCAGGCAGTTGCTGTGTGGACGGTGCGCCAGTGTTGTTGTTGTAAATGTATTGTGCACCCGTGTAGTTCCACCACAAGCTTGGCTTGTACACGACGCCGCCTCGATAGAACTCGTCGAACACACCCGTGTTAATCGTATGATCGGGCACGTTGGAGATCGGGTCGCCATTGTACGTGAAGTTTCCTGGGCTGACGTAATTCGAATAGATCGCACGCTCGATGCTGAGATTGCCGAACAGGTGCAGGCTGTAGACCGGGTTGTCGACGAACGAAAGATTGACGCCGCTGAAAGTCGACGCACCCGCGGCGAACAGTTTGTAGTTGTGGCTCACGACCGGAATCGGAATGATCTCGTTATTGTCGTTGAGGTGGTAGTAGTTCACGCTCAGCAACGCATTGCGCAGATAGCCGTCATGCGGCAGATAGGCCTTGAGGCCGATCTGGTATTGGTTCGACTTCTGTGTCTTGAGCGACGATGTGATGAAATGCGCATAGGTGCCGGTGGCACCCGCCGGCGAACGGTAGGCGGTCGAGTAGTTGGCATACAACGCGATCTTCTTGGTGACCTTCCAGTTGGCGCCGATGGAGGGCTCCAGGTCGGAGAAACTGGTTCCCGAATTGGGCACCCTATCGCCGTTGCTGCCGATCCCATATTGCACGTTGAGCGGGAATGCGGCCGCTGCGTTATTAACGAAATTAGTATTGAAAGTCACGACACGGAGGCCGGGCGTGATACGGAAATCATCGGTCGCCTGAAAATTATCCTGCACGAAGGCGGCAAGATCGGTTTCATAGAGGTACGAACTGTGGAATGCATAAGGTAGCCACAGGCTGTAATTCTGGGTCTGTCCACTGGGGAGCGTTACAGTCTGGGCAGGATTGTAAAAATCCAGCAACGAATAATAGTCATTATTCACCACGTAGCCACCCATCGAAACCAAGTTTCTATAGGGCAGAGATAAACTCAGATACATCTTGTCGCCGTAGGTATGGCTGACTGCATTGTAATATTGGTTAAGCACACCGGGCGATTGCCCAAGGTTGTTGTAGTGTAGGTGAGTGCGGTTTCCGAATCGGTAAAACAGCAGGTTATGAAAGCCTATGTGCGAGGTTAGCGCATCCTCGAATCTTGAATAAAGCAACGTCGTATTGACGAAAGCGCGTTTCCAGTACGTGGATTCGGGCAAGGACGTGTAGAACCCCGTAGTCGGCTGGCTGTAAACCGGGCCCGGAATCGTGTTTCCGTTGGAATCGACACCGTAAATCGTGACATTGGCATTCGGGCTGACTGGTATCGGCACGGGCCGGTATGCAACCGAGTGCGAGGTATAGGCACCCACGCTGAAATGACCGCCTGAAAAATCCTTTCGTGTCTTGAGGTAATATGCGTAATTGTTCGCCGGGTTGTCGAAACCGTAACCTTTGACGTAATTGCCACTGCTGCTGACGCCGCCGGCCGCCACCGTCGACCAGCCATCGATGTCGCCGGACTGGGCGCTGAAATTGATGCCCTTGGTAGCGAAACTGCCAGCAAACATGCCGATCTTGAGGCCCGCCTTGGCACGCGGCTGAATCGGCACGAAATTCACCGATCCGCCGATGTTGTCGTACCAACGATTCACCGGATAACCCGGGCCGTAGGTTACCGACGCTCCTTGAAACAGCGAAATCTGCGGCACTTCCGAGCCCTGCCACACGCCGTAGGCCGGATCGATCATTGGCACGCCGTCGAAGGTCACCATTACCATGCCATCGTTGGCATTACCGGCGATATTGCCCCAGCCCGTCTTCATGCCGTTAACGCTGATGCTGGCGCGCGGCGCGCCGCTGGGGCCGTTGTTGAGAACATTCACTCCCGGTGCCTGCTCTAGCGCCTGAGCTACACCCATCGCCGGACCCACTGTGTCCAATTCCTTTTTACCGATCACTTTGACCGACTGAGTCGATTCGAAAATATGCTTCTTGGTCGGAATGCCGCCCAGAGTATCCAGAGGATTCAAATTCTTCGTGACCACGCCCACGTTGAACACTTTCGTGGTGCCGTTGTCGACAACCGATGCTTTTTGTTGCTTACCGTTCTTTAGCGTCTGTGCGCTAACGATATTCGGAAGACTTATAACCAAACTTGCCGAAGCAAGCGCAAGCGCAAGCGGATGCAAATGGAACCCTTTCGAACGCATTGAAATTTCCTCGTGAACACGACCTATCGTTTAGATGAATGGAACGAAGCATTTACCGAGACCATCGGTCATAACGACTTCGCCCGGCGTATTGCGGGCTGGCGCGTTAGCCACACCATCTTTCTTTGCGCAATAATTGGTGATATTTGGCTTGGGTAATTACGTGATTTTGAAAGAAGGTGTTGAGGAGATCGTTGTTAGGAGCGCTGTTGGCATTGCCTGCAAATACGAGCGCCCGTAAAGAAATGGCTGCGCTTAGCAAAGGATGAACATGCCGCCCGATCATTAGTAGACCTTCTTTATAAAAGTTGTTTGATGGGCGGGGATCGTACTTTGGCAGCGTGACAGGACAGTGACCTGACGATAAAAACGCTCTATTTATCAATAAGGTGGAAAGCAACTGAAGGTGGTAATCACCACCATTTTTAGTTGCCGCGAGAAGTGGCGTCAGGTCACAAGGGCCAGCATCTGCTTCGGGGTGATGCCTCCCATGACCTTCCCCCACTTCTCACGCCACTTTCGCTGCGAGCCCTATATGGTCGCCCCCGGTTTGCCAAGCAATTTCTCGGTGAAGGCATGAAGGTAACGATTGCTGCCATATATCCGGACTTTGTGTGAAGGCCTGTATTGCCTTCTGTCCCTGATGGATTCCGCTGACCGGGCTCTTATCACGGAAGCGTGCTCAATGCACGAAGGCTCGCGCAGAGTTCCCCGGTCACGGTCTTACCTGTTTGCCGTCATGTCAAAATTACCTGAGCAATCGTTAAAGTGGGCCTCCTTCGTCCGCCGTCTGCCAAAGTTGACGTGATCTTCCCGTTACGCCGCGGCCTTGACCACCCGGGAACAATAATTCGCCTCGTACCGCCGCTCGGGATGTGCGAGCAGTGCCCAGGCGATTCTGGCGTTCTTGTTCGCGAGTGCCACGGCCGCCATGTTGGCGTTGCGCCGGGCAAGGAGGCGCACGAGCCAGTCCTTCGGATCGACCTGGCCAGCCGCGATCCGTTTTTGCGTAACCCGTATAACGGCTCGCGCACCATGAATAAGGAGCGTTCGGAGATACGCATCCCCCCCCCGTTTGCTGATGCCGAGGAGCACTTCCTTTTTGGCACATTGATGCCGTTTCAAGGAGGGAGAGATCATTCCATTGTGCGCCAGGCTAACCGGCATAGAAGCGGTGAGCGCAAGCCTCATGCGGATAGGGTGTAGCGAACCAGTCTGGCCCCGAGTCATGCGCGACGGCGCGCAAGTGCCGGCGTGAAGCGTT